>NZ_JBQUYV010000002.1:0-801528 GCF_056314185.1 Sphingomonas sp. DMC8 | reverse complement strand
GCCCCCGTCACCACGACCTCCCTCGTCATGGTCACCCATTGATTCAGAACATGATCAAAAACGCAACTGTAATGCTAGGTTGGGCGTGCGACACAACAGTCCGGCACCTTTTGGGGTTGGCGTCTTGGCGGGAGCGGCTATTGCCGGTCTGGAGGGAGCTGCAGGTTGACCGAGCGTGAGGCGTCGGGAAAGGACAAGGATATCGCCGAGGCGTTGCCGCCCATGGCGATGCTGCGGGCGTTTGATGCAGTGGGGCGCACGGGGGGCACTCGTCGCGCTGCCGAGCATCTCGGCATCGATCACGCTGCAGTCAGCCGGCATTTGCGTGCGCTCGAAGCCCTTGTCGGAACGCCCTTGATAGATCGTCACGGTGGCACCGCGCTCACCCCGGAAGGCATGCGCTATCATCGCGCCGTTTCTACCGCACTGGCGGACATCGCCGCCGAGACACGGCTTCTGCGCCATCGCGGCGATGGCCAGCTGACCCTATGGTGTGTTCCCGCTTTGCCTTCCACTGGCTTGCGCTGCATTGCTGGCGTTGTGACACTCAAATTCGGCCATTGACCGGGCTGCGTTGGGTGGTGGAACGCCTTCCGTTTCGTCCCAAAGACGGCCTTCCACTTCCCGTTTCTGACCGCTGCCGCAACGCTGCCTAGGCGGTGCACATATAATCAAGCGCGCGTGGGCGTGGTCTGAACGCGGGTGGAGCGCGGGCAGGTCAGCGCCAGTGCGCTTCCGATGCATAGCGCTCCGACGGCAAACATCAGCACGGCTCTTTGCAGCGAGCCCGATGCAGCGGTCAGCGCAACGATGATAATGGGACTCGCGAACTGCCCCGCCCAGAAGCTCGACTGCCAAAGGCCGGCGCCTTGGCCGCGTCTATGGAAGCTGAGGACTGCCATGGCCCCGTTGAGGAGCGTCGGCAGTGCAATGCCCCCCGCAAATCCGGCGAGTACCAGGCCGACCACGACCATCGCATGGGTTGTGGCGCAGGCCGCTATCGCAAGTCCGCCTGTCAGGAACAGGAACATGCCCATGCTCGTCAAAGGCAGAGGATACCGCCGGACCAGCGGGAAACACGCCGTTCCCGCGACCACGGCGGCGTTGGTGAGTGCGGAGACGAGCCCCACGGTGGAGGGTGGCACCTGCCCGATCGCGTTCAACAGGAAGGGAGTCTGGATCTGCCCGGCATAGAAGGCCAGCGACATGATTATGGTCGTCAGGCAGATCGTGGCGAGCGGTCCGATCGGGAGTGGGGCGGCGTCGGTTGTGTCGCGCGTGACGGATCGGCGATCGTTCGGCGCATCCGCCGGGACGAACGCAAGTACGAGCGGCAGCACCAGCAATGCGATTCCGTAAACGCCGATCGGTCGCGCCGTTTCCGGCATCGATCGTGGCGGCACGATCAGCTGGACATTCGGGCGCCAGCGTTCGGGGCCGGAGATTGGCAGGTTCTGAGAGTCCCCAAAGAGGTACCGGGATTCACCAGCCAGGACCTGTAACGGAAGCGGGAACAGGCGGATTCTGCACCACATGCAGACGCGCAAGACCCGCCATCAATTCTACCTTCCCGACGAGCTGTCGGCGAAGCTCGACGCGATGGCTGCGCAGCCGGGATCGTCGAAGACCGCGATCCTGACCGACGCGCTGACCGCCTGGTTCGATCGCCGTGCCGGTCATGAACTCGACCAGCGCTTCGGTGCCCGGCTGGACCGCCAGAACCGCGCCGCCGACCGGATGGAGCAGAAGCTCGACTACCTGACCGAAGCCCTCGGGCTCTTCGTCCGCCACCAGCTCACCCTTACGGCGCACCAGCCAGCCTTTGATACCGAGACCCAGCGCCTCGGACGGCTTCGCTACGACGCCTTCGTCGAACTCGTCGGTCGAGCAATCGCCCGGGGCGACACGAACAACCGCATCGCCAACCGTCAATCCCCAGAACTGGGGAGGGACAGATGAAGGAGCATCCCATGCGTCCTACGCTGAGCAAGCCGAATGTCCACCTGTCGCCCATCACGCTGCGGATTGCTGACGCCTGCCGCATCACCGGCATCGGCCGCTCTAAGTTCTACGAGCTGATCAAGGCTGGTGAGATCGAGGTGATCAAGGTGGGGGCAATCACCCTTGTGCCGATGTCCAGCATCGACGCGCTGCTTCAATGTGGCAGGCCGACCGCGGGCGACATCGCCAAGCCCCCCTTAGACGAGGTGATGCACCCATTCCTGGCCAACGCCATTTTGACAGCGAGCATTGCCTCGACCCCCGAGGCCGTCCGTCGCGATCTTTCGTCATCTGACGAGGGGAGGCGGGGGAAAGCTGAAGACGGCGTTGTGAAGCGTCTGATTTTGGCGCTCTATGGTCAAGACGACCAACCCGACGTAGTTCGTTGATCCCGCCTGATGGCACAGAGAGTAAGTTGATTGGTGACTCCTGCTCGGCGTGCAGATGAAAGTGGACGATCTACAGCTTATCTGAACGAACGCCCGCTCCTAAGGGGAATCCCGAGCATCGTGGAAGGTCGATAGCGGGCGCCTAATGGTCAAAACATCCCGTGATCTTCCAGCTCATCGAACTCTACTTGGATTGGGTGAGTAACGTAGCGAATACCATCGACTCGCATCCGCCACACATCATTGTCACCAATGCGCAAGGCAGGACCAAGATTGGGAACGGCGTTTATCGGGTCCCATAGGCCGGCCAGCCACTTATCCTCATTGTTCGGATCATGGGCTGGGGCGTTCGCATCGTCGGCGGCCGGGGCTTCGAAGGAGACTATGTCGCGGTCGCGCTGCTCGTCCTCGTCGGCATCCTCGTCATTACGCGCTGGGCGATGATGGAAGTAGCGGATCTTTCTATCGGTCTCCTCGTCTGCACCTTCGACCGAGGCCGCGTTCGGGAAGAGCACGACATTGTTGGCGGAGCCGGTGATCTGAGCAGAGCCGAACACGATTCCGTCGATCCTCGGCTCGGCGCGCGACCAGAGATATTCGGCGATGACTTGGGTCGGCAGATAGTCGAGCGTCTCACGCCCGGGAATGACCGCGCGCCTGATCTCAGCGTGGAAGCCGCGCATGAATGCCGAATAGGCCATGCGTTGAGCATAATGCTCGTCGAAATAGCTCATTCGCTCGGGATCGGCTTCGAGTCGGGTCAGGTCGAGCACACGCAACGGTTTCAAGATCTCGAACCGGCCGACGATCGCGAACCCGCCGACAGGAGTGCGCAGTTCGGCGACGCAGGTGTCCCGGTCAAACGAGCCGTAGAACACGCTGATCCCCGCAGCATTCATCCGCCCCGACCCTGCAACGCCGGGTGGTGGCGCGCCGAGCTGTCGGCGGCGCTGGCGGTAGATCTTCTCCTGCTCGCCGCGCTCGTTGGCTTCGCGGGCCCGAAAGATGTGCGTGTGGTCGGTGTCGGGGCCGATAGTGCGGATCGCGCTGCCCGGCGGCCATTCTTGTCGCAGTATCGGCCCGAAGATTTCGTCGAGAACATGCACGCTGTGGTCGAGGAAGAAGCGCCGCTGATGCTTCAGCTCGTCTGCAGAAGCTGTTCCAGCCGCGTCCGAACCTGTCATCTTCAGCGTCGAGGATGGTGTAAATTTCAGAGGTATCGTCATAAAAGTCGAATCCGCCATCGTTGACGTGGAAGCGGTGGTGTTTGGCGAGGGCAGAGACGAGGTCGCGGCCGATCTCGTCGGTGTCAGCCTCGAGGATCTCGGTCATGATCTGGCTGGGGTATTCGCCATTCGGCGCCCAGTCGGCATTGCCATCGCGCCCCACGAAACCGGCCTCGGCTTCGCCGACGATGTTCTGGAACACCGGATCGACCCGGCGAGCGAGATCGTCGATGCGTATCGCCGCCCTGCGCGTCCGGCAATAGCTGCAGGTGCGTCGCGGTTGATCGAGTCGGATTTCGGCGCTGACAATATCTTCGCCAATGCATTGCCAGCAGACGTTCAGCGGTGCTTGGCGGTTACGGTGGAGCGGGTGGCGCATCGTTTCAATTCATCATCGCGGTGATGCGATCGCAAGACAATTCACGAGCGCTACTTGTCATTGGGCAAGATGAACCAATCTTCTTTCTGGCATGGCAGCGGCAAGCGACGCCAGTTGGGGGAGGCGCGGGTCTGAGCAAGATTACATCGTCAGTCCGGTTCTCGCGGCATTTCGGTATCGATCCGGCGCGGCTTGCTGCAGCAGGCGTGCTCGATCCGACCCTCAACGTCGACACCGCCTTGTTCATCGACCCGATGCTACTCGAGCACAGTAGCCATGCCGAAATCCGCGAGGGAGCGCGCAACTCGTATGAGAAGCATTTCTCTATGGCGATCAAGTTGCTCGCTGCGACCAAGGGAAAAGGCGACGTGGCCTGGCGCAATGCCGAGCGGCTCCTTTCCTTCCCCGAGATCAACGGTACTTGCCTCGGCTATGGGACCGCTTCGGTCGCTGGAAGCGGATCGGGGCCGCAGGCGACCGCTAGCCTGATAGAAACAGCCCGCGACATCGTCGCGCTCGAAATCACCGATCCCGACCTCTTTGCCGCCATGGCGTTGTTTGAGGAAGGCTTCGGACCCGACCGCATCAGCGACATGACCACCAACGTCATCTTCGAGGACCTGCTGAGGTTTAACGCGCGCATCCTCGCAACGCTCGACGTACCCCTACAAGTACATATGCTACGTTTGAAGAATGGCAAAAGCTATTCCGCGAAGCTGCCCGTCAATCCGTTCATCCGGGGTGATGGCCCCGTCATCTTGGTGCCGGCGGACATCCTGCGGGCGCTACCGATCGCCAAGGACTGGGCCGACATTAGCACAGCCGCCTCACACAATGCCGAGTTGCGCTCGCGGGTGAATGATCACGTCGCCGCACTTTGGCAGGCCAAGACGCTCAAGGACAAAGAAGAACTCAAGCGCTGGGCGATGTCTGGTACCAGCGCGTTCGAGATCGTCCTAGAGATGCTGCACGGGGCAAACCCGAAGCCGTATGACATGGCAGGCGATCCATTCGGCGAGCTTGTCTGGCGCAGCATCGCCGAGGAGATCGCCGCCAGCGAACCGCGGTCGATCACCCCACTGCGGTCGCCGGATACCGCCGGCGTCTGCGCGGTTGTCGAGGACATCATTGCCCAGTTCCGCTTCCTGATCGAGGATCGCCGCTTGTCGGAAGAACTCTATTATCAGGGCAAGCCGCGCCCAGAGAAATCGGCCCAGCGCATCTTCTTCGCGATCGCCTACGCCTATTGCAAGGCGAACAATATAGACCTCACGCCCGAGGCCGATACTGGCAATGGTCCGGTCGATTTCAAACTCTCGAACGGTTTCGCCTCACGCGTGCTCGTCGAGATCAAGCTATCAACCAACACGAAGCTGGTCTCGGGCTATACCAAGCAGCTCAAACGATACTTAGCCGCTGAGGAAACTACCGCGGGCTATTACGTCGTGCTTGACGTAGGTCAAATGGGCCAGAAACACGAACGACTGATTGGAGCGCGCAACGATGCCATGTTGGCCGGACAGAAAGTGTCGGTGATCGAGTTGATCGATGGAACGCGCAGACAGTCGGCGAGCAAGCTCTGAACCGCGCGCATAATATGCCTCGTTGACCTCTATCAAGCCATCGCGGGTAGCCAACCCACGTTCCGAGTCACCGGTAACTGTACTCTCCTCTACTCGTTAAATAATGCACCTCGATAAACCGCGTCCTCGAGGGCGACTCCAGCACCTTTCACAGGCGCAAGAAATGGATGTTCTGCAACTCTAATCGGCAATCCCGTCTCGTCGCGGAGAATTCTAGGCATATCACTTAGAAGCGAGCCACCCCCGGTGATCATTATCCCATTGTCGACCACGTCCTCCACCAGCGCGGGAGCAAGCTTCATAAGCGCCGTCCGGACAGTTTCGATGATTGAATCGATAACTGGCGAGATCGCCACCGCTACATCGGCTTCGCTAACTGCGACTTCCTCCTGTAAGCCGCTTGAGAAATTGCGGGCACTCACAACTATGACCCGTCCCGGACCATCGTCCAGCCGGTCGGCGCGCGCCAGCGCAAGTTTGATTTCCCCGGCCGTCCGCTTGCTGATCTGCAGATTTTTCTTCCGCCTGAGATATCCGGCGATCTGCGCGTCGATTAGGTTACCGCCGCCCCGAGTAGCGATTGCATAAGTTTCGCTCCGCAGCGCTAGCACTGTCGCTTGGGTCTTGCCGCCCCCTAGGTCGACAATCATCGATCCGATCGGCTGTAGTACCGGCAGGTCGGTCCCAATCCCGGCGGCGAGGGCGGAATCAATAAAGCGAACTGTTCCTACGCCGCTATTCTCGATTGTGCGCCGCAAGGTCCGCCGCTCCAGCTGGGTCAAGCCACCGGGCATGCACGCAAGAACGCTAATCGACCGCAGGAAGCGGCGGGTGCCGGCGACCTTATTCAACATGTGCCGAACGAGGGCGCTCGCGGCCTCCTGATCAACTACAGCGCCCTCGCTCAGTGGCTCGATCAGATCTAGCGTGGCGTCGTTAGCTGCAAACGTAATTGCCGCTTCGCCAAAGGCCCGGTACGTTTTCCCGTCGCTGCCCTTTGAGACAGCTACGACAGACGGTTCGCTGAGCGCGATTCCATAGCCTTTCGCATAGATTCGGATGTTGGATGTCCCAAAATCGAGGGCAAAATCGTGCACGCGTGACAACACCCGCCCAGGTTTGGCGAAACCTGGTTCTCGAGGCGCGCCGTCGTCCAGCACGCTGGGGCCCCGCGCAGTTTCGCTCACTAAATTTCGGATTGGCGTAAGCGCCATTCCGATTGCCGTGCTGAATTCGGTAGTTGCCTCAGCAAAGACCCTAAAGCTTTCGTCCTGACCAAGCTGGCCGATTCTTCCTGTCGACAATGTGACCTCAAATCGAGGGCCGGCCAGAATGCGGAAATCGAGCTCTACGGATTCAGATAAACTCTGCCGCCCGATCGGATATTGGGTTGCCAAGCATCGTCGGAGCGCCAGCACAATGCCAGCGCGCAGCACGACGTCTTCAAAGCTTTTCGTTCCTAACGTTCGTCCGAGTTTATCAGTGAGGAATTCAAGGGCAGAACGGCTGGCCTCCGCCGCGGAAGCACCAGCTCCTAGCGCGAGGTCTAGAAAGGAGAGGGGTGCTCGTACGCGCAGCTCAGCCTGAGCTTCGCTAAATGCCTCAAGAATCTCGACCGGCGTGCCGGCTTCGATCTGGCCATTCCACAAAAAAACATCTTGCCAGGGGTCGCCCGGCGTTACTGTGATCCTTTTGGAAAGCAGACACGTGATTGGCTCATTGATGATTTCGAAGTAAGCAATCCTACTGCGGTGATCGCCGTCAATTTCCGGACGTGCCGCATACCAAGCGTTCGCTCCCTTCCCGTCAACTTGGTAGGCTGGGACGGCGAAACCATGCGGAGCCATCGGAAGATAGCCAGCGAGCAACATGCGCTCCTCCGGCGCACTCATGGCATAATCCCCTTTCGTCGATACCACTCACGGCAAATCCGCATGATGTCTTTCTGAAATTCATCCGGGGCGCGGTTGGGCTGCCAGTCGTAAATCTCAATGTCAGCACCGAGTGGAACCAGGCTGTCGAGGAGCGGCTGATTGCCTTCGAGATATTGTTTAGGTAGCACGATGAGCTGGACGTTCCCGGCTAGTTCGACGTTGTGCGAACTTGCTATCTCGACGGTCGATGCGCGCTTGTCGTGTTCGTTGCTTCCCTCAACGCCCATTCGGGCGATATCGAGGTAGCTGACGACCACGCTCTCATGGGGCTTAACCTCATCCTGCAGCGTTGCGCGTAACCGGCCGTCGAAATATGCGTCAAGGGTACCAAATGCCCAACTGATAAACTGCGATACGCCCCGATGACTAGGATCAAGCGCATAGTCTTCCAGCGGCACATACTTATCCGCCTGCTTGGAAAACGCGCCCTGCGCGGCTCCGCCGGTGTCGAATGGATAGGCGTGGCGCGGGTGCTTCACGGCGCCAGCGCGTAACACGAACACCACAGGAAAGCGCGAAATCTGGTGGGATTCCTCGGCTCCGAAGCGGCTCCGGTATGCGGGACGCAGTGCGAAGAAATACAGCAATTCGCTGTCGAAAACGGGACAATTCTTTGTAACCAGCTTCCCTGCCGCGACGATCTCTTTGGCCGGCCAGGCGGCGGTGACGTGAACCAGTGGAAGGTCTTCTCCCAGTGGCGCTTCACCAGCTCGTGCGATCAGCTGTCGATCGTAATTGCTGTCCGGTCGGCGCGGTACGCCACCGGGCCAGGTCTTCTTTCGCTTCGCTCCGCCCACCTTCGCCCCATACAGGCGGCCCCTCGCACGAGGGCCGCTCTTACATGCTGAATAACAGCCACCATAAGGGCCAATGTTGAAGTGAGTCGAGGCTGATCCTCCCGCCTCATTCTGGCGAGCACGCGGGCAGAGAAACAGTAGTTGCCGCTATCCCGCAGATCGTGGTGCCCGCTCGCTCGCGCCGATCCCGAAATTTGCCAGGCCGCATGGTCGTGATCCTAGTCGTGACGCTTTGGCGTATTCCGATCAACGCAGAGCCGCAAGCGGAGCGGACCCGCCGGGATTCTCCCCTTGTTGGGCGGGAGCCGCTAGAGCGGGATCATGATTTTCAGGCGCTGCCGCCCGTTGGAGCGATTAGAGCTGCCTATGGCCGCGTTCGGCCCGAGCGGTCGTTCCGACCCGCTGATGGGAATGGCTTATGTTGGCGAGAACTGTCGGAGCGACTCACCCATTGATGGTTCCCGGCGGCACGGCGACACCACGTTGAAGGGTTGAGCGTAACCATGAGTACCGGTCCAGCAAAGTCCGCTCGCGCCCGCACAAGAATATTTGATGAATATTTGACACCGGAAACGCATCAATGGCTAAGCCATTGAAAACGTTGGTGACCCCTACGGTTGCCGCAAAATCCAATTATGGCATTGATAATGAATGACAAAGTATAGGTGGTGATTGCTTGATACCATCAGAAGTACCATCAATTCCCGGCCCCATTTCGTTTCGATGAGCGGGGAAGGGGCCAAGGTTCAGACAGGAGGCAAGAGGCAAGCTCACGAATCGTCCGAAGGGGGCTTTTACGCATCTTCGTCGAACTGTCTGTGCCACGCTGAGCTTCGGTTCGCGGCTGCTCTCGACCAACTTAGGCCGTTCCTATGCTGGCTGGGAACGACCGCCCAGACCGAAAGCGGCCATAGAAGTCCTATTCGCCATCGAAGGCCGCGCGCTGAAATCGTGATCCACCCTGGCTGCCCGCGCCCACAACCGACGCGCAAAGTCCCCGCCTCCGCCTCGATCTCCACAACGTATCCCGCAAGGATCGGATCGCGGAAAAGGTCCGGACGGTCCCCAGCAAGGACGGACGGCATCGCGCACCTGAACCGCGTACAAGCAGGGCGGCCGCGCTTCGATCACCGCCGCGCTCAACAACCTATCACTTAGAACTTGGCCGAGAGGTTCACGCCCAATGTCCGCGGCGAACCGAACGCATAATTGTACAGGTTGATGGGCGGCCCCGCCGTAAATTGCGCGAACGTGATCGGCACATAATTTTCGACGTTGCGTACAAAAGCTTGAACGCTGTATTTTCGGCTGGAGTCCATCCAGGTTATTGACAGATCCGTTTGCGTATAGGCCTCTTGAAGATCGGCCGCATAGTTATACGACGTCAGGTGGTAGTCCGACTTGAAGCGGGTATAGGCGCCGGCACGAAGGCTTCCTGCCATGCCTAGATCGAATGTGTGGTCGTATCCAACCGCAATCGTGACCTTGGGCGCCTGTGGCGGCCGATTGCCCTTGAGATCAAGAACCGCCGTTCCTCCGTTCACGCCGGTCGCGAAGGCGTTGAACTTCGTGAATTTGGCGTCCAGATAATTAAACGTGACGCGGAACTGGTCGTTGGGCGTCAACGCTGCCGAAAAATCCGTGTCGACACCGTTGAAACGCGCCCTTCCGGCGTTGACGGTCGCGTGCCCGACCGTGGTGTTGATGAAGTTGTCGATCTGAAGATCGGTATAGTCATAATGGAATGCCGAGACGTTGAACTCGACCGTGTTGTGCAGGAAGCGATTTTTCGTGCCGATCTCGTACGACGTGATCTTCTCGGGTTGGAACGTGCCGACCGTTTGGCCATTGACGACGACGTTGGTGAGATTGTCGAAGCCGCCCGAGCGATAGCCCGTCGAAACCTTGGCATAGAGCAAATGACCCGCGCCCGGCGTCCACTCGGCGCCTGCCAGCCAGTTGACCTCGCTATGGTTGTAACACTGGTCGAGCGACTGGTAGTTGCCGCTATCGGCTTCCTTGCAGCGGCCGGGCCGGCCGGTCACGGCGAGAATGTCCGTGGCACTCGGGAAGGTGAGTCCAAAGCGAGCATTTACGAACCCAAGGCCGGAATTCACGTAGAGCGCGTGCTTCTCGTCGCGGGACCATCGCACGCCACCCGTGAGTTTCAACGTATCCACGATCGGGATGTCGCCCTGCAGGAACAGACCCGTGGAATCGAGATTGACGAACGGCCGATAGAAAATGTTGACGTATGCGTACTCGGAGCCCGGAGGGCCGAAGGGCGGGTTCAAGATTTGAATGCTCTGCGTGACCACCTGCTTTTCATGGAAATAAAAGGCGCCGCCCTGCACGAACAAGCCGCGTGGGCCGTGGTAGCTCAGGCGGAGTTCGTTGCTCCAATCCCTGGAGTCCGCATTCGGCTGGTTCGACACGAACTGCAGATAGTTCGGCGTTCCACTCAGCGGGACATAGGTGCCTGTCTTGTTGATCAGATAGCCGCCGACATACGACAATTCCAAACCGTCGCTGATGGTGTAGCGCAGGCTGCCGCGAAAGCTGATATTTTCGATGTTGGTGAAGCCGTCCGTGACAAGCGGGAAATCATGCTTTGGCAGCTTGAACGAACTGTTGCGCGGGATGAAATCGCTCCCGCCGCCGACGGTGGGTACTTGAACGACGCCCGGCGTGGTGGTGGTGATCGGAACGCCATATTGCGCGAAGGCAGAGGATCGCGAACGGACATATTCGCCCTGAAGGAAGCCGCTTAGCGTGCTCCCGGTATAGGCGAGCGTGGCCCTGCCGGCATCGGTCCTGTTGCCGTCGTTTCTGCCGGCGGTCCCGCCGTCGACGCTGTTGTTGCGATAGCCATCATGTTGCGTGTGTATCCCGGCTACGCGGAACGCGAGGCCGTCAGCGATCGGCAGGTTGACCGCGCCCTCGACATTCCACGCGCTGTAGTTGCCGTATCCGGCGCTCACATACCCGTCGAACCTGTCTTCCGGTTTCTTGGTGATGATGTTGATGGCGCCCGCGGTGGAATTGCGGCCGTAGAGCGTTCCCTGTGGTCCCTTCAGAACCTCGATGCGATCAAGATCGAAAAAGCTCGCATTCAGCGCCGCCGGCCGATTGATATATTCGCCATCGATGTTGACCGTCAGCGCCGCATCGGCGCCCTCCGCGATCGACTCCGCAGTAACACCCCGCAAGGACAGTTTCGTGTAGATCGTGTCCGTCGTCACGCCGAGATCGGGCGCCAGCCGCTGCAACCCGTTGACATCGGTGATGTTGGACGTCCGAAGATCGTCGCCACTGACGACGCGGAGCGCGATGGGCGTCTTCTGGACGCTGGACGCGGTTTTCTGGGCGGTGACGATAATTTCCTGAAGCCCGCCGCTGTTCGCGGACTGGCCTGCGGGATCCACCGTGTTCGCGACGGCTGGACCGTTGGCTGCCGCAGCGGCGTTTGCGGTGGTGCCGTCCGAGGCCGTCGAGCCCGGCGAAGCGGTGGTTTGGGCTGACGCCGCGCTGATGCCAATAAATGCGGCTGCGGTGCCGGAGAGCAATAGTATACGGCGCCTCATCAGTACATCCTCCCTATATCGTCGCTCGATTTCGGCGATCTATTTTTAAGGAACGGGCAATCGTCTGGAATTGGTCGTTATTTGATTATGAGGATCGAGTGATTTCGATCAGTTCCACGCCCGGTGCCGCCAGCGTGCCTTGGATGGTAATCGAACCGCCTTCGCCTTCCTGCGAGTCGAGGATGTCGCCGAAGTGATCCGCATCTGCCCGGTACCGAACCACTTTGTGGCGGCCCTGGCCCCAGGGCAGGTCGGTGATGTCGAGCGTATAGCCGGTATAGCCGGCACTTCCGGCGTGCACGCGCCTGGAAGGAACATTCAACGACATGTTCACCCGTTCGGTGCCGATCGGCACCTGGAATTCGAACACGTCGCGCTCTCGGGCGATCAAGTACGGATCGGGGATCGCATAATTGGCGATCAGCACGCGAATGACGTCCCCATTTGCGGTGCGGCCGGCCAGCACGGCAAATCCGTTCTCATCGCCACCCGTGCTGGGGAGGCGCTCCGTCGCGGCCAGCGTCTGTCCTACCAGGCGGAATGCGCTCGTTCTCGCATTCTCGCTGCCGTCGGCCTCGAAAATTCCGGCGGGATCCCTGAAATTGTAGTGAAAGTCGGTGCCAGTATCGGCGCGGAAGAAGATCGCCTGGTCGACCGCAGAGTCCTGCAAGTAGACGGCTGCTGCTGCGATGAACGCTGCATTTTCGGAATCCTCGAACTTGGCCGTCGGGATGCCGGTCATGCTCCAGTAGGAGAGCAGGAGCTGCGTATCCCCGAAGCCGTGCTTGTCGAGGATCGCGCGAACGTCTGCTGCAATCGTTCGAAAATCTAGTGGGTCGCGGGAATTGTCGGCGTACCACATCCAGGACAGGAAATCCAAAGGCAGCGACTTGTCTTTGATGAAGCCGAGAAAACCTTCGCGGAACGGACCTTCGTTCAGCGGAAAGGCGACACAGGGGCCGCCGAACTTCAGGCCGGCGTCGACACGCTTCACGGCGCGCGCGGCGGCCGCGTACATCGCGTAGAATTGATCCGGCGTGCCGGAGAAGTGCAGCGTCCCGAAGTCCGGCTGATCCCCGAATTCCCAGTGCGTCACAGCCCCCGTAAAGCCGTTGCCCCATCCGCATACATAGTGGCGGACGATATTTTCTACGACTTGCTCATACTTCGCCAAGTCCCCGATCGGTTGCTTGTTCGACGGGATCTCGCTGGCGATCGTGAAGAGGATATCCGCCCCGATCGAACGGACCTGCCGCACCCAGGAATCGGTCGCGTCGAAATTGTAATTGGCTGGATCACTGGGATCCGCCGACCAGTCGGGAAACAGGCTTCTCGGGTTGTCGACGGTGTCCAGCCTCGAAACCCAATCATACGACCGAACGAGCGTTACGTGCGCAGCCTTCCACACGTTCAGGATGTCGGGAACGCCGTCCGTTCCGGCCGCAGGGCCGGGAATGCCCGATGTTCCGTGCAGCTTGCGCATGTCGCCGATCGAAACGCCCGCATGGATCGACACCTTCGCGATACGGTTCGTGTTCATCAATATTCACTTTCCAGAATGCGGTGAATGTAATCGAGGACTTTCGGCTCCTCGTGCACGAGATATGCGAGGCGTCGATCGAGCGCCTCGGGTGTCGCGGAATCGAATTCCTCGTGCATCATCTTCAGCGACTGGTCCCAGATGGCTTTCACGCGCGGGTACCGTCTTGCCATGAACTTGGTTTGTACGTCGTAGAGCGTGTCGTCCGAACGCAGGAGCTTGGCAAAGACCACGCCGTCTTCAATGGCCATCGCCGCGCCCGATCCGAGATAGGGCGTCATGGCGTGGGCGGCGTCGCCCATGATCATGACCCGCCCCCGGTGCCACGGATAGGGAACCAGGACCGTATCGAGCGGCGTGTACGCAACGTTGGTGGCGGCGCGCAGCGAGTCGATTTCCGCCGCCATGAATGCGGAGTCTCCCATCATCTCCCGCGCTCTCTGATGCATGATTTGCGGGAAGGCAGCGGGGTCGTGACGCGGGCGGCCTGACTCGTAATGGGTGACGATCACGTACATCATGCCGCCGGCCAGCGGTACGAAGCCCACTTTGCCGCCAAAGCCATGGCAGAATATGGCGCCCTTCAGCGAGTCCGGGGCGCGTACCGGCGCACGCCAGGCGACGCCGCCGCTGCGAACGGGGACGTAGGTCTCGCCGAACAGGTAACGGCGAATACTCGAGTTGATGCCGTCAAAGCCGATCACCAGATCATATCGGTGCGACGATCCGTCGCTCAACTCCACCGTCACGCCGTCGGCATCCTCTTGGATGTCGGTTGCCGTCGTCGACATCCTGATCGAGCAGCCGGCCTCCAGGGCGCGGGCGCTGGCCATCTCCAGGAAGCCCAGGCGGGGGAGCTGGACGTTGTTGGGCATGCCGTCGAGCTGGCGCCCGTACGGGATGTCGACGACATGGTGGCCGTTCCTGTCGAAATAGGAAAGTGGCGGCGTTGGAAACCCGATCGACAGCGTCGGTTCGAGAAGGCCGATCTCGCGCAGCGCACGAAGGCCGTTGGTCCGCAGCCCCCATCCCACGCCAGCCACCGCGTTGTCCGGCTTGATATCGATGACGTCGACTTCCGCGCCGATCTGCGCAAGCGCTACCGCTGTGCACAGGCCGCCAATGCCCGCGCCGACAATGAGAATCCTGTCAGGCCTCGCCAATTCGACCTCTCCCAAAATTTCCGCGTGCGTAAGGCAATCGCCGGCCGCACTGCGCTGGTGATATATTACGATGGCATGCGCGCAAATTTAGGTCAAGGGTTCCAATCTTGCCAGTGCTGCTGGACGGGGGCATGGTTCGCCCTCGGCACGGTGCCGAGCAGGAGGTGCTGGATGGCAGAGGCCGAGGGACGAAAACAGACGCTGGCGGACCAGGCCTATGCGGTTCTGCGGCAGCGGATCGTGTCCCTCAAAATGCCACCCCGCATGCGGTTTACCGAGCGAGAGATATCAAAGGACATTGGCTTCGGGGCGATGCCGGTGCGGGAGGCCTTGGACCGCCTGAACCATGATGGTCTCGTCGAAACGATCCCCCGCCGCGGCTACCGCGTGGCTGGGCTTACGTTGAAGTCCGTGGATGACTTCTTCACGGCATGGAGCGCCGTGTCGCCGTTGATCATGCAGCTGGCACAGGAGCGAATCACGCCCGAGCAAAGCGCCTCTCTGGACGCCATCCAGCGCGAGCATTTGCGGGCGATCAGAAAGGCGAAGCTCAATCCCGAGCACTGGATTCAACTCTCGCGGCAACGGTTCGATCTGCTCGTGGAGGCTACGCGTAATCCGTACCTCGGCGCGATCTACCGGAACCTGTCTGCAGAAATGGACCGGATCTTCCACTCCATCAGCAATCACGGCGAGGATGTCCGTAGCATCTTCGAACTCGCAACGCGGTTCGACGCCGCCATTCCGTCGGTCGACGACACGAGCGAGTTCATCAGGATAAGCCGCGCGAAAATCGCGGAGATCATCATCGAGAAGGGATTCGACTACACGCAGGGCAGCTAGGCTTGGGCCTGACGAAGCATCCGCCTTGCCGCCTGCATCCTGAGGCGTTTGCGAGCCCCAGCGCTAGGTCGCGACGACAGGTCCCTTTGCCGAGTTTCCGCGCAGCAGTAGCGACCCGAGCGCGATCAGCATCCCCGCAAAGGCCATGATGCCGGCGACGGCAAAGGTGCCCTGCATGCTGCCGGTGGCGGTCTGCGCCAACGTGACGAGCGGCGGGCTCAGGAACTGCCCGAGAAAGAAGCAGCCGGTCCAGATGCCCATGCCGCGCCCGCGATGTTGGACCGGAAGCTCGCGCTGCGCCCATGCGACCAGCGCCAGGATCATCATTCCAGCCCCGGTCTGCTGGATCATCACCCCCGCGCTCATCCACTTCCAATCAGGAGCGAAACCGATCAAGCAGAGGCCCGCACCCACCAGCCCGAGCAGGAGGACGAAGGCGACTTCCGAGCGACGCTTGCCGGTGAGCCAGAAGATGCCGGCCCCGACGGAAACCATGAGGCTCGGCAGGAAGGTGATGCGGCCGAGTTCGTCGGACGAAGCCACGCCGACCTCGCGAAAGGCCAGGCCGCCATTCACGGCGTAAACATAATAAAGCGCCGAGCAGAACAGAGTCACCAAGCCGATCCGTCCGATCTTCCGGACCGGGAACGCAGGCCGGTCGTGCGGCCCCTGCTCCGCCGTCGCGCGGGGGGCGTCGACGTTCGGCTCGAAGACGAATGCCAGCATGGCGAGGAAGATCGGGAAGGCGGTGAGGTAGATGAGGAACACCCCGTTCCACCGCATGCCCGTGAGATATCCGGACCCAAGGATCAGCGCGCTGCCCAGGAACGGGCCAATCATTCCCTGGAGGCTGAGCCAGTGTCTTCGGCCCTGCTCGTCCCAATAGTCGGCGATCAGGGTGTTTACCGTGGTGAGAATTGCCGCTTCGGCGATACCGAGCGCGATGCGCGACAGGAACATGGCATTCAGGCTGGTGAGGAAGAAGGGCGCCGTCCCCGCCATCGCGTAGAGCAAGGTGGACCAGACGACCAAGGCGCGGCGTCCGAAGCGATCGATGAGCGCACCGGCGAAAGGCGCGATCACCGCGATCGCGAGGCCCGGGGCCGTGACCATCCACGGCACTTTCCAGCCTGCCGTCGGATCGTCGTGGAAATGGTCGATGATCGAAGGGACGGCGGGAAACATCGAGACGACCGCGATCATCGGCAAAAAGCCCGCGACCACCACGGTGAGTCCCTGCGGCACCCCCGCCCGGGGGCTCCGTTCATGCTGCAAGCTTGCCACGAGCCTCTCCACTAAGCCTGATTATCGGATATGTTTCCCGTAATATATCAAGAGGCGAGCGGAAGGCAACTAAATGGCTCGCTACCCGCCCCAGGGCGTGTTGTGCGCTCGATGGCGCTATCGCCGTTCAATGCGTCGCACCTTGCTCTGACGCTGACGTGAAGCGTGGAAAGGAACCATGACCGGAATGTCCGAAATTGGGCCCTTCGGCTTCCGTACTCATTGACGCTCCCTGACGTCTGGATGCGAACGTTCGAGGGCAGATTGGCAGCCCATCATCTGGCGCCTCTGGCGCTAATCTCCGCGACGAATCTGAGAGCGGCCAAAGCTGCAACCGGTCAGAGTCGGACAGAGGCGTGCGCCCGCAACCGCAGGGGTCCGGCCGTGTATATTTGACGTATATTTGACAAGTTTGCTGCTGATCCAGCTAAGCCATTGAAAAATGGCGCACCCGACAGGATTCGAACCTGTGGCCTCTGCCTTCGGAGAGATGTACCGAGCGAAACCTGCGCTGTTTCGCCTCGCTGGTGAGCAAGCATAGGCGCGAGTCCGCACCCGCAAGTGCAGAAACAGGCCTTCGTTACCTATGTGTTACCTAGAACCAGGATGCGCCCTGTTAGGTAACACCCATTTTCCCGATTTTTATGGCGCGCCCGGCTGGATTCGAACCAGCGGCCCCAAGCTTAGAAGGCTCGTGCTCTATCCAACTGAGCTACGGGCGCGCGCTCGATTCCCCTTAGGCGCAGATTGCGCGTCGGGCAAACCGCACGCATAGTATGGGCATGACCGAGGGGGCAGCAAGGCCGGCGCACGTCGCCGCGAGCAAGGTGGCCGGGGGCCATTTCCGCTATTATGATTTCGTGATGGCCGCCTTTGTGGCGATCATCCTGCTGTCGAACGTGATCGGCGCGGGCAAGGTCGCGCAGATCTGGTTGCCGGGAATCGGCTGGTGGCCGTTCGGGGCAGGCATCCTGTTCTTCCCGATTTCCTATGTGATCGGCGACGTCCTCACCGAAGTCTATGGCTATGCGCGGGCACGCCGGGTGATCTGGGCGGGGACCGGGGCCGTGATCTTCATGGCATTCATGTCGTGGGTGGTGGTGGCGCTGCCGCCGGCGCCGACCTGGACGAATCAAGCCGCCTATGAAGTGATTTTCGGTCAGGTGCCGCGGATCGTCCTCGCGTCGATCTGCGCCTTCTGGGCGGGCGAGTTCGTCAATTCCTATGTCCTTGCGCGCATGAAGCTGTGGACCGGCGGGCGCATGCTGTGGACGCGCACGATCGGATCGACGGTGGCGGGGCAGGCGGTCGACAGCCTGATCTTCTATCCACTCGCCTTCTGGAATGCCGAAGGGTGGACGCATGCGCTGGTGATCCAGGTGCTGATCACGCAGTGGGTGCTGAAAGTGAGCTGGGAAGTGCTGCTGACGCCCTTCACCTATCTGGTCGTCAATTTCCTGAAGCGGCGCGAGGGCGTGGACGTGTTCGACGAAGGGACCGACTTCACGCCGTTCGCCACCCGCGTCTGACAGCCCATCTGCGGCAGACGAGCGCGTTTCGCGGGCGCTGAAACGAAAACTATCTGGCATTGGCGGGAAATCCCGCCACTGTGGTAGGAAATAGATCAGGAACGGCCGTGCTCGCGATCAATCCGCTATATTCCCTTGCCGGGGTGCTCGTGGGGCTCCTCGTGGGCCTGACCGGTGTCGGCGGTGGTTCGCTGATGACACCGCTGCTCGTGCTCGTCTTCGGTTTTCACCCGGCTACGGCGGTCGGCACCGATTTGCTCTATGCCTCCGCGACCAAAACGGTCGGCACCGCAGTGCATGGCTGGCACGGCACCGTCGATTGGCGCGTGGTGCGCCGGCTGCTGGCCGGCAGTGTGCCGGCGACGATATTGACGCTACTGTTGCTGTCGTCGCTGCCGCCGTCGAGCGCGAAGGGCAGCGGTGTCATTACCACCGTGCTCGGCTGTGCGCTGGTCTTGACCGCCATCGCTACTTTCTTCCGCGCGCGGCTGATGCGCGTGCTCCAGCCGCGATTCGAGCGGATCGGGGAGGGCGGCATTGCCGGGCTAACGGTACTGCTCGGCGTAATCCTGGGGGCGCTGGTCTCGCTCACCTCGGTGGGCGCGGGCGCGCTGGGTATGACGGCGCTGTTGATCCTTTACCCGCATTTGCCGGTGAAGCGGCTGGTCGGGTCGGACATCGCCCACGCCGTGCCGCTCACCTTGCTGGCGGGCGCGGGACACTGGCTGCTGGGGTCGGTCAACCTCTCGCTGCTGCTGTCGCTGCTCGCGGGATCGGTGCCGGGGATCGTGCTGGGCAGCTTCCTCGCCACTCGCACTTCGGAACGAGTGCTCGTGCCGGTGCTGGCAACGACGCTCGCCGTCGTCGGTATCAAGATGCTGGGCTGAGCCGCGGTCAGGCGACCGCGGCGAGCAGACCTTCGAACAGGCGGCGGCCGTCGGTGCCGCCATGGGCGGCTTCGATCCGGCGTTCCGGGTGCGGCATCATGCCGAGCACATTGCCGGCGGCGTTGATAACACCGGCGATGTTGCGCGCCGAGCCGTTGATCGGATGGCTGTAACGGAACGCCACGCGACCTTCGCCTTCCAGCCGGTCGAGCGTCTCGGCATCGGCGAAATAATTGCCGTCATGGTGTGCCACCGGAATGGTGATCTCCTCGCCGGCGCGATAGGCGCTGGTGAAGATCGACTGCGAGTTTCCGACCGTCAGTGGCACGTCGCGGCAGACGAAGTTCAGCCCGGCATTGCGCATCAGCGCACCCGGTAGCAGCCCGGTTTCGGTGAGTATCTGGAAGCCGTTGCACACACCGATCACTGGCACGCCGCGTTCGGCCGCTGCCACCACCGCTTTCACGATCGGCGAGCGACCCGCAATCGCGCCGCAGCGCAGATAATCGCCATAGGAGAAGCCCCCGGGCAGGGTGATCAGCCCCAGGCCCTCGGGCAGTTCGCTGTCGCCATGCCACACCATGTGCGGCTTCTTGCCAGTCACGCTTTCCAGCGCGACGGCCATGTCGCGATCGCAGTTCGATCCCGGAAAGACGATGACCGCGCTCTTCACAGCTTTTCGATCCGGTAGTTTTCGATCACCGTGTTGGCCAGCAGCTTGCGGCACATCTCGTCTATGGCGGCATCGCTGGTCGCGTCGGCGACGTCCAGCTCAAAAATCTTGCCGGCGCGGACATCTTCGACGCCCTCGAAACCGAGGCCGCCAAGCGCGTTCTGAATGGCCTTGCCCTGCGGATCGAGCACGCCGTTCTTCAAGGTGACGATGATGCGGAGTTTCATGGCCGCGCCTATGGCGCGACAGGGCGAAAGTCGCAATCGGAAATCGTCGGGGGCGCCGATCCTCCCCGGAACGCGGAGAGGAATCGCGCGCCACCGGCGCGTGGTGGAGGGGGAGAACGACAAGGGACTCGCCTGTGGCGAGCCCCCCCACCATTCGCTGGCACGAATGGTACCCCTCCCCGTGCCGGGGAGGATCTAAAAGCTTACTTCCCCCGCCGCTTGCGGTGGGTTTCCAGGTCGAGCACGGCCGAGGCGTCGCCTTCCGGGAACAGGCCCAGCCGGCGCGCGACTTCCTGATAGGCTTCGACTTCGCCGCCCAGGTCGCGGCGGAACCGGTCCTTGTCGAGCTTTTCGCCGGTGGTCATGTCCCACAGGCGGCAGCCATCGGGGCTGATTTCGTCCGCCAGGATGATCCGAGCATAGTCATTGTCCCAGATCCGGCCGAACTCCAGCTTGAAGTCGACCAGACGGATGCCGATGCCGGCGAACAGGCCCGACAGGAAATCGTTCACGCGGATGGCCATGTCGGCCATGTCGTGCAGCTCTTCCTGGCTGGCCCAGCCGAAGCACAGGATGTGCTCATCGGTGACCATCGGGTCGCCGAGGGCGTCGTCCTTGTAATAATATTCGATGATCGTGCGGGGCAGCGGCGTGCCTTCCTCGATCCCCAGCTTCTTCGCCAGCGAACCGGCGACGACGTTGCGAACCACGACCTCGATCGGCACGATCTCGACCTGCCGGATCAGCTGCTCGCGCATGTTGAGCCGGCGGATGAAGTGAGTCGGGATGCCGATACCGCCGAGCAGCGTGAAGACATGCTCGCTGATGCGATTGTTGAGCACGCCCTTGCCGTTGATGGTGCCCTTCTTCTGGGCGTTGAAGGCCGTTGCGTCGTCCTTGAAATACTGGATCAGCGTACCGGGCTCCGGACCCTCGTAGAGAATCTTGGCCTTACCTTCGTAGATTTGCCGGCGGCGTGCCATGTCGGCCGTAACCCCTTGGAAATGCGTTGCCCCGGCGCTGCGGGATTTCTCCGCGCGACCGCCGGGGCTTTGGAAGGCCTCGCCCTATACCGGAAGGGGGGCGGGCGCGCAATCAGGCTTGCGGCGGCACGGTCCCGCGCCGACGCAGCAACACGACGATTGCCGCGCCGCCGCCGAATACTGCCGCCCAGGGCAGCAGATAAATTGCCAGCCACAACAGGGTCTGGAGGCCGCTGACGAACAGCGCTGCAGAGCCCTGGGCCGCTTCGCCGAGCACGGCCGTGGTTACGGTCGCCGAGGCGGGCGCTGCGATCCCGCTATAGTCGATTTGCACGTCGGCCATTGCCACGCGGCCCCGCAATTCGGTCAGCCAGGCGCGGGCCTTGTCGAGTTCCTCCTGCGCATTTGCGACGGTGCGTTCAGCCTCCACCAATTCGGCGACGCTGCCCTTGCGGGTGCGGAGCATCTCGGTGAGGCGGGCGACGAGGAGCTCGCGCTGACGGATGCGCGCGCCGGTATCGGTTATTTCCTTCGAGACATCCTCACCCGTTACCTTTGTATCGGTTGTGCGGCCGCCCGCAGCGCTGACGATCCCGCCGGCTTCGGCAGTGAAGGCGCGGACATCCGCAACCGCGACACGAAGCTTCCGCGAAGCGCCACCGTTCGCGGCGCTCCGATCGAGCGCGACAAGCTGGCAACGGGTGGGGCCCAGCTTTTCGCACAGCGCCTGATGGGCATCCTGTGCCTCTGCAAGGCGCGCATCGGGCAGCGTGAAGCCGAGGCGATAGCTATAGGCCAGTTGCGGTAGCGAGACCTGGAGCGGCGCCGCGCCGGGTTTGGCGGGCTGATCATCCTCCGCGGCGACCGTCTCCGTGGGCTTGGCGCCGCCTTGCTGACCTTGCGGAGCCTCCTCGGCCGAACAGCCGGCGAGCAGCGCGGCGCATCCCAGAATCATGACTTTGCGCATTCAACCCCTCCCTAGATGGTGCGGGTGAAATCCCATCATGGAAGTAGGAGAACGTCAAGCCATATTTTGGCCGTAATTGCGCCCAAAGTGTGGCGGCGAGTCGTTTCGTGCCCGATGGCGCGGCGCCGCATCGCCTGCTATTCAGCGCGGCGATGACACTCGACACCGACGTTTCCGAACCCTCCGGCGCCTCCGACGTCCCCTTCGACAGCGCACTTTCCGAGCGCTACCTTGTCTATGCGCTGTCCACGATCACTGCGCGGTCGCTGCCCGATGTGCGCGACGGGCTGAAGCCGGTGCATCGCCGACTGCTATGGGCGATGCGGCTGCTGCGGCTCGATCCGGCGAGCGGCTACAAGAAGTGCGCCCGCGTCGTCGGCGACGTGATCGGTAAATACCACCCGCATGGGGACGCCTCGGTCTATGACGCGATGGTCCGCCTCGCCCAGACCTTTGCGCTGCGCTATCCGCTGGTCGACGGGCAGGGCAATTTCGGCAATATCGACGGCGATAACGCCGCTGCGTACCGGTATACCGAAGCCCGGCTGACTCAGGTCGCGATCGATCTGATGGACGGGCTCGACGAGAATGCCGTCGATTTTCGCCCCACCTATAACGGGGAAGACGAAGAGCCGGAGCTGTTCCCCGGCCTGTTCCCGAACCTGCTCGCCAATGGCGCGGCAGGCATCGCGGTGGGCATGGCGACCAGCATCCCGCCGCACAATGCCGCCGAGCTGATGCAGGCCGCGGTCGCGCTGATCGACAATTCGCAGGCCGATGTCCTCGAATATGTGAAGGGCCCGGACTTCCCCACGGGCGGCATCGCCGTCGACAGCGCTGCCGCGATTGCGGAGGCCTATGCCACCGGGCGCGGCAGCTTCCGGGTGCGGGCGAAGATCGAGAAGGTCACCGAAAAGGGTGGTGGCTGGCACCTGATCGTCAGCGAAATTCCCTATGGCGTGCAGAAGGGCAAGCTGATCGAGGGCATCGCTGCCCTGATCAACGACAAGAAGCTGCCGATCCTGGGCGACGTGCGTGACGAATCCGCCGAGGACATTCGCATCGTCCTGGAACCGCGCAGCCGCACCGTCGATGCCGACACGCTGATGGACAGCCTCTACCGCCTGTCCGATCTGGAAGTGCGGGTGCCGCTCAACCTCAACGTGCTCGACAAGAACCGCACGCCGCGGGTGATGAGCCTGGCCGAGGCGCTTTCCGCTTGGGTCGAGCATCAGTTCGTCGTGCTGCGCCGCAAGTCCGAGCACCGGCTCGGCAAGATCGCCGATCGGCTGGAGCTGCTGCGCGGCTATATCGTCGCCTATCTCAACCTCGATCGCGTGATCGAGATCATCCGCACCGAGGACGAGCCCAAGCCGGTGATGATGGCCGAGTTCGACCTGACCGACCGCCAGGCCGAGGCGATCCTCAACATGCGGCTGCGCAGCTTGCGCAAGCTTGAGGAAATGGAGCTGCGGCGCGAGCAGGAAGGGCTGGAAAAGGAACAGGCCGAGCTGGAGACGCTGCTTTCCTCCGACGCGCGCCAGCGCACCTGGATGAAGCGCGCGCTCGGCAAGATGATCACCCGCTACGGGCAGGATACCCCGCTGGGGGCACGCCGTACTGCGATCATCGAAGCGGCGCCGACGCGCGAAATTCCGCTGGAGGCGATGATCGAGCGCGAGCCGATCACCGTCATCCTCTCGCAGCGCGGCTGGATCCGCGCGATGAAGGGCCATGTCGAGGATACCAGCGGCGAGGCGATGAAGTTCAAGGAAGGCGACGGCCCGTTCCTCGCCTTCCACGCCCAGACGACCGACAAGCTGCTGCTCGCCGCCGACAATGGCCGTTTCTACACGCTGGCGGCCGACAAGCTGCCAGGCGGCCGCGGCTTTGGCGAGCCGGTGCGGCTGCTGATCGACCTGGAGGCGGAGCGGCAGATCGTCGCCCTGTTGCCGGCGAGCGCGGCCGCCAAGCTGCTCGTGGCAGCCAGCGACGGGCGTGGTTTCGTGGTGGCCAGCCAGGATGTCCTCGCCGAAACGCGCAAGGGCAAGCAGGTGGTGACACCGCGCGCCGGCGCCCAGTTGAAGCGCGTGCGGCCGATTGCCGCCGAGCACGACATGGTCGCGGTGGTCGGCGACAACCGCAAGATGCTGGTCTTTCCGCTTTCCGAAGTGGCGGAAATGGCCCGCGGTCAGGGCGTGCAGTTGCAACGCTACCGCGATGGTGGCCTGTCCGACGTCGTTACCTTCGCGCAGGCCGAGGGGCTGCGCTGGCGGATGGGCGGAGAGCAGGAACGCTATCGCTCTGAAACCGACCTTACGCTGTGGCGCGCCGCGCGGGGTGCTGCGGGGCGGATGCCGCCTACCGGCTTTCCCCGCGATAATCAGTTTTGAACTGATAAGTCTGACCGGTCAATTTTGAACGGTCGAGTCCGAGAAGCGCGTTGCTTCAGTCGGCTTTAACCAATTCGGGTTAGCACCCGGATCGTGATGCCGTTTCTGAGGCCCCGGCCGGTTCCCAGGCGCGTTGAGGAGTGCAGTTCCTCGACGATGCCGGATAATAGCCATGGCCCAAGGGCTTATGGCGCGGTGCTCGATCTGTTGCCGGTGCCGTGCGCAGTCGTGTCGCTGGAGGGGGAGGCGCTGCATTTCGAGGCGCTCAATCGCGCCTTCCGGACCGCAGGCCTGGGCGTTACGCCTGCCGAATCACCGCTGATCCGCTTGCTGGGCAGCCGCATTCGCAAGTTCCTCGGCTCGGACGAAACCCAGTGCGAAATCGCCTGGCAGTTCGGGGATGAAGTCGACAGCCGTCATTTCCGGGTGATGATCGCGCGGCGGCCGAGCTCGCGCGGCACCGGTCGCTGCCTCGTTACGCTGGTCGACCAGACCTCTGAGCTGCGGACCGAGCACAGCCTTCGCCGCGAAATGGCGACCGACAGCCTTACCGGACTGCCCAATCGCGCCGGCTTTTCCGACGAAATAGAAAATCGTATCGGCCCCGATGATGCCGCGCGCCATGCCGTGCTGGTGATCAATCTCGACCGGTTCAGCCGTGTCAATGCCTGTGCCGGTGGTCTGGCTGGCGACGAACTGTTGATTTCGGTGGCGCGCCGGTTGAAGGGGGCGCTCCGCAGCCGCGATGTCCTCGCCCGGATGGGGGGCGATGAATTCGGCGTGCTGATGGTGCTCGACGACGGCACGAACGACGCGCTGCATGTCGCCAAGCGGATACACGCTGCTCTCGGCAATCCGTTCAGGCTATCGGACTTCGAGATTCGCGTAGATTGCTCGGTCGGCATTGCGCTGGGGGCCGATGCCGATGGCGATCCCGAAGACCTGATCCGTAACGCCCAGTTCGCGGTGAAACGGGCCAAGAAAAGCGGCCGTACCGAAATCTATCACACCCGCGCCTTCGATCTGGCGCGCGAGCAATTCGCGATCGAAACCGAACTGCGTCGCGCGATCGAGAATGGCGGGCTCACCTTGTGCTACCAGCCGATCTGCGACCTGGCGACGGGGCGGATCGTATCGTTCGAGGCGCTTGCCCGCTGGACCAACGAACATGGCGTGCGGGTGTCCCCCGACGAATTCATCCCCGTTGCCGAGGAATCGGGGCTGATCCTGCCGCTCGGCCGCTGGGCGATGGAAGAGGCGGCGCGTACGCTGGCCGGCTGGGATGCGCAGGCCGGCGGTGACTGCGGGATTCGCGTGGCCGTCAATCTTTCCGCGATCCAGCTCCAGCGCGACCAGATCCCGGCGATGGTTAAGGCCGCGCTCGACGCCCATCGGCTGTCTGGCGACCGCTTTACGCTGGAGCTGACCGAAAGCGCGATCGTCACCGATCCGGATCGCATCGCCCAGACGATGAAGGCCCTGAAGGATCTGGGCACCACGCTGGCGATGGACGATTTCGGTACCGGTTATTCCAACCTTGCCTATCTGCAGAAGCTGCCGATCGACATTTTGAAGATCGACCGCAGTTTCGTGACCGGCATGCTGGCCGACCGCGACAAGATCGCCATCGTCCGGGCGATCCTCAGCCTCGCCCAGGCGCTGGGCATGCGCACCACGGCAGAGGGCATCGAAACCAACGAGCTCGCCCAGACACTCGCTGCGCTGGGGTGCACCTTCGGCCAGGGCTTTCTCTATTCGCGGCCGGTGCCGGCGGACGAGGCCTTTTCGCTGATCGGCGTGCCCAGCATCTGAGCGACGATCGTGTCGGCGATGGCGTCGGCTCGGGCGGCATCGGGGAAGCTCTCCGCAATCCACTGATCCTCGACAGCGCGGAGCGCGCGCGCCACGTCGGGTCCGCGCGCCAGCCCCCGTTCGACCAGCACGCCGCCGCTGATCGGCAGCGTCGGGACCGTCCATGCCTCCAGTTCGCCCAGACGCGCAGGATCGGCATCGGACAGCAGCAGCCGATCGACTGCCTCGGCCACGCCGATGCGATAGGCAAGCGCGCGGATCGGCTCGCCCTGATAGGGCATCAGTGCCAGCACCAGCCGCTTGCGCTGCGCGTTTGAAAGCTTGAGCCGGGCGCCGATCGTCTCGCCCAGCATCGCATCGCGTGGCAGCAGCGAGGCCAGCCGGCGGATCGGGTCTGCCGCCGTGCCCGTCGCCGTCTCGCGCGCTGCGAGGCGGGCAAGCAGGTCGGCATCGGTGATCTCGGGTAGCACGGGCGCGAAAATGCCGCGTTCCAGCATCAGCCCGACCACCCTAACCGCATCGCGCGCAACGAGCAGCTTCAGCAGTTCGTCGCGGATCCGTTCGCGGCTGAGCGCCATCAGGTCGCGCGCGCGGGCTGTGCAGGCGTCGAGCCCGGCGGGATCGGGCGCGTCGCCGAACCGGGCGAGGAAGCGAAAGAAGCGCAGGATGCGCAGATGATCCTCGGCAATGCGGCGGAGCGGGTCGCCGATGAACCGCACCCGGCGCGCCGCCAGATCGTCGAGGCCGCCGAAATAGTCGTAGAGCGTGCCCGACAAGGGATCGGCATAGAGCGCGTTCATCGTGAAATCGCGCCGCGCCGCGTCTTCGCGCCAGTCATCGGTGAAGGTTACGGTCGCGCGCCGCCCGTCGGTAGAAACATCGCGGCGCAGCGTCGTTATTTCGACCGGACCGCTGTCCAGCACGGCAGTCACGGTACCATGCTCGATACCGGTCGGCACCGCGCGAATACCGGCGGTGCGGAGGCGGGCGATCACGGTTTCGGGGGTGAGCCGGGTGGCCAGGTCGATATCCGCCACTGTCAGCCCCAGCAGCGTGTCGCGCACCGCGCCGCCTACGAAGCGCGCGTCACCATCCTCCGCGCCCAGCACCTTAGTCAGCTGCGCCAGCCCGTCGCGGCGGCACCATTCGGCATCGGGCAGGATCATGGCTGCCACTGCAACCGCCGCGAAAGATTGACCAGCATCGCTGCCGTCGCGCCCCAGATTCTCCGCTCGTTCCACAATATCTCGTAATAGCGCCGTTCGCGGTCCTGGTAGAAGGCAGTGCGTTCGGCATGGTTGGCGGCGTCGAGCAGAAAGGCAAGCGGGGCCTCGAACACGTCGGCGACTTCGGCTTCGGAGGGCACGAGCGGCAGGTCGGGCGGCACGACGCCGATTACCGGCGTCACCTGATAGCCGGTGACGGTGCGATAATGCTCGACCGTGCCGATCACGTCGACGGTACGCCAGGGCAGGGCGATTTCCTCCTCCGCTTCGCGCAGGGCGGCGGCGACAGGGCCGCTGTCCTCGGGATCGATGCGGCCGCCGGGAAAGGCGATTTGCCCGGCGTGGCGGCGCAGATTGGGATTGCGCTGGGTGAGGATCACCCCCGGTTCGGCACGGTCGGTAACGGCGACCAACACGGCGGCGGGCCGGGTTTCCGCATCGGGATCGAAATCATAATGATCGCCCGGCAACAGGATCGGTGCCACCGCATGTTCCGTCGCCAGCGCTGTCCGCAGCCGTTCGGCCAGGGTCATGCATCCGGCTCCAGCGGAAAGAAGGCGCCATTGCTCCACACGCCCGGCGGAGTCGATCCATTCGACAGCGCCATATGGGCAAGCTCGTAATAGGCGGCGCGCGTAACCAGCGCCTCCAGGCCGCCGCGGACGTGCAGATAGGGGTGTGGTCCATCTTCGCGCGATTCGAAGCGCAGACCATGCTCCGGCCCCGCGACCACCAGCTCTTCGGTATTGAGCCGGAAGGCGAGCCGCGCCTGGGCGCCTTCGCCTTCCACCTTGAGTTCCACTGCCAGGAACGGCGCGTCCTCGACGGCAATGTCCAGCTTTTCGACCGGCGTGACGAGGACATGGCGGCCATCGGCTTCGCGCCGCAAAATGGTGGAAAACAGCCGTACCATCGCGGGCCGGTTGATCGGCGCGCCCTGATGATACCAGGTACCGTCGCGGGCGATTCGCATCTCGCTGTCTCCGCAATGCGCCGGGTTCCAGCTTTCGACGGGCGGCAGGCGATTCGCCTCGGCGAGCCGGGCAATCTCGGCGAGCGAGAGGCTGGCGAAATCGGGCGGGGGCGTCATCGGCATGGCAAACCCCTTAGACCGGAACCGCAGCCTTTGTCGAAGCCGGCGAAATCCCTAGGGCGCGGTGGTCAGGCTGCCTGGCGCAGTCGTGGCCCTATCATGCCGCTGCCTTCGGGCACCGCATCGCCGCGCGCGAGCAAACGGCGCGGCTCGAAAGGCCCGGGCAGGCGCCAGCCGGCCGTTCGATCGGCCGTGAAGCCGAAGAAGCGGCCATAATATTCCGGATCGCCTATCAGCATCGCGGCATCGGCGCCGGGATCGGCGGAGCTGGGCAGGGCAGCGAGGAGGCGTTCCATGAGCGCGCGGCCGATGCCGCCCTGCTGCAGCCTGGGTTCCACCGCCACCGGGCCGACCATCACCATAGGCGCGGCGCCGCCCCGGTCGCAGACGAGTTCGACCGGCCAGGCCTGTATGACCCCTGAAAGGCTGTCGTCTTCGCCCAACCGCGCAAAGCTCAAGCCCGCAATCGGCAGAGTCCCGCTGCGCACGCGATAGGCCGTTCGCTGGTGCCGGTCGACGCCGAACGCGCGATCGAGCAATGCCTCGACCGCGAGCGGATCCACCGAAGAGAGCGGCACCATCTTGTCCACGCCTGGGCCTTTCACCCTGTGTCCCCGGCACCAGTTGCAAGGGGCGGGGCGCTGTACCGTCCCGGCGGCGCGGTGCAAGTGCAAATTGCTGCGGGTGCGGTGCGCCGCATGCACCGGGCTTTCGCCCGCCGCCGCATCTGCTATGGCGCGCGCCAGTTTTTCGAAAGGTCCGTTGATTGCCCGACCTATTGCAGCTTCAGGTTCACGACCTGGAAGTGGACGTTCTGACCGGCGTCTATTCCGAGGAGACGCATCTGCCGCAGCCGCTCCGTATTTCGGTGACGGCCGACCTCGACCTTCCTAAGCGATTCGCGCCGGATACGCCGCTCAGCGCGTCCAAAAGCTATATCGATCTGAAGCACGCCGCCACCGACGCGCTGCCCAAGGACGTGCATTTTACGCTGATCGAGGCTGTGGCCGACCACATCTGCGAAACGCTCTTCATCTCCGATTCGCGTGTGCGCCGCGTCGAGGTGCGGATCGTGAAGCTGGCGATTGCCGAACAAGGCGAATCGATCGGCATCCGGCTCGTGCGGCACCGCCGCTGACGGACGGGCAGGGCGCTTTGGCCCCGCCCGCCGCAAGGGGTATCAGCTGCACGGCCCCAGGTCGCGCAGCACCAGCGCATAGTCCTCGCGCGCGGCGGCAGCGTTTTCCTGCTCTTCGGACGCGACTGCATCGTCGGGCAGGGTACGCGGCAGCCCGCAGGCCAGACGATACCAGAGCAGCGTGTCATGCGCCGGGGCACCGGCGGCATTGTCGACGATATCGCCCAGCGACACTGCCCAGCGCGTCTGTTCGCCCGGGCGGCGCAGGATTTGCAGCGAAATGGGCGCGCCCGTGGACGTTTTCAGAAACACCTGGGTCTCGCCTTCGCCGGGCAGCGTGCCGGGGACATGGAAAGCATTGCCCACACCCGTGACGGCCGGCGGCGCATTGGCGGCCAGAAGGTCACGCACGATCGTGCGCACGCGCTCGTCGAGCAGCGCCGACCAGGCGAACTGGCGGTCGAGCCCGGTGAGCTGCACCTGCCCGGGCTGTCCCGCGACGTCGCGCGCGAAAAGTAGCACGCGCTGCTTCTTCAGCTTGGGTACCTTGCCGCGAGAATCGAGCGGCACTTCTGCAAGGTAGCTGATCTGCGCGGGCAGCGGATGCGCGCCGCGAATCAGTGCCAGAACATCGGCCTGAACGTAGAGGCGAGCCCGTCCCGGGGCCAGTCCGGCAGCATCGCTGTCCTTGATTTTGATCACATCGGCAATGCGCGCGTCGATCACGAACGGGGCACTCGCGACAGCCGTGGCGACCGTGACATAGGTTGGTAAGACAGCCGGGGATTCCTGGCGGTTTTGCGGGATTTGCGCGGCCGCCGGCAGGGCCGCCACGCAACAAAAGACCATGGGGAGGAGGCGCTTCATGGCGCCGCCGTTAGCCGATTGCGCTGTGGTTATACAGAAATAATTCTGCCATGGTCCGCTTGTAGGACCAATTCGTCCGACAAAGAGTTTGCGTCGTTCGGATGCCCACGATACAGACTCGGCGCTCTCGCCGAAGAGGACGCATCTGCGATTCACGGCGGGCGGACTTGTGCGCGGCAGCCAGCCGTCCAGGGTCGCATGCAGGATTAGAGGGAGTGACGTTGCCGAATGGCTTACGCTGACCGTAATGTAAGTGGCAGCCGCGTCGTCGCGATCGTTATGGTCGCGATCATCGTCGCTGGCATGGGTTATGCCTTCGTCACAGGTCTGGCATACCAATACATCAAGAAAAAGGCGGAAGAGCTGAAGACCTTCGAGGTCGAAGAGCCGCCGCCCCCGCCGGAAGAGATTCCGCCGCCGCCGCCGCCGCCGGATACGCCGGTGCCGCCGCCCCCGACGCAGGTCGTGGTGCCGCCGGCCATCGTGCAGACGGTGTCGCCTGCGCCGCCGATCCCGACCACGCCGGTTATTCCGCCCGCGCCGCCGATTTCGCCGCCGGCACCGCCTGCTCCTCCTGCTCCGCCGGCGCCTGCCGCTCCGGTGATCAGCAAGGCTGCGGCTGCCAAGGGCAATCCGTCGTCGTGGGTTACGCCGGATGACTATCCGCCGTCGGCGCAGCGCGCTGGCGAGCAGGGCAGCGTGGGTATCGCGTTCCAGATCACTGCCGATGGCCGTATCGCCGATTGCTCGGTGACCAAGTCGTCCGGTTCGCGTGCGCTGGATGAAGCGACCTGCCGTCTGGTTACCCGCCGTGGGCGTTATTCCCCGGCACTCGACCAGGCCGGACACCCGACCCCGGGTGGCCGCAAGGCGCTCACCTTCACCTGGCGTCTCCAGGATCAATAAGGCCAACCTGGTTGGCCTCGGGTCAGCCGTGACAGATATTCTTGCAAGGGAAAGAATCGACCAATGCTCACGACCATTCTCGCTGCCGGCGCTACCGCAGCCAAGGGCGACAATCCGTACGGCCTCATTCCGGCGCTGAAGGAAGGTGGCCTTATTTCGCAGACGGTTTTCAGCATTCTGGTGCTGATGCTGTTCGTGTCGCTCTACATCTTCTTCACCAAGATCTTCGAGCAGCAGAAGATCATCAACCAGGCGAAGCGCGTCCGCGCAAGCTTCTGGAGCAGCACCAGCCTGCGTGAAGGCGCTGCGAAGCTCGAGAAGAACTCGGCCTATCGCCAGATCGTCGATGACGGCCTGGAAGCCCAGGATCACCACAAGCTGCTGACCGATCCGGTCGAAGCGCATGACTGGCTGCACGGCTCGCTGGCGCGTTCGGAAGCGTCGATCAACTCGGCGCTGAACGGCGGCCTGGCCTTCCTCGCGACCGTCGGTGCTACTGCGCCGTTCATCGGTCTGTTCGGTACGGTTATCGGTATCTACCGCGCGCTCATCAAGATCGGTGCGCAGGGTCAGGCTTCGATCGACGCCGTCGCCGGCCCGGTCGGTGAAGCGCTGATCATGACCGCGCTGGGGCTCGTCGTGGCCGTTCCGGCCGTGCTCGCCTACAACTTCCTGCAGCGCCGCAACAAGGCGATCGCGGAAGGCCTCAACGCCTTCTCGAACGACGTGCTCGGCTACCTGGCTTCGGAAGGCAAGGTGAAGCCCGCTGCCGCTGCGGTGAAGAAGGCTCCGGCCGCTGCCGCTGCCAAGCCGGCGACCACCACCGCCGGTCAGGCGGGCGGTGTCCAGACTCCGCGCTCGTAACGACTGAGGCGCGGGGCTGCCGGGATCGCGCAGCCCCGCCGCCGGTCCTCCCGGCCCGGCGAACAAGAAGGATAGGATAGCGCCCAATGGCGATTAGCACAGGCAGCGGTGGCGACGACACCCCGATGTCGGACATCAACACCACGCCCCTCGTGGACGTGATGCTGGTGCTCCTGATCATCTTCCTCATCGCCGTTCCCGTTGTGATCCAGACGGTCAACCTCACGCTTCCCAAGGTGCAGTTCGAGCCGACGGTCACCAAGCCCGAGAACGTTTCGCTCTCGGTCAAGTCGGGTCCGGATGGCTGCGAGGTCTATTGGGGCATGACGCGCGTCAACCATGGCGAACTGCTCGACAAGGCAGTTGCGAAGCTGAAGGCGGAGATCGAGCGCCAGGGCGGTCCGAATGCTGCCGGCCTCGAACTTCCCGAAGTGCACATCCGTGGCGACATCAACACGCCCTACAAGTGCATCGGCGGCACCATCTACACGATGCAGATGGCAGGGTTCGTGAAGGTCGGCTTCATCTCGGAACCGGAACCCGGTTCGACGACGACCCGGCTGTGACCGGCACCGTTTAGGGAGTTACTGAAATGGCAATGAGCGGTGGCCGCGACGACGGCGAACCGATGATGGAGATGAACACGACGCCGCTTATCGACGTCATGCTCGTGCTCCTCATCATGTTCATCATCACCATCCCGGTCCAAACCCACGCGGTGAAGGTCGACCTGCCCCAGCCGAACAACACGCCGCAGAACGTGGTCGAGCCGGACAAGAACAAGGTATACATCGACCCGCAGGGTAATGTGTACTGGAACAGCATGCCGATCGACGATGTGACGCTGCGCCAGTATCTGGACGCATCGCTGACCAAGTCGCCGGAGCCGGAGCTGCACTTCCAGCCCGATCCGCAGGCCCGCTACGACGTGGTCGACCGCGTGCTTGCGATCATCAAGCGCGCGAACGTGACCAAGCTCGGCTTCATCGGCAACGAGCAGTATCGCAACGATTTCTGATCGCGCTTCGGCCGTCGGAACGTGAAGCAAAGGGCGGTCCCGAAAGGGGCCGCCCTTTTTTTCGCATATGCAGATTTCCGGGGTTGCGAGCCTGCAACCAAAGTGTCACAAAATAGTCATTCCAGTGACATGAAAATGCAAGGCTGGTGTAACACGATCTAGGAGATTGCGATGCGTATCGAACTTGTGGTCGCGGCCGCTGCGCCGCTGATGCTGATGGCTACCCCGGCTGCTGCACAGGATGGGCCGATGGCGGCGAGGCAGATCCTCACCGGCGCCTTCCCGCAGGCCGAAAAGACCCTCGTCTCGGAAATGCAGGTGAACCCCGGCCGTCCCGAAGTGAAGCTTAACCTTGCCGCTGTCTATTATGCCACCGGCCGTCGCGACGAGGCGCGTGCCCTCTATCGTCAGGTGCTGGCGCAGCCCGACGAACAGATGCAGGTTTCGACCAACCATTGGCGCGGGTCGCACGAAATCGCCCAGACGGGCCTCCGTTATCTCGATTCTGCCCAGCGCACTGCTTCGCGCTAAACCATAGACCCCAGAGGGCGGCTGGCGACGTATTCGCGAACCAGCCGCACCGGGCAGACACTCCCCTTCATGTCGAGCCCACTACGCCGGATAATCTGCCCGTAGAAAGAACAGTCCGTCGGGTGGCGCATTGAGGCCCAGCTTGGTCCGGTCCTGCGCAGCCAGCGCGTCCCGTACATCCTCCACTGACCATCTTCCCTGACCGACCAGCGCGAGGCATCCGACCATCGACCGTACCTGATGGTGCAGGAACGACCGGGCAGAAGCGAACACGCTGATCCGCTCGCCTTCCGCTACCACGTCTAGCCGATCAAGCGTTCGCACCGGGCTTTCCGCCTGGCAATGCGCCGAGCGAAACGTGGTGAAGTCATGCCGTCCGACGAGATGCCCCGCCGCCGCCTGCATCGTCGCCACGTCGAGCGGGCCGACCACGCGCCAGGCTAGCCCTTTTTCCCAGGTGAGTGGCGCCCGCCGCGTTACGATACGATATTCATAGTGCCGGCCAAGGCACGAGAATCGCGCGTGCCAGTCATCCGCGACTTCCTCACACGACAGGATCGCCACCGGATCGGGCCGCAGGCGCGCGTTGAGCGCTTCCATCAGCCGGAACGGCGCGATCGGCTTGGCGATATCGAGATGCGCCCGCATGCCGAGGCCATGCACCCCCGCGTCGGTGCGGCCGGCGGCATGGACGACCACATCCTCGCCGGTCACAGCATAGGCTGCGTCCTCGATCGCCTGCTGCACGCTGGGGCCGTGATCCTGCCGCTGCCAGCCCATGAACGGGCGGCCGTCAAACTCCACGGTCAGGGCAAAGCGCGTCAAAGCTGTGTTCCCGCTGGAATCGGGAAACCGCGCAGCAGCTCGCCGACAGCCATCGCCCCGCGTCCGGCGCGCTGGATGAGCGTCGGGCGAATCGCGCCTTCGCTGCAATGGATCAGCAGTTCTTCCCCCACCGTGCCCGCTGGTCCGGTGGCGTCCACCAGATCGGCGGCATGGACCCGGAACCGCTCGCCACCCAACTCGAAAAAGGCGCCCGGCGCCGGGTTGAGCGCGCGCACCGCCCGCTCGACCTCGATCGCGCTGCGGGTGAAGTCCAGCCGCGCCTCCGCCTTGTCGATCTTCGCGGCATAGGTGATGCCCTCGTCCGGCTGCGGTACCGCCGGATGCGCATCGAAATCGGCGAGCACCTGCACCATCAGCCGCGCGCCCAGCTCGCTGAGTTCGGCCCGCAATTCGCCGGCGGTCTTGCGATCGATCGGCGTGCGCCCCTCCAGTCGCACCGGGCCGGTATCCAGCCCGGCCTCCATCTCCATGATCCCCACGCCCGTTTCCGCGTCGCCGGCCAGGATCGCCCGCTCGATCGGCGCCGCGCCCCGCCAGCGCGGCAGCAGCGAACCATGGACGTTCAGGCAGCCGAGACGTGGCGCATCCAGCACCGCGCGCGGCAGGATCAGGCCATAGGCGGCGACCACCGCGACATCGGCCTCCAGCGCCGCGAAATCGGCCTGCTCCTCAGCGCCCTTCAGGCTGAGCGGCGTGCGCACTGCGATCCCCAGTGTCTCGGCACGAGCATGGACCGGCGAGGGCGTCAGCGCCTTGCCGCGCCGCCCGCCGGGGCGCGGCGGCTGGCTATAGGCGGCGACGATCTCGTGCCCGGCGGCGACCAGCGCGTCGAGCACCGGCACGGCGAAATCGGGTGTTCCCATGAAGACGATGCGCATATGTCCCCTCAACCGCTTGGCAGGGCCGGGCGCAAGCCCCTATGTCTGCATTCATGGCGTCTCCCGAAATCGAAGCGCTCACCCAGGCCTTGTCGCGGCTGCCCGGATTCGGCCCGCGATCGGCCCGCCGCGCCGTGCTGCACCTGCTGAAAAAGCGGGAGACGGCGCTCGACCCGCTGCTCTCCGCCCTGTCGGCGGTCAGTCAGCGGCTGACGACGTGCCGCACCTGCGGCAATGTCGATACCAGCGATCCTTGCGCGATCTGCGCTGATCCGCGCCGCGACGATCGTTCGCTGTGCGTGGTGGAGGAAGTGGCGGACCTCTGGGCGCTCGACCGTGCGCGGCTATTCCCCGGCCGCTTCCATGTGCTGGGCGGGCGGCTCTCGGCGCTGGACGGCGTGCGGCCGGAGGATCTGCGGATCGACGCACTCGTCCGCCGGGTGGGGCAGGGCGGCATCGACGAAGTTGTGCTGGCGATGAACGCCACGCTGGAGGGCCAGACCACCGCCCACTATGTTTCCGAACGGCTGGAGGCGTTCCCGGTGCGGGTGACGCAGCTTGCCCACGGCCTGCCGGTGGGGGGCGAGCTCGACTATCTCGACGAGGGCACGCTGGCCCAGGCGCTCCGCGCGCGGCGGCCGGTTGCTTGACGCTGCGGGAGCGCGCTCCTAAATTTGGGGGATGGCCATCCTCCCCATCGTCGAAGTACCCGATCCGCGTCTGCGCCTTGTCTCCGAACCTGTGGAGACGGTGGACGATGATTTGTGTGCGCTGATCGGCGACATGTTCGACACGATGTACGACGCGCCCGGCATCGGCCTGGCCGCCATCCAGGTCGGCGTGGCGAAGCGCCTGATCGTGATGGATCTGCAGGAGGAAGAGGACGAGGAGGGCAAGCCGGTCCGGCACCCGCGCGTCTTCATCAATCCCGAAATTCTGGAGCCGTCGGAGGACCAGTCGGTCTATACCGAAGGCTGCCTGTCGGTGCCGGACCAATATGCCGATGTCGAACGCCCCGCGCGCTGCCGCGTAAAGTGGCTCGACGAGAATGGCGCGGCGCATGACGAAGTCTTCGAAGGCCTGCTCGCGACCTGCATCCAGCACGAGATGGATCATCTGCAAGGCATCGTGTTCCTCGATCACCTGTCGCGGCTGAAGCGCGACATGCTGATGAAGAAGCTCAACAAGGCCCGTCGCAGCGCCGCCTGAGGGCCGGGGCTTTTCGTTTCCCGCAGAGGCGCGGAGACGCGGAGAAGAATTTTTCTGCCGCGTAGCGGCTATTTTCCATTCGATTACCGCAGCGGTTGCGACCTGAAAAGCGGCTGACGCCGCAGCATGGCGTGAAACCTCCGCGTCTCCGCGCCTCCGCGTGAACATCCTTTTCTTATTCTACTCTGCGCTCTCTGCGCCTTTGCGCGCATAGTTCTTCTCAGCGTGAACCCATCCCCCGACCGGCTACCAGATCCACCCAAGCCAAGCCCAACCGAGCCCGCCCACCCTTGCGGGAAATCCCCCCGCGCGATAGGTTCGCCTTCTGTTCTGGAGGCGTGATTTGAACCCGTTGCTCATCGTTTTCGTGATCGTTGCCCTTGTCGCCGGCGTGGTACTCGGCTGGCTGCTCGGTGCCCGTGGCACGGCAGAGGCGCGGGCGGAGAGCGCGCGGCGGGAGGCGGATTTCAAGGCCGCCATCACCGATCTTGCCATGGCCGAGGAGCGCGCCCACCAGATCCCCGAACTGCGCGAGGAAGTGGCGCTGCTGCGCGACGAGCGTGACGCCGCCCGCATCGAGCTGGCCGAGCTCAAGGCCAAGGCCGGCGCGTTCGAGGAGCGGCTCGCCGAGTTCATCAACGCGCGGGAGGCGATGTCCGGCCAGTTCCGCGAAACCGCCGCCAAGATGCTCGACGAAACCCAGCGGGCCTTTCTCGAACGTGCCGAGGCGCGCTTCCACCAGGCTGGCGAGAAGAATGAGGAGCGGCTGCGCACGCTGCTCCAGCCGATCGACACCACCCTCAAGCGCTATGAGGAAGGTCTGCAGCGGGTCGAGAAGGATCGCAGCGACAGCTATGGCCAGCTCCGCGAGGCGATCAGCGCCGTCCATGCCAGCCTGGGCGAGACGCGCGCGGAAACCTCCAAGCTGGTCAATGCCCTGCGCGCCGCGCCCAAGACGCGCGGCCGCTGGGGCGAGCAGCAGTTCCGCAACCTGATCGAGATCGCCGGGCTGTCCGGCCATGTCGATTTCGCGTCCGAAGTCTCGGTCACCACTGAGGACGGCATGCTGCGGCCGGACTTCATCATCCGCTTGCCGGGCGACCAGCAATTGATCGTCGACGTGAAGTGCGTGCTCGACGGCTATTTGCAGGCGGCCGAGGCGATCAGCGCCGAGGAGCGCGCGGCGGCGCTCAAGGCGCACGCCAAGGCGATGAACACCCATGCCGAGGCGCTGTCGCGCAAGGCCTATTGGGCGCAGTTCGAAAAGGCGCCCGACTTCGTGATCATGTACATCCCCGGCGACAATTTCCTGTCGAGCGCGCTGGAAGTGGACATGGAGCTGTGGGAGCGCGCGGCGCGCAACCGGGTGATCATCGCCGGCCCCTCGGCCTTCCTGCCGCTTGCCCGCACAGTTGCGTCGATGTGGCGCCAGCAGAAGCTGACCGAGGACGCCCGCGAAGTCGGCAAGCTGGGCAAGGAACTGTACGAGCGGCTGGCGACGGCGGCGAGCCATCTAAAGCGCGTCGGCGGCGGGCTGAACAGCGCGGTGGAGAATTACAACAAGTTCGTCGCGAGCTTCGAAGGCCGGGTGATGGTATCCGCGCGGCGCTTCCAGGCGCTCAACGTGGATATCGGCAACAGCACGCTGGACGCGATCGACACGGTCGACGTGATCGCGCGGGCGCCGACGGCGGAACTGCCGGCGCCGGATGGGGGCGATGTGGCAGAGGAAGCGGCCGCGGCGGAGTGAGGGGGCTACTCGTAAGGTTGCTCCTTATCACCAGCTTCAAAAATCGGAGTTGTCGAATTGCTGGCGCTTCCTCGCGAAGCTTTGTATCGGTCTGAAATTTCTCGCAGTGTTTGTTTTTTTCGTACTTGTCGGACGACCTCAGCAATCGTGGGTAGATGGTTATTGGTTCCATATCTTTCAGGTTTATGGTGAGATTTCCAATATTGGTACCCTTCCTCATCGCTTTGTTCGAGAGGGTTGATTGGAGGCGACTTATTGTTATCAATTGAGTTTATCGCAGCTAGCTGATAAAATGATCTATTATGTATCAAGGAATTAAGCGATTATATTTGATTGCCTGTAGAGTTTTCGTATATAATTGCGAGCTCTATGTCGGCTGCGCTCGCTATTTTGTTTTGTTCTGCAAGAATTTTTGCCCGAGCAATGCCGTGTAATTTTTGCTGAATAGCTTTTTGTTCTTCTTCTCTTTCGCGCAAGAGGTGCTCCTGGTACTTTCCTTCTGTTTCTCGCTTTCTGTATTCGGCTTCTGCCGTTTCCGTAGATCTTATCGCGGCTTCTCGTTGTATCACCGCGTAGCCGATAAGCGCGCATGTAGCAGAGAGAGCGAGCAGCCCGCCGGCCGCAAGATTGCGGCGATTGCGCCTTATAAATGCTGGCGCTTGTCTTGCGGACTTTGCGAGGCGATTGTTGCCCGTTAGCGCAAACGTCAGTGCAAACGCTGCGCCAGTTAAGAGATCAATTGGCGCCCATGTGTCCTGTTGAAAACGAACTGGAAAGACTGGGTTGAACAAAAGTGCGAAAAACCCGAAACCAATTGAAACATTGCGCCAGCTTCTATGCCATAGGTAAAGGCACGTCCAAGTAGATGATGCGGACACAATCAGCCTCAGCAGCGTGTAATAACCGTAATCCGGATCGACGGGATTGGATGCGGCGATAAAAAGCGCGATTGAGGTTATTAGAAAGATTACTCTAGGCGGAGTTGGGAATTTCAAGACGGCTATCCCCCGGAAGTTTCGGGTGAAATATACGCTACCACTTGCACCAGCACCAGCGCATTTCCTTTGCTTCCAGTGCAGCAGCCGCCCAGCGCTTTGCAGCCGGTATAGCCGCTGATCCGCAGCCCCTCCAGTTTCAGCTGCGCATGGTTGCCGGGGAGGGTCGGGTGTCCCCCGATCCCGGTGATGCGCCAGTCGCCCAGGAGGCGCTGTTCGTCGGGGGAGAGCGGGGGTGTCTCGGCGCGGGGCTGCTCGCGGGCGGGGTGGGCTCGACGAGTTGCGCGGCGGCGGGGAGGGGGAGGAGGAGGGCGGGAGCGAATGCTTGCCCCGTGTTCCCCTCACCCTTCCCACTGCATTCGGCAGCGGGCCCCTTCTCTCTCCCACAGGGGAGAGGGAGAGATGGCGTCCTGCTCCCTCTCCCCTGTGGGAGAGAGAGGGAGCGCCGAAGGCGCGGAAGGGTGAGGGGGAGTGGGGTGAAACGGGGGCACCCCCATCCCATCACCCCCGCCGTATCTGGTTCCGCACCTCATAGGCCATCACCGCCGTTGCCACTGCCGCATTGAGGCTGTCGGCTTTGCCCAGCATCGGGATCTTCACCAGCAGGTCGCAGGCGGCTTCCATGTGCGGCGGCATGCCCTGCGCCTCGTTGCCGGTGAGCAGGAAGGTCGGCGCGGCGTAGCGCGGGGCCTGATAGTCATGGTCGGTATCGAGGCTCAGGCCGACGAGCTGGCCGGGGCCGGCGCGCAGCCAGGGCTCGAACTCATCCCAGCGGGCGCGGGCGACGGGGACGGTGAACAGCGCGCCCATGCTCGCCCGCACCGCCTCGACCGAGAAGGGATCGACGCAGTCGTCGAGCAGGATCAGCCCGCCGGCGCCAACCGCGTCGCCGGTGCGCAGGATGGTGCCGAGGTTGCCGGGATCGCGTAAGCGCTCCGCGACCAGCCAGATCGGCGCGGCGCTGCGGTCGATCTGGTCGAGGGACAGTGCGAACTCGGGGTACACGCCGACCACCGCGCCCGGATTGTCCTTGCCGGAGAGCTTCGAGAGGATGTCGGCATTGGTCTCGATCGCCTCGCCGCCCTGTGCCTCGGTGGCGGTGACGAGCGCCGTGACCAGCGGGTGGCGGGCGCTTTCGGCGGTGTAGAACAGATAGTCGGGGATACGCCCGGCCTCGCGTGCCTCGGTCAGGATGCGCAGTCCCTCGGCGAGGAACAGCCCCTCGTCGCGGCGATGGCGCTTGTCGCGCAGATTGCGGATGCGCTTGATGAGGGGGTTGGAAAAGGCAGTGATTTCGCGTGGCATCGGGGCCGTATAGGGCCGGATGGGGGCGGGGGCTAGCTGGGCGCGGAACCCTCGCCGCGCGCGTTCCCCTCCCGCTTGCGGGAGGGGCCAGGGGAGGGGATGGAACGTCGCAGCGCTTCTTCCGCGTCAGTCCCTCCCCCGACCCCTCCCGCAAGCGGGAGGGGAGCGTAAGTGGGAAGGGCTTCCCGCCGTTATTCCTCGTTGAACCGCGCTTCCACCAGTTCCACCACCGCCTGCACGGCGGCTTCGGCGCCTTCGCCTTCGGCGCTGATCGTGATCGTGTCGCCCTTGGCCGCGCCCAGCATCATCAGGTCGAGGATCGAGGTGCCGAGTGCGGTGTTGCCGTCTTTTTCCACGGTCAGCTCGACCGGCTGGGCGCTGGCCAGTGTGACCAGGGCCATGCTGGCGCGGGCGTGGAGGCCCCGGCGGTTTTCGATGAGGACGGTGCGGCTGATTCGGCTCATGCGTTCGGCGGCCCCAGCATTTCGGAAGCGACGGTGACGTATTTGCGGCCTGCATCGCGCGCGGCGAGCACGGCGTCGGTGACCGACATGGTCTTGCGGGCGCTGCCCAGGCGGATGAGCATCGGCAGGCTGATGCCGGCGATCACTTCGACCTTGCCCGCCTTCATCAGCGAGATGGCGAGGTTCGACGGGGTGCCGCCGAACAGGTCGCTGAGGATGATGACGCCTTCGCCCGAATCGACTGCCCGCACGGCGGAATCGATGTCGGCGCGGCGGCCTTCCATATCATCCTCGGGGCCGATGCAGATCGCCGCGATCTGTTCCTGCTTCCCCACTACATGTTCCATCGCGACGACGAACTCCTCGGCGAGTCGTCCATGCGTCACGAGCACCAGCCCGATCATTCTATTCTCCGCCCCTAGCCATGGACACCGGCGCCCCCTCCAGGGAGTCCTGTGGCGCGGTCTGCAAGTCTCGATGCGTCACCGTGGGCGAAAATCCTTCTTCGCGCAACCGGCGGGCCATCCGTTCGGCGACATGCACCGAACGGTGCCGCCCGCCGGTACAGCCGAACGCTACAGTAACATAGGATTTTCCTTCGGCCTGATAGCGCGGCAGCAGCAGGAGCAGCAGCGCCTCGATCTGCGCCATCGCCTGGTCGTAGGCGGGGTCGGCGGCGATATAGGCCGAAACGTCCGCGTCGAGCCCCGTGCCGGGCCGCAGCGCCGCATCCCAGTGCGGATTGCGCAGGAAGCGCATGTCGAGGACCAGATCGGCATCGCGTGGCAGGCCGCGGGAGAAGCCGAAGGATGTGATGGTCAGTGTCGTCTTGCCCGTGCCTTGCTGGCCGAACGTGGCGCGGATGGTGTGGGCGAGCTGGTTGGCGGTGATGTCGGTCGTATCGATCAGCCGATTCGACCAACGTCGCAGCGGGCTCAGCAACTCGCGTTCTTGGGCGATGCCGTCGGCGGCCGGCCGGTCCTGCGCCAGCGGATGGCGGCGGCGCGTTTCCGAATAGCGGCGGTCCAGCTCCGCGCCCGAGCATTCGAGGAACAGCGTGCCGACATCATGGCCATGTTCCTCGCGCAGCTTTTTGATTCGGCGAACGATGCTTTCGGCGTCGAAGCCGCGAGTCTGCGCGCCGATGCCGATCGCCAGCGGGCGCTCGTCATCCGGCTCGGCCCCTTCGCTGGGCGAGGTATCGAGCAGGCGGTTGAGCAGCAGCAGTGGCAGGTTGTCGACGACTTCCCAGCCAAGATCTTCCAGCGTGCGCAGCACAGTCGACTTGCCCGCACCGGACATGCCGGTGACGAGCAGAATCTGTTTGGGGCGACGGCGGCTCATCGGGCGAAATGCTGTAGCGCTAGCCGCGCCTTGGCAGCAGCGGCGATATCATTGGCGCGCAGGCCGAGCAGCGGGAGCTCGGCGCCGGCGATCCGGCGCACGGGAAGCAGGGTGGCGAGCTGCGGCTCTGGATCGAGCAGCGTCACGCACAGACGCACGGCAACGCGGTCCTGATGCGGTACGGTGATGCTGCCCAGGCCAGGCAGCTCGATACTCCCGCCGGTGCCCGCCGGCGCGGTGGCGAACAGCGCGTTGCCCTGGCGCTGGCAGATGCAATGCTCCGCCGCCACCAGCACGCCGCCGCGATCGATCAGGCGCAGCGCCAGATCGGTCCGGTCTGCCGCGCGGCCCTCGATCAGCACCGCAGCGCCGTCAAACGCAACGCAGGTTGCGCCCAGTGTCTCCGAAGAGACATCCGGTACCCGGAATTCCGCCATCAGCCGTACACCGCCATCGGCAGTCGCACTACGAATCGAGCCCCGCTCAATCGATCCTCCCGCGCTTCCACATGGATGCTCCCCTGATGGCCTTCGACGATGGTGCGGGCAATGGCAAGGCCCAGACCCGAATGCTGGCCGAATGCCTCGGTTTGCGGCCGTACCGAATGGAAGCGGCGGAAGATCGCCTCGCGCGCTTCCTCCGGGACGCCGGGGCCTTCATCCTCCACCCGCACTTCCAGCGTGCCGCCGACCGGCTCGGCCGAAAGCGCGACGAGCCCGCCAGGCGGCGAGAAGGACAGGGCGTTCTCGATCAGGTTTTCGAACACCCGTTCCAGCCGGGCCGGTTCGCCGAGCACCAGCATCGGTTCGGTGCCTGTCTGGTCGAACCGCAGGCGGATGTCGCCCGGCAGCCCGCGCGTCGCACGTTGCTCGACCAGGGCGCGGAGCATGCCGACAAGGTCGAAAGGCTCGAAAGTGGCGCGGCTGAGCTGCGCGTCGAGGCGCGATGCTTCCGAAATGTCGGTTATCAGCCGGTCGAGCCGGTGGACATCGTCGCGTGCAACGTCGAGCAGCCGCGTGCGCAGATCCGGATCTTTAACGTTGGAAAGCCCTTCGACGGCGGACCGCAACGAGGCGAGGGGGTTCTTCAGCTCGTGCGTCACATCCGCGGCAAAGGCCTCGGTCGCGTCGATCCGCGCGCGGAGGGCCTGGCTCATGTCGGATAGGGCACGGGCGAGCATGCCGATTTCGTCCCGCCGGTCGGGCAGGCGGGGGACGACCACTTCGCGCGCTCGGCCGAGCCGCACCCGGATCGCCGCACGCGCCAGCCGCCGCAGCGGGCGAACGATGGTGCGCGCGAGGAACAGCGACAGCAGCACCGACACCAGCGAGACGATCGCCAGCACCACGCCCAGCCGGTAGCGTTCCAGCCGCACCGTCTGGGTAATATCGCGCGCGTTGAACGTCGCCATCACCACGCCCAGTCCCGTGATAGGGGCGGCTGCCGTGATGACCGGCGTGCGATCGGGTGCGCGCCATACGGTCGCGGCGGCCGCATGGGTGTCGCGCGCGGTACGCACATCGGGCCAGTCGAATCCCTTGTCGCGATTATGCTCGCGGTAGAGCGGCGCGCGGTCGGCACCCGCCACCTTGTCGATCACCGCATCGAGGAAGCGCGCGGCCGTCTGCCCCCAGGGGTCCTTGTCAGGATCGCGCAGCACGACGTTGCGCAGCCCGAGTTCGCGGCTGTCGGCGATCATCTTGCCGTCTTCGTCATAGAGGCGGATGCGCGTGCCCATGTCGCGCGCCAGGCTGAGCACCAGCAGGTCGCGGCGCTTGTCGGTGGCGGAGGCAAGCGCCTGCGCAATCAGCCGTACTTCGCGGCTGGTTTGCTCCACGCGACTATCAACGATGCGACTGCGATAGCTGTCCAGATAGAAGAAGCCGCCGCACAGCAACGCCAGCGCGAATATGTTGACCGCCAGAATGCGCGGCGTGAGGCTGACCCGGCCCGACCATTGCAGCGCCAGGTCGCGCTCGTCATTCGTCCGAAAAACGGTAGCCCGCGCCATAGAGCGTCTCGATAGCATCAAATTCCAGATCGACCTGCCGGAATTTGCGGCGGACGCGCTTGATGTGGCTGTCGATGGTGCGGTCATCGACATAGATGTCGTCTTGATAGGCCGCGTCCATCAGCTGGTTGCGCGTCTTGACGATGCCGGGGCGCTGGGCAAGCGTCTCCAGGATCAGGAATTCGGTGACCGTCAGCGTGACGTTGGCGCCGTCCCAGGTGACCTTGTGGCGAGCGGGGTCCATCGTCAGCCGCCCGCGTACCAGGACTTCGGCCGGCTCGGCGGGTTCGCCCTCGCTGGTGGGCTGCATCGGCTCGGTCCGGCGCAGGATCGCGCGGATGCGGGCGATCAGCAGGCGCTGTGAAAAGGGCTTGGCGATATAGTCGTCCGCACCCATCGCCAGCCCCAGCGCTTCGTCCAGCTCGTCGTCCTTGCTGGTGAGGAAGATTACCGGAATCATGCTCTTTTCGCGCAGGCGGCGGAGCAGTTCGAGGCCGTCCATCTTCGGCATCTTGATGTCGAGCACCGCCAGATCGGGCGGATTGTCGATCAGTGCCTTCAGCGCGCTTTCGCCGTCCGAATAGACTCGTGTCAGGAACCCCTCGGTCTGCAGCGCGATCGAGACGGAGGTGAGGATATTGCGGTCGTCGTCGACCAGCGCGATCGTAGCGGTCATCGGGTGACGCGAACCTGGCTCTGGATCATCGTTGCAAGCGTTAGACGAAAGTTCGTGCCGCCTCAACCGACTGACAACGTTAACCCGGATTGACCCCCGCGACGGGCGCGTGCGAGGGGGGCGGCAATAATATTGCTCCACATGCGTGCGCATGCGGGTGCCCGGCCGTCACAGCGGCGGAAAATGATAAAGGAGAACTTGGGTGACTGATCGTGTTTCGCGCCATGGCCTCGATGCGCAGGGCATCGCGACAAAGGCGTCTCTCCACTGGAATTTGATCACTGCGCCGCTGGTCGAACATGCGATCCGGCGCGGCGAAGGCAGCCTCGCCGCCGAAGGCCCCCTCGTCGTCGCAACCGGCAAGCACACCGGGCGATCGGCGAAGGACAAGTTCATCGTTCGCGATGCCGAGACCGAGCAGACCGTGTGGTGGGGCAAGACCAACCAGGCGATGACGCCCGAGCACTTCGCCGCACTGAAGGCCGATTTCCTTGCCCAACTGGGTCAGCGCGAAGAGCTGTTCGTGCAGGACCTTTATGGCGGCTCGCAGCCCGAGCATCGCGTGCAGGTGCGCGTGATCAATGAACTCGCGTGGCACAGCCTGTTCATTCGCACCATGCTGGTCCGCCCGGAGACGGAGGCTCTGGCCGGGTTCGTTCCCGACTATACGATCATCGACCTGCCGAGCTTCCGCGCCGATCCCGCGCGCCACGGCACGCGCGGCGAGACGGTGATCGCTGTCAATTTCACCGAAAAGCTGATCCTGATCGGCGGTACTGCCTATGCCGGCGAGATGAAGAAGAGCGTGTTCGGGCTGCTAAATTACCTGCTGCCGGTGGATGGCATCATGCCGATGCATTGTTCGGCCAATATCGGTCCGCAGGGCGACACCGCTATTTTCTTCGGCCTGTCGGGCACCGGCAAGACGACGCTATCGGCAGATGCCAGCCGCACGCTGATCGGTGATGACGAGCATGGCTGGTCGGATACCGCGGTCTTCAACTTCGAAGGCGGCTGCTACGCCAAGATGATCCGCCTTTCGGCCGAAGCCGAACCTGAAATCTTCGCAACGACCAAGCGGTTCGGCACCGTGCTGGAAAATGTCGTTATGGACCCGGAAACGCGGGCGCTCGACCTCGACGATCCCAGCCTCGCCGAGAATAGCCGTGGCTCCTACCCGATCGACTTCATCCCCAATGCCTCGCGGGGCAATCTCGGGCCGGTGCCGCGCAACATGATCTTCCTCACGGCCGATGCATATGGCGTGCTCCCGCCCATCGCCCGACTGACGCCCGAACAGGCGATGTATCATTTCCTGTCGGGCTACACCGCGCGCGTCGCAGGTACCGAAATCGGCGTGACCGAACCTGAGGCGACTTTCTCCACCTGTTTCGGCGCGCCGTTCATGCCGCGTCATCCGTCGGTCTATGGCAATCTGCTGAAGAAGCGGATCGCCGAAGGCAATGTCGCATGCTGGCTGGTCAATACCGGCTGGACCGGCGGCATGTACGGCGTCGGCCACCGGATGCCGATCAAGGCGACCCGGGCGTTGCTGAACGCCGCGCTGGACGGCAGCCTCAATCAGGCGGAGTTCCGGGTCGATCCCTTCTTCGGCTTCCAGGTGCCGGTGGCGGTGCCGGGTGTCGACTCGGGTATTCTCGATCCGCGTGAGACCTGGGCGGACAAGGATGCTTACGACGCGACGGCGGCGAGGCTCGTCGACCTGTTCGTGGAAAACTTCGCCCAGTTCGAAGACCATGTCGAGCCGGGCGTCCGCGCGGCGGCGCCGAAGGTGCGCTTGCTGGCGTAAATCGGCCGACTGCCGCTGTCTTCGCTCCCCTCCCGCTTGCGGGAGGGGATGGGGGAGGGGAGAATGCCGAGCCCAGGGGGAAGCCCAGCTGGGAGCCGCCACGTCGCCCCCTTCCCTGTCCCCCCGCAAGCGGAAGGGGGATTAAGCTATTACCCCTTCCGCGCAGCAATGTGCCGGTCGACGATATGGCCCAGCACGGTCATCGGCACATTGCCCCCCAGCACCAGCGCATCGTTGAACGCGCGGAAGTCGAACTTCTCGCCCAGCGCGTTCTTGGCGCGGCCCCGCAGGCGGTTGATCTCGCTGTGCCCGACCTTGTAGCCGCAGGCCTGACCCGGCCAGGAGCAATAGCGATCGACTTCGCCTTGCACTTCATCCTCGGATGAGCCGTTGGTCTCCACGAACCACTGGATTGCCTGTTCGCGCGTCCAGCGCTTGGCATGCAGGCCCGTATCGACAACCAGCCGGCAGGCGCGGAAGCCCAGCGACTGAAGATAGCCGAGCTTCGCCGCCGGATTGGCGGCATAGACGCCCAATTCGTCGGCAAGCTGCTCGGCATAGAGCGCCCAGCCTTCGGAATAGGCGTTGAATTGCAGCATCGAGCGGATCAGCGGCATCTTGAAGGTGTATTCGCCCTGCCAGGCATGGCCGGGAATTGCCTCATGATACGCAAGATCGGGCAGGCTGAACCGCGTCCAGATGCCGGTCGAGCGCAGATTGATCCATAGCCGGCCTGGCACCTTGCCGTCGATCGTGCCGGGGCCACCATAGGCACCCGCAGCGCCGCTTTCCTCCACCGCCGGAATGCGCTTCACCTCGACATTGCCGGGCACCAGCGTGTGGAATGCCTGCGGCATCCGGCCGCGCATGTCGTTGATGCTGTCCTGCAGGATCTTGATGATCTCGGCGCGGCCTGCATCGGTTTCCGGGAAGGCGAAACGCGGATCCTTGGCAAGCGCGCGCATGCGGGCACCAACGCTACCCTGGCTATAGCCCTGCGCTTTCAGGATCACGTCCATTTCGGCTTGCAGCGCGCGGAGCTGGTCGAGGCCCATCTGGTGGACCTCGTCGGGCGTCATCGTCGTCGTGGTGCCGGCGCTCAGCGCCCAGGCATAATAGGCGTCGCCGTCCTTGAACTTCCACACACCCGCATCATGGGTGGCGCGGGCGCGATGGCGTTCGAGTTCCTTGATCTGGCGGTCGAGCGCGGGGGCAACGCGCTCGGTCGCAATCTGCCAGGCGCGCTGGCCATAATCGCCGCCCATGCCGGCACTGCGATTGGCGACGGAGGTGACGATGTCCCAGCCCGCCGGGTTGCCGCTGCGTGCCATGCGAATCTGCTTGAGGCATTTGTCGAGCAGGAAGTCCGGCGCGATCACGCCAAGGCCGGCTGCCTGTTTCAGTCGTTCCGTCTCGCCGTCGAGCTGATCCGGATAGGAATCGAGCCGGTCGCAATAGGCTTCTGCGTCCTCGCGCGACGCGATCTGGTGATCGCTGTCGAGCATGCGCGGCGTGTCGATATAGGCGCCGACATTCTGCGCGACGACATAGGGTGCGTTCCGCCAGCTGCCCACGGCGACATCGCCATAGGGGAAAGCCATGCCCTTCAGCGCATTGGCGTAGGCAGTCTGGATGACGTCGAGATGGACGCGCATGTCCGGCGAGACTGCGTTCACGTCGATCCGATCGATATCAGCGAGCGTGGCGCGGAGATGGGCGGCCATTTTTGCGACGCCGCCTGGGCTCCGGTCGCCGAGCGCATGCTTGAGGGCTTCGCGCTCCCCCTTGTCGATGCCCAGTGCCGTCGCGCCTTCGGGATTCAGTCGCAGCATTTCTTCGGCAGTGCGGTCGATTAGCCCCTGCGCCTGGGTTTCGGCGGGGGTGGCTCGCGCGGTAGCGGCCACCAGCCCGGTGGCCAGCGCTGCGCCGGATCCAAGCAACATTTCGCGACGGGAAGTACGCATCAATTCTACCTCAGGGGAATAATCAGGAAAGGGGAAGGGTCGCTACCGGCTCAACCAGCAAAGTGGCACCCATGGCGCCGGTGATCCGTACCCGGGCGCCGGCGGGCGCGTCGGCACCGCGCGCTGGCCATTCACCATCCGCGACCCGCACGCGGCCTTCGCCGGCCTCGATCGCGATGGTCACGGTGACCGTCTGGCCCAGTAGCTGCGCCACGCGGTCATTCAGCAACGGTTCGCTGCTCGGAACCGGAAAATCGCGATACCAGCGCTTGCCGATCAGCACGACAGCAAGCGACCATGCGGCGAAGCTGATCATCTGGCCGCCAAGCGTAAGCGCCGGGAAAAGCAACGCGATGGTGCCGGTAAGCACAGCCGCCACGGCGAAGAAGACGAGATAGACGCCCGGCAGCAGCAATTCGGCGATGGCGAAGGCGACGCCCGCGATCAGCCACAGTACTGCCGCCTGGTGCAGCCAGTCCATTGCGCGATCAGCCCTGTTGCTCGAACGGGCCCGGTCGGCGCAGCGGGGCGGGCGGAGTCGGCGCGTTGCCCGACAGTGCCTCCTTGGCCAGTTCGCCAATGCCGCCCAGCGTGCCGATGAGCTGCGTCGCCTCGACCGGGAAGAGGATCGTCTTGGCATTGGGCGAGGTGGCGAATTTGCCCACCGCTTCCACATATTTCTGGGCGATGAAATAGTTGAGCGACGCCGCGCTGCCCGACTCGATCGCATCGGAGACGAGCTGTGTCGCCTTGGCCTCGGCCTCGGCGGCGCGTTCTCGGGCTTCGGCGTCACGGAAGGCGGATTCGCGGCGGCCTTCCGCTTCGAGGATGCGTGCGGCCTTCTGCCCTTCCGCACGCAGGATTTCGGATGCGCGGGCGCCTTCGGCTTCGAGAATGTTGGCGCGCTTTTCGCGCTCGGCCTTCATCTGGCGGCCCATTGCGTTGACAATGTCAGCCGGCGGGCGGATGTCCTTGATCTCGACGCGGGTGATCTTCACGCCCCAGGGCGTGGTCGCATGGTCGACAACCGACAACAGCCGCGCGTTGATTTCGTCGCGCTTCGACAGCGTCTCGTCCAGGTCCATCGACCCCATCACTGTCCGCAGGTTAGTGGTGGTGAGCTGGAGCAGCGCGACATAGAGGTCGGATACCTCATAGGCGGCCTTGGCGGCATCGAGCACCTGGAAGAAGACGACCCCGTCGGTGGAGATCATCGCATTGTCCTTGGTGATGATTTCCTGGCCCGGAATATCTATCACCTGCTCCATCATGTTCACCTTGCGGCCGACGCGATAGAAGAATGCGGGGTAGAAGTTGAAGCCGGGGGTGGCGACCGTCGTGAAGCGACCGAAATGCTCGATCGTGTACTGATAACCCTGGTTCACGATCTTCACGCTGGACATGATGTAGAGCAGCACCAGCACCGCCAGCGCCACCAGAAACGCGGAAATGAGTTCCATTTTCCCCGACTCCCCTCGCAATCGGGTGCATTGCTAGCATAGAGAGGCGCCATGACCAGCATGCCTCTCGCGCCGCGCACCGCGCTTTTCCTGCCAGCATCCAATCCCCGTGCCGTCGCCAAGGCGCGGACGCTGCCGGTCGATATGGTCATCCTCGATCTTGAGGATGCCGTGAAGTCCGAGGACAAGGCCGCTGCCCGTGAAGCGGCGGTAGCCGCAATGGCGGAGGGGTTTGGCGAGCGGATCGCCGCTATCCGCGTCAATGGCATAGGGGACAGCGCCCATGCAGCCGACATTGCGGCGGTGGCCGGATCGGCGTGCGCGATGCTAGTGGTCCCGAAGGTGGAGGATGCCGCCGGTGCTGCTGGCGTGGCTGCCGCAGCGGGCAAGCCGATATTGGCGATGATCGAGACCCCCGCGGGCGCACTTCAGGCATCGGCGATAGCGGCGGCGCCGGGCGTCGCCGGGCTGATCGCGGGCACCAACGACCTAAAGGCGACGCTGGGGATTCCCGCCGGCGCCGGGCGCGACGGTCTGGCGCTGGTGCTGCAGACGATCGTGCTCGCTGCGCGTGCCGCAGGCGGCTGGGCGCTGGACGGCGTATTCAATGCGCTTGCCGATACCGAGGGGTTGGTCGCCGAATGCAGCGCGGGCAGGGCCATGGGGTTCGACGGCAAGACGCTCATCCATCCCGGCCAGATCGCGCCGGCGGCCGCGGCATTCGGCCCCACGCCCGAGGAAATCGCCGATGCTGAGGCGCTGATCGCTGCCGCCAGTGGCGGGGCAGAACGGTTTCGCGACCGGATGATCGAGGCGATGCACGTCGCCCAGGCGCAGGCGCTCCTTTCCCGAGCATTGCGCGAACGGAACGAATAATTTCCTCGTAAAACACCGCGTCGGGCCAGGCCCTTGCTATGTCTCCTGTATGATAAACATGCAGGAACTCGATACTACGCTGCTCCAGGCGATGGGTGCCGAAGAGACGTTCATGGCACGCAAGACCTGTGACGCTTCAGAGCTGTCGCGCCTGCGCTACCAGACCGCGCGCGTCATCTCCGCGCGCCGCCGGATTATCGACATCCTGTATAATCAGGCGCGCGGTCGCGGTGGCCGCCAGGCCGATGCAGCGCGGGAAGTGCGCGCCGGCGATCTTGATGTCCGCATGCGCTACAGCGAGCATGTCAGCGAATGGCCGATCACGCGCGTCGTCGAGGAGATGGATGAATATCGGCGTGCCTGTGCGCGGCTGGGAGAAGTGATCCGGCAGCAGCTCGCGGCGGAACGTGCGGCGCTTTATCCCGACCGAACCTATGTGTCGGACGTAAACCACTAGCGCAGCCCACTAGCGCACCCGCACCCTTGCGGTTACATGGGCCGCCAACTCTCGACTCAAGGATTTGGCGCTCCCCATGGAAATCCCTCTCGGCCTGACTTTCGACGACGTTCTGCTCTATCCGGGCGAATCCGAGATCGTTCCGAGCATGGCGGATACCCGGACGTTCGTCACCAAGAGCCTTGCGCTCAACATTCCGATCCTGTCCTCGGCGATGGATACCGTCACGGAAGGCGATATGGCGATCGTCATGGCCCAGCTGGGCGGTATCGGCGTGCTGCACCGCAACATGGAGATCGACGAGCAGGCTGAGGCGGTACGCGCGGTCAAGCGCTTCGAAAGCGGCATGGTCGTCAATCCGATTACAATGGCACCGAACGGCACGCTGGCAGAGGCGCAGGCGCTGATGGCGCGGCACCGGATCAGCGGCATTCCCATCGTTGAGGCCGACGGCAGGCTGGTCGGCATTCTGACCAACCGCGACGTGCGCTTTGCCGAGAACCCGCATCAGCCGGTGTCGGAGCTGATGACGCACCAGAACCTCGCGACGGTGAAGCTGGGCGTTGCGCAGGAAGAGGCGCGTCGGCTGCTCCATCAGCGCCGGATCGAAAAACTGCTAGTGGTCGACGATGCCTATCGCTGCGTCGGGCTGATCACGGTGAAGGATATCGAAAAGGCAGTCACCTATCCCCACGCCACCAAGGATGCGAGCGGCCGGCTTTGCGTCGCCGCCGCCACGACGGTGGGCGACAAGGGCTTTGCCCGTACCGAGGCGCTGGTTGACGCGGAAGTCGATCTGGTGGTGATCGACACCGCGCACGGCCACAACAAGGACGTCAGCCGCGCCGTCGAGCGGGTAAAGAAGCTGTCGAACCGGGTGCAGGTGATTGCCGGCAATATCGCGACGGCCGAGGCTGCCCGTGCGCTGATCGATGCGGGCGCGGACGGCATCAAGGTCGGTATCGGCCCGGGTTCGATCTGCACTACCCGCGTCGTCGCCGGCGTCGGCGTGCCCCAGCTTACTGCCGTGATGGAAGCGGCCGAGGAAGCCGCCAAGTCGGGCGTGCCGGTGATTGCCGATGGCGGCATCCGCACCTCGGGCGACATCGCCAAGGCGCTCGCGGCAGGCGCGGGCGCGGCGATGATCGGCTCGTTGCTGGCGGGCACCGAGGAAGCGCCGGGGGAAACCTTCCTGTATCAGGGCCGCGCCTACAAGTCGTATCGCGGCATGGGGTCGGTCGGCGCGATGGCAAAGGGCTCGGCCGATCGTTACTTCCAGCAGGACATCAAGGATCAGCTGAAACTGGTACCGGAAGGCATCGAAGGCCAGGTACCGTACAAGGGCCCGGCACGCGATGTGATCCACCAGCTGGTGGGCGGCGTGAAGGCTTCGATGGGCTATGTTGGCGCCGCGACGCTGCCGGAGTTCCAGAAGAAGGCGCGGTTCGTGCGCATCACCAATGCGGGCCTCAAGGAAAGCCACGTCCATGACGTGACGATCACGCGTGAGGCTCCGAACTACCCGACGCGCTGATGCTATGCCGGGCGCGGGGTTATCCCTGCGCCCGCAGACTTTCCGGCAGGGCGGGGGCAATCATTTCCGGTGTCGGCCGGACGATGCAGTTGCGACCTGCGCGCTTCGCCGCATAGAGGCCGCGATCGGCGATGCGATACAGCTGCTGGAAGTCGGTGGCGCCCTGTGCCTCGGCGACGCCGATGCTAACGGTGACGCGGCGGTCGCCCAACGCGGCGCCGTGATCGCAGGCGCCGATCTCGCTCCGGACATGGTCGGCGAACTGCATCAGCGGCATTCCGCCAAGCCCCGCGACCATCACCGCAAACTCTTCGCCGCCCAGTCGCGCGACCGCGCACATCGCCGATTCCCACCGCTCCAGCCGCGCGGCAATGGTCGAAAGCACCGTATCGCCAGCCTCATGGCCGAGCAGATCATTGATCGACTTGAAGCGATCAATGTCGATCAACAGCAGCGCCACCGGCGCATTTTCGCTACGGGCGAACTGCAGAAGCGGTCCGATCATGGTGATGAAGCCGCGGCGGTTGCGCAGGCCGGTCAGCGGATCTCGGCCGGCGAGCTCGCTGGCCTGCGCTTCCGCCGCCCGGGCGCGGTCGCGTTCGATGCGCAGGCGGGCGAGCCGCCGGCTCGCAGCGACCGATAACCAGATCGTCTGCCAAGATGCCGCGAAGAGCACCAGTAACTGTGCACCGCCACCCCACAGGCTCGATCCCAGATCGATGAATTGCGTAAGCGCGAGCGCAGCCATTGGCACGGCCCAGGCACCGGCAAGTGCGCGCGCATCACTGCTACCGCGCCGCCACGCTAAGCCAAGGCATAGTGCCACGGCGCCCAGAACGGCGAGCGTGAGGATGCTTAGCACCGCGCCGATCCATTCGATTGCCTGACTACGGACGAGCGCGGCGGGTATTCCCAGCAAGCCAATCGACAGGCCGAGCGCCAGCGTGGTCCAGCGCAGAAGGGGCGGGATCTCTTCGCCTTCGATCGACGTGACCGCGCTGATCGTCGCCAGCGTGACAGCCAGCGTGGCGAGAAAGGTGCAACATTGCGATGCCGGCGCCCCGGCCAGCCCGGGAAAGAGTAGCAACAGCAGTTGCGACCAGGTCGCCCCCCACAAGAGCATGCATGCTGCCCAGACGCCCTGCCAGGCCAGAAATTGTCGCCGTACGGCGAGGGCCAGTGAGCCGTTGTACAGCGAGCCTACCAGCAGCAGGGTAAGTGCCGCGCCGATCAGTCCGCCGAGCGAGGCGGACTGGATTTCGCCCCAGCCGTCGCGTTCCATCCGGATACGCAGAAACTGGTAGCTGGCGAGCCTGTCGAACCGCAACACCACCGCAACGGGCGCCACCTGGCCTCCCGGCGCGCGGAAGGCAATTTGAGCGCCGGGACGCCAATGCGTGCCGAACGCGCCGCTTCGCACGCTTTGCCAGGCAATATCGCCGTTCGAAGCAATGAAACCGACCGAGAGGCTGTCAAACCGGCTATGGTGTACGAGTATCTCGACCGGTTCCTCCGATCGGCCCGTTTTGGGAAGCGGCGCGCGGAGCCACAAACTGCCTTGCTGATAGTTGCTTGGCGTCCCGGTGCACCGAAAGGCCAGGCGCCTGGCGGCCGAAAGTGGCGCATTCAGGGAAGAGACGGCGTGACATAGCGGATCGCCCAGCGCCAGCGGGGTTGCCGCGGCCGGGCAGATGCCGGCGAACACTAGCGTCAGCACGAACAGCCATGTCGCACCGACAGCGCGCAATACGCTCCCCCCAGATCCCATGGGCAGGGGATGCCACCAGTTGGTGAGGAAATGCTTACCAACATAGCAATGCAGGCAAGGGCGCTAGGAATCTGCCGGCAATCCGCCTAGCGGGATGGCGTGATCCTGTCTTTCCTGCCCGAACCCTCTCTGTCGGCGTTTGCTTCCGGTTCCCCGTTACCGGAGAATCTCGCATGACACCGGCCGCAAGGCTGCAAATGGCGATTGACCTGCTCGATCGCATCATTGCCGCCGCGCGCGATCAGGGCGCGGCGGCGGACGTGCTGCTGGCGCGCTGGTTCGCCGAACGCCGCTTCGCCGGGTCGAAAGATCGCCGGGCGGTGCGCGAGCTGGTCTATGCGGCGATCCGCCATTGCGGCGAGCGGCCGGAAAGCGGCCGGGCGGCAATGCTCGCCCTTGCCAAGGCGCGGCCAGAACTGGCGGCGCTTTTCAATGGCTCTCCCTATGGACCTGCGCCGATCCGCCCCGATGAGTCCGTCGCCGAAGCCGGGGCCCTGCCGCGCTGGCTGGCGGAGCGCTTCGCCCAGTCGGGCCTCGGACCAGAGGAACAGGCCGCTCTGCTGGACCGCGCCCCGCTCGACGTGCGCATCAACCGGCTCAAGGCTTCCCCAGCTGCCGTGGCGGCTGAGCTACCGGAGGTGCAGCTGCTGCCGTTCGCGCCCGATGCGCTGCGGCTCGCCACAGAGCTGCAGGTTGAAACGCTCCCTGCATATCAGACCGGCGCCCTTGAAGTGCAGGATGCGGGTAGTCAGCTGGTGACGGCGCTCGCTGGCGCCCGGCCCGACGATCGCGTTGTCGATTTATGCGCGGGAGCAGGGGGCAAGACGCTGGCGCTGGCCGCGGCAATGGCAAATCGCGGCACCATCCTGGCATGTGACGTCGATCGACCGCGCCTGTCGCGACTGATGCCGCGCGCCGCGCGTGCGGGTGTCACGATTGCGGAGACCCGGCTACTCGACCCCAATCGGGAGGCAGAGGCGCTGGCGGACTGGCGGGAGACCGCCGATCTGGTGCTGATCGATGCACCCTGTTCGGGCACCGGTACCTGGCGACGCAACCCCGAAGCCCGCTGGCGGCTGACGCCGGCGGCGCTCGAACGCTATGTCAGCATTCAGGCGCGGTTGCTGCAGGTGGCAGCAACGCTGGTGCGGCCTGGCGGTACGCTGGTCCACATCGTCTGTTCGCTGCTCGATGCCGAAGGCGCCGGGCAGGTGCAGCGCTTTTTGGACGAGCATCAGGACTGGTCGGCCGTTCCGCTCGATGCCCCTGCCGGTACACCGCGCGGCCCGGGACTTCGGCTAACCCCGCTGAAGGACTCGACCGACGGCTTTTTTGTCGCGAAGATGGTGCGGCAATGATAGCGACACGACACTCGGTTTTGGAGAATGTGATGCGGATCACCGCAATTTCGGCGGCGGCCGGCCTGCTGTTGCTTTCGGTTTCCACCAGCCTGAGCGCGCAGCGTCCCGATACGCAGATCGATCCCCGCTCGATCGCGCTCGTCAAGGAAGCGCGCGCGGCACAGGCGGCCGGCAACGTCGAGGGGGCCAATGATCTGCTCGAAAGCGCTGCCACGGTCGATCCCCGCAATCGCGAGGCGTTCGTGCTGCTGGGCGATATTGCGCGTGCGCAGGAGTTGCCCGGCAAGGCGATCCGCTTCTATGGTGAGGCGCTGAAGCTGGAGCCGAACGATCCCGCCGCGCTGCGCGGTCAGGGTGAGGCGATGGTGGCCAAGGGCGCGATGCAGCGGGCGAAGGACAACCTCGCCACGCTCAAGATCATCTGCAAGGCAGGCTGCGCTGATTCTACTGCGTTGGCAGCCGCGATCGCCAAGGGGCCGCCGCCTAGCCCGCTGGCAGCCGCTGAGCCGGCGACGAAGGACCAAGGCGAGCCCTGATCGGGGTGCAGCCGGTCAGTTGCCGAGGGCGTGCGCGATGGCGACGAACTCGGCGACGCTGACCGTCTCGGCACGGCGGCTGGCGTCGATGCCCAGTTTTTCCAGCGCCGCCAGCGCGCCGGGGACGGGCTTCAGGCTCTGCCGCAGCATTTTCCGCCGCTGTCCGAAAGCCGCTGCCGTTACTGCCTCCAGCAGTGGCAACCGAACCTCCGCCGGCGCTTCGGTCGGGGTGATGTGGACCACCGCCGACATTACCTTGGGCGGGGGCGTGAAGGCGGAGCGATGGACATTCATCGCGATGCGGGGCGTGCTGCGCCATTGGGCCAACACCGCCAGCCGGCCATAATGTTCGGTGCCCGGCTGCGCTACGATCCGCTCGGCGACTTCCTTCTGGAACATTAGCGTCAGGCTTGCCCACCAAGGGTGCCATTCGGCGGAGAGCCAGCCGATCAGGAGCGCCGTGCCGACATTATAGGGAAGGTTGGAGGCGATGTGCGGCTTGCCCGCAAACAGCGTCGGCGCATCGACCTGCAGCGCATCGCCTTCGATGATGCGAAGCTGGCCGGGGAAATAGCCCGCCAGTTCCTCCAGCGCCGGAATGCAGCGCCGGTCCCGCTCAACCGCCGTTACCTTCGCCCCCGCCTGAAGCAGGGCGCGCGTAAGGCCGCCGGGTCCAGGACCTACCTCGAACACTTCGGCGCCCGCCAGATCGCCCGGCACCCGGGCGATGCGCGCCAGCAATTGCCCGTCGAACAGGAAATTCTGCCCCAGCGCCTTGCTGGCGCTGAGTCCGTAGCGGGCAATGACGTCGCGGAGCGGCGGCAGATCGGTCACTGGGCGCCGTCTGCCCTGCGCTGGGCGGCCTGCGCGGCCATGCGGAGCGCGGCAATCATCGCGCCGGGATTGGCTTCATTCCGTCCGGCGATGCCGAAGGCGGTGCCGTGATCGGGCGAGGTGCGGACGATCGGCAGCCCCAGCGTCATGTTCACGCCGTCGTCGAAATGCAGCGTCTTGATTGGGATCAGCGCCTGGTCGTGATAGAGGCAGAGTGCCGCATCGTACCCGGCACGCGCGCGGGCATGGAACATCGTATCGGCGGCATAAGGCCCGGTCGCATCGATGCCTTCCGCACGCAGCATCTCGATCGCCGGCGTCAATATGTCGATCTCTTCGCGGCCCAGCGCACCACTTTCGCCGGCATGGGGATTTAGCCCGGCAAAGGCCAGGCGCGGGCGCTCGATACCGAAGTTGCGGAACAGTCCACGTGCGGTCACACGGGCCTTGGCGACGATCAGTTCCACCGAAATCAGCGAAGGCACGTGTGCCAGCGCGACGTGAACGGTGATCGGTACAACGCGCAGAGTAGGGCCGGCCAACATCATCACGGCATTGTCGGCAGCAACACCGCAGCGCTCGGCGATGAATTCGGTCTGCCCTGGATGGGTAAAGCCGACCTTGTAGAGCTGGGCCTTGGAAACGGGCGCCGTCACCAGTCCGTCCGCCGCCCCGGCATTGGCAACGCCCACCGCAACTTCCAGCGATTGCAGCGCAGTGCGCGCACTTTCGACATCGGGCTGGCCCGGCTGGACGTCACCGGAATCGCTGATGGCAAGAACCGGCAGCGCTTCGGCGAAGACGCCCGCCGCTTCGGCCGGATCCCGGATCGCCGTTATCGGACCGTCCCAGACGCGCTGGACCGCCCGCAAATCGCCGATCGCGAAGAAAGGCGGCACCGAGTGTTCGGTGCGGGCGGCCCAGGCCTTGGCAGTGATCTCCGGGCCGATACCGGCCGAATCTCCCATCGCCACGGCAAGCGGGCGAGCCTGGGCTGCGCCCGCCGGCATATCAGCGATATTCGACGAGAGCGTCGCGGCGCAGGTCGCGCAGCATACGTTCGGCGCGCAGGTTGACGCGCTGATCTTCCATCTGCTGCTGCACCTGATCCACCGACGGCGTGTAGCTGGGGGGCGGATCGTCGCGACCGCAGATCACCAGCACGCGCACGCCATCTTCAACCGAGCCGAACGGCTGGGTTGCCTGACCGACCTGGAGGGGCAGGATCAGGTTCTGGAGCGCGACGGGCAGCTGGTTGATGACAACGCCGTCGCGGTCGACGACATCGGCGCGCTCGGCGGCCGCAACCTTGGCGACGTCACCGCAACCGCGAATGCCCTGGGTCGCCTTCGCGAAGTCGGCAGCGCGGGCGCTGGCCTGTGCTTCGGTCGTGCCCTTGGGGAATGCGATTGATAGCTGACGCAGGCTCAGCTTCGCCTCGCGCGGATCGGGAATGCCGACCTTATGCTTTTCCGCCAGATAAATGATGGAAAATCCAGCCGAGAGCGGGATTGGCCCGGCTACCTGGCCGACCTGCATCGTCTGCACGGCCTGCGCCAGCTGATCGGGCAACATTGCCGACTGGATCCAGCCGAGATCGCCACCGCGTGCGCGGGTCGAGCTCTGCGAATAGGTGCGGGCGAGATAGTCGAACGGCGTGCCCTGACGCATCTGTTCGATCAGCTGCTGCATACCGGAGGCGACTTCCTGCGCGCGATCCGGCGTGGCGTTCTGATAGATTTCGAAGACGTGATACTCGTCAGTGCCCCTCTGGGCGGTCATACGATCGATCATCGCCTTGACCTCGGCTTCGCCGACATTGACGTTTACCTTGCGACGCAGCAGCTGGCTCCAGGCAAGTTCGGCCTCGATCTGGCGCTTGATCGACCGTTCCGACGAACCGATCTCGCGCAGCCAGCCGCGCATCTGCTCCGGCGTGCGCTGATAGCGCTGCGCGACGCGAGCAAAGCTTTGCTCGATCTGTTTGGGGTCAACCGTGATGTCGTTCGACTTGGCTTCCTGAATTTCCAGGGTTTCGTCGATCAGCTGGCGCAGCATCGCAAGGCGCAGCTGGTCGCGCTCTTCCGGCTTCAGCGTCAGCTTCTGCATCGCGATCACCAGCGCAACCCGCTGGTCGACATCGGTGCCGGTGAGCACATAGTCGTTCACGATGGCGGTCGGCTTGCGAATATTGGGGTTCGCCTTGCCGAAAATTTCCAGATTGCTGGGCAGGTCCAGCGCTGTCGTCGGCATCGACTGGCCAGACGTGTCGGGAACCGTCTGCGCGATCGCAGTCGTTGCCAGCACCGCCACTGCGGCACCGGAAAGCAGCGTACCTCCGGCCAAAACCATCTTGCGAATGCCGATATTCACGTGAGAACGACCCTCATCCCAATTTGCCGGAGCGTTGCGCTTAGTCGCGAATTGTGCCTGAACCAAGGCTTAGCGTCGGGTAAGCCGATACGTCTAGCGTCCCAGATTCTTGAACGCGAGCGTCAGCAGATACGAATTGCCCGCCTTGGCGTCGCCGGTAGTGGCGTAATCGCGCCGCCACGTCACGCCGATGCGCAGGCAATCATCTTCATAATTGATCCCGAACCGGTGTCGCACGGGCTGAAAACCGTCGGCATTGGATAGGGGATCGGCGCTGTTTTTGGTAAGGTCGATCAGAGTCGATCCCGATGCCGACCAGAAACGGCCGATCTGGATGCGCCCCGCGAGGCGGATTTCCGATCGGTCCTGCAAGTCCTCGAGCGCGCTCGAGATGTTGCGGTTGAGGTTGATATAGCCGATCTGCGCATAGGTTGCGCGCGAACCGATCGACATGTCGATTTCGTTGCGCCGGACGGCGAAACTGTCCTTATCGATGCGGAAGCGGTGCGTGACGCTGAAGAAATCGCGGAAGCGGATCACGGTGCGACCCACAATGTCGGATACGCGCCCGCTCAGCCCCGTGCCGTCTGGGAAGAGGGACGCGCGCGACGACAGGCGATAGCTCTGGCCAATGTTGGAATCGATGCTGAGGCCAGGCAGATATAGGGCATAGTCCATGCCCCAGGTGAAGCGCGACGAATCCTCGAACCGGTCATAGCCGGGGAAGCGGTTGAGCGCGAAAAGGTTCGAATCCTCGAGATCGACTGCGCGGGCATCCTCATTGGGAATGCTCATATTGGCGATGTTGGGCGCCGCAACCACCTGGACGCGGGGCGTGATACGCTGGGTGCCGCCGAACAGCTCGCCGATCAGCGGCCATTTCATGTCCACTGCCGTCGCGGCGATGCCGCGAAACTGGAAGCCGGAGTTGCCGCGATAGCTCGGTACGGACGTCGCATCGATGTTCGAGGTGTTGTAGATGTCGCCCCGCGTATAGGCGGTCAGGGTGATTTCCTGCCCCCATGCGGTGAGCTTGCGCAGATGCCACTGCGCGACGGCAAAGCCTCGCTGCGTGTCCTGCCCGCCGGTGCGGGTGAGGGCCAGCGTGTTGAGCTGGAAATCGAACGTGCCGCCGATCAGACCCTCTTCGGCGCGGCGCCGATAGTCGATCTCGGGCAGGGCGACCGGCTGGAGGCCCTGACGATCGCCGACGCGAAGCGTTTCGACGAACCAGGCGTTGATCGACAGGTAGCTGTTCTCGTCGACCCGTTCGACCCGGACGTTGTTGCGCAAGCGGTCGTCGCGCGAAATGTCGTAGCGGCGCAGAAAGGTGCGGTCGCTGCTGAGCCGCAGCGAGCTGCTGACGCTCCAGTTCGGATCGAGCTGGAAGGTGCCGGCCAGGTCGAAATAGCCGCGGAAGTCGTTCCGCGACGTGGCGGCGGTCACCGGCACGGTCAGGTCGTCGGCGCGCCGGCTATAGGTGGCGTAGGCGCTGACGCGGAATGCGCCGAGGGTGTTCAGGTCGCGGAAATCGACCTGCACCAGCGGCAGCGCGGCCGAGTAGATATGCGGCGTGATGGTAAGGTCGCGGTTTGGCCCCATGGTGAAGACGTAGGGGGCGGCAAGCTGCAGACCGTTGGTGCCGCCATAGCGCACATCGGGCGTCAGAAAGCCGTTCTCGCTGCGATTGCCTGCCGGGTGAGAGAAGGCCGGCAGCGGAATGGTGACCACATTGAAGATCGAGATGCGGGCGCCGTTGTAGCGGATGCGCTGTCGTTTCGGGTCGTAGACAACACGATCGGCCGTGATCTTCCACGAAGGTTCCTTGGGGCAGCCCGCCGTGTCGGTCACTGCGCAGGGCGTGTAGGCGGCATGTTCCACCGTCACCAGCCCGCTGGGACTGCGAACGCCGCGCTGGGCGGCAACGCGCCCGCCCGCGTCGAGCACCAGCATCATATTGTCGACCACGCCATCCTTCAGCGAATCGGTCAACTCCATGCGGTCGCCATAGGCGGCATCGCCCTGCGGATTGGCGACGACGATATTGCCTTCGGCAAAGACCTTGCCGGTCTTGCGGTTCCAGGTCACCTTGTCCGCGCGCAACCGGTTGCTTTCGCGGTACATCAGCACGTCGCCGCTTGCCGTGACGACATCCTCGTTGGTGTCATATTCCAGCGTGTCGGCGCTGAACTGAACCTGTTCCGGGTCTTTCGGCAACGGTGTAGCCGATGGAGGAGGCGTTTCGACCGGGCGATCGTTCAGGTCCGGCCCGCGCGCCTGTTGCGGCGCCGCCGGCTGGATATCGCCCGACTGGGGGCGCTGGTCAGCCGCTTCCTGTGCGTGGACCTGGCCCGCAAGGCACAGGCCAAGTGCAGCCGGGAAGAGCATGGCCTGGCGCGTCACGTAATTTCCCACCTTTGATTTCAACTCCCCGGCACGCGGCATGCACTGCCCTATCGCAGCGGTTGCGGCATCGCAACGCCATGCACGTTGGCCCGAACGCGCATCGCGGCTATCAGGGGGCATGCAGGTTGATTTCTATCATCTTACCCGGCTGCCGCTGGATCGCGTGCTGCCGCAGATCGCCGAAAAGGTGGTCGCGGGCGGCGAGCGGCTTCTGATCGTGGCAGAGGATGCGGCGTTGCGCGCGCATGTCGACCAGCTACTCTGGACCTATCAGCCTGACTCGTTTCTGCCGCACGGCCTGGCTGGTGGAGAACAGGATGCCGACCAGCCGATCCTGATCAGCGAAGCGGCAGTGGCGGCCAATGGCGCAACCCATATCGCGCTTGTCGACGGACGCTGGCGAGACGAAGCGCTCGGCTTCGCGCGCGCTTTCCATCTGTTCGATGAAACCAATATCGATGCCGCCCGCACCGCGTGGCGAAGCTTGGGCGAACGCGCCGATGTGGAGCGGCGTTATTGGAAACAGGACGAAAATGGGCGTTGGGCCAAGATGGCCTGAGCTTGCATATCGGTCGCATGGGGACTAGGGAGCCGCGACTTCCCATAACACCAACTGCAGGAGCCGCACGGCCATGGCCGCGACCCGGACCTTTTCGATCATCAAGCCCGATGCAACCCGCCGCAACCTGACCGGCGCCGTCACCAAGATGCTGGAAGAAGCAGGCCTTCGTGTCGTCGCTTCCAAGCGCATCCAGATGACGCGCGAACAGGCCGAAGGCTTTTACGCGGTCCACAAGGAACGCCCCTTCTTCAACGACCTCGTCGAGTTCATGATCTCGGGTCCGGTCGTGGTGCAGGTGCTCGAAGGTGAGAACGCCGTGCAGCGCAACCGCGACATCATGGGCGCCACCAACCCCGCCAATGCCGAGCCGGGCACGATCCGCAAGGAACTGGCCGAATCGATCGAAGCCAATTCGGTCCATGGTTCGGATTCGGAAGAGAATGCGGCGATCGAAATCGCCTTCTTCTTCAAGCCGGAAGAAATCGTCGGCTGACGATCCGCTCCCTTTGCAAGAATGAGGCGGGGCCGGAAGGGAACTTCCGGCCCCGTTCTTTTACTTGGCGGGCGCGCTCGGCATTCCCGGGCACGCGGTGATTTCCTGGCCCGCAATCCGCTTGCCGCCGGCGCTGATATCGGGCCGTACGCGCATGCCCGCGGCGAACAGATGCGCCATGGCTGCGCGGGTGTCGTTGTCGCCGCACATGCCCTGGGTAAAGCCTGCTGCCAGCGCGCTGCTGTTGTCGGCCATTTCGGCGGGTACGTCGATCAGCACGATGAGCAGGGGGCCTTCGGCACGCGCTTCCATCAGGCGAACGCCTTCTCCCATATCCTTAGGGAGCGGTTGCATCATGCTTGCAATCTGCTTTGCCGCATTGGCGGGATCGATTGTCGGCGCGGCCTGCGCGGGCGCGGGGGGCTTGGCGGCGGTCGCGGCCTTGTCCTGCGCCCGGGCAGGCGTCGCGGCAAATTGCGCCAGCGCCAGCGCGCCGGCGGCGACCATGAACTTCAACATTTTAGGTTACTCCCCCTGCGGTTATTTGCGCAGGCTATCAGCCAGGGCAGCCCGCAACAAGCGGTGTGCGATCAGCGGGGGAGGGTAATTGTCGCCGCGAGGCCGCCGCCATCCCGATTGGTGAGAGCGATGGTACCGCCCGCGTCGTGCACAATGGCGCGGGCAAGCGCGAGGCCCAGGCCGATCCCGCCGGTTTCGCGATTGCGAGACTGTTCCAGTCGCGTGAAGGGGATGAAGACGGAGTCGAGCTTTTCTTCGGGAATGCCCGGTCCTCGATCGCACACTTCGATTGTGATCTGATGCCCTTCGGCGCGCAGCGCGACTTCCGCGCGGCCGGCATATTTCACCGCATTTTCGATCAGGTTGCGGACGGCGCGCCGCATCAGCGTCGGCCGTAGCCGTGTCGTTAACCGGGGCGATTCCTCGAAATGCACTTCGTGCCCCAGATCGCGGAAATCCTCGACGACAGCATCGACCAGCGCGGCAAGGTCCACGCCCGTGATCGGTTCGCTCGGCCGGCCCAGCCGCGCAAGCGAAAGAATGTCGTCGAGGGTCCGGCTCATCTCGTCGATCGTGTCTGCCATCCGGGCCCGGTCGTCTTCATCATCGACCGATTCTATCCGCACGCGCAGCGCCTGAAGCGGCGTGCGCAGATCGTGGCCGATGGCGCCGAGCATCCGGTCCTTTTCCTCCAGCATCGCCGTCACGCGGCGGCGGAGGGCATTGTACGCACCGATCAGCGCGCGGATGTCGCTCGGGCCCACCTCTTCGAGCGGCGAGGTGCCGTCGCCCGGGCGGAAACTGCGTGCCGCCTGCGTCAGTGTGCGGAGCGGACGCGCGATCCTGCCGCCGACGAGAAGCACCGGGATCAGCACGACAATGTAGAGAATCAGGGTTTGGGCAGCGAGCTGCCACACCAGCATCAGCTCCGTACGTGGCCAGGCAGAGCCCAGTGCCAGCCATCCCCGGCCGGGCAGCTCGACGGCAATCAGCAGCTCCGCACCCATTCGGCGCAAGCGCTCGGCATGAAAATGGTTGAGCCGGCGCAACGGCAGCTTGTTGGGGTCGACCGGCCGGATCACCGCGACGATCTGCCCGACATGGAGGCCCGCTTCCTCTAACCCGCGGCGAATATCGTCTTCGACTTCCCCCCGGCGCTCCATCGCAGGCGAGATCGGATTGGCCGGGTGCAACTGCACATGGGTGCGCTGGTCTGCGATGAACGTGCCGGGTGCCATACGCAGCGGGCCGGCATCGCCGCGCGAAACCACCAGGCGGTCGGCGGCGTCGGTCAGCCGCGTCACCGACGGCACGATCACTTGCGCGAAGCGTACGGCCTGACGCTCGCGCAGCAGCATCGCGAAATTGATCGCCTGCGCCGCAAACAGCGCGACGGCGACGAGAACCGTGATCTGCGCGATCAGGCTGGTCGGATAGAAGCGCTTCAAAGGCGGGTGACCTCGGCCGCAAGGGTATAGCCGCCGCCCCACACGGTCTTGATGATCGTGGGATTGCGGGCGTCGGGTTCGATTTTCTTGCGCAGCCGGCTGACCTGATTGTCGATCGCGCGGTCGAACGCGGCTGCCTCGCGGCCCTGCGTCAGGTCGAGCAGCTGGTCGCGCGTCAGCACCTGGCGCGGCCGCACCACCAGCGCATGCAGCAGATTATATTCGCCGGTCGAAAGCGGCACCGACACGCCTTCGCGGTCGACCAGCGCGCGCTCACCCGTCTTCAATACCCAGCCGGCAAAGGCGAAGGAGCCGGATTCCGGCGCATGCTGTTTCGCCACGCCGGCGGACCAGCGGCGCAGCACGACCTTGATGCGTGCAGCTAGTTCGCGCGGGCTGAACGGCTTTACGACATAGTCGTCGGCGCCCATTTCCAGTCCGACGATCCTGTCGGTTTCCTCGCTGCGCGCGGTCAGCAGGATCACGGGCGTGTCGCTGCTTTCGCGGATGTGGCGGCACAGGCTCAGTCCGTCCTCGCCCGGCATCATGATGTCGAGGATCACGAGGTCGATCGCGTAGGCATTCAGCCGCGCCCGCGCACTTTCGGCGTCGGCGCATTGGGTAAGGCGAAAACCCTGCTTGGTCAGATATTGCGCAAGCGGCTCGCGGATCGATCGCTCGTCATCGACGAGCAGCAGGTGCGGAACCTCGGACATGGCGGGACACTAGCAATTTATGGCGCAGAGGGAAGCGCCGGGCGGGAGGGAGGAGGTTCCGAAGTGCCGAAAAAAGAGCAAACGGGGTGCTCCTGATCCTGCGGGTACAGGTTCCGATCGGCGGCTGCGGCTCTCCCGCCCGGCACCGGGCGACTGGCGTCAGTCGCCCTTGGGCGCGTCGGCGGGCGGCGGCGGCGGGGGCATGTCGCCCTGCGCGTGCGGACCATGGTGGCCGCGCATCGACATCATCCGCTCGCGAAAGGCCTTGCGCTCGGCCGCGTCGATCTTGCCGTCGTGATTGGTGTCCATCCGGTCGAACATCTTGGCGGCATGGGCCTGCGCTTCGGCAAGCGTTTCGGGCTTCGGCGCGCGGCCGCCCATCCGGTCGGCCATGCGGGCACGCTGGGCCTCGTCATAGGCGTGCCGTTCTTCGGGGGTGACGGTGCCGTCGTGGTTGGCGTCCATCGCGGCGAAGCGCTTGGCCACCTGCGCCAGCATTTCGTCGCGGGTGATGACGCCGTCATGATCGGCATCGGCCTGCGCCATCGGACGATCCTGCGGCACTTCCTGGCGGGCATAGGCAGCACCGGCGAGCAGCGACGCTCCCAGGGCAGCAACGGTGAGGCGTTTCAGCATCGGTGACTCCGTTGGAGAAAAGGGGGTGCCGGGGAAGGGGGGCGGCTTCCCCGGCACGTCCTGTTTCTGCGGGCGGGCTGTCGCACGGGTTTGTCATTTCGCCGCCATTGTGTCGCAATTTGTCGCGCGCATTTCGGCGGCGGCTTATCCGAACAGCGCGACTGCCTGCGTACCTTCGGCCACCAGCATGCCCTCGCTGTTCCAGATATGCATGCGCTGGCTGGAGCAGCCGGACTGCGCCCAATCGGTGCGGCTGCCCAGCAGCCACCAGCCCCGATCGGTCGTGGGCGTTTCCGTCAGCAGGTTGAGCTGCCAGTTGAGCGAACTGACCGGCACCTTGCGCGATTCGACCAGGCGAAAGGCCGCTGGCGGCAGGGCATCGCCCATCAGCAGCAACTCGATCATCGGGTATAGCCCGGTGCGTTCGACCAGGCGCCCCCAGCGCAACCATTCTGCAGGGGCGGTTTCGGCGCGCGGATCGAAAAACTCGAAATTGTGCGTGAAGAAAGTCGGGTCAGGCGTGCGATGGAGCTGCGCGTCGGGCGCCGGGGGCGGGATGGGCGCCGGCGTCGTCGTCGAAAGGCGGGCGCTCGATTCCAGCGCAGACATGAACACGAAGGTCGCGCGCAAACCGAGGCCTGCCTCCGCATGAAGGTCCGTTTGGAGGAAGGCGGCGTTCCTGCCGCGCCGCAACCGGGTGGCTCGGGCCTGCACGGTGCCGGCAAGCGGCCCGATAAAGGCGATCTGCGCCGATCGCAGCGGCGGCAGATCAGGCTCCAGACGAAGCGCTGCATCCAGCGCAAGTGCCGCCGACACTCCGCCGAAAGCGGTGCGACCCTGCATCCAGTTGGGTGGAATCGTACAGGCAACGCCATCGTCTGCGGGGACTATGGCAGCGAGAATCTCGGCAACGCTGGTCATGCCCGCAAGGCTAGGCTGGCTGCTCCCGCAGCGCCATACGCAAAATTCGAAAGCCTTAGCGTGGTGCTGCGCGGTGTACTTTCGGTGCCACGCGCAGTTCGATGATCAGCAGCGCGGTGAGGGCGAGTCCGGCTGCGATCACGAAATTGCCGGCGGCGAACCCGCGCGCCGCGCCGAACGCCAGCGCCTGACTTAGGATCAGCGGCGCGAGGATCAGCGCGACGCTGTTCAGCGCCGACATGCCGCCCTGCAACGCGCCCTGATGCGAAGGATCGGTGAGCCTCGAAAGGAGCGCGTTCATCGACGGATAGGCCAGCGCCGAGAAGGCGCCGATCGCGATCAGGCAGTAGATCATCCAGCTTTCGCGGGCGAAGATATAGCCGGTGAAGGCGAGCAGTCCGGCGAGCATACCCAGCATCACCGTCCGTTCCTCGCCCAGCTTCTGAATAGCCCTGCCGGTGATGAGCGTTTGCACCAGGGCCATGCAAAGGCCACTGGCGGCCAGCGACCAGCCGATCTGCTGTTCGTGCCAGCCAAGCGCAATCTCGCCGAAAAAGGCCCAGGTGGCGGGATAGACCATGTGCGCGAACTGCCAGACGAATCCGGCGAGCAGCAGCGGCTTTGCTTGGCCGGCTTCGCGCAAGGGGCGGAAGGCTGCGAAGATATGCGCCTGTTTCAGGGAGAAGGCACGGCGACGATCGGCCGTCATCGTTTCGGGCAGCATGGCAATGATCCAGAGCGTGTTCAGCCCTGCCAGCGCCGCGGCCGCCAGGAATGGCGCACGCGGTCCCCAGGCGGCGAGCAGCCCGCCCAGCGCCGGGCCGAGGATGAAGCCGACGCCGAATGCTGCCCCCATAAGGCCGAACGTGGCGCCGCGCCGCTCGGGCGGTGTCACGTCCGCCAGAACGGCGTTCGCGGGGCCATATACTGCGCCCGCTGCCCCCGCGATCAGGCGGCCGACGAACAGCCAGCCGATGCTGGGCGCGGCCGCCATGAACAGATAGTCGATGGCAAAGGCGAGCATCGAGAAGAGCAGCACCGGCCGCCGCCCGACGCTGTCGCCCAGGCTGCCGAGAAGTGGTCCGGCAAAGAACTGGGTCACAGCGAAGGCTACCAGCATCCACCCGCCGATCCGGGCGGCATCATCCAGCCCGACATGTGCCAGTTCGACGATCAGGCGCGGCAGAACCGGCATGACGATGCCGAAGCCGATCGAATCGATCAGCACTGCGGCCAGCACGATCGGCACCGCGCGATGATGAAACGTCATGGCGTGCATTCTCCCCCGGTTCTCCCGCGCCAGTCTAGCGTGCGATCTCCTTTCCGTCATGCCCGTGCTTGACGGCTGCGATGGCATACCGCATCTTCGAAAGACAAGCAGAACGAGATGGAGAGGCGGCCATGGCCACCATTGCCGAACCGACGCGCACCGTCGAACCGATCGATGCCTTTCGCGCCCACGCCCGCGCTTGGCTCGCGGAACACTTCCCGCCTGCCTTGAAGGGCAAGGACAATGCGATGTCGGCGGTCGAGGGGCCGCACGAAAATTCGCCGGAAGAGGCTGCATGGCGGGAGGCGATGGGCGACAAGGGCTGGGGCGTGCCGACCTGGCCGGCCGAATATGGCGGCGGCGGGCTCAGCCGTGCCGAGGCGCGGGTGCTGCAGGAGGAAATGGCGCGGATCGGCGCGTGGAACCCGATCGGCGGCATGGGCGTGATGATGTTCGGCCCGACGCTGCTCGAATATGGCAGCGAGGAACAGAAGCACGAGCACATCCCGCCGATCGCGCGCGGCGAAGTGCGCTGGTGCCAGGGCTATTCAGAACCGGGCGCCGGCTCCGACCTCGCCAGTCTCCAGACGTTCGCCGAGGATGCCGGCGACCATTATATCGTCAACGGGCAGAAGACCTGGACTTCGGGCGGCCAATGGGCGGACAAATGCTTCATGCTCGTGCGCACCGACAAGACGCGCAAGCATGAGGGAATAACCTTCCTGCTCGTCGACATGGACACGCCTGGCATCGAAGTGCGGCCGATCCGGCTGATTTCCGGCGCGTCGCCCTTTTGCGAAACCTTCTTCACCAATGTTCGCGTGCCCAAAAGGAACCGCGTCGGCGAGGAAGGGCAGGGCTGGACGATCGGCAAGCGGCTGCTCCAGCACGAACGGACCAGCCTGTCAGGCGGCGGTTCGACCGCCGGCCGGATGTTTTCCGGCAAGCCGCTCGGGACAATCGCGAAGCAGCTGTTGGGCACGGATGCCGAGGGGCGGCTCGCGGATGGCGACCTGCGCAGCCGGATCGCGCGCCATGAGATGGACCTGCGGGCATTTATGCTCACCCTCCGCCGCATCGCCAGCGAGACGAAGTCTGCCCAGGGGCCGAGCGCGGCATCGTCGATCATGAAGAATGTCGGCGCGCGGATTCTGCAGGAGCGATCGGAACTGCTCATTGAAATTCGCGGCCTTGCCGGCTTGGGCTGGGAAGGCGAGGGGTTCGGCGAAGAGGAGCTGCGTGATGTTCGCAGCTGGCTCTTCGGCAAGGCGGTGTCGATCTATGGCGGCTCGACCGAAATCCAGAACAATGTGATCGCCAAGCGCATCCTGGGGATGCTCGACCACCAATAATTGTCTGCGGGCCGGCGGCCGGAAGGATCAGCGGAAATGGCACATCTCAGCGAAGAACAGACAATGCTGCGCGACATGGCGCGCGAATGGGCGGACAATGAAGCGCCGGTCAGCGCCTTCCGTGCGCTGCGCAACGCAGTACCCGCCACGGGCTATGACGGCGCGGCCTGGCAGGCGCAGGCCGAGATGGGCTGGGCGGGCATCCTCGTGCCTGAGGCGCAGGGCGGTTCGGGCATGGGCTATGTCTCGCTCGGGCTGGTGCTGGAGCAACTGGGCCGCAATCTGGTGGCGACGCCGCTTGCCGCCACGGCGGCAGCGACGAGTGCGCTACTGATGGGCGGCAATTCCGAGCAACAGGGTCGCTGGCTGCCGCAGATCGCCGGCGGTGAGGTGGTTGCCACGCTCGCGATCGACGAAGGCCCCCGGTTCAACCTCGATGCCATCACCACCAGGGTCCAGGACGGCCGTATCACCGGCACCAAGGCCTTTGTGAGCGAAGGCGACAGCGCAGACCTGTTCGTGGTTGCGGCGGTCGACGGCCTGTACCTCGTGCCGGCCGGGGAAGGCGTGACGCGATCGCCCCGTCATCTCGTGGACTTCCGCAGCCATGCCGAAATCGGTTTCCACGGCGCAGTGGCGGAGAAGCTGGGCGACCGCGATCTGGTCGTGCAGGTCGCGGACCGCGCCGCCGCGGCGCTGTGCGCCGAGATGCTGGGCATGGCCGAGGCCGCGTTCGAGCGCACCAACGACTATCTCAAGACCCGCGTCCAGTTCGGGCAGCCGCTGTCCACCTTTCAGGCGCTGCAGCATCGCATGGCGAAGATGTTTACCGAGCTGGAGCTGATGCGTTCGGCAGTCGAGGGTGCGCTGGAGGCAATCGATTCCGGTCGGGCCGATGTGCGTCAGGAAGTCAGCCTTGCCAAGGCGGTAGCCGGTGAAACGCTGCACCTTGTCAGCCGCGAGATGATCCAGCTCCACGGCGGCATCGGCATGACGGATGAGCATGATGCCGGGTTTTACCTGAAGCGCGCGCGGATAGTCGAAACGCTATGGGGAAATGCTGCATGGCACCGCGATCGCTTCGCGCGACTTGGCGGTTACTGACTGCTGAATGTTGCAAATTACCTCGTAACTATTGCAATTATGCAACATTGTGGAAACAGTCGCTTTTTGAAACCATTGTTTGGCTTGACGCCTCTCAGAAAACGCATTGTATTCGAGCTTCCGGTATGGAGCCGCCAAGTGCTCCAGCCGCGGTGGAGAGAGATATATGATGCGTCTATGCCTTTTGTCGGCCAGCGCACTTCCCGTGCTGGCCCTGACGCTTGCAGCAACACCGGCCAACGCCCAGCAATCGCCTGCCGCTGACAATGGTCGCGCCGCCGATCAGGCTGTCGATACCAACGAAATCATCATCACGGCGCAGGGACGCGCGCAGGTACTGGCGGATGTTCCCGTCGCCGTCTCCGCGATCAGTGCCGAGGCGCTGCAGCAGACGGGCGCCAACGACATTCGCGCGCTCAATCAGGTGGCGCCTTCGCTGCTCGTGTCCTCGACCGGCAGCGAGGCGAACGGATCGGCGCGCATTCGCGGCATCGGCACCGTCGGGGACAACCCCGGTCTGGAAAGCTCCGTCGCGGTGTTCATCGACGGTGTCTATCGCTCGCGCTCCGGTATCGGCCTGAATGAGCTGGGCGAGATCGACCGCGTCGAAGTGCTGCGTGGGCCGCAGGGCACGCTGTTCGGCCGCAATGCCTCGGCCGGTCTTATCAACATCGTGTCGAAGGCACCGTCGCCGAATTTCTCGGCCGGGGCCGAGGCGACCTATGGCAATTACAACCAGATCCGCCTGCAGGGGTATGTCAACGGGCCGGTGAGCAGCACCGTCTCGGCGCGGGTCGACGGTGTCTATGTGAAGCGCGATGGCTTTTATCATGATGTGACGAACAACCGGGACGTCAACAATCGTGATCGCTATTTCCTTCGCGGTCAGTTGCTGTTCGAGCCCTCGAGCGATCTGCGCATCCGGGTCATCGGCGACTATACCAAGCGCACCGAGGATTGCTGCGGCGCGGTCTATGTCACCAACAGCATCAATCCCTATATCGGCGGGCTGAACGATCCCGCGCAGAACAACATCGTGCGTGTGCTGCGCGATCTGGGCCAGCCGATGGCGGCGTTCCAGGACCCGTACAGCCGCAATATCTATGTTTCGCCGGGCCGAAGCTATGGCGGCAAGACCGAGGACTGGGGCGGATCGATCCAGGCCGACTGGACGCTCGGCAATGCCACGCTCACGTCGATTACCGGCTATCGCCACTATTTCGCGAGCCAGGGGTCGGATACCGACTATAGCTATGTCGACATTCTCTACCGCGCGCCCAATGCCAATTCGTCGCGCAAGTTCGAAACGTTCAGCCAGGAACTGCGGCTGAACGGCAAGGCGCTGGGGGACAAGCTCGACTGGCTGGTCGGCGGCTATTACGCCAACGAGGATCTGACGGTCGTCGATAATCTGCGCTTCGGCACGCAATATGGCCGGTTCGCGACCTGTCGTATCGTCTCGGGCAGCGCGCTCGCGGGACTCTATTCGCCTACTTCGGCGGGCTGTCTCGCCGCCCGACCGGCTGCTTTCGGCGCCGCCTCGCCGCTGATCTATGCCGCATTCGATCGGCTCGACAGGCTCAACGATCTCGGGTCGACGCGCGACTTCTATCTCCAGAACAGCCGCAACTGGGCGCTGTTCACGCATAATATCTTCCACGTCGCCAAGGGCTTGGATTTAACGGTCGGCCTTCGTTACACCAACGAGCGCAAGCGGCTGACCGCCACCTTCGGGAACGACAACACGGTCTGCACGGCGAACCAGTCCTCGCTGCTGCCGCTGCGATCGGTTGCGGCGCTGACCGGCGTGGTCGATGCGATTGTCGGACTTTCGTGCCAGGGCAATTCGACTGCCGAGCTGAACGGCGTTTCGATCCGTGACGTGCGCAAGGAGGACCAGTTCACCGGCACGGCGATCGTATCGTACAAGCCGACCAGCGACCTGCTTGTCTATGGCAGCTATTCGCGCGGGTATAAGGCCGGCGGTTTCAACCTCGATCGTTCGGCGCTCAAGGCTCCCATTGCGACCTTCGCATCGGTTGGCGGCGCGCAGGCGCTGGTCGGCAACCTGCAGTTCGCGCCGGAAATCAACGACGCCTTCGAAATCGGCCTGAAATATTCGACCCGCCGGTTCAGCCTGAACATCGCGGCCTTCCGCCAGCAGTTCAAGAATTTCCAGCTGAACACCTTCAACGGCACGGTCTTCCTCGTACAGAACATCAATGGCTGTTCGAGCGACCTGGCCGGCGGCGATCGGGACCAGAGCAAGTTCTCGACGGCGTCCAATTTCAACGCTGCGGCCGCCACGACCGGCGCCTGCAGCTCGGGCAATGTCGGCTATGGCGTGCTGTCGCAGGGTGTGGAGCTGGAAGCCAGCCTGGTGCCCGCGCGGGACTTCCGCGTCGGGCTGGGGCTGACCTATGCCGATACCCATTACCGCGACCAGCTTGTCGGCAATGAATCCGGGGCGCCGCTCGATCAGGCCCTGCGGATGCTGCCGGGCAGGGATCTGTCGAATGCGCCGGAGATCGTCGCGACGGCCTCGGTCGCCTGGACGCCGCCGCTTGGTAATTCGGGGCTGAGTGGTCTCGTCTATTTCGATACGCGCATGACCGGCGATTATAACACCGGGTCGGACCTGTTCCCGCAGAAGGGGCAGGACGGCTATGCAATCGTCAACGGCCGCATCGGCGTGCGGGGCAAGGACGAGCGCTGGGCAATCGAGCTGTGGGCGCAGAACCTGCTCAACCAGAACTACACGCAGGTCGCCTTCAATTCGCCGTTTCAGGAAGGCGCCGCCAGCGCCCCCTTCACCGATCCGCGCTATCCCGGCGGGCGGCAGCTGTTCTCTGCCTATCTTGCCGAACCGCGTACTTATGGCGTGACTTTGCGCACCCGCTTCTGACTTTCCTGGGGAGGAAAACCCTGGCCGGAGGGGCGACCCTCCGGCCTTTTTCGTGCTGTAGTGGCCTGAGTATCCTCCGTTTATTGTCTCGCGGAACTGCGATATGCTGACGCGAAAAATTGAGGGGGTTCCATGATGCGTCGTCGTGTCTTTCGTCTTGCGCTGCTGTTGGCATCCGCTCCGCTGCCGGCTCTGGCGCAAACCTCCGCCGATCAACTGGCCAAGCCGCCCGCCGATGCCCGCCACTTCGTGATCGAATCGACCGGCGGCAAACATGGTGATGCCTGGCTGTGGCGTGCTGGCGACGGCGGGCTGCTGTCACGTGAAAGCATGAACCTGCGCGGTCAGGTCTGGAACATGGACATCCGGATCGTGCCCGGCGCCGATGGTACGCCGCAGGTGCTGGCCATTCGCGGCGTGGCGCCTTCGGGCGACGCGACGGAAAGCTTCGAGCGAAAGGGAGCCCGTGGCGACTGGAAAAGCCCGGTGGATTCGGGCGGCAGCGACGAGGCGGCCGGCCGCTACTATATCAGTTACGGCGGTCTGGTCGCGACGAATGTCGATCTGGTCGAACGCCTGCTTGCAGCACCCGGTCAGCGCCTTAAGCTGTTGCCGGGCGGGGAAGCGCGCGCAGTGCGGTTGACCACTGCCGATGTCGGGGCGGCGGCAACGCGCCAGACGGTAACGCTTTGGGAAATATGGGGTCTTGGCAACACGCCGGTAGCGGTCTGGGCCGATGGCAAGGGCGGCTTCTTCGGGACGAGCTCGGGCATTGGCGTTTTACCGGAAGCCTATGCAGGCGAACTTGCGCATCTCGAGCAGGTGCAGACCGCAGCACAGTCTGCAAGCGCGGCGGCGATCGCAAAACAGTTTGCCGCGCTGCCCACCGGGCCGATTGCCTTCACCCATGTCCGGTTGTTCGATGCCGAGGGCCTGCGCTTTCTCGATGACCAGACGGTTGTGGTTGACAAGGGCCGGATCGTCGCAGTCGGCGCCGCTGCCACCGTAGCGGTGCCGCAAGGGGCGCAGACGATCGACGGCAAGGGCAAGACGCTGTTGCCGGGGCTGTGGGATTGCCACATGCATGTCGGCGACGACTATACCGGGCCGCAAGAGCTTTCGCTGGGCGTTACCTCGGTGCGCGATCCCGGCAACAATGACGCGCTGACGATCGACCGGCGCAAGCGCGTCGCGGCCGGCACGCTGCTGATGCCGCATGTCTATGCCTCGTCGCTGATCGACGGCAAGGGCGTCTATACGGCGCAGGTCGCCAATGTCGCGACCAGCCAGGACGAGGCGATTGCGCTGGTGCGAAAGGCCAAGGCGGGCGGATTCATCGGCGTCAAATTCTACGGCACCTTCGATCCCGCCTGGCTGCCCGCGGCTATCGCCGAGGCGCACCGGCTGGGCCTGCATGTCCACGGCCATATTCCGCACGGCATTCGCCCGAGTGAGGCGGTGCGCGACGGCTATGACGAGATTACCCATATCAACTGGATCGTCATGGAGGGCGTGCCTGCCGAGGTGCTGCCGGTCGACAATGGCATTGCCCGTTTCCAGGCGCCCGGTCGCTATGCCAAGGACATGGACATGCGCCATGGCCCGGTAGCTGACCTGGTCGGGACCATGGCGCGCAAGCACATCTATTCCGATCCCACCATGGTCGCGTTCGAGGGGCTGTATGTCGTCGATGGCGCGACGCTTGCGCCCGCCTATGCACCGTTTGTCGGCACCTTGCCGCCGACGACCGAGCGCGGTTTCCGCGGCGGTGCCTTCGCGCCGCCCGAAGGCGTGACCCGGGCCGATTATCGCGCAAGCTGGGCAAAGATGATCGCGCTGCTGGGGCAGATGCACAAGGCTGGCGTGCCGATCGTCGCCGGCACCGACGGGTCTGGCATCGAGATTATCCGCGAACTGGAAATCTATCGCGAGGCGGGGTTTAGCCCTGCTGAAGCCATTGCCGCCGCGACGATCGTGCCAGCGCGGCTGGTCGGCAAGGATGCCGAGACCGGATCGATCAAGACCGGCAAGGTTGCCGATCTCGTGCTGGTCGAGGGCGATCCCGAAAAGCGGATCGGCGATCTGCGCCACACGCGGCTGGTGATGCTCGACGGGCGCCTGCTCGATGCCGATGCGCTGCGCAGTGCGGCGGGCTTTGCCGGAATGCCGAAATAGGCGACGCCGGCGTCAGCCCGTCAGCGGGCGGTCGTCGAACAGGCCGAAGGCGAGCGTGGAAGCATAGAGCGCGACGGCACGCTCGCGCGGCATGGTGCTGGCCCATTTGCGCATGTCGAACGCAGCGTTCTGGATGGCCATCAGCGCCTGGCTGGCGACCAGCGGGTCGATCGGGCGGATCGTGCCTTCGGCGATGCCGTCGGAGAGCATGCCGGCGAAACGCCGCGCGATGCGGTTCGATCGGTCGATCATCGTGTTTCGCACTACCAGCGGCAGGCCGTGCAGCGCCGTCGTCCGCAACAGCGGGCCGCGCTCCGAAAACTGATAGTCGAGCAGCGTGGCAACGGCGCTTTCCAGCCTTTGCCAATGGCTGCCCGGATGGCGCTCCGCCAGTCGCTGCGCATCGGCGAGGATGTCGAAGCTGCGCTTGTAGCAGGCGATGACCAGATCGTCCTTGGCGTCGAGATGGTGGTAGAAGCTCCCCTTGGTTACGTTCAGTTCCGAGGCGATCCGCTGCACCGACGCGCCGCGATAGCCGAGCTCGTTGATCAGCCGGGTGGCGGCGAGCAGAAAGGCTTCGCGGCCTGGCTCCGGCTCCTCATGCACCAGCTCGAACAGGCGCGGTTCCCATTGCTGGCCGGGGGCGGCGACGCCGTGGCGGAACACGTCCATCAGCCGCGCCTCGACGCGCGGATATTCGTCGATTTCGTACCGGGTGATCCACACGTTCAGCCAGAAGCTGTTTTCCAGCAGCACATGCGCGCGGGCGCCGCGCAGATCGGTCTCTGCCCGGCTGCCGTCGCTGCCCCAGATGCTGCGCGTCTTGCGGAAGATGTTGCGCCAGCCGGTCATCAGATGGCTCTTCAGCGGCTCTTCCATCGCCCGCAGGTCGGACAGGATTGCGACTGCCTTTTCCTCGCCCCGGGCAATGCGCGACAGCCGCTCCATGTTGATCGCGAGGAAGCGTGCTACCCGCGCCTCCGGCGTCGGTTCTGCCAGCGCCTGATCCAGCACCGCGTCCAGCCAGGCCAGGGTCTGTTCGAACGCCGCGGCGGCAAGGTCTTCCTTGCGCTTGAAATAATAGGTGACCGAGGTGGTATTGAGCCCGACGCGCCGCGCCACATCGGCAAAGGTCATACCCTTGGCGCTCTGCTCGTTGATGGCATCGGCGGCGGCCGCCAGAATGGCGTCGCGCTTGGCCTGAAAGCGCTTGGTGCTGCTTGTCTCGTTCTTTTCTGGACCCTGCATCCGGCCAGCTTAGCCGTTTCCGGCGCCGGTCAAAACGGCTTTTTTGAAGATTGCGTGTGGCATTTTTGACCGCACGCAACCCTTTACCGAATATGCGGTACGCTATAAGCCGGTGTCCAAGAACTACAGGAGAGCGATGCCATGGACTTCACGCTGAGCGCGCGCGAAACGCAGTTCCGCGACCGGGTGAGGGCCTTTATCGATGCCGAGGTGCGGCCGCGCGACGCCGAGTATCGCGCGGCAGCCGCGGCGGGCGAACGCTGGTCAGTCAATCCGGTGCTGGAAACGGTGAAGGCACGGGCCAGGGCGGAGGGCCTGTGGAACTTCTTCATGCCGCCGCATTCGGGCCAGGCCCATGTCGACGACAGCTTCGTTTTCGAGGGCGAGCAGCTCACCAACCTCGAATATGCCCTATGTGCCGAGGAAATGGGCCGAATTGGCTGGGCCTCGGAGGTATTCAACTGCTCGGCACCCGACACGGGCAATATGGAAGTGCTGCACCGCTATGGCACCCGCGCACAGAAGGATGCGTGGCTGGCGCCGCTGATGCGGGGCGAAATCCGCTCTGCCTTTTTGATGACCGAGCCCGCGGTCGCTTCCTCCGATGCGACCAATATTGAAACCCGGATCGAACGCGACGGCGATCACTATGTGATCAACGGCCGCAAATGGTGGTCGTCAGGTGCCGGCGATCCACGCTGCAAGATCGCGATCCTGATGGGCAAGACCGATTTCGGTGCCGCGAAACATGCCCAGCAGAGCATGATCCTGGTGCCGCTCGATGCCCCCGGCGTCACCATCGAGCGGATGCTTTCGGTTTTCGGGTATGATCATGCCCCACACGGCCATGCCGAAATCACCCTGCGCGACGTGCGCGTGCCGGTCGACAATCTGCTGCTTGGCGAGGGGCGCGGGTTCGAGATCGCACAGGGTCGGCTAGGGCCGGGGCGTATCCACCATTGCATGCGCACCATCGGTGTCGCGGAGGAAGCGATTGTGGCGATGGCGAAGCGGCTGGTCAGCCGCATCGCGTTCGGCAAGCGGATCGCCGACCATTCGATCTGGGAACAGCGCATCGCCCGCGCGCGGATCGATATCGAGATGACCCGGCTGCTTTGCCTGAAGGCCGCCGACATGATGGACAAGGCCGGGAACAAGGCGGCCCAACTCGAAATCGCGATGATCAAGGTGCAGGCGCCGCAAATGGCGCTGCAGATCCTCGACGATGCGATTCAGGCGCATGGCGGGGCAGGGGTGTGCGACGATTTCGACCTGGCGCATAACTGGGGCAGCGTCCGCACGCTGCGGCTGGCGGACGGGCCGGACGAAGTCCACGCCCGCGCCATCGCCCGCGCCGAGTTCGGCAAATATGCGCCGGCAAAGGCGGACCGGGCGTCCTCGGGTGATCTGGGGGTTAGCCGGTGAAAGCCGCTGTTCTCTTCGAAGCCGGAACGCCGCTCCAGATCGAAGACGTCGCCGTCTCCAACCCCGGCCCGCGTGAGGTACTGATCCGCACCGCCGCGGTGGGGGTGTGCCGGTCCGACCTCCATTTCGTCGACGGCGCCTTCCCGCACCCGGTGCCGACCGTGCCCGGGCACGAAGCGGCCGGAGTGGTCGAGGCGGTGGGGTCGGACGTCGCGCATCTGCGCCCGGGTGACCATGTCATCACCTTCTTCACCGCATTCTGCGGATCGTGCGAGATGTGCGTCACCGGGCGCCCCTCGCTCTGCGTCGATCCCTCTACCCGCCGCGCGCCCGATGCCGAGCCGCGGCTCAAGCTTGCAAACGGGACGCCGCTCGCGCCCTTCCTCAATCTGTCGGCCTTTGCCGAAATGATGCTGGTCCATGAAAATGCCTGCGTCGCGATCAGCAAGGACATGCCGCTCGACCGCGCGGCACTGCTCGGCTGTGCGGTCATCACCGGCGCGGGCTCGATCTTCAACGACAGCCGGGTACGTCCGGGCGAAAGCGTCGCGGTTATCGGCGCAGGCGGCATCGGTCTCGCTGCGATCAATGCCGCAAAGATCGCCGGGGCAGGGCAAATCCTCGCGCTCGACCCGGTCGCGGAGAAGCGCGAACTGGCGCTGAAGCTGGGCGCCACGCACGCACTTGATCCTTTGGCTGACGGCATTGCCAAGCAGGTGCTGGGCCTGACCGGCGGCGGCGTCCATTACGCGATCGAGGCCGTCGGGCGCCCGGCTACTGCCGAACTCGCCTGGCAGATACTCCGCCGGGGCGGCACCGCGACGATTCTGGGCATGATCGCGCCGGGCCAGAATGTCAGCCTGCCCGGGCCGACCTTCCTGACCGGCAAGAAGATCCAGGGCTCGCTGCTCGGCAGCACCCGCTTCCCGATCGACATGCCGCGGCTGGTGCAGCTCTATCTTGACGGCAAGCTCGACCTCGACACGATGGTCGCGGAGCGGATTCGCCTGCCGCAGGTCAACGATGCGCTCGACAAGCTACGCCAAGGCACCAGCGTCCGCTCGGTGATCGAATTCGCATGAGCGATCTCGACGAAGCCCGCCTCGCGCATTGGGCGGTTGACCATGTAGTCGGCTTCGCGGGGCCGCTTACCGTCACCAAGTTCGCCGGCGGCCAGAGCAACCCCACCTACCGCATCGACGCGGCGAGCGGCGCCTATGTACTGCGCCGCAAGCCCTTCGGGCCGATCCTGCCTTCTGCCCATGCGGTTGAGCGCGAATATCGGCTGATCGCGGCGCTCCACCCCACCGGTTTCCCCGTCGCGCGGCCCTATGCGCTGTGCGAAGACACGGGCGTGATCGGTGCGCCCTTTTACCTGATGGAGATGGTCGAGGGGCGGACGCTGTGGGACGGGTCGCTCCCCGGCATGGCTCCGGCGGAGCGCACAGGCATCTACGAAGCGATCGTCGATACGCTCGCCGCGCTTCACAGCATCGATTATGCGGCGGTGGGTCTGGGCGACTATGGCAAGCCCGGCAACTATTTCGCCCGCCAGGTCGAGCGCTGGACGAAGCAGTATCGGGCCAGCCAGACTGACGATCTGCCCGAGGTGGAAGGGCTGATCGATTTCCTCCCCCGCACCGTGCCGCCGCAGACGCGCACCAGCATCGTCCATGGCGATTACCGCATCGACAACATGATCTTCGCGCCCGAAGGGCCGCGCGTGCTGGCGGTGCTCGACTGGGAATTGTCGACGCTCGGCGATCCGCTGGCGGATTTCTCTTATTTCCTGATGAACTGGGTGACCGACCCCGAAGGGCGTTCGGGCGTGAAGGGGCTGGCCGGGCCGGACACCGGTATTCCCACGATCGAGGCGATGGTCGCGCGGTATTGCGCCGCGTCCGGGCGCGACGGTGTGCCCGATCTCGACTGGTATTTCGCCTATAATCTGTTCCGCCTGACCGGCATCGTTCAGGGCATCAAAAAACGGATGATCGACGGCAACGCCTCCAGTGCCAAGGCGGCGGAGACGGTGGCGCGGCTGCCGGGGCTGGCGGCGGCGGCGTGGCATTTCGCGCAAAGGGCAGGGGCATGACGGCGCAGTTCGCCTTTACCGGCAAGGTGGCGGTGGTGACAGGCGCCGCCTCCGGCATCGGCCGGGCGACGGTGCGCGCCTTCGCGGCGGCCGGCGCGCAGGTGGTGGCGGCCGACCGGTCCGCCGCGGTGCACGACACAGTTGCCGGCCTGCCGCACGCGCTGGCGCTGGAAATCGATGCCGGCGACGAAGCCGATGTCGCGCGGCTGGTTTCGGCCGCGTGCGACCGGTTCGGCGGCATCGACATCTTCTACGCCAATGCCGGCATCTCCGGCGGCACGGCGGGAATTTTCGACGCGACCGTAGAGCTTTGGACCGAGGTGCTGCGAGTCAATCTCATTGGTCCGGCGCTGGCAATCAAGCACGCCGCGCCGCGCATCGTCGAGCGCGGCGGCGGGGCAATCCTGTGCACGGCCAGCGTGGCGGGGCTGCGTTCCGGCGCTGGGGGCACACCCTATTCGGCGTCGAAGGCAGGCGTCATCAACCTTGTCCAGACAGCCGCGCAGCAGCTCGCCACCTCGAGCGTCCGCGTGAATGCGATCTGCCCCGGGCTGATCGAAACCGGCATGACCCAGCGGGCCTTCGACTATGCCCGCGAACGCGGCAAGGAAGACCGGCTCGGCCAGCTCAACCCGCTGCGCCGCGCAGGCCGGCCGGAGGAAATCGCACAGGTGGCGCTGTTTCTCGCCTCCGACGCCGCCAGCTATCTGAACGGCCAGGCGATTGCCGTCGATGGCGGTCTTTCTTCGAGCCATCCGGTCACGCGGCAGGAGTTCGGCAAGGCAGCGTTTTGACGCCCACCACGGCTGGCCTTCCCGACGGCCGCGATAAGTGTTAGCGTTAACGGCAACACGAGAATTGCGAACGGGGGAGAGAATGCGCCACGGGCTGTTGCAAATTGCGATGATCCTTGCATCCGGGGCGCCGGCGATCGCCCAGGCGCAGACTGTCGCCCGGCCGATCACCATTGATGTCTCCGCGCCGCAGGGCGCCGTCGATCGCTTCTTTGATCTTTCCGTCGGGTCCGATTTCCCCGGCACGCTCGCCCGGCCCGACAGCCAGGCACAGCTCCAGACCGCGGTCGACGAACTTGGTTTTCGGTACATCCGCTTCCACGCGATCTTCCATGATGTGCTGAAGACCGTGCAGCGGCGCGACGGCAAAATCACCTATGACTGGTCGGAGATTGACCGCCTGTATGATGCCCTGCTGGCGAAGAAGATCCGCCCGTTCGTCGAGCTGAGCTTCACGCCCCAAGCGCTCAAGACGTCCGACAACAGCGTCTTCTACTGGAAGGGGAACACCTCGCACCCGCAGCTCGAAGGTTGGCGCGATCTTGTCGATGCCTTCGCGCGGCACCTTTTGCAACGCTATGGCGCCGAGGAGGTGCATCGCTGGTTCTTCGAGGTTTGGAACGAGCCCAATCTCGAAGGTTTTTGGGAAAAGGCCGATCAGGCCGCCTATTTCACGCTATATGATCTGACCGCGCGGACGCTGAAAACGGTGGACCCAGCGCTGCGCGTCGGTGGTCCCGCCACCGCTGGGTCGGCGTGGGTGCCGCCATTTCTGGCGCATGTCGCCGCGAGCAAGGCGCCGGTCGATTTCGTGACGACCCACACCTATGGCGTCGACGGCGGCTTTCTGGACGAAAAGGGCGAGCAGGATACCAAATTGTCGCCCTCGCCCGACGCGATCACTGGCGATGTGCGGAGGGTGCGGAGCGAGATCGGCGCGTCGGCCTTTCCTTCGCTGCCGCTCTATTTCACCGAGTGGAGCACCAGCTACACGCCGCGCGACCCGGTGCACGACAGCTATGTCAGCGCGCCTTACATTCTCACCAAGATCAAGGGCGCACAGGGCTTTCTCCAGGGAATGAGCTACTGGACCTATAGCGACCTGTTCGAGGAATCAGGGCCGCCGCCGGCGGCATTTCATGGCGGCTTCGGGCTGATGAGCCGCGACGGAATCCGCAAGCCGGCCTGGTTCGCCTACAAATATCTGAACGCTGTGCGCGGACAGAATCTGGCGACCGGCGACGCCTATAGCCTTGCTGCAACCGATCGGGGTGGAGTCACGGCGCTGGTGTGGGACTGGCACCAGCCTGTACAGGCGGTGAGTGACCGCCCCTTCTACAGCGCTTTGGTACCGGCGAAGGCGGAGGTGCCGGCGGTGCTGACGTTCACCGGGCTGAAGCGCGGCAGCTATCGGTTGCGGGTGCGACGGACCGGTTATCGTCACAATGATGCCTATTCGGCTTATATCGACATGGGACGTCCCAAAGACCTCAGCGCAGCGCAGCTGAAGCAATTGCAGGCGATGACTCAGGATCGGCCTGAGTTCGAACGCCTCGTCCAGGTCGGCGCACGCGGTCGCTTCGAATATCGCGTGCCGCTCCAGACCAACGATGTGGTGCTGGTAACGCTGGAGCCGGCCAAGCGCTGATGAGGCAGCGCGCTACGGAGCGTCTTTATCCGCTTAGGCCGGCTCCACCTTCGTAGCGGGCGCGGTGACGCTGCTCGATTTCCGTCGCACGAGTGACGTGATGGTCTCCGCGAAGGTGTAGATCGACGCGCGCGACCGTACGTTGACCATTGCGCGCAATGCATAGGGCAGGGCGCGGGCGGGATCGTCGAATAGCTCGAGATAAATCTGGGCTGTTTTCAACATATGGTAGGGGCGTATCCGGCGATCATAGTCGGGCGTGCGCTCTCGCATGGCGCTGAAAAAGGCTTCGTGTCCGGCCAGAACTGCCGCAGCGTTCCTGGATATCCGGTCGTTGGAATGGAGATGAAAGCGGACAAGTGGCGTCTGCTCAATCGCGAAGGGCCCCAACTCGAGGAGGCGCAGGTAAAGATCCCAGTCCTGACACGCCGGGAGGTCCGTGTTGAATGCCCCGGCTTCGATCAAAGCCTCTCGTTTTGCCAACAGGGATGATGTTGTTCCCAGTATGTTGCAGCGGGCGAGGTCGATTCTCTCCAGATGCTTAGGCGGGATACCGTTGGGTAAAACGCGGTCCGGGGCGGAATATTGCAGCGCAGTAAAGGCCGCTATCGCCGTGGGATTATTGGCTAGCGCTGCGCACTGTGCGGCGATCTTGCCGGGCAACCACTCGTCATCGGAATCGAGAAAGGCGATCCAGTCGCCTGTGCTGGCCTGAATGCCGGTGTTCCGCGCTGCTCCGCCGCCGCAGTTCACCTGATGCTGGATAATTCGAATGCGAGGGTCGATTGCCGCAATAGCGGCAGGGTCGATCGGATTTGGCGATCCATCTTCGACGACGATGATCTCGCAAATGCCAACATCGCCTTGCGCGATCACGCTCGCTAACGCCCGCTTTATCAACTCGGGTCGATTATAGACAGGGATAACAGCCGAAATACGCAGGCCCATCTCATGATTCCCCACAGATAGAACACGCTCAATGCAGGCAGAAGCCGAAGGCTTGCTATGCTCCTCTCGCACCATAGATCGGTACGTCAGGCATGCCCTTTTGTGCTCTAGGCGCTACGTTCCCGCCCATTGCTGCTGCGGCAGCAAGGTCGGAGCGCCGGGGGGATAATTTGTCAGTCACCAACGCCTCCCCCATGCCACCGCGACTATGTTTGGGACGGTAGTCCACGATTCACGCGATCTGATTCGAAGGTATTTAATGCAAAACCTATCGACACGCCAAATTTGATGCAGGCTTCTCTCTGTCAGGCTTGTCTAATTTCGATCGCGAGGGCGCTGGAATGTTTGGAATTGCGTGGCATCGGATGGGGTTAGCTAACATATCTGGGAAATTAATTGGCGGTCGCCGGCGTGCTCCAGAATCTCGACATGGAGGGCAGGGGAGGGCGATCCGACAGCGGGCGAGCCTTCTACCTGCTGCGTCTGTTCAGGGAGATTCCTATACGTTCTGCGATCCGGAAAGCTGCACCAGATCAACCGACGCATCCTGCAACTGCACGCCCGTGCGTTGGGAGCGCCGTGCCGCATGAAGCAGCGCAACGAGCGCCTCCGTTGCTTCCGGATAGTCCAGCCCGGCCGGGGGACGAATGTTGGAAATGCAGTTGCGCTCGCTGTCCAATCGGCCGGGGCGGGGGTTCCAGGTGAGATACATGCCGAGACTGTCCGGCGCGCTGAGACCGGGGCGCTCGCCGAGAATGATCAGCACGATACGCGCCTGTAGCGCCGCACCTGCTTCGTCACCCAGCGCCACCCGCGCGTGGCGGGCGATCACCAGCGGGGCGATCTGCCAGTCGGGCAGTGCCTCCAGGATGTTCGCGGTGAGCGCCGCCCCATGGGCATGGAGCGCGGTAGCCGAAAGCCCGTCCGCCAGCATGATCGCCAGATCATAGGGACCGTCCTTTCCGGCCTCCATCAGAAGCGCGGCACTATCGGGCGCCAGCCGGCGGCCGAGATCCGGACGGGTGAGATAGGTGGCGCGGTCGCTTGCCTGGCTTGCGACGAAAAGCGCCGGTCGCGGGAGCGCTGCCGCCACGCGGTCGGCGTCGAGCGGGCAGTGCACGGCGTCGCGGGCGCGGGCATGGTCGAGCTGGAAGGCCAGCGTTGCGTCCGTTGGCACGCCCCGCCCGGCGCGCCCAAGCCCGATCCGGGCCTGCGTCACCATTTGCCAGCGGGTGCGCAGGTCGGTCGGCGAACTCACTGGCTCTCCTCCGGCTCCGGCAACAGGGCATGGAGCGGAAAGGCGGGCAGCGCCAGCGCATCCGCCATCGCGTAGCGGGGGGCGCCATCGGCCGAAAGCAGACCCATGGCCGACAGCCAGGCGTCAAACTCGGGTGCCGGCTTCAGGCCCAGCAACTGGCGGGCATAGAGCGCGTCGTGAAAGCTGGTCGATTGATAGCCGAGCATCACATCGTCCGATCCGGGTACGCCCATCACGAAATTGACGCCGGCCACGCCGAGCAGCGTCAGCAGCACGTCCATATCGTCCTGATCGGCTTCGGCGTGGTTGGTATAGCAAATGTCGACGCCCATCGGCAGGCCGAGCAGCTTGCCGCAGAAATGGTCCTCGAGCCCCGCGCGCAATATCTGCTTCCCGTCGTAGAGATATTCGGGACCGATAAAGCCGACGACACTGTTGACCAGAAACGGGTCGAAGGCGCGGGCAACGCCATAGGCGCGCGCTTCCAGCGTCTGCTGATCGACGCCGTGATGCGCATCGGCGGAGAGGGCCGATCCCTGGCCCGTCTCGAAATACATCACCTGCTGGCCGACTGTGCCGCGGCCGAGCGCGCTGGTTGCCTCCCACCCTTCGTGCAACATCGCCAGCGAGATGCCGAAGCCTGCATTCGCGCCTTCGGTGCCGGCGATAGACTGGAACATCAGGTCGAGCGGCGCGCCGCGTTCGATTGCCGCGAGGCCCGAGGTGATATGGGTCAGCACGCAACTCTGGGTGGGAATATCGTAGCGCGCGCGGAGCGCGTCGAGCCGATGCAGCAAATCGATGGTCGCAGGCAGATCGTCACGGGCGGGATTGATGCCGATTACGGCATCGCCGCACCCCATCAGCAGTCCGTCGAGGATCGAGGCGGCGATGCCCGCCGGATCGTCGGTCGGGTGGTTGGGCTGCAACCGCACCGCCAGCGTGCCCGGCAGGCCGATAGTTGAGCGGAACCGGGTCACGACGCGGATCTTCGCGGCGACCGCGATCAGATCCTGGTTGCGGCAGAGCTTCGATACGGCGGCCGCCATTTCCGGCGTGATGCCCGGCGATACGGCGGCGATCGCGGCGCCGTCGGTCTCGTCTTCCAACAGCCATTCGCGGAATTCACCGACCGTCAGATGCGCAATGGCGGCAAAGGCGGCCGCATCGTGCCGGTCGATGATCAGCCGCGTCACCTCATCCCGTTCATACGGCACGACCGCATGGTCTATAAACGTGCGGAGCGGGAGGTCGGCCAAGGCATAGCGCGCCGCAACCCGTTCGGTGGCATCGGCCGCAGCGATGCCGGCAAGCACATCACCCGAACGGAGCGGGGTCGCCGCGGCAAGCAGGCGCGCGAGATCGGGAAAGGAATAGCGGGTTCCACCCAGATCGGCCGCGAGCCGCATCGCTGTCACACCCGCCCGGTCACGCGGTCTAGAAACCCGGTCAGCACGGCGAAATAGGCATCGGGCTCCTCGTAAAAGGGCATGTGCGAACTGTTGGGGAACACATGGATGCGTGCGTCGGGCATGGCGCGGAACATCTTTTCCGAACAGGCGGGCGTCAACTCGTCATGCACGCCGGTCAACACCAGTGCGGGCGCGCTGATGCGGTGCATGTCGGGCACTCGGTTCCAGTTGGTCATGTTGCCGGTGAAGGTGAATTCGTTCGGACCCTGCATGGTGTGGTAGGGGCCCATGTTCCAGTCCTCCAGCGCGCGGGTCAGCGTTTCGGGCCACTGCTTCAGCCGGCAGACGTGGCGATAGTTGAGGATCGTGATCGCCGCCTGATATTCGGGATGATCCATGGTGCCGGCGGCTTCGTGCGCGGCCATCATCGTCACGGTTTCGTGGCCGAGGCCGAGCTTAAGGCGCTTCAGTTCCTCGACGAGATGGGGAATGTCGCACGCGCCGTCGGCGAGGATCAGGCTGGCGATGCGTTCGGGATGCGTCAGCGCATATTCGGTGCCGAGCCAGGTGCCCCAGCTATGGCCGAGGAAATGCACCCGCTCCGCCCCGAAAGCGTCCCGCACTGCATCTGCCTCGGCAACATAGCGTTCGAGCGTCCAGAGGCTGGTGTCCTCGGGTCGGTCGGAATCGCCGCAGCCAAGTTGGTCCCAGGTGACGACGCGATAGCCCGCCTCGACCAGCCGCATGTGCGGAGCGCGCAGATAGAGGCTGGGCAGCCCCGGCCCGCCATTGGCGAGCATAACCGTTTCCGGTCCCTCGCCCGCGCAATAGCCGATGACGTGATGGCCGCCGGGAAGGGCGATGCGGATGCGGTCGGGGGTGGCGGACATGCGGGTCTTTTCCTGCTGGTTTGGATATTATGCGGAGACGGCTGCCGGTCGGGTCATGCGGCCGCGTGCACGCCACAGCATCGCGAGCGGCAGCAGCGCCGCGCACGCAACAAGCGACGCGCCGGCGTCAGTCGCCAGCATGGTCGGCAGCCCGCCATGGTCGAACGCCTGCCCATCGACCGCCTGCATATAGGTGATCGGCAGGCAGGTGGCGGCCTGCAGAAAGGCGAACTGGGTCGCCGCGAGCGGATTGTCGTTGCCGATGCTGCGGAACACGATTGTCGCCTCAACCGCGAAGGCCGCCGACTGGAAGATGTTCTGGCCGATAAGGGCCAGCGTGAAGATCGCCGGCGTGCGCGGCATGCCGATCAGGGAAAGCGTGAAGAGAGCGCCAGTCGTGCCGATCGCGAGGTAGAGATAGAGCGGCTCGATTTGTCGTACGAGCCGCGGAATGCACAGGGAGCCGACAATCCCCGCGCCGGTCACGCCGATCCCAGCCACTGTGGCGACGAAGGCTTCGGTAGCGCCGAAGCGCGCGCCGAGCCCGCCCAGCGTGTTGGTTAGTGCGAAAGAGGAGGCCGGCAGACAGAAAAGGAACAGCGTGCGCAACACCACCGGTTTGCGGACCAGCGCCGCCAGATCGCGCCCCAGCGTGGCGAAACTTTCGCGGGCACCGCGCTTCTCGCCGCTGGAGGCCGGGACGAACGGAAACAGCGCGAGCGGCAGCACGATCAGCAACGCACAGGCAATCGGCCCTGCAGGTTCCGGCAGGCCGCGCAGGAAGCTGATGAACAGGATCGCGCTGAGGCCGAAGCCAGCGACATTGCCGATGGTAAAGCCGGCCGCGAGCCGCCCTTCCTGCCCGGCGGGTACGACCAGGCTCAGCCAGCCGCCAATGGCGTTGTAGTAGAGATTGGAACAGAGATAGCCCGCGAACAACAGTATCGCGAGCCGATCAGGATGATCGAGACTGTGCAGCGCCGCCAGCGCGAAAAGCGCGCTCAGCACTGCAAAGACGATCGCATAGCTGCGCCGGTTGAAGCGCACGTCGAGAATGGGAGCCACCAGAAAGCCGGCAAAGGTGGGGAACAGCGCTATCGCGGTGATCGAGGAGATCATGCCCTGCGGCACGCCCTTGGCCGCAAGCAACTGCGGCATCGTCATCAGGCACAGGGCGCCATAGCTGCCGAAGCTGAGGTTGGTCAGTCCCATCAACGCGGGCGACAGATGAAAGCGTCTGCGGCTGTTCGACATGCATGCTCCCGCCAGCGCCGGGTTGACGCATTTGGTATTTAGTATCCGATTGTGATCGAAGGTCCAGCCTGATTGTTCCCCCGCCCATCATGCACAGGCTTCTTTGCGCCCGACAATGCCGATAAGGGGCGGGGCGGGGAGATAGACGCCAATGTCGTTGCCTGCTTCTGCTTCATCCGCCGGAACCGGCGCGGAACCCGACCAGCGCCGTAACGCTATCGCCGCCGCACTGCTGCTCGTGGCCACCTTGCTGGCGTTGGTGACGTGCGGCGGCCTGCTCGTTTATGGCGCTGGCCGGGGAATCGACCTGACCGACGAGATTTTTTACCTCGTCTGGGCGCGTGACCCGAACGCTTATCCGCTGCTGTATCAGCCCTTCGGCTATCTGCTGCATCCGCTGTTCCGGCTGGTGCAGGGCGATCTGCACTATTACCGGCTGGCGGGCTTCGGCGTCACTGCAGTTGCGGGCGGCCTGTTGGGGGCAAGCCTTGCGCCCGACGCAGGCGCGCGGCTGCGGTTCGTGCTTTTCGGCGCGGCAGCCGGCCTGACCATCTATTTTCCCTGGATCATCACCCCCAGCTATAACTCCGCCGCGAATGTCGGGGGCATGCTGCTGGTTGCCGGCATGGCTGCACTTTCCTCTCCGCGCGCAAAGATGCTGGCGGCAGCGTGTCTTTCGCTGGCGGCCGGGCTATGTCTCGCCCTCTTCGCCAAGCCGCCGCTGTTCGCGCTTTCGGTCCTGCTGATCCTGGCATTGGCGGGGTGGTGTTGGACCCGTGACCGCAACAAGCGCTGGACGCTATTGCTCGCGCTACTTCTGGGCGCAGGGCTGATCGCGTGTTTCCTGCCGCCCTGGCAGATGCCCGGCTTGATCGCACGGATGGCTAAAAGCCAGCACATACTGGCTCTCCCGAACACACCGCTGCGCTTGCCGATCAAGATCGCCCTCGATTGGCTGGCAGTGCCGCCGGCGCTCAGCGTCGCGGCGATCGCGTGCCTAGCCGGGCTGGTTCTGTGGCGGCATCGCTGGTCCGGCTGGCTCGGCGGAATCGCGATGGCGGCGGCGGCGTGGCATCTCGCCAGCGGCCTGCCGGATGTGCTGGATGCGAGCATTCCCGAGTTTGTCGGCCTCGCGCTCGTCCTGATCGCCTGCGGATATGCGCTCGTGACGCGCCCGGCAGCGCTTCGGGATCGACTGATGCTGCTCCTGCTGCTGGCCATGCCGACGGCGGTGGCGTTGGGGACGTTCAATAACCAATGGGCGCAGCTCGATTTCAGCATGGTCTTCCCGTTGCTGGCGCTGTTCCTGCTGGCGGCGCGCGATCCTGTTTGGTGGCGCAGCGGTGCGGCGCATCTGTTTTGCGTGCTGGCGCCCGGTGCGCTGATGCTGCTCGCGGCCAGCGCCCCCTACAGCCTGCCCGCGCCGATCTTCGCCCAGCAGATCCCCGTGCGGCACCCGATCACTGGCACGCGCATTCTGGTCGATCCGGAGACGGCGGATTTCGTCCGTGAAGCCGCAGGGCAGGCAAAGGGCGCGCTGCTGGTCGACCTGTCGGGCACGGGCCCCGGAGTGGCGGCGTCGCTGGGCGCCCAGGCGCCGGTGCTGCTCTGGCTCAATCCCGCCACGCCGACCTGGCCGGATGTCGTCTGGTCGCAGCTCGATGCCCCGGCGCGTGCCCGCGCCTGGTTTGTAACGCCGGTCTGGCCGCTGTTTCGCAATGGTGCGCCCGCGCGCTGGTTCGCCGCGCACCGGGCGCACTATTGCGCGACCGACTTGCCGGAGATGACCTTCTGGGAGGAGGAGCGCCAGCTTCAGCTGTGGCGCCCCTGCTCCGGGGCCAGATGACGGTCAGTGCGCCGCGCTGGTATCGACCGGTCGGGTCGGGCGCGGCGTGAACCAGATGATGCCGGCCGCGAACACGAAGATGATCGCCGACAGCAGGAAGATGTGCGTCGTCGCCAGTGTCAACGCTTCTCGGTCGACCTGCGTCGCGACCAGACTGCGCACCTGATCGACCGACATGCCATTGGCAGTGAGTGCGCGCAGCGTTGGATCGGTGTTCAGCCGGGATACGATTTCGCTGCGCGCGACCCGCGAACTGTCGTCCCACATGCTGGTCGAAATCGACGTGCCGATTGCGCCGGCCATCGTCCGCAGGAAGCTCATCACCCCTGCTGCCGAAGCGGTTTCGGCGGGCTCGACCGCGCCCAGCGCCAGCGTGGTGAGCGGGATGAAGAAGAACGGCATGCCGAAGCCCTGCAGGAACTGCGGGAAGGCAAAGGTCCAGAAATCGGCGCCGCTTGTCCAGTAGACGCGCAGCATTGAGGAGAGCCCGAGCCACAATATGCCGAACGATACCAGCAAGCGCGGGTCCATCCTGGTCGAAAGGCGAGCGACGATCGGCGACATCACCACTGCCGCCAGCCCCGACATCGCGGTCGCATAGCCGGCATCGGTGGCGGTATAGCCCAGGCTCGATTGTAGCCATTGCGGGATGATCACCGCCGAGGCGAAGAAGGTCGCAAAGGCGAAGGACAGCGAGATCACCGATACCGTGAAGCCGCGATGACGGAAGACGCGCAGATCGACGATCGGCTCGCGTTCGGTTCCTTCCCAGGCGAGGAAGACCGCAAAGCCGATTGCTGCGATTACCGCAAGCGACACGATCATGCTGCTGTTGAACCAGTCATGGTCACGGCCAAGGTCGAGCAGGATCTGCAGCGCGCCGATCCACAGGATCATTAGCGCCAGCCCGTACCGGTCGATCGGCAGCTTCGCGGTGTCGGTTTCGGCACGCAGCAACAGGCGGACGCCGCCTATCGCGCAGATCGCGGCAATCGGGATGTTGATGAAGAAGATCCAGTGCCACGACCAGTTGTCGCTGATCGTGCCGCCCAGGATCGGCCCCAGGATCGGCGCGACCACCGTCGTCATCGCCCACAAGCCCATTGCCTGCGCATGCTGGCTGGGCTTGAAGATGCGCAGCAGCAGCGTCTGGGTGAGCGGCATCAGCGGCCCGCCGCAAAGCCCCTGACCGATCCGGCACACGACCAGCATTGCCAGCGAGGTCGACATGCCACACAGCATCGAAAACACGCCGAACCCGATCATCCCGAAGATGAAGGTACGCACCGTGCCGAACCGCGCGGCCAGCCAGCCGGTCAGTGGCACGCACACCGCCTCGGCAACGGCATAGGAAGTGATGATCCAGGTGCCCTGGCTCGCCGAAATGCCGAGGCTGCCGGCGATATGCGGCACCGAGACATTGGCGATGGTGGTATCCAGCACGACCATGAAATTGGTCAGCGCCAGCACCAGCCCGGCAAGGATCAGTGACGGCCCCTCGAGGAAGCCGCCGCGCTGCATTTGCCCGTTCATGGGACCGGGTTCCTTACTTGGCCGAGGTATCGATCTCGGCGTCCATCGACAGGCCGACGCGCAGCGGGTGCGCCTGCAGCTCCTTGGGGTCGAGTGCCACGCGCACCGGCAGGCGCTGGACCACCTTGATCCAGTTACCGGTCGCGTTCTGCGCCGGGATCAGCGCGAAGGAAGACCCGGTACCGCCCGAAAAGCCGACGACGCGGCCATGGAACTTGACGCCGCCGCCATAGAGGTCGGAGGTCAGCTCGACCGGCTGGCCGGGCTTCACCCGGGTCAGCTGGCCTTCCTTGAAGTTGGCATCAACATAGAGCTGGCCGATCGGCACGATCAGCATCAACTGCGCGCCAGGTGCGACGCGCTGGCCCACCTGCACAGCGCGGCGCGTGATGACGCCGTCCATCGGCGCGCGGATCACGGTGCGCGAGAGGTCGAGCTTGGCCTGTTCCACCTTGGCGCGGGCGGCCAGCACCTCGGGCGCGGTCGTGGCATTCACGCCGCGGATCAGCGCTTGGTTCGCTTCAAACTGGCCGGTGGCGGCGCTGCGGGTCGAACCCGCCTGTGCGAGGCCGGCGCGGGCGAGCTCCAGATTGGCGCGTGCGGATTCGAACGCGTTGGTCGCGGAGGTCAGCTCTTCACCCGACACTGCGCCGTTCGGGGCAAGGCGCTGGCGCCGTTGCAGGTCGATACGGGCCTTGTCGTAATCAGCCTGCGCGGCGGCAACTTGCGCCTTCGCACGGATGATGTCGGCTTCGCGCGCCTGCACTTGCGCGGCGAGAGCGGAACTGGTGGCGCTGCTCTGGCCGAACTGGCGGCTGGCGCGGGCCAGCTCTGCCTCAGCCTGGGCCAGCGCAATGCGCGCATCACTGTCGTCGAGCTGGACGAGCACGTCGCCCTTGTGCACCATCTGCGTATCGGAAACCGCGACGCTGATGACCGGCGCGGCGACCAGCGGAGTGATGCTGGCGGTGTCGGCGCCGACATAGGCATTGTCGGTGCTGACATAATGGCTGCCGACAAGCGCATACCATCCACCAAAGCCGGCGGCGGCGAGTACCACTGCACCGCCAATGCCAAGCATCAGCCGCTTGCGCAGCGAAGCGCGGCCGGTGGTCGCCGCAGGTTCGCTGGCGGTCGGGGCAGGGGTGTCCGTATGGCGCGCGGCGTCGTTGCGGGCGGCGTGGATAGCGGGTTCGGCATCAGCCATGGGTCGAGACCTCGGAAGCGGCCGCAGCCGCATGGTTGGTGGAAAAGCCTCCGCCGAGCGCGCGGACGAGCTGGACGTCGAGCGCAAACGCGCGCGCTTCCAGTTCGGCAACGGCCTGACGGTTCTGCAACACCCTCTCCTCGGCGGTCAGAACATCCAGAAATCGCGACAGGCCGCCTTCATAGCGTTGCCTGGCGATGGAATAAGCCTGTTCGGAATCAGCGAGTGCCTGGCGGCTGTCGGCAAGTCGCGTGGCGAGCGCCTTCTGGCTGGTCACGGCATCGGCGACGTCATGGAACGCCTTGGTGACGCTGTTATCATAATTGGCGACGGCTTCGTCATAGGTCGCACGGGCACCGGCATATTGGCCGCGCAGCTCGCCACCATGGAAGATCGGCAGGCTGATCGCAGGCCCTGCCTGCAGCAGCGTGGCACCGTTGCCTTTGACAAGGTTGTCGATGCCCGGTGCGCCATAGCCGACCAGCGCGCTCAGCCGCAGCGAGGGATAGAAGGCGGCGCGCGCAACCTTGATCCGGCTGGCAGCGGCTTCGACGCGGGCGCGTGCTGCGGCGATGTCGGGGCGGCGACCGATTAGATCGGTGGTCACGTCCGCGGGCAGTGCGCGGGCTTCGGCCGGGGTGGTGGGCAGTGCGATGTCGAGCCCACGGTCCGGTCCCTGACCGAGCAGCGCGGCGATGCGGTTGCGGGTCAGGCCGATCTGCTCGTCGGTAGCGGCGAGGTCGGCGCGGGCGGCAGGCACGGCGGCGTCCGCCTGCTTCACTTCCGCACGCGTTTCCAGGCCATTGGCATAACGGTCGGCCACCAGCTTTTGTGTTTCCAGCCGGACCTGCAGCGCCCGTTCCTGCACCTTGCGGTCGGCGGAAAGGCGGACCAGATCGGCATAGGCAGCGGCGATGTTGGTGGAGAGCGCCAGCCGTGCCTGCGCCAGTTCGAGCCGCGCGGCGTCGGCGTCCGAAAGTGCAGCGCGCAGTGAAGCGCGGTTCTTGCCCCACAGGTCGAAGTCAAAGCTGAAATTGGCCGCGCCGAACCCGACATCCTGCCAGCTCGAGGGCAGCACGCCGGAAGGCAGCGCCCGACCGGCATTGATCTTGGCCTCGACAACCGATGCGGTGGCGTCGACGCGCGGCAAGCGTGCAGCGCCCGCCTGGACGGCATAGGCCTCGGCGGAACGCAGTCGCGCTGCGGCGACGTTCAGATCGGGCGTGCCGCGCAGCCCCTCTTCGATCAGCGCGGTCAGCTGCTTGTCGCCATAGGCGGTCCACCAATTGTCGGCCGGCCATTGCGCCTGAGTTGCGTCGCTGGCTAGCGAGCGGCTGGCGGCAAAGCTGTCTGCCGCGCGCATTTCCGGGCGTGCGCCCAGATTGGGCACCGGCGCGCAGGCGGACAGCGCCGCAGTCGCGACGGAGGCGAGCAACAGGGAGGCATGCAGCGGGCGAATCATCATTGATGCTAAAACCGTACTAATGGGTACAGGTTCCAGATGGGGACAGGGTCGAGCCTTGTCAACAGAAAATCGTACCCTATAGTATGGTTATGGAGAGTATGGTGACCCCGGCCGTTAGCAAACGCGAGGCACGCAAGCAGGATCGCCGTGCAGCGATCCTCTGCATCGCAAAACGGCATTTCATGGAACATGGCTATGCGGCCGTGTCGATGTCGGCGATTGCGGCCGAACTTGGCGGCTCGAAGGGCACGCTGTGGAGCTATTTCGCTTCCAAGGAGGATCTGTTCGCCGCCACGATTGACGAGGCGACCAAGAGCTATCGCGAGCAGTTGACCGCCTTGCTGCGCCCGTCGGACGATCTGCGAGGAACGCTCAAGGCTTTCGCGCTCAGCCTGATCCATAAAGTGACTTCGCGGGAAGCGGTGCAGCTGCACCGGGTGATTGCCAGCGAAGCGGCATGGTCGCCCGAACTGGGCCAGATTTTCTATCGTCGAGGCCCGCTGCGCACCCGCGAACTGGTGGCGGGGCTCCTGGCTGACGCCATGGAGAAGGGGCAGCTTCGTCGTACCGATCCGCTGCGCGCGTCGTTCGTTCTGTGCAGCCTGTGTGCCAGCGACCTGCACCAGCGTGCAGTGCTGGGCTGTGCGTTCAGCGAAACCGATGTCGAAGCGGAGGCCGATTATATCATTGACGTCTTCATGCGGGCATTCGGGCCGGAATCGGAAGCCGGCGCGTAAACGGAACAAGGCCGGCTTTCGCCGGCCTTGCCGCATCGTCCGGTATCAGGCGTCGACATCGCGCCGGAAGGTCTCCGGCAGGAAGAGCAGCCCGAACACCAGGGTCGCCGTCGCCACCACTACGGGGTACCAGAAACCGTAGTAGATATTGCCGTTCGCGGCGACCATCGCGAAGCCGATCGCCGGCAGCAATCCGCCCAGCCAGCCATTGCCGATATGATAGGGCAGCGACATCGAGGTGTAGCGGATGCGGCTGGGGAACAGCTCGACCAGCATCGCTGCGATCGGGCCATAGACCATGGTCACCAGCAGCACGAGGTAGAAGAGCAGCGCCACCACCAGCGGCTTGTTCATCGCGGCGGGATCGGCCTTGGTCGGATAGCCCACCTTGGCCAGCTCACCGGTGACCGCGGGCTTGGCGGGCTCGCTGCCCTTGGCGGGCACGGCCGGTGCGCCGATCACCTGGGCGGTGAAGGCGGCGATGGCCTTTTTACGGGCGTCGCCGGTCACCTGTTGCGGATCGGGCGCGGTGAAGCGCTTGCCGCCGATGGTGATGGTCGCCAGTGTGCCCGGTGCCGCAGCGACATTCTCGTAATTGATACCCGCTTTGGCGAGCGCATTCTTGACGATGTCGCAGCTGGTCGTGTCGAACTTGTTCTGGCCGACCGGGTCGAACTGCGACGAGCATTCGCCCTTATAGGCGGTGACGGTGACGGGGGCCGATGCCAGCGCCCGTGCAAGCCCCGGGTTGGCAGCGTTGGTCAGGGCATGGAACACAGGGAACAGCGTCAGCGCCGCCAGTGCGCAGCCGGTCAGGATGATCGGCTTGCGGCCGATCTTGTCCGACAGCCAGCCGAAGAACAGGAAGAACGGCGTGGCGAGCAGCAGCGCCGTGATGGCGAGGGTATTGGCTGTGAGGCCGTCGACCTTCAGCATCTTCTCGAGGAAGAACAGCGCATAGAGCTGGCCAGTGTACCAGATCACCGCCTGACCTGCGATCGCGCCGAAAAAGGCGATCAGCACGATCTTCAGATTGCCCCATTTGCCGAACGCTTCGGTCAGCGGCGCCTTGGATGCCGTGCCTTCCGCCTTCATCTTCTTGAACACCGGGGATTCGTGGAGCTTCAGGCGCAGCCACAGACCAACGGCCAGGAAGATGCCGGAAAGCAGATAGGGGACGCGCCAGCCCCACGCCTTGAACGCTTCCTCGCCCACGCCGGTCACGGGCGAGCGGACGGTAATGACGATCAGCAGCGCCATCGCCAGCCCGGCAGTGGCGGTGATCTGGATCCAGCTCGTGTAGAAGCCGCGCTTCCCCTCCGGAGCGTGTTCGGCGACATAGGTGGCAGCACCACCATATTCGCCGCCCAGCGCCAGCCCCTGGAACATGCGCAGCACCACCAGCATGATCGGCGCGGCGACGCCGGCCGTCTTGTAGGTAGGCAGGCAGCCGACCAGGAAGGTCGAAAGGCCCATCACCAGCAGGGTGATGATGAAGGTATAGCGACGCCCGACCATGTCGCCGATGCGGCCGAACACCAGCGCGCCGAACGGCCGCACGATGAAGCCGGCCGCGAATACCAGCAGCGCCATGATGAACGAAGTCGTCGGGTTCAGTCCGGTCAGGAACTGTGCGGCGATGATCGTCGTCAGCAGGCCGTACAGGTAGAAGTCATACCATTCGAATACCGTGCCCAGCGAACTGGCGGTAATCACCAGCTTCTCGCTGCGCGTCGCCTCATGATGCCGTGGCAGGGCATCGTCATAGGTGATTGCCATCGCACTCTCTCCCGTTGGGCGGGCGGCTGTTCTGTGTGATCGCCCGCGCTTGTTTCCGGCGCCGCTCAGAACCCGTATTTTGCGGCGAACTCTACGCGATCCAGTTGGCCCTTTGCGCCCGAGACCAGCTCGCGCTCGCCATGGCGATATTCGATGCCGACATCGACATTCTTGACCGGCGAGTAGAACAGGTTCGCACCCACGCTGAAGGCACGCTTGTTATACGCTGCGATACTGGCAAGCGGCAGCGCGCTTGCATAGTCGGCCTTCTGATACGCGCCCATCAGGTTGACGCGCCATTGTTCGGCCAGCGGAACCCGCACTGCCGCCATGGCCGCCAGCACATTGACATGTTCCAGCACGCCGCGGGTCGGGACATAGACCGCGTCCGGCGCGAAATTGAGCCCGACATAACGGCTGATGTCGCGCCCATAGGTGAGCATCAAGCGCAAGTCGGCGGTCTTGGCACCGTTGAGCCACAGCTTGCCGGCGCCCGACAGGCCATAGCCGCCCTGGGTCAGGCCGGCACCGGCTGCATCGACGCGGATCTGGCGGACCAGCCCGGCCAGCGACAATTCGCCGAAAGTACCGGCATAGGTGAGCCGCGCGGTCGCGTCGGGCAGATGGTCGGTGCCGTTTTCGACCAGGGTTGCGGTCCCGAGCGTGGCCGTGGCGCTTTCGGGGTTTTCGACCGAGACGCTGAGCGTCGCCGCCTTGGACAGCGGCGCGGTGTAGCGGATCTGCGGCTGGCGGCTGAACACCGTGCCTTCGACGCCGCCGACATAGTCGGTGCTTTCGGGCAGCGCCGCGACATATTGGAAGTTGGTCCATTCCTGGCCGATCAGCACGCGGTCGACCTGCAGCCACGCCCGTCGCAACGCCAGCGTATAGCCGTTGGTCGTACGCTGCGATCCGCCACCGGCAATCGCCGGGGCGGCATTGGCATCGACCTGAAAGTCGGTCTCGACATAGCCTTTCACTTGATGCCCGGCGACAGTCGAGGCCAGATTGAGCCACAGTCGTGTCTGCTTGGCGCTGAAATCGGTATCGGTGGTCGCCTTGCCGCCCACCGGGATTGTCTGCGCGAGGAAGAAGTCGCGGCCCAGCGAGTTGGTAGCGACCGTGCCGTCATCAAAGCGGCTGTTCGACGCCACCAGCTTGACGAAGCCACCCAGCTTGATCGTGGTATTGCCGCTGCGCATGCCCTCCGGCACCGGTTTGGCTTCGAGCGCGGCGACCTTGGCGGCGGTAGCATCGCTTTTTGCGGTCGCGGCGGCGGCGCTTGCCTTGGCTGCTTCGGCGATTTCGGCGCTGCGCTGGGCAGTGGCCGCCGCCTCGGCATTTTGCTGTGCCCGGCTGGCCTGCAGCGCCGCGCGCATCTCTGTCAGCTCCGCTTCCAGCCTGGTGAGCCGTGCTTCCAGCGCCGCCTCGCGTTCGCTTTGCCGCGCGTGGCGCGTGGATTGTGCCTGCACCGCAGCAGGCGCCACCAAAGCGGTCGCACCCATCAGTGCGGCAATCATCCTCTGTCGAGTTACGGCTTTCGAGCTAGCCATCATCCTCTCCCACTATGCGTTTTTCTGTGGGGGAGTGTGCGCCCCCCGGCCGGGCGCCGGCCAGCGGGACCATGGTCGACCCTCCTCGACCTTGGTCGGGGGTCCGAAGCGGCGTGGTGCGTCCTAGACTGGGCGAAATTGAAATGCCGGGGCGCGTTGGCCCTGCCCGTGAGGAGAGGAGAGCCCAATGTCAGAACTCGTCCATCCGGTGCCCGAGGCCTGGGCCAAGAATGCCTTGATCGATGCCGATCGCTATCAGGCGCTGTACCAGCAGTCGCTCGACGAGCCGGAAGCTTTCTGGCGGCAGGAAGCGCAGCGGCTCGATTGGATGCAGCCCTTCACGCGAGTGAAGCGCACGAGCTTCCATGAGGAGGACTTCGGTATACGCTGGTTCGAGGATGGCGCGCTCAACATCGCGGCCAATTGCCTCGACCGGCATCTTGCCGCCCGGGGCGACACCATCGCCATCCTTTGGGAAAGCGACGACCCCGCCGAGCCGGAGCGCCGGATCAGCTACCGTCAGTTGCACGAGGAAGTCTGCCGCTTCGCCAATCTGCTGGCGTCGCGCGGCGTCCATCGCGGCGACCGGGTGACGCTCTATCTGCCGATGGTGCCAGAGGCGGCGGTGGCGATGCTCGCCTGCGCGCGGATCGGCGCGATCCATTCGGTGGTATTCGCCGGCTTCTCGCCCGATGCGCTGGCCGGTCGCATCCTCGATTGCGGCTCGCGGGTCGTGGTGACGGCAGACGAAGGGCTGCGTGGCGGGCGGCGTGTGCCGCTCAAGGCCAATGTCGACGAAGCGCTGACGCATTGCCCGGATGTCGACAGCGTCATCGTACTGAAGCGTACCGGCGCCGGGGTGCCGATGCAGGCTGGCCGCGATGTCGACTGGCATGACGGCGTCGCCGCACAGCCGGTCGAGTGCCCGCCTGCGGCAATGAATGCCGAAGACCCCTTGTTCATCCTCTACACGTCGGGTTCCACCGGCAAGCCCAAGGGCGTTCTCCACACCACCGGTGGCTACGCCGTCTGGGCATCGATGACGCACCAGTACATCTTCGATTATCGCCCGGGGCAGATATTCTGGTGCGCGGCGGACATCGGCTGGGTCACGGGCCACAGCTATGTCGTCTATGGCCCGCTGATCAACGGCGCGACCACGGTGATGTTCGAAGGCGTGCCGAACTGGCCCGATCCCTCGCGCTTCTGGCAGGTGGTCGACAAATTCGGGGTCGAGATTTTCTACGGCGCCCCCACCGCACTACGGGCGCTGATGCGCGAGGGCGATAGCTGGGTGCAGAAGACCGGCCGTTCCTCGCTCAAGCTGCTCGGTTCGGTCGGCGAGCCGATCAACCCCGAGGCCTGGGAATGGTATCACCGCGTCGTCGGCGAGGGGCGCTGCCCGATCGTCGACACCTGGTGGCAGACCGAAACCGGCGCGGCGATGATCACGCCGCTTCCCGGGGCGACCGACCTGAAGCCCGGCTCCGCGAGCAAGCCGATGTTCGGGGTGCGGCCCCAGCTGGTCGATAATGACGGCAATGTCATCGAAGGTGCGGGCGAGGGTTGCCTGGTCGTCACCGATAGCTGGCCCGGCCAGATGCGGGGCGTGTGGGGCGATCCGGAGCGGTTCTTCCAGACCTATTTCACCACCTTTGCCGGCAAATATTTCACCGGCGACGGCTGCCGCCGCGACGCGGACGGCTATTACTGGATCACCGGCCGGATCGACGACGTGATCAATGTGTCGGGTCACCGCATGGGCACGGCCGAAATCGAAAGCGCACTCGTCGCGCATGAAGCCGTGGCCGAGGCGGCCGTGGTTGGGATGCCGCACGCGATCAAGGGGCAGGGCATCTACGCCTATGTCACCACCAATGCCGAGATCGAGCCCGACGACGCGCTGCGCCGTGCACTGGTGCAGTGGGTACGGCACGAGATCGGCCCGATCGCCACGCCGGACGTGATCCAGTTCGCACCCGGCCTGCCCAAGACCCGCTCGGGCAAGATCATGCGCCGCATTCTGCGCAAGATCGCGGAAAATGAAGTGTCGAATCTAGGGGATATCTCTACCTTGGCGGACCCGTCGGTTGTCGACAATCTGATCGCCAACCGTCCGCAACTCGCGGAGGCATGAACCGGAGAGGGATTTGCCCGGCGCCATCCTGATCGCCGACGATCACCCGCTGTTCCGCCAGGCGCTGGGTCTGGCGGTCAGTCGGGTTCGACCGGAGGCGCGGGTGATGGAGGCGGGTACGCTCGCGGCCGCCGCGCGGGCAGTTGAAGAGGTGAAGGCGTCGGGTGAGCCGCTGGCGCTTATCCTGCTTGACCTGAAGATGCCCGGCGCGGTCGGCTATTCGGGGATCGCGCTGCTTCACGCCGAATGCCCGGATGTGCCGATCCTCGTTATCTCTAGTGCCGAAGGCGCGGCCGCTGCCGAGGAAGCACGGGCCTTCGGGGCGATCGGTTTTCTGCGCAAGGACAGCGATCTGGGTGCGATTGAAACCGCCATCGGCCGCGCGCTGAGCGGCAGTGCGCGGCCCGTACCGGTGGAGCCCGCCGATACCGAGCTGGCGCCGGTGCGCGAGACGGTCGCAAAGCTGACGCCTACCGAACTCAAGGTGCTGCTCGCCGTGCTCGACGGCCAGCTCAACAAGCAGATCGCGCACCAGTTGGGCATCGCCGAAACGACGGTGAAGGCGCATATGACGGTTATCATGCGCAAGCTCGACGTCAGCAACCGCACCCAGGCGGCGCTGGTCGCGCGTTCGCTAGGGCTCGACCTGCGCCACTGACACCGTATCGAGGAAGCGTCGCAGCGCTTCCGGGTCGATCGGTTTCGCGTAAAGCGCGATGCTTTCCGCCGCCGCACGGGCGGCGAGCGCGGCGCCGGTTTCGGCGGTAACAAGCGCCGCGGGCAGGGCGGGCCAGGTTTCGCGCAGCGCGGCAATCAGGTCGAAGCCGTCGAAGCTGTCGTCACCCAGCCGCAGGTCGGCGATCACGGCATCAAACGGGCCCGGCGCCGCCAGCGCGGTTCGGCTGCCCTGTGCGGCAACCGGCATATGCCCCAACTGGTGGAGCAGTGCGACGCTGGCCTCGACAATTCGCGGGTCGTCATCGACCACCAGCAGCCGCAGCGATCGCCCGTTGGCCGGCAGGGCGTGCTCGGCGGCTGTGGTGGAGGGTGCGGGCGGGCTGTGCATCGCGAGGCGCAGGCTGAAACGGCTACCCCGGCCGGGCGCCGACCGTACTTCCACTGTGCCGTCGATCAGCCGGGCGATGCGATCGACCAGCGCCAGCCCCAGCCCCTGACCCTCGACATCGACGGTGCCGAGCCGAGTGAATTCGCCGAAGATGCTGCCGATCTGCTCTTCGGCGATACCGACGCCGGTATCGACCACATCGATCCGCCATTCCCGCCCGTGTCGCCGCACCCCGATCAGCACGCCGCCCTTGCGGGTATAGCGGATCGCGTTGACCAGCAGGTTCTGCACCACTGAACGGACCAGCCCTGGGTCACTCTTTACCGCGCCGGGCAGCGGGCCGATGCGCAGCGCCAGGCCTTTCGCCTCGGCCATCGGCCGCAGCCCCTCTGCAATATCGGTCAGGAACGGCGCCAGCCGGATCGTCTCCGGCACCGGCTGCACCCCGCCCGCATCGATCCTGCTGATGTCGAGCAGCGCGCGCAGCAGATCCTCGGCACCCCGGATCGATCCGTCGAGCCGCGACAGGATCGGTCGCATCGTCGGGGCGATGTCGCGCTCGAGTGCCGCCGCGAACAGCCGGGCGGCGTGGAGTGGCTGGAGCAGATCGTGGCTGGCAGCGGCGAGGAAGCGAGTCTTTTCCCGGTCGGCGGCCGCCAGCCGGCGATTGGCCTCCGACAGTTCGTGCGTGCGCTCCGCCACCCGGTCTTCCAGCGCCTCCAGCGTCTCGCGCAGCGCCTCGCGGGCGCGGGCCTCGCTGGTGACGTCGGTGAAGCTCATCACATAGCCGCCGCCGGGCATCGGTCCGCCGACGGTCTTGATGACGCGTCCGTCGGATCGCTTGCGTTCGAAGCTGTGCTCAAGACCGCGCCGCAGATGCTCGAGCCGCTTCTCGACATGAAAGTCGACACTGCCCGGCCCAAAATCGCCGCGCCGCGCATTGTGGCGGATCAGATCGGCGACGGGCGTGCCGATCCGGACCAGCCCCTCGGGATAATCGAACAATTCAAGATAGCGGCTATTCCAGGCGACGAGGGTAAGTTCCGAATCGACCACGCTGACGCCTGCGTCCATATTCTCGAAGGTCGCAGCGAGCAGCGGACGCGAGAAGCGCAGGCTCTGTCCCCCTTCGTCGAGCAGCCGCGTCACCTGGTCGAGCCGCATCGTGCCCCCGGCCAGTGCCGAGGCGACCAGCGTGCGTGCGGATGCTGCGCCGATCACGCGGGCGATCAGTTCCTGCGCCTTGCGGGCGGCGGCGCGCGTGACGGGCTGGTCGGCGGGCAGGTCGGCCAGCTCACTGGCGGCGCGCTCCTCGCCAACAAAGCTCGCCGTCAGTCGGGTCAGTTCGCCGATATTGGTGACGGGGCGCTGCTCGCGCAGGAAGCGGGGCAGGGCGGGCGGTGACAGCGTGCGCGCGGCCAGCACCGCATGCACCAGCAAATTGGCGCCCAGACTCCACGCCACCCCATGGACGAGCGGGGAGAGACCTTGCACGCCCAGCAGGTGGATGGGGTCGATCGGCGTTGCGGCCAGCGCCGCCAGCCACGCATCGGGCAGCACCGGCGGCAGCGCCAGCGTGTAGAGCCATAGCAGCAATCCGGTGGCGAGGCTGGCGCGCGCGGCCAGCGGGTCATGGTCGCGGCCATAGGCAGCGAGGATCAGGTGCGGCGTATATTGCGCGGTGGCGGCAAAAGCGATCAGCCCGATCGATGCCAGGGAGTTGCGCGCCGAAATGGCGAGGCCCCATGCCAGCGCCGCGAACATGATAGTCCCGATCGACGCCCGGCGAACGAACAGCATCCGCCGCCCGATCGAGCCCGCGCCGCTCGGCAGTCCCCGCCGGATGACGCTGGGAAAGATCAGGTCGTTCGAAACCATGGTGGCGAGCGCCGTGGTCTCGACCACCGCCATCGATGCTGCTGCACTCACGCCGCCCAGCAGCGCGCAGGCCAGGACCAGAGATGCGCCGCCGGCGGCGGGCAGGGCGAGCACATAGAGGTCCGGCGCCATGCCTGCCGGGAGGACGGTGATCCCCGCCAGCGCAATCGGCAGCACCAGCAGCGCCATCAGTGCGATATAGCCGGCAAGCGCAAAACGGGCGCGGACGAAATCCTGCGGCCGTTGGGCCTCGACCATACCCATATAGAATTGCCGGGGCAGGCCGATCACCGCGAGCGCGGAAATCAGACCGATCGTAATCGTGTCGACCGAGAGATGCTCGCCGCCGAACAATGCACCAAAGCGTGTGATGCCCGCCATGGCCACGGCACGGCCCTGGCCGAGCAGCACCCAGCCGGCAAACAACGTCACGACGCACAGCGCGGCGATCTTCACCAGCGAGTCGACTCCGATGGCATAGACGAGGCCCTCGCTCCGGCCCGACAGTTCGAACCGCCGCGCGCCGAAGGAAATCGCGAACAGCGCCAGCAGCAGTGCGGCCGCGATCATCACCGGCTGGACCATGTCGATGCCCGAAGCCGCACTGAGCGCGATGCCGATCGAGCGCAGCTGGAGCGCGACATAGGGAATCGAGCCGAGCAGCGCGATCACCGTCACCAGCCGTGCAACCACCGGATCATTGGCAAAGCGCGCGGCGATGAAGTCGGACACATTGGTTGCCTGCTCGCTGGCCACCGCCTCCCCCAGCCGGCGGAAGAATCGCGGCGCGAGCAGCAGTGCCAGGATCGGCGCGGCATAGATTGGCAGGTAATTCCAGCCGTCGCGCACCACGCTGCCGACGGCGCCGTAAAAGGTCCAGCTTGAACAATAGACGCCGAGCGCCAGCGCATAAGCGAGGTTGCGCATGCTGGCACGCGCAGGTCGTGCGCCGCGCCGTTCGACGATCGCGGCGATGCTGAACAGCGCCAGCACCAGGCCGATTGCCAGCAATGCCGCAGCGCCGGGGCCGATCATTTCCGCCCGTCTCCCTCTCCCGCCAAAAGCCTAGAAGCTCGCGAAAGGGGCGCAAGCGAAAATCAAAATCATGCCGATTCGGTGGTTTTGATTGGCCCGCGAACCGGCGGCATCGCACTGGTCCGCTCGAAACGCATGGAATTGCGCACCTTTGTAACATCTTTCGCCGCGGCAGACAAGAAAAGATGAAAATATTATGATGAATTTGCGCTGCAATGCGTCATGAAACCTTCCCGATCCTGAAATCTGCGGCGCCTAGAGCGCGCTCGGCCACGTAAGAACGGCTGGCACTCAGGGACGATATTCCACTAGGGGAAAATGAGATGAAGATTACCTCTTCGCAGCGGCGTTGGCTGCTCGCGAGCGCTGCGATGCTGGCGGCACCCCAGTTCGCCTACGCCGCGCCCGATCCCGAAAAGCAGCAGGCTCCGGCGCAGGCGCAGACCGCAGATCAGACGCCGACCGAATCGCTCGGCGAGATCGTCGTCACGGCGACCAAGCGCGAAACCAACCTGCAGCAGACGCCGATCTCGATCAGCGTGCTCAACACGCAGGGCCTGCAGGATCGCCACGTCCTCAGCCTGTTCAACCTGGCCGACGGCACCATCCCGTCGCTGCGCGTCGCGACCTTCGAAGCCCGCCAGTCGGCGCTGACGATTGGTATCCGCGGCATCGTCCCCTACGACCAGAACCAGACTGCGCGTGACGGCGGTGTCGGCGTCTATATCGACGGCGTCGCGCTGGGTAAGACGCAAGGCCTGAACGCCGCGCTGTTCGACATTGAGCGCATCGAAGTGCTGAAGGGCCCGCAGGGCACGCTGTTCGGCCGCAACACCGAAGGCGGCGCGCTGTCGCTGGTTTCGCGCGCGCCGAGCGGCGAATTCGGCGGCCGCGTCAACGCGGGCGTGGGTAATTATGGCAGCCACAATGCCGACGTGCACCTCGACCTGCCGGCCTTCTATAACGTCGCGCTGAAGTTTGACGGCGTCTACCAGCACCAGGATCCGACCGTGAAGAACCCGCTCCAGGGCTCGACCGGCTGGAACTATTATGACCGCAAGGGCGGTCGCGTTGCGGCACGCTGGAAGCCGATTGACGGCTTCACGGCCGACTTCGCCTATGACTATGCGAAGGACGAGAACACCCCGCAGTACAGCCAGCTGATCAACTACAATCCGAATGGCTATGCGGTCGGCACCTTCAACAACGGTGTGCTGCAGCTGAACGGCGTCAACTGCGGCGGCACCATCGCCGCGGGCAGCACCAAGCCGGTCTGCATCGCGCCGCGCGGTCCGCTCGTCGGCGTCCACTCCGATCGCCAGACGGTCGCCGATGTCGGCGTGCCGCAGCAGCCGAGCGTCGACATCACCCATGGCTTCTCGTCGAACCTGAAGTACAAGGCGGCGCCGTGGCTCGAACTGCGCTCGATCACTGCTTGGCGCGGCGTCAGCACCGATCAGTGGGATAACTCGGGCGGTCCGGAGCGTAGCTCGTTCGCGCCGTTCGTGCCGAACACCGCGAACCCCACCGCGATCAACACCACCGGCACCTTCAGCCGTTACAGCCTGTCGTTCCTGCGCCAGCACCAGTTCAGCCAGGAATTCCAGGCGGTCGGCAGCGTGCCCGAATTCGACTATGTCGTCGGCGCGTACTATTTCACCGAGCACGCCACCGAATATGCCGCTACGCCGCTGAGCAACCAGTGGAATTCGGACGGCACTGCCTACACGATCCGCAGCCCCATCCCGGGCAACTCCAGCGCGATCACCGGTGCGAACTCGGGCTATCAGCAGTTCGATCCGTCGTGCAACAACACGCTGGCGACGACGGTGCCGCAGTTTGCGAATAGCTGTCAGTTCATCACCCGCGCGAGCCAGGCGGTGGACCACAACTACTCGCTGTTCGGTAACCTGACCTACACGCCGGCGGCGCTGGGCAATGTGGTGCACGTCACGGTCGGCGGTCGCTGGACCAAGGACAAGCGTCATGGCACGCTCTATGTCGTGAACAACCGCGCTGATCTGGCGGTCCCGGGTACCGTGTCGCCGTTCGGCTTCAGCAACAGCATCAGCCGCTTCGATCCGATGATCAACATCGCCTTCGACGCGAGCCGCGACGTCCACCTTTACGCCAAGTATGCGACCGGCTTCCGCGCCGGTGGTGCGAACGACCGTTCGCTCCAGTTCAACGCCTTCGGCCCGGAAGCGGTGAAGTCGTATGAAGTTGGCGCCAAGATGGAATTCTGGGACCGCAAGGCACGCCTGAACCTGGCGGGCTTCATCATGGACCGTTCGAACACCCAGTTCGACTTCGACTATTTCGACACGAACGGCCAGAGCCCGACCAACGGCAGCCACATCGAGCAGACGACCAACGCCGGCCAGAGCAAGATCCGCGGCATCGAAGCGGATCTGACCGTGGCGCCGGTGCAGGGCCTGACGCTCAACGCCTCGTACGCCTACACCTACTGGCGTGCGCCGTCGGCGGTGAACCCGCTGACCCCGGGTGCCCCCGCGCAGCAGCTGTACATCGTCTATACGCCGAAGAACGCAGCGTCGGGCTCGATCGACTATGCGGTGCCGGTCGGCAACGGCGATGCGACCGTTCGCCTGCACCTCGACGGCAACTATTCGAGCAGCCAGTACAGCTTCCAGCTCGAGCCGACCAAGACCGATGCCAGCTTTGTGATGAACGGCCGCATCTCGCTCGCCGACATCCGGGTGTCGGATCACAACAAGGTCACCTTCTCGATCTGGGCACGCAACCTGCTCGACACGACCTACATCTATCGTCGCTCGGCAGCGAACTCGTCGCCTGTCCTCAACTATGGTGCCAATGGCCAGCTGGTTTCGACCAGCTACGGCGGCATCCTGGGCGACTATGCCAACTTCAACTCGCCGCGCACCTGGGGCGGCGAAGTCAGCGTGAAGTTCTGATAGGTCCAAACGGAAAAAGAGAGGGGCCGGCTGCTGTTGCAGCCGGCCCTTTTTTTGTTTCTCAATCAGTTTCATATGCGCATCCTGCGTGGATGGCGGCCCGTCCCCCATCCCCCGCGTCATGCCAGCGCAAGCTGGCATCCCCGCAGTTGCGCTTTTCCGGTATCGCCCAGCCCTGCGAGACCCCAGCTTTCGCTGGGGTGACGGCCGGTTGAGCGGATTGCGACACGCGGATGGGGCAGCATCACGCGCCCTCCATGCTCCGTCCCGCGCGGCTTGGTATCAGCTGCGGATCAGATAACCCACGCCGCGTACCGTAATGATCGGGCTGCTGCCGCCCTCGGGCGCCAGCTTCCGCCGCAGCGCGCGCACCTGCGCTTCGACGATGTTGGTGGCAGGCGGGCTTTCATAGCCCCAGATGCGCTGGAGCAGCACCGCGCGCGTCAGCACGGTGTCGCAATTGCGCACCAGTTCGGTGAGCAGCGCCAGCTCCAGCTTGGAAAGGTGGAGCGACCTTTCACCGCGCCAGGCGCGGTGGCGGGTGGGGCTGACGACAATATCGCCCGCGCGCAGGCTGTCGCCGTCGCCGGCCTGCCACCGCCGCCCCCGCACCAGGGCACGCAGCCGCGCTTCGATCTCGGCTGCCGCGGTCGATTTGAAGACCAGGTCATCGGCACCCGCATCCAGCGCTTCGATTGTCTCCAGTGTTTGGCCGCCTGCGCTCATCATCAGCACGGGCAGCGTCTTGCCGCCCCCGCGCAGACGCTCGATTACGCTGAGCCCGTCGAGCCGGGGCAGGGTGCGGTCGAGCAGTACGGCGTCGAACTGGTCGCGATCGACTGCCTCCAGCACCGCGCGGCCGTCTTCGACGCGCTCGACCTGATGGCCCAGCCGGGCCAGTGCATCGGCCAGCGTGTCGGCGAAAACCGGATCGTCATCGGCGAGCAGGAAATTCAAGGGGTCGCCTCGCAACATGCCGGTGCGGCGGTCATTCGCCTGTCGCCGGCGCATCACCCGCATCGAGCGCCGCCTTCAACGCCGTGCGGTCGAGCCCGCCTTCCCAACGGGCAACGACCAGCGTCGCGACGGCGTTGCCGATGTAATTGGTGAGGCTGCGGCATTCGCTCATGAAACGGTCGACCCCCAGAATGAGTGCCATGCCGGCAATCGGCACCTTGGGCACAATCGCCAGCGTGGCGGCGAGCGTGATGAATCCGGCACCGGTAACACCCGCGGCGCCCTTGGAACTCAGCATCGCCACGCCGAGCAGACCCAGCTGCTCGCCTAGCGTAAGGTGCACGCCGGTCGCCTGGGCAATGAACAGCGCCGCCAGCGTCATATAGATATTGGTGCCGTCGAGATTGAACGAATAGCCGGCGGGTACGACCACGCCGACGATTTCGCGGGCTGCCCCAGCACGCTGCATCTTTTCGATCAGCGCGGGCAGGGCTGCTTCCGATGAGGACGTGCCGAGCACCAACAGCAATTCAGCCTTCAGGTAGCGGAGCAGCTTCAGGATCGAGAAGCCGTTGAGCGCGCAGACCGTGCCTAGCACGACGAGCACGAACAGCGCGGACGTTAGGTAGAAGGTGCCGACCAGCGCCCCAAGGCTCAGCAGCGTGTGTATGCCATACCGGCCGATGGTGAAGGCCATTGCGCCAAAGGCCCCCACCGGCGCGGCCCACATCACGATTGCGACCAGGCGGAAGATCACTTGCGAAAGCCGTTCGAGCAGGTCGGTCAACGGGCGCGCCTGCTTTCCCACTGCGCCCAGTGCCACGCCGAACAGGATCGCCACCAGGAGCACCTGCAGGATCGAGCCGCTGGTGAAGGCTGATACGAGCGTGGTCGGGATGATCGCCAGCAGGAAACCGCTGAGCGTCGATTCATGCGCCTTTTCGGCAAAGCCGTGCACGGCACCGGCATCCAGCGTGCGCGGATCGACATGCATCGCCGCGCCCGGTTGCAGGACATGCGCGACGACCAGGCCGACGATCAGCGCCAGCGTCGAAAAGACGAGGAAATAGCCGAAGGCCTTTGCTGCTACGCGGCCCAGCCGTCCGACGCCGTGCGAGCCCGCAATGCCGGTCACGACGGTGAGGAAGATCACCGGCGGGATCACCATCTTCACCAGCGCGATGAACCCGTCCGCCAGCGGCTGCAGCGCCGTGCCCATGCCGGGCAGCCAATAACCGACCATCGCACCAGCGGCGATGCCGATCAGCACCCAGCTATAGAGCAGGCGCCACCAGGGGCGGCGAAACGCGGAATTCATCGAGCGGCCCTTTTTGTCGGCAAGCGTGCGCGGGTTCTTAGCCAGCGGCGGGGGAATACAAAAGGGGCGCCCCCACCGGGAGGCGCCCCCTATCGCATCTGCGCCGCGCTACAGGGCGCGGAGCCGGCAGATTACATCGCGTTGCCGGCCGGAGCAGTGGCGTTCGCGTCGGCGGCGTTGCCGATGGCGGCATCGGCCGCAGCATTGGCCTGATTGTCGGCGCCTTCCTGATAGATCGAAGCATTGGCTTCGGTCTGGTTGGCGGTGTCGGCAGTGTTGGTCTCGCCGCCGCCGCAAGCCGAAAGCGTGATCAGGCTGGCGACCGCAGCCATACCGAGAAGCTTCTTCATCCTGGTGCTCCTTTTTATCGTCGAAACGTTTCGCATCCGAGCCGAAAGCCCCGTTGCGTGCGCACTGACATAACGCCAGAGACGCAAGCGTCAATCACGAACCAGCCGCGATTGCCACATTTTGGTCAAAAATGGGGCAATCGCGGTCCTGATCTGCCGTCACTCGCGGCTGGCTGAGGCCACGGCGCCGATCTCCTCGGGGGCATTCGCGGCAATAGTCAGCATCGCCGCCCACGCTGCCACATTTTGTCGCAACTGCGCCGGATCGATCTTGTCGAGTGTATCGTCGGGGGTGTGGTGATAGTCGAAATAGCGCATGCCCGACTGGGAAAGGCCGATCGCGCCGACCTTGCCACGCAGGATCGGCTCCACATCGGTGCCGCCGCCGGCAACGCTGCGACCGCGCGAGATGCCGAGCGGTGCTAGCGCGGTCTCGATCCGGTCGGCGACGGCCTTGGCGCTTTCTGGCAGATTGACTTCGAACTTCCAGATGCGGTCGGCACCGAAATCGGATTCCATTGCCAGCACATGGTTGTCGGCCGCATGCGCCTTGGCATAGGCTTCGCCGCCGAAACCGCCCACTTCTTCGGCGCCGAACCACACGACGCGGATCGTGCGGCGCGGCTGGCCCGCCTTGGCGGCCTGGAGCGCGGCGGCGGTGGTGATTGCCACGCCGGCGCCGTCGTCGATCGCGCCGGTGCCCAGATCCCAGCTATCGAGATGCCCACCGACAACGATGATGCCGGCCTTGGGATCGCTACCCGGAATGTCGGCGATGACATTGCCCGATTCCGCCTCACCCTCGAATTGCGGCGTAACGACGAGGCGAAGCTTCACCGGCCCGCGCTTCACCAGCCGCTCGAGCTGTTCGGCATCGGGCACGGAGAGCGCGGCCGCCGCGATCGGCGTCACGCCCTTCGGCCAGTTGGTAACACCGGTGTGCGGGTTGCGGTGATAGTCCGTGCCGATCGACCGGATCAGGATCGCCGCGGCACCTTTCGAGGCTGCAAGCGCGGGGCCGGACCGCCGAACCGCGCCATAATAGCCATATTGCGAGCCGTCCTGGGTGGCGGTCATGCTGTGGCTGACAAAGGCAATCTTGCCCTTCAGGCTGCCCGCGGGCGCCGCCTGCAGATCGGCGAGCGTCGGGAAATAGACCACCTCCGCCTCCAGCGGCATTGCGCCGGTCGAGCCCGAATAGCCGAGCGCAGTGATCGTCAGCTTCTGGGCGGAGGAGCCGAGCACTTCGGCAGTCTCCACGCCGCGTACCCAGACCGGCATTCGATAGGTTTCGATATGGACGTTCTGGAACCCCAGCGCGGTCAGTTTCTTCACGCCCCAGGCCCGGGCCCGCGCCTCCGCCTCGGTCGCGGCGAGGCGCTGGCCCACCTCGGTGGTGAGACCCTCGACAACGTCCCAGGCGATCGTATCGTTCAGCGCCGCGTCGCGAACCGCCGCCGGATCGGGCGCAGTTTGGGCGAGAGCGGGCAGAGGCAGGGCGAGCGCGGCAGCGGCCGCGAGCAGTAGGCGTTTGGTCATGCGGCGGATGCTAGCCAGCGACGGCCCGATTGCAATGGGGCGCGGCCCTCCTCGTTGCCAACCCGCGCCCGCATCGCTACATGCCGCACGACTTTCCAGCATCCCGAATTTCGCAACGGAGACCCGCCACCGTGGCAGCGCAATACGCCTTCGTCATGAAGGACATGACCAAGACCTTCCCCGGCGCCCCCAAGCCGGTGCTGAACAACATCAACCTGCAATTCTATCAGGGTGCCAAGATCGGCATCGTCGGCCCCAACGGCGCCGGCAAGTCGACGCTGATGAAGATCATGGCCGGCATCGACAAGGATTTCGCCGGCGAGGCATGGCCGGGTGAGAACATCACCGTCGGCTATCTGCCGCAGGAGCCGCAGCTCGATCCGACCAAGAATGTGCTGGAGAACGTCAAGGACGGCGCGCGCGAAGTGGCGGACATGGTCGATCGCTTCAACGCCATTTCGGCCGAGATGGGCGATCCCAAGGACGACACCGATTTCGACGCGCTCATGGAAGAAATGGGCGAGCTGCAGGCCAAGATCGACGCGGTCGACGGCTGGACGCTCGACAACCAGCTCGAAGTCGCAATGGAAGCGCTGCGCTGCCCGCCTTCCGACTGGCCGGTCGAGAACCTGTCGGGCGGTGAAAAGCGCCGCATCGCGCTCACCCGCCTGCTCATCCAGAAGCCGTCGATCCTGCTGCTCGACGAACCGACCAACCACCTGGATGCCGAAAGCGTCCGCTGGCTGGAAAACCACCTGAAGGAATATGCCGGTGCGGTGCTGATGATCACCCACGACCGCTATTTCCTCGACAATGTGGTCGGCTGGATCCTCGAAATCGACCGCGGCAAGTATTTCCCGTACGAGGGCAACTATTCGACCTATCTCGAAAAGAAGGCCAAGCGCCTCGAGCAGGAAGACCGCGAGGCGACCGGCCGCCAGAAGGCGATCAAGGACGAGCTGGAGTGGATCCGGCAGGGTGCCAAGGCGCGCCAGACCAAGTCCAAGGCACGTATCAAGAAGTTCGAGGAACTGGTCGCCAGCCAGGAAAACCGCACGCCCGGCAAGGCCCAGATCGTCATCCAGGTGCCCGAGCGTCTGGGCGGCAAGGTGATCGAGGCCAAGAACATCTCCAAGGCGTATGGCGACAAGCTGCTGTTCGAGAACCTGTCGTTCATGCTCCCCCCGGGTGGCATCGTCGGCGTGATCGGGCCGAACGGCGCCGGCAAGTCGACGTTGTTCAAGATCATCACTGGCCAGGAAACCCCGGATTCGGGCGAGATCGATATCGGCTCGACCGTGCGCCTGGGCTATGTCGACCAGAGCCGCGACCACCTCGACGACAGCAAGAATGTCTGGGAGGAAATCTCGGACGGGCTCGATTATATGAAGGTCAACGGCCACGATATGTCGACCCGCGCCTATGTCGGCGCGTTCAACTTCAAGGGCCAGGACCAGCAGAAGAATGTCGGCAAGCTCTCTGGTGGTGAGCGCAACCGCGTCAACATCGCCAAGATGCTGAAGCGCGGCGGCAACGTGCTGCTGCTCGACGAACCGACCAACGACCTCGACGTGGAAACGCTGGGCGCGCTGGAAGAGGCGATCGAGAATTTCGCGGGCTGCGCCGTGGTGATCAGCCACGATCGCTTCTTCCTCGATCGTCTCGCCACCCATATCCTCGCTTTCGAAGGCAACAGCCATGTCGAATGGTTCGAGGGCAACTTCGAAGCCTATGAAGAAGACAAGCGCCGCCGTCTGGGCGATGCCGCCGATCGTCCGACCGCGCTGGCCTACAAGAAGCTGACGCGCTGAGCCGGCGATAGGGAAGGGGCGGGTTCACTCGCACCCTTCCCACTGTCTCGGTGGCGGCCCGTTTCCCTCTCCCTTTGGGAGAGGGAGGGAGGCGCGAAGCGCCGGAAGGGTGAGGGCGGCCGCCCGGCCCTCAGGCCGTAAACCGCTTGGTGAAGCCCTTGTGCGGCCGGTCTTCCGGAATCACCTGTGCCTCGACATGCTCGACGCGGGCGAGCGGGGGGCCTTCGCGGCAGGCTTCGACCAGCGCCTGCACCGCTTCTCCTTCGCCCGACGCCACAATCTCTACCCGGCCATCTTTCAGATTGCGGACCCAGCCAGTCACGCCGCTGCGCTGTGCGGTCCGCACCACCCAATCGCGATAGCCAACCCCCTGCACACGTCCCGAAACCAGAATACGCTGTTGCGTCATACGCCTCTTTCAAACGCACCGGTTCGCCCGGCGCCAATTACCTTAGCAGCCATGCCGGGCAGGGGAGCCGGGTATCGCCACCGTCCGCCGCAGCTTTGGCAGGCCCCATCGCGTCATGGGTAAACGATGGCAATTACTTCATATTCGCGTTCGCCGGCCGGCAGCATCACCTTGCGCAGATCGCCCACCGCCGCGCCGCGCAGCGCGCGCGCCAGCGGCGCATTCCAGCCGACCCGGCCCTTCCCCGCATCGGCCTCGTCATCGCCAACCAGCGTCAGCGTGCGGTGCTGGTCATCTTCATCGGCAATGGTGACAGTCGCGCCGAAGAAGACGCGGGTGCGATCCTCCTGCCGCGCCGGGTCCACCACCTTGGCTGCCTTCATCCGTTTCGCCAGCCAGCCCAGCCGGCGGTCGATCTCGCGCAGCCGCTTGCGGCCATAGATGTAATCGCCATTTTCGGAGCGGTCGCCATTCCCCGCCGCCCAGGCGATGGTGTCGACCAGCTTGGGGCGTTCTTCCGCGAACAACTGGTCATATTCCGCCTTGAGCGCGGCATAGCCGGCGGGCGTGATGTAATTGGGCCGATCGTGCATCGCCCGACCGCTATCAGCCCGGCTGGTTCTTGCCCAGATACCAGCTGAGATTGGCGGGGCCGCGGCTGCGGGCATGTTCCGGGTGCATCAGGTCGTACACCACGGCATTTTCCAGCACGCGCTGGACATAGTTCTTCGTCTCGAAGATCGGAATCTGTTCGACCCAGCGCACCATGTCACCGCCCGGCAGGCGCGGATCGCCATAGGCGCGCAGCCATTTGTTCACATTGCCCGGCCCGGCATTATAGGCCGCGACTGCCAGCGGATAATTGCCGCCGTACAGGTTCAGCATCCGCTGGAAATAGGTGGAGCCGAGCTGAATATTGTAATCGGTATTGGCGTTGAGCGCCGACGGATCATAGCTCATGCCCAGCTTGCTTGCCGTCTCGCGGGCGGTGCCGGGCATCAGTTGCATCAGTCCGCGTGCACCCGCATGGCTCACGGCGTCGCGGTCGAACTGGCTTTCCTGCCGGGCGATCGCATGGATGATCGTCCAGTAATCGCGCTGGTTCTCCGGCACCGGCACGGAAGGGTAGCCGGCGGCGGTATAGTCGGACAGGCCGTTCTGCAGCGCGCTGCGCCCTACCATCACGCCCAGATCAGGGCGGCCGATCGTGCGGCTCAGTTCGGCGGCGAGGATATGGTCGTCGTCGGTGCGGGCATCCTGCGCGATCTGGCGGATGAACAGGCCCTGGTCGGTGCGGTTGCCCATCGTGCCGAGTATCTGCGCCGCGCGCACCACTTCGCTGCGGTAAAAGGCGTCGCGTGCCGCAGCGCTGGCCTTGCGGGCGCTGAGATCGGGCGGCCCCTGCAGCGGGCGGCCGCTGCGCTCGACGGCCAGCTGGCCGTAATACAGGTCCGGATAGCCGCTGGCGCGGGCGTAATAGCCCTGCGCCAGTTCGCGGTTGCCTGCCATCTCGGCAGCGCGACCCGCCCAGTACAACCCCTTGGACTGAGTCTGCGGCGTCCGCGATCCGCGTGAATAGCGATCGAACATCGCAATCGCATCGGTCGGCCGGTGCAGATCGTACAGCGCCGTGGTGCCCGCGAGCCAGACCAGGCTGGTATAGTCGTCGCGCGGGCCGAGCGGCTGCTCGCTGATGTTGGTGCCGAGCGGATAGGCATCGTCGACCTGCGAGGCGATCCGATAGGCGAGGTCATATTGGCCGTCGCTTGCCGCGCCGCGTGCCGCGCCCAGCAACAGTTCAAACCATTTCTCAGGATCGGCCGGTACGCCCATCATTTGCCGTGGCTGAGCGAGATAGGCGCGCATCGCCTGAACCTGCCCGGTCTCGCGCAACCAGCGGGCGCGATCGGCAATGAAACCCGGGTCGCTGCGGCCGCGGGCCTCCGCCAGTGCCGCTTTGGCGGCGGCATCGGCGCTGTTGCTGCGCAAGGCGATCCGCGCCTCAAACAGCGGCCGGTTTTCCGGCGAAGTATAGGCAAGCTGGCGAACGGCGCTGGTGATTGCGCCCTGCCAGATCAGCTTGTCGGCCCGCGCGTCGTGGTCGGCGGGGCGCAGCGCACTGCCGAACATCGCGAACAGGCGGCTTTCATCGGCGACGCGCAGAATGCCCGATTGCCACGCGCGGCGCGCCTGATCCTCGGCATCGGCGCGCTGTCCCTTGGCGGCCAGCGCTTCGGCATAGCGGATGCGGCCGGCCGGCGTGATCGGTGGGAATCGCGTGAAGTAGCGGATCGTCAGGTCCGGCGCTGTGGCGCCGCTGTCGAGCACGGTCTCCGCTGCGGCACGCCGGCTCTTCTCGCCCGGCCAGCCCGGATGGGCGAGCAGGAAATTGGCATAATCGCTGAACGGCCAATTGTCCGATTGCTGCAGTCGTTTCCAGTCGGCGAGCGCTGTCGCCACCGGATCATATTGTGCCTGTGCCTGCGGCACCACGCCATGGGCAAGCGCCGCCAGCATCGCAGGCGTCACCTGCGAGGATGCTGCCAGTCCCGAAATCCCGGCAAACAACAACGCGCCTTTGATTACCGTACCGACCATGCTGGACATGATACGGAATCGCGCCCTATGCGCCAGCCCGTAATCGACGAAATAAGGATGATTCCGCGGATGTTTTCAGGTTCGATCCCCGCGCTGGTCACTCCGTTCCGGGGCGGCAGCTTCGCGGAGGAGGATTTCCGCGCCCTTGTCGAATGGCAGATCGAGCAGGGCTCGGCTGCGCTCGTGCCCTGCGGCACCACCGGCGAAGCGGCGACGATGCCCAAGGACGAGCATTTCGATGTCGTCCGCGTCTGTGCCGATCAGGCGAAAGGCCGGGTGAAAATCCTCGCCGGCGCGGGCTCGAACGACACCACCGTCGCGATTGCCAATGTCCATGCCGCGAAGGACGCAGGCGCCGACGCGGTGCTGATGGTACCGCCTTATTATAATCGCCCCAGCCAGGAAGGCATTTTCCGGCATTTCGAGGCCGTTGCGAACGCCACCGATCTGCCGATCGTGCTCTACAACGTGCCCGGTCGCACGGTGACGGACATTCTTCCGGCAACCATGGCGCGAATCGTTCAGGCATTCCCTGACCGCTTTGTCGGCGTGAAGGATGCGACCGGCAATCTCGGCCGCGTGTCGGAACAGCGCGCCTCCTGCGGCAACGGCTTCGTCCAGCTTTCGGGCAATGACGAAACCGCGCTGGCCTTCAATGCGATGGGCGGGGTAGGCTGCATCTCGGTGACGGCGAATGTCGCACCGCGCCTGTGCGCCGATTTCCAGGCCGCCTGGGCAGCGGGCGACACCGCAAAGGCGCTGGAACTGCACGACCGGCTCTATCCGCTCCATATCGCAATGTTCACTGATGCCTCGCCGGGGCCGGTGAAATATGCGCTGGGCCGTGTGCGGCCGGGGTTCCCGCAGGAGCTGCGCCTGCCGATGACGCCGGCGGGCGAGGCGAGCCGCAAGGCCGTCGATGCCGCGCTGGAATTTGCCGGCCTGATCTGACCGGAGTGCCCGGGCGCCAACAAACGTCTGGCGCTCGGGCCCGGCTGTCCCTACATCGCACGGCCTTATGGCCCGTCCGCGTCCCACAACTTTCGACAAGGTGAAGACCGTCGCCGAGAACCGGCGCGCGCGTTTCGACTATTTCATCGAACAGACTTATGAAGCCGGCCTGGTGCTGAGCGGTACCGAGGTGAAGTCTTTGCGCTTCGGCGAAGGCTCGATTGCCGAGGCCTATGCCGAAATCAAGAACGAGGGGGTGTGGCTGGTCAATGCCAACATCCCCGAATTCAGCCACGGCAACCGCTTCAACCATGAGCCGAAGCGCCCGCGCAAATTGCTGTTGCACGAACGCGAGATCAACAAGCTTCATGGCGCCGTTGCCCGCGAAGGCATGACGCTGGTGCCGCTCTCCATCTATTTCAACGGCAAGGGCCGTGCGAAGGTGGAACTGGCGCTGGCCAAGGGCAAGAAGACGCATGACAAGCGCGAGACGATCAAGGAACGGGACTGGAAGCGCGAGCAATCGCGCCTCCTGCGCGACCGTGGCTGAGGCGCCGCGCCCGGGGCGCCTGCAGCGGCTAGCCGACAAGGCGGTGCCCAGCCGCGAATCGATCGAAGGCAATCGCTGGCTGCGTCCGGTTGCCGGCCGGGTGATGCATTCCTCGCTGTGGCGTTTCACCCGCCGCTCGGTGCCGCGCGGCGTCGCTCTGGGCATGGTGACGGGTATCCTGATCCCGATGGGGCAGATTCCCGCCTCGGCTTTGCTGGCGCTGCCGCTCCGCGCGAATATTCCGGCCGCGGCGGCGACGACCTTCCTCACCAATCCCTTCACCACGCCGCCGCTCTGGGTGGCAGCCTATTGGCTTGGCAGCTGGATGCTGGGGCCGGCGGTGGTGGCGGAAGCGAGTGCGGCGCCCGGCTGGCTCGACTGGCTGCTGCGCGAGGCAGGGCCCGCGACACTTACCGGGCTGCTGACGATCAGCCTGGCACTGGCGACCATCGGCTATTTCGGCAGTGCATTGCTGTGGCGGCTGTGGATCGCCCGCAAGCGCCGGCGGCGGCTGCGCGATCGGCTACGCGGTGCGGCCATCGGGGCAGATTGACGGGCCGTATTAAGCGGTTAAGACGCGACATATTCTTTCACGAGAGGTTGTCGATGCGCCCGCTTCTGCTTGCCACTACCATTTTCGCCGCGCCTGCATTGCTGACTGCCTGCGCCACCGCGCATCAGGAAGCGCCGGCCCAGACTGCCGCTGCTGAACCTTCGCCCGCGCCTGCGCCCGCACCGGCGCCGAAGCCCAAGCCGCAATATGGCGATTTCGGTTTCGACACGGCCGGCATGGATGCCTCGATCCGTCCCGGCGACGATTTCTACGGCTATGCCAATGGCACCTGGGCGAAGAACACGCCGATCCCGGCGGACAAGTCCAACTATGGCGCGTTCAACGTGATCGACGATCTGTCGAAGCAGCGCACGCACGACATTCTCGAAGCCGCCAAGGCGGACCCCGCCTCGAAGATCGGCACGGCCTATGCGACCTATCTCGACACCGCCGCGATCGATGCCAAGGGCCTTGCGCCGATCCAGCCCTGGTTCGGCACGATCAAGGCCGTAAAGGCCAAGGCGGGGCTCCCCGCGCTCTATGCCCAGGCGGCACGCAACGGCGTCGCCGGGCCGTTCGGGGCCTATGTCGGGCAGGACGACAAGGAGCCGGAAACCTATGCGCTCTCGCTGGGCCAGGGCGGTCTGGGTCTGCCGGATCGCGATTATTATCTGCTGAAGGACGCGAAGTTCGCCGAGACGCGCGCCGCCTATGAAAAGCACCTCGCGGCCATGCTGACGCTGGCCGGCGAAGCCAATGCCGTCGCGCGGGCCAAGGCGATCCTCGCCTTCGAGACCAAGGTTGCCGAAGTGCAGTGGACCCGCGAGCGCAGCCGCGACGTCAACAACACCTATAACAAGATGACCGTCGCCGCGCTGGCCAAGCTGGCCCCGGGCTTTGACTTCAAGGCCTATTTCGCAGGCATCGGCGCGCCGGTCGATACCGTCATCGTCGCGCAGCCCAGCGCCATTGCCGGCATCGCCAAGCTGCTCCAGACCACGCCGATCGAGGTACTGAAGGACCAGCTGCTCGTCCGTTCGCTCAGCGCCTATTCGGACGTGTTGCCCAGCGCGATCGACAAGGAGGATTTCGCCTTTGAAGGCACCGTGCTGTCCGGCACGCCGGAGCAGGAAGCGCGCTGGAAACGGGCCGTCAACTTCACCACCGCCGCGCTGTCCGACGAAGTCAGCAAGGTCTATGTCGCCAAATATTTCCCGCCGGAAACCAAGGCTGCGGCCGACCAGCTGGTCAAGAACGTCATCGCCGCGATGGACGCGCGCATCGATCAGCTCGACTGGATGTCGCCCGAAACCAAGGTGAAGGCGCATGCGAAGCTCGCCGCCTTCACGCCGAAGATCGGCTATCCCGATCGCTGGCGCGATTATTCGGACCTGCAGATTGTCGCCGGCGATGCATTCGGCAATGCGCAGCGCGCCAACCAGTGGCAACACGCCTATAATATCGGCCATCTCGGCAAGCCGTTGCAGCGCTGGGAATGGGGCATGACGCCGATGGAAGTGAACGCCTATGCCAATTTCGGCATGGTCGAGATCGTCTTCCCGGCTGCGATCCTGCAGCCGCCCTTCTTCGATCCCAATGCCGATCCGGCGGTCAACTATGGCGGCATCGGCGCGGTGATCGGCCATGAATTGAGCCATCACTTCGACGACCAGGGCGCCAAGTACAACAAGGAAGGTCGCCTGACCGACTGGTGGACGCCGGCCGATGTGGCGGCGTTCAAGGCCCGCACCGATGCGCTGGTTGCGCAGTATGACGCCTATGAGCCGCTGCCCGGCATGCACGTAAAGGGCCGCAACACGCTGGGCGAGAATGTTGCCGACCTCGCCGGCCTCACCGTCGCCTATGACGCCTACAAGAAGTCCCTGGACGGCAAGGAAGCGCCGGTGATCGACGGTACCACCGGCGACCAGCGCTTCTATCTCGGCTGGGCGCAGGTATGGCGCCGCAACTACCGCGAGGCGAATCTGCGGCAGCGGCTGCTCACCGATCCGCACTCGCCGTCGCAGCAGCGCGCCTGGGTCGTGCGCAATCTCGATCCCTGGTACGGCGCCTACCAGCCTGCACCGGGCGAGAAGCTGTATCTCAGCCCGGACAAGCGCGTCCGCATCTGGTGATGCGCGCCTGTGTCCCCGCGCGATCTGCGGGCGGGGACACACTCGGCGCTTGACCCGCGTCGGGCGACCGAACATCGATAGCCCATGGCAACCTTGCCCGAAGACGTCGACCTGCCGCGCCCGTCGGTGCTGCTGCCGCTGCTTGCGGCGGCCGCGGCCGGCGTGCTGGCCGCCGGCGTCGTGCTGCTCACCATCGGCGAGCGCGCGGTAGCGGCAGGGTTCGTCGCTGCGACTGTCGTTGCGACGGGGCTGATGCTCGCGGCGACGCGGCTGTTCCGCGCGCCGCCTTCGCCTGCGCTGGTGACCGACTGGACGATCGCGCATGCCCTGGCTGCGGCAAGCGATGATGCCCTTGCCGTTACCGATCGCGCCGGCCAGCTCGTCTGCGCCAATCCGCGCTACGAGGCGTTGTTCGGCGGCTGGCCGACGCCACCCGGGCTGCCCGTGGGAGAGGCGGGGGAAACGGCGCTCGGCGCCTGCGCCCGTGCCGCCTGGCGTGACGGGGAGGCGCAGTGCGGCGAAATATTCGCCTTTGGCGCGCCGCTCACCGTACGGATTTCCCGTGTAGGCGACGAATCGCTTGTGTGGCGATTCATTGGCGTGCAGGCGCTCGATCTGGCCGTGCAGGTCCAGGCGCTGATCGGCGGTCAGGTGGGCGACCGGCTGGCTGGCGCCGGCGTGATGGCGGTGCTCATCTCGCCCGAAGGCCGCATCCGTTCGGCCAATCGAGTCTTCAGACTACGTGCGATGGGTAGCGCCGAAGCCACTGTAGAGGGGCGAGATTTCGCGCGCTTGCTGATCACGGATTCAGCCGGGCAGGTGCGTTTCGAGCGAGAAGGGGTGAAGGGCACGCCGCTGCGCGTGCTGCAGATCCCGTTCCTGGAGGGCGAGGACGCGCCGCTGCTCGTCGCGCTGCTCGACGAGGAAGTCAGCGCCGCGCCAGCCCCGGCGATCGGCGGCAGCGTCTCTGCGCATGTGCGCTCGCTGATCGCGCTGCTTCCCTCCGGCTTGGCGCTGGTCGATCGCGATGGCCGCTTCAGCAGCATGAACGACGCCTTTGTGCGAGCCGCCCGTGTCAATCCCGCCGCGCCGCCACTCTATCCGGGTGATCTGGTGGTGCGCGAGGACAAGGCGACGCTGGCGGATGCCGTGCGCCGCTTCGCCGCCGGGGCGCCGCAGTCGCTGGAAATCACCGTCCGTCTCAACGACGCGCCCGAAGAGCCGATCGCCATTACCATTGCCGGCGCGCGCGGGCTGGGCGACGCGGCGGTGCTGCTCAGCGTGCGCGACACGGGTGAAGAAGGGAAGTTGAAGCGCCAGGTGGCACAGGCGACCAAGATGCAGGCGGTCGGCCAGCTTGCCGGCGGCGTCGCGCATGACTTCAACAACATCCTCACCGCGATCATCGGCCATTGCGACCTGATGCTGATGCGCCATTCGCCCGGTGACAGCGATTATGACGACATCCAGCAAATCCGCGCCAATTCGAACCGCGCCGCCAGCCTGACGCGCCAGCTGCTCGCCTTTTCACGCCAGCAGACGCTGCGCCCGCAGGTGCTGCAACTGCCCGACGTGATCTCGGAAGTATCCAATCTCCTCAAGCGCCTGCTTGGCGAAACGGTGCTGCTCGACGTCAAGCATGGCCGGAATCTGGGGCCGGTGCGCGCCGATCCGGGTCAGCTCGAGCAGGTGGTAGTCAATCTCGCCGTCAATGCCCGCGACGCGATGCTGGCAAAGAACCCGAGCGGTGGCGGCACGCTGACGATCGAGACACTGGCGGTGCCGGCTGCCGAAGTGCGGCAGATGGATGAGGACGTGCTGCCGGTCGGCGACTATACCGCGTTGCGCATTTCCGACACCGGCACCGGCATTCCCGCCGAAATTCTCACCAAGATCTGGGAACCCTTCTTTACCACGAAGGAAGTCGGCAAGGGCACCGGCCTCGGCCTTTCGACCGTCTATGGTATCATCAAACAGTCGGGCGGCTACATCTTTGCGGAGAACGGGCCGGAAGGCGGCGCGCAGTTCACCATCTACCTGCCGGTCCATGCTGCGGCCGAAGCGGCGGTGGCCAAGCTCCCTGTTGTCAAGGAAAAGCCTGCCGATCTGTGGGGCACCGGTACCATCCTGGTGGTCGAGGATGAGGACATGGTCCGCGCCATTGCCGACCGGGCGCTCAGTCGTCAGGGCTATACGGTGATCACGGCCGCCAATGGCGAAATCGCGCTGGAGACGATAGAGACGATCGAAAAGCCGGATCTGCTGGTTTCGGACGTCGTGATGCCGGTGATGGATGGTCCCAGCATGGCGCGAAAGATCCGCGCGCGCTGGCCTGACCTGCCGATATTGTTCATGTCGGGCTATGCGGAAGAGCAGCTTCGCAAGTCGATTGATCTCGACAATGTCGCTTTTCTGCCAAAACCCTTTTCGGTCCAGCAACTTGCTGAAGCGGTACGGGATGTTCTCGCCGCCAAATAAGCACTTGGCGCTGGGCGCTTTTCCTGCAAAGGGCAAGACATGCAGGGGCCTCGCCAAATTCTCATCGTCGAAGACGAACCATTGATCGCGATGATGCTCGAGGATTTCCTCGATGCGCTCGATCGCGTCGCCGCCGGCACCTGCGACAATGTCGCCGATGCGCTGGACCGGATCGGCGAGGGCGGAATCGACGCGGCGATCCTCGACGTCAATCTGCGCGGCGGCGAGCAAAGCTGGCCGATTGCCGACATGCTGGCGGAACGCGGCATTCCGTTCGTGCTGGCCACGGGCGGCGCCGATGACAGCATCGTCGAACGCCATCGTGACCGGCCGGTACTGGCCAAGCCCTTCACGCTCGACCGCGTCGATCAGATCCTCGCCACGCTCGGCTGATCCGGCGGCTTATCAGGCCGGCAGCACGCGCACCGGGTCGCCCAGCCGGATCAGGCCGGGGCGGGCGGGGCCGGCATAGAGGCCATAACGATTGGCGAAGTGGCGGGCGAGCGTGCGCAGGATCGTCGGATTCTTGGCGCCGGTATCCGGATCGATCGTCACGAAAACGCAGCGGTCGATCGGGTCGGCGCATTGCACCACAGCGCCGTCCTCGCCGCTGCCGAAGGCCAGCCGCATTCCCTGCCACAGTTCGGGCACGAGTTCGCTTTCGATCGTAACGTTGATGCGGAAGCGGCGGGGATCGATGGCGCTGCCATGCGCGGTTTCCAGCGCGCGGTGGCCGGCATGGGTCTGGATCGAGACCGGCATCGAATCATAAATGCCGCGCGCGACCTGTATTAGCGTGGCAGGCTCGCCGGCGGCCCTTTCCAGGCGGGCAAGCAACTGCGGATCGTGTAGCGAACAGGCACCGCCATCGGGCGTGTCGACCAGAACGGCGCTGCGCTTGGGGCTACCGGGGTCGACGAATCGGGCGCGGTGCAGCGCCATTGCCGGCACCTGTCGCGCAGTTAGCCACGGAAAGCGTGTTCCGTTGGCGGCGCGGACAAAGGCATATTGCCGATCGCCCTCAATGCCCTGCCAGTCCATCTCGGCCACTGTCAGTGCTTCGCCCGCCATCGATTTGACCGGAAAACGCGCAAGCGCGGAGACATGGCCGACGATGCTGGTCATCGTAGCCCGGCTAGCGGGCGGGCAGGGGCATCGCAACCGTTATGAATGTGCCCAGCCGAAATTGACGAGTTCCCCTCTTGTTCTCGTGGAACAAATCCGATACACGCTTTTCCAACACGGTTGAATGCGTGGCACAAACCCTCTAGCGACGGGGCCTTCCAATGGCAGCATCCCTTAAGGTGATCGACGGCAATATGGCCATTTCCACGGACAAGCAGAAGGCGCTCGACGCCGCCCTCGCACAGATCGACCGCGCTTTCGGCAAGGGCTCGGCAATGAAGCTCGGCTCGAAGGAGACGATGCAGGTCGAGGCGATCTCTACCGGCTCGCTCGGGCTGGACATTGCGCTGGGCGTCGGCGGTCTGCCGCGCGGCCGCGTGATCGAAGTCTATGGGCCGGAAAGCTCGGGCAAGACTACGCTTGCGCTCCATGTCATTGCCGAGGCGCAGAAGAATGGCGGCGTCGCTGCGTTCGTCGATGCTGAACACGCGCTCGATCCGGTCTATGCGAAGAAGCTGGGCGTCAATATCGACGAACTGATCGTGTCGCAGCCGGATACCGGCGAACAGGCGCTGGAAATCACCGACACGCTGGTTCGCTCGAACGCGATCGACGTGCTGGTGGTCGACTCGGTCGCCGCACTGGTGCCGCGCGCCGAAATCGAAGGCGAAATGGGCGACAGCCATGTCGGTCTGCAGGCGCGGCTGATGTCGCAGAGCCTGCGCAAGCTGACGGGTTCGATCAGCCGCTCGCGCTGCATGGTGATCTTCATCAACCAGCTCCGCATGAAGATCGGCGTGATGTACGGCAATCCGGAAACGACCACCGGCGGCAATGCACTGAAATTCTACGCCTCGGTCCGCCTCGACATCCGCCGCACCGGCCAGATCAAGGACCGCGAGGAGATCATCGGCAACACCACCCGCGTCAAGGTGGTGAAAAACAAGGTCGCTCCGCCGTTCAAGCAAGTCGAATTCGACATCATGTATGGCGAGGGCATTTCCAAGATCGGCGAAATCCTCGATCTCGGCGTCAAGGCCGGGCTGGTCGAGAAATCGGGCGCCTGGTTCAGCTATGACAGCATCCGCATCGGCCAGGGGCGCGAGAATTCGAAGAATTTCCTGCGCGACAACCCCGAAGTCTGCGCCCGCCTCGAGGCTGCAATCCGCGGCCGCACCGAGCAGGTCGCCGAAGGGCTGATGGCAGGGCCGGAACCTGAGGACGACATCTGATCGGGATGGTAGTCGTCCGATGACGATAGCGCCTTTGTGCAGCGAGGGAGCGGCGGGAAGCGATCTTTCCGCCCGCACCCTCGCCGCACGGGCGTTTCTGCGCGGAGTATGGCCGGAGGCGCAGGAAGCGTCTGGCGAAGGGCAGCGCGGGCGCTATCTGTGTCTGCGCGATGTCGGGATGCTTGCCGATCCTGCGGTTCTCGCTCTGATCACTGCTGCTAAAGACAAGGCAGAGGCGCGATGAGCGTGAAGGACTGCGTGCCTCCGCCTTCTCGCAAAACGTGCGCGGGCCGCAACTTCCTAAACTTCGCAATAAAATTACACGGTTTTGAGCGGCAGAAACGCGCCTTGCGCGTCCGATGCGCCTGGCGCACCCTGCCGCAGTTCCGCCACTGCCGCGCCTGAGGGAAAGCCATGACGATCACGGTCCACCACCTCGAAAATTCCCGCTCGCAGCGGATACTCTGGCTGCTTGAGGAACTTGGTCTGCCCTATGAGGTGAAGCGTTACGAGCGGAACAAGGCGACGATGCTTGCGCCGCCCGAACTCAAGCGTGTTCATCCACTCGGCAAGTCGCCGGTGATCGAGGATGGTGGCACCGTCGTCGCCGAAACCGGCGCGATCATCGAATATCTGGTCGACAAGGCCGATGGCCGGCTGGGCGCACCGGCGCACCGGGACGACGCGCTGCGTTATCGCCATTTCCTCCATTATGCGGAAGGTTCGCTGATGCCGCCTTTGCTCGTCATGCTGGTGCTCGGCCGGGTGCCGGTGTTCGGCAAGTTGGGGCTGAAGAAGTTTCGCCCGATGGCCGAGGTGCATTTCGACTATGTCGAGGGCGAGCTTGCCGCCCGGCCTTGGTTCGCCGGAGACAACTTCACCGCAGCCGACGTGATGATGAGCTTTCCGCTGGAAGCGGCGGTGGCGCGTGCAGGCGCGCTGGATGGGCGCCCGCACATCGCCGCCTTTCTCGAGAAGATCCACGCCCGCCCGGCCTATCAGAAGGCGCTCCGGGCGGGCGGGCCTTATGCCTATGCGTGAGGTGCGCCGGGCTCAGTGCCCGGCATAGTCGCCGAAGCTGCGGGCGTCGCTCGGTCCTCCGGCGGGGATCGGCGTCACCGCCGGCTCGGCTTCGTCGGGTGCATCGAGCGTGCCTTCCCAGCGCGCCACAACTGCGCTGGCGACGGCATTGCCGATCACATTGGTCGCGGTGCGGCCCATGTCGAGGAAATGGTCGACCGCCAGGATCAGCAGCACGCCGGCTTCGGGGATGTTGAAATGGGCCAGTGTGCCGGTGATGACGACAAGGCTGGCGCGCGGCACCCCGGCGATGCCCTTGCTGGTGATCATCAGGATCAGCAGCATCTGGATCATCGTGCCCCAGTCGAGATGGATGCCGTATGCCTGGGCAATGAAGATCGACGCGAACGTCATATACATCATCGAGCCGTCGAGATTGAACGAATAGCCGAGCGGGAGGACAAAGCTGGCAATGCGCGGCGGCACCCCGAACCGGTCGAGCGCGTCGAGCGTGCGCGGATAGGCTGCCTCGGACGAAGCGGTCGAGAAGCCGAGCAGGATCGGGTCGCGCAGATAGCGGATCAGCTGGCCGGTGCGCGGACCGACGACCAGGAAGCAGGCGCCGAGCAGCACCGTCCACAGTACGGCCAGGCCCAGGTAGAAGCTGCCCATGAAATAGGCGAGGTCGCCGACGACGCCCAGGCCCTTGGTAGCGAGCGTCCGCGCGACGGCGCAGAACACCGCCACTGGCGCGAACAGCATCACATAGCCGGTGACGGTCAGCATCACCGAAACCAGCGCTTCCAGTCCGTGCAGCAGCGGCTTCGCCTTCTCGCCCACCGCGGCCATGCCGACGCCGAAGAACAGCGAGAAGATCACCAGCTGGAGGATGTCATTGCTTGCCATCGCGTCGATGGCGCTGGTCGGGACGATATGGGTGAAGAACTTGGCGGCATCGAAGGCGGTGCGGTCGACGCCGCTGGAGGCATTGGCCGGCGGCAGCGGCAGGTGCAGCCCCGTGCCGGGATGCAGCAGATTGACGAGAATCAGGCCCAGCGTCAGCGATATCAGGCTGGCGCAGACGAACCAGAAGAACGCCTTGAAACCCACCCGGCCGATGGCGCCGCTGCCGCCCATATGGGCAATGCCGACCACCAGCGTCGAAATCACCAGCGGCGCGATGATCATCTTGATCAGGTGGAGGAACATCTGGGTCGGGATGTCGAGCCCATAGGCGATGCGCTCGAGCAGCGCCTTGCCCTCCGGCGTGCCGCCATAGCCGAGATTCAGCCCCCAGCCGATCAGCCCGCCCGCGAGCAGCGCCGCCAGAATGAACCAGGTAAGTCGTTTACCCACAAATGCTCCCCCGAAGAATCGTCGCGCGACGGAACGGGATTGTCGGCGTCGGGTCAAGCCCGGCGGCCCTGTTGCGGCGAGGCCGCGCGGCGGACGAAGGGCGAAGCGCTTGCTGTCACGCCCTTATTCCCTCTACCCAGGCACCCGGTTCGAGATGGGGGGCGTGGCATGATGGCATGGGGAATGACGCGGCGGCATCTGCTGGGCGGCATGGCGACGGCGCCTTTGCTGGGTATCCCGGCGATCGTCCGCGCCGCCGAGCCCGATCTTGCCGGGCTGCAGGACATGGCCGGCACCGCGCGCCCGATTGGCCCCGAGGAACGCCGCGCCCGCCTGGTGAAGGCGCAGGCGCTGATGAAAGCTGCCGGAATCGGCGCGGTGCTGATCGAGCCGGGTGCGAGCCTGGTCTATTTCACCGGCATCCGCTGGGGGCGCAGCGAGCGGCTGACTGCTGCGGTGCTTCCGGTCGAAGGCGAGCCGTGCATCGTCACGCCCTTTTTCGAGGAGCCGCGCACCCGGGAGACGCTGGCGATCCCGGCGGAGGTGCGGGTGTGGCAGGAGGATGAAGATCCGCTCGAGACTGTCGCGGGATTTCTGCGTGACCGTAAGCTGGCGGGCCTGCCAGTCGGCATCGAGGAGACGGTGCGCTTCTTTGCGGTCGACGGGCTGCAGAAGAACGGGTTGCGTGTCACGTCGGCGAACCCGGTCGTGCGCGGCTGCCGGATGATCAAGAGCCCGGCCGAACTGGCGCTGATGCAGCTCGCAACCGATATCACTATTGCTGCCTATCGCTTTGTCTATCCTCGCGTTGAAAAGGGGATGCGTCAGCGCGACGTTGCAGCATTGATGGACGCGGCGACGCGGAAGCTGGGCGGCGATCCGGAGTTCAGCCTGGTGCTGGTGGGGGAGGGGGCCGCCTATCCGCACGGCACGAAGACGCCTTCCCCGGTCGCCGATGGCGCGATCGTGTTGATGGACTGCGGCTGCAACGTGATGGGCTACCAGTCGGACGTGTCGCGCACCTTCGTCCATGGCACGGCGAGCACTGCCCAGCGCAAGGTGTGGGATCAGGTGGCGAAGGGCCAGCAGATCGCCTTCGCCGCCGCAAAGCTTGGCGCTCCGGCGGGCAGCGTCGACGATGCGGTGCGTGGCTATTATGCGTCGCTCGGCTATGGCCCGGACTACAAGCTGCCGGGCCTGTCGCATCGCACCGGCCACGGCATTGGCCTCGATGGGCACGAGCCGGTCAATCTGGTGCGCGGGGAAAAGACGAAGCTGGCACCGGGCATGTGCTTTTCGAACGAACCCGGCATCTACATCCCCGGCAGTTTCGGCGTGCGGCTGGAGGATTGCTTCCACATGACCGAGGCGGGGCCGAAATGGTTCAGCACGCCGCCGCGGTCGATCGATGCGCCAATGGGCTGAGACTGTGATGATGCGTCCCCTTGCTGGCATACTGGTGCTGATCGTCGCCATCGGCGTCGGCGGTACGCTGTCGTCGGTATTCCCCGGCGACTCGGGCCTGCCGTTGCGGCTCGCCGCCGATCTCGCGCTTCTGTTCGTCAGCCTTCTCGTGCACGAACTCGGCCACGCGGCAATGGCGGCGCGGCTCGGCGCGCAGGTGCGGACGATCGCGGTGCTGCCGTTCGAATATGGTGTTGCCCGGGGGAAGATCCGGCTGCGGTGGCGGATGGGGCGCGGCGACCTCGGCGGGTATGTCAGTTACACGCTCGACGCGATCGATGCCCGCCGCAAGCATGGGCTGATTGCGGTCGCGGGGCCGGCGGCGAATATCGGCCTGGCACTTGCGGCTGGGGCGGTGGCGGGCGCCTATGGCAGCGTGATCGCGGCGGCGCTGGCCTTCCAGTCCAGTGGCATGGCGATTGCCAACCTGGTGCCGTTCGATGGCAGCGATGGCGCCGGGGTCATGAAGTGGCTTTTGCCCAAACGAAGGAAGGGCGCGGCGCGATAACGATGCGTTTTGCTTGAGCGAAACGCATCGAGCCCCTAAGTCGGCGGCTTATGACGTCGACCAATGATATCCGCCGCTCGTTTCTCGACTATTTCGAGGGCCAGGGCCATGCCCGCGTCCCCAGCGCGCCGCTGGTGCCGCACAACGATCCCACGCTTATGTTCGTGAACGCCGGCATGGTGCCGTTCAAGAACGTGTTCACCGGCCTGGAATCGCGTCCTTACAGCACCGCGACCAGCAGCCAGAAGTGCGTGCGCGCGGGCGGCAAGCACAACGATCTCGACAATGTCGGCTACACCGCACGGCACCACACCTTCTTCGAGATGCTGGGCAATTTCTCGTTCGGCGATTATTTCAAGGAACAGGCGATCACCCATGCCTGGACCTTGCTCACCAAAGTGTGGGGCATCCCGGCCGAGAAGCTGACTGTCACGGTGTACCACACCGACGACCAGGCGTTCGAGCTGTGGAAGAAGATCGCGGGCCTGCCCGATCACAAGATTATCCGCATCCCGACCAAGGACAATTTCTGGGCGATGGGCGCGGATGGCCCCTGCGGTCCCTGCTCGGAAATTTTCTACGATCATGGCGAGCACATCTATGGTGGCCCGCCCGGATCGCCGGAGGAGGATGGCGACCGCTTCGTCGAGATCTGGAACCTCGTCTTCATGCAGTTCGTGCAGGAAAATGACCAGATTATCGGCGACCTGCCGCGACCCAGCATCGACACCGGCATGGGGCTGGAGCGCATCGCCGCCGTGCTCCAGGGCGTCCACAACAATTACGACATCGACACGTTCCGCGCGCTGATCGACCAGTCGGCTGCGCTGACCGCGACCCCCACCGATGGCGAGCAGGCCGCGAGCCACCGGGTGATCGCCGATCACCTGCGCTCGTCGGGCTTCCTTGTCGCGGACGGCGTGCTGCCGGCGAACGAGGGGCGCGGTTATGTGCTCCGTCGCATCATGCGCCGCGCGATGCGCCACGCGCACCTGCTTGGTGCCAAGGATCCGCTGATGCACCGGCTGGTGCCGTCGCTGGTCGCCGAGATGGGCGCTGCCTATCCCGAACTCGTCCGCGCCCAGCCGCTGATCGAGGCGACGCTGCTGCAAGAGGAAACCCGCTTCCGCCAGACGCTCGCCAACGGTCTGCGGCTGCTCGATGAGGCAACACAGGGGCTGAAGGCCGGCGACACGCTGCCGGGCGCAACCGCGTTCAAGCTCTATGACACCTATGGCTTCCCCTACGACCTGACCGAGGACGCGCTGCGCGCCAACGAGATCGGCGTCGACCGCGCCGGTTTCGACGCGGCGATGGCCGAGCAGAAGCGCGCCGCGCGCGCTGCCTGGAAAGGCTCGGGCGAGAAGGCATCGGAAGAGCTCTGGTACGATCTCGCCGACGAACTCGGCGGCACCGAGTTCACGGGTTATGTCGGCACCGAAGGCGAAGGCCAGGTGGTCGCGCTGGTGAAGGATGGCGCGCGGGTGGAGAAGGCAGTCGCCGGCGACACGGTTACCATCCTGACCAACCAGACGCCGTTCTACGGCGAGAGCGGTGGCCAGATGGGTGACGCCGGCGTAATCTCTAACGACAAACTCCGCGCGGTCATTGACGATACGTCGAAGCCGCTCGGCCGTCTCCACGCGCACCACGCCAAGATCGAAAGCGGCGACGTCGCTGTCGGTGACGCGGTGCATCTATCGGTCGATGTCGAGCGTCGCGATCAGGTCCGTGCGAACCACTCGGCGACGCACCTGCTGCACGCCGCGCTGCGCAAGCGGCTCGGCACCCATGTCAGCCAGAAGGGCAGCCTGGTGGCGCCCGAGCGGCTGCGCTTCGACTTTTCGCATCCCTCGGCGCTCACGCCGGCCGAAATCGCCGACATCGAAGCGGATGTGAACGCGCAGATTCGCCATAACGGCGTGGTCGAGACCCGGCTGATGACGCCGGATGACGCCATTGCGGCGGGCGCCATGGCGCTGTTCGGCGAGAAATATGGCGACGAGGTCCGCGTGCTGTCGATGGGCCGCGGCGAGGATGCGTCTTACTCCGTCGAACTGTGCGGTGGTACGCACGTCAACGCCACGGGCGACATTGCGATCTTCAAGATCATTTCGGAAAGTGCGGTCTCCTCTGGTGTGCGCCGCATTGAGGCGCTGACGGGCGAAGGCGCGCGTCAGTGGCTCAACGCTCGCGACGAGCGGCTGCGCGAAGCGGCCGCCGCGCTCAAGACGTCCCCCGACGACGTGCCGGCGCGCGTGGCCGCGCTGGTGGAAGAGCGTCGCAAGCTCGAGCGTGAGTTGGCCGAGGCGAAGAAGGCACTGGCACTCGGCGGCGGAGCAGGCGCTGCGCCGGCGGGTCCGGAGCAGGTGAACGGCATCAACTTCGTCGGCCAGGTGCTCGACGGGCTGGAGGCCAAGGCGCTGCGCGGCGCAGTCGACGAGGCCAAGACGCGGATCGGCAGTGGCGTCGTAGCGCTGGTCGCGGTAAACGAAGGCCGTGCATCGGTCGCGGTCGGCGTCACCGATGGCATCGGCGTCAGCGCAGTCGATCTGGTGAAGGTCGCCGTCGCGGTACTTGGCGGTCAGGGTGGCGGCGGCCGTCCGGACATGGCGCAGGGCGGCGGACCCGACGGCACAAAGGGCGCGGAGGCGCTCGCGGCTGTGAAGGCGGCGCTGGCGGAAAGCCCGGTCGCCGCCTGACAGGGCAGGGGATCAGCCCGGGGCGTAACCGTCCTCGGGCATCACCCAGATGGCGTTCTGCCCCATTTCGGGGTGGAGCACGCCGTCGATGGTCACGTTGACGGTCATGCCGTCCCCGGTAGGCACGTCGCGATAACAGCGTTCGTGCCCGGCCAGCGGCTGCAGCGCCAGCATCAACTTGCTCCGGGTGCTTGCGGCCGCAACCGGGGCCAGCGGCGCACCGGCGCTGCTGAGCTTGCCCGCGTTGAAATCGGCCGGCCGGATGCGGCTGCACACCGCGCCGTCCCGGACCTGCCCGAAGGTTGTGTATTCGAGAACAATCGTGGGATCGCGACTGACGATACCCGTCACGAGCGCATCGAAGCTCCCGTCGCCGCGCGGCGTATAGCGGACGATCGTATTGCAGGTGCGGTTGGTGCGATCCGGATCGACACAGCGAATCCGCCCTGTCTTGGCAGGCGCCAGCGGGTCGGCGGCGAGATCGGACTGGAGCGGCGAAAGCAGCGCGAGGGCGAAAGAAAACAATATCATATTCAGGCCTTTGTCGGGTCGGCGGTCTGGTTCAGGCGGGACCGGTTCAGGCGGGGCTCGCGCTCGATTCCGGCCGCTTCCTTGATCGCACGCCGCATCTCATCGCGCTTCTCGTGGATCGACGCAATCACCGGACCAACCGGGATCCCGACATCGACCAGCAGCGCTTCGGACAATTGCAACGAGCTTTCCAGCGTCTCTGGCACGGCATCGGTCGCACCTGCCTTGTATAGTTCGGCGGCATGGGTCGCGTCGCGGGCACGGGCGATGATCGGCAAATGCGGTACCCAGCCGCGCACACGCTTGGTCAGCCGCACGGTCAGCACCGGATCGTCCATCGTCAGAACCAGCGCCTTGGCGCGGCCGAGCTGAAGCTGGTCGACCAGTTCGCTGCGTGTCACATCGCCGAACAGCACGTGAAAGCCGTCACGGCGCGCCCGGGTCACATTGTCGATGTCAGCGTCAACACCGACATAGGGTTTGCCGTGCCTTCGCAGCATGTCTGCCACGGTGCGGCCGACTCGGCCGAAGCCGATGACGACCGTGCCGCCTTCTACCTGTGCCACTTCCTGCTCCGTGATATCCTCGGCGCGCTGGCCCTCGATCAGCCGGGCGATCATCTCCCCCGCCTTGGCCAGCAGCGGCGTGGCCGTGAGGCCAATTGCCGTTACGGAGGTCCAGAAGGCAGTGGTGGCGGGCGCGATCAACCCGGCCGCACCCGCGACACCCAGCACGATCAGCGTCGTTTCGGACGGGCTGGCCATCAGCACGCCGGCTTCCGCCGCGGTTCCCATCCGTGCACCGGAAAGCCGCAGCAGCAGGGTTGTGACGCCGACCTTGACCACCATCACCAGCAAGCTTGCGCCGAGCAGCGCTGCCCAGTTGAGAACCACAAAGCCCAGGTTGAGCCGCATGCCGACGGTGAGCAGGAAGACGCCCAGTGCGAGGCCCTTGAACGGCGCGGTGATGGCTTCGACTTCACCATGATATTCGGTCTCGGCAATCAGCAGTCCGGCGATAAGGGCGCCGACGATCGGGGACAGGCCCGCGGCTGTGGTCGCAAGGCTGGCGACGATCACCACCAGCAGGCTGGCCGCCAGGAATAGTTCGGGGCTTTTGGTGCGCGCGGCCTGGGCGAACATACGGGGCAGGATCATCCTTCCGCCCAGAAACAGCAGCGCAACTGTGGCGATACCCACCCCCAGCGTGGTGAGCAGACCCGTCACGCCCGCGCCACTCGCCGACGGCCCGAGCGCGCCGAGCAGAAAGATAATCGGCACCAGCGCAAGATCTTCGAACAACAGCATCGCGAACGCCGCGCGTCCGACCGCGCTGGTGGTACCGGCGATCGGGATCACGAGCGCGGTCGAGGACAGCGCGAGCGCAAGCCCGAGGCCGATCGCGCCGCCCGTACTCAAACCGGTCAGATAGAGCAGGGCGGCGAGTATCAGCCCGGCGCCGAAGAGTTCGGCGGCGCCTACGCCAAACACCAGCGTGCGCATCGTCCAGAGCCGCCGGAACGACAGCTCCAGCCCGATCGAGAACAATAGGAGGATTATGCCGAATTCGGCAAAGGGCTCGATCGAGTGCGCGTCCGAGATGGTGAGATAATAGAGCCACGGCGCCTTGCTGACGAGGCTACCAAGCCCGAACGGCCCGACCAGCGCGCCAACGAGAATGAAGCCGATCACCGGGCTGATGCGAAAGCGCGCAAAGGCGGGGATAACCAGGCCCGCAGCGCCCAGAATGACCAGCGTATCGCTGAAGCCGTGGTTGGACAGGTTCAGCATGGCTGTATGCCTGGCAAGCAGGCGCTATGGTCAGCATCTTGAAGGAAGGAAGGCCGATGGCCGGCGGCGAGGGGAAGGCGCTCGGTCATGGTCTAAGGGCAGCACGCGGGGCCCGAAGATGCAAGGAAAAAGGCCGCCTTGCCCGCTATTTCGTCATGAAGCGATGGGGAGCCGTGCGGCTCCCCATGCGTTGCCAGCCGCAGCTTACTTCCAGCTGCCCATCGCGGTTTCGAGGTTGACGCGGATCGCCTCGAAGAACTGTTCGGTCGTCATCCAGGCCTGATCCGGGCCGATCAGCAGCGCGAGGTCCTTGGTCATCTTGCCGCTTTCGACGGTCTCGATGCACACCTTTTCCAGCGTTTCGGCAAAACGGGTCACCTCGGGGGTGTTGTCGAACTTGCCGCGATACTTGAGACCGCCGGTCCAGGCGAAGATCGACGCAATCGGATTGGTCGAGGTGGCCTTGCCCTGCTGGTGCTGGCGGTAGTGACGGGTGACAGTGCCGTGGGCGGCTTCCGCCTCGATCGTCTTGCCGTCCGGGGTCATCAGCACCGAAGTCATTAGGCCCAGCGAGCCGAAGCCCTGCGCGACCTGATCCGACTGGACGTCGCCGTCATAGTTCTTGCACGCCCAGACGAATTCGCCGTGCCACTTGAGCGCGGAGGCGACCATGTCGTCGATCAGGCGGTGCTGATATTCGATACCGGCGGCCTTGTACTGCTCGGCGAACTCGGCCTCGAACACTTCCTGGAAAATGTCCTTGAAGCGACCGTCATAGGCCTTGAGGATGGTGTTCTTCGTCGACAGATAGAGCGGCCAGCCGCGGCCGAGCGCATAATTCATCGAAGCGCGGGCGAAATCGCGGATCGACTCGTCGAGATTGTACATGCCCATCGCGACGCCGGCGTTGGGGAAGTTGAACACTTCCTCCTCGATCGTCTCGCCATTCTCGCCTTCCCACTTCATGGTCAGCTTGCCCTTGCCGGGCACCTTGAAGTCGGTCGCCTTGTACTGGTCGCCAAATGCATGACGACCGACGACGATCGGCTTGGTCCAACCGGGAATCAGGCGCGGTACGTTCGAGATCACGATCGGCTCACGGAAGATCACGCCCCCCAGGATATTGCGGATCGTGCCGTTCGGCGACTTCCACATCTTCTTGAGGTTAAATTCCTCGACGCGCTGTTCGTCAGGAGTGATCGTCGCGCACTTCACGCCGACGCCATATTGCTTGATCGCGTTCGCCGAATCGATCGTGATCTGGTCGTTGGTTTCGTCGCGCTTCTGAACCGAAAGGTCGTAGTATTTCAGGTCGATGTCGAGATAGGGGAGGATCAGGCGCTCACGGATCCATTCCCAGATGATCCGCGTCATTTCGTCGCCGTCGATCTCCACGACGGGCGTTGCTACCTTGATCTTCGCCATAAGCTCGCTTTCCTGAGACAGTGGTTTTGGCGAGCGTCTAGGGGCAAGGGCGGGGGGGATCAAGCGCCCGCTGAACGGAGGCTGCGATGATCCCCTGATCTACTAACGCTTCCACGCCCACCAGAGCTGGGCAGGCGGCAGGTTCCACCATTCGATCGCGTGGTCGATCTCATCCCAAAGGGGCGTCAGGAAGTGCCGGACATTGGGATTGTATTGATAGACGAGAAAGGCCCCGCCCGGCCGCAATGCCGCATGGGTGGCGCGAGCTATCGCGTCGCCAACCCCATCTGGCAGCGTTGAAAAGGGTAGGCCGGAGGCAATGAAGTCTGCATGGGCAAAGCCGTTGTCGTGCACGATCTGTTGAACGTCTGCAGCAGAGCCGAGCACAGCCACGAAGCGCGGGTCGTCGATCGTCTGACGCAGATAACGGATGAAGTCCGGGTTGGTATCGATCGCAATCAGTTTGGCGTCGGGGCCGAGATGGTCGAGGATCGGGCGGGTAAAGGTGCCCACCCCCGGGCCATATTCAACAAACAGCCGGGTATTTTCCCAATCTACTTTCCCGAGCATGCGGCGGATCAATCGGTCCGAGGATTGGGCCACCGCGCCGACCATCACTGGCCGCTTCAAAAATTGCTGGAGAAAGAACATCCATGGCGAAGGAACGTCTGCAGGGCGGGTGCGGCGATGGCTGCGTCGCTTCGCGGCGGCGGTTGGAAAAGGCATCGGCATCCTTACGATTGTTACAAACAGGCGACAGCGCTGCGCAAAATCCAACGAACATGCAAGCGGCGCGGTTGCATGGCGCATCGGAGTGCGAAAAATTCTGCGGAAAACTGCGTGCGGCGGAGGCTGGCAGCCTGATACGGAGCGGCTCGGTCTAGGAAATGAAGGCCGAGGGCGCTAGACCGGGCCGTATGACGTCGCTCGACAAGACCCCGCTCGGAACCACCACTGTGAAGTGGCGCTTCCCGGACATCCATCCGGAAGGCCGCAAATATGTCCTGATCGCCGCTGCGATCACTCTCGCCAGCCTGTGGATCTGGGATTTCATCACCTGGCCGTTGGTGTTCCTCACGCTTGGCGTCGCTGCCTTCTTTCGCGACCCCGTGCGTGTCACACCGGTTGGCGAGGGGCTTATCGTCTCGCCCGCTGACGGTCTGGTCACGAAGATCGAGCGGGTGCCGCTGCCGCCCGAACTGGCGGGACCGCATGCGCTGGGCGACGAGCCGATGGTGCGCGTGTCGATTTTCATGAGCGTGTTCGACGTGCATGTGAACCGTACGCCGATCACCGGAACGATCCGCCACGTCATCTATATCTCCGGCAAGTTCATGAACGCCGATCTCGACAAGGCGAGCGACGAGAATGAGCGCCAGCACATGGTGGTTGAGGACAAGAACGGCCTGCGCGTGGGCTTCACCCAGATCGCCGGGCTGATCGCACGCCGGATCGTCAGCTTCGTGAAGCCGGGTGATCTCGTGGTGACCGGACAGCGGGTCGGGCTTATCCGCTTCGGCAGCCGCGTCGATGTGTTCATCCCCGAAGGCTATGGCTGCCAGGTCGCGCTGGGGCAGCGCGCCGTGGCAGGGGAAACGGTAATCGCACGCCGCAACGTACCGAACGTCGCAGGCGTCGCGCAATGACCCCAACTCGTCCGCGCCCGGGGCGCGGAATACCGCTGCGGGCGGTGTTGCCCAACACCGTGACGGCGCTTGCGCTCTGTTCGGGCCTCACCGGTATCCGCTTCGCCATTCTCGGCAATTGGGAAGCGGCGGTGCTGATGGTACTGGCGGCAGCGGTGCTCGACGGCATCGACGGGCGCATCGCCCGGCTGGTCCGCGCCGAGAGCCGCTTCGGAGCCGAGCTGGACAGTTTGTCCGATGCAATCTCCTTCGGCGTGGCACCGGCGCTGATCCTCTATCTCTGGTCGCTCCAGACGCTCGGACGTTTCGGCTGGCTGATCGCGCTGCTGCACGCATTATTCTGCGCGCTCCGCCTTGCCCGCTTCAACGCCCAGATCGACCTGGAACATCAGCCGCACAAATCCGCCGGCTTTCTGACCGGCGTTCCGGCGCCGGCGGGGGCGGCGCTTGCGCTGACGCCGCTCTATCTGTGGCTGTGGACAGGGGAAGATGCCATCCGTCAGCCGGTGCTGATCGCAGCATGGGCCGCGTTCATTGCCGTGCTGATGGTCTCGAGCGTCGCTACATTCGGTCCGGCTATCCGGTTGCGGAGCCGAGTGCGGTTCGAGGCGATCGTTATCCTTGTCGGGCTGGTTGCGGCGCTCGTATCCGCGCCATGGACGACGCTGGCGATACTCACCCTTGCCTATCTGCTTTCTATCCCGTTCAGCATGCGCGCCTATCGCCGGGTCAGGCGGCTGCGCGCTGCGGCTGCGGGCGACGGAGCGGCAACCGGGCCGGCACCGCGCGAACCCGAACACGGCTAAGCTGCGGCGGGGCAGCGACAGGCGCGGACGCGGCTGCAAAGAGCTCGGCGAAGCGATGGCGCTGGGCGGCGATGCTCGTCACCAGCGTCCAGAGGGCGAGCGCGAAAGCCGCGCCGAAGAGCAATCCGATAGCGATCCCAGTCATCTTCCGGCTCCCAACCACACGCCACCACCGGCGAGAATCCAATATTCTCAACCCATTAGCGCGTCGTGCTGTTCCATGTGCGTGTTGTGAACTCTTTATGTTCCATTAACGTTCCATCGTCAAGCGGTGTTCTGAAAATGTTCTAGGCTTGCGCAGCTTTGGCAATTCGAGTAAGCGCGCCGCCTCAACCCCGCATGGGAAGCACCATAACCCGGTGTCCGGCGCTGTTCGGATGTCCGCTTCCCAGAGGATCAACCGGAAGGAGATATCCCTATGGCGGCACCTGTCGTCACCATGCAGCAGCTGCTCGAATCGGGCGCGCATTTCGGCCACCAGACCCACCGCTGGAACCCGAAGATGAAACCGTACATCTTCGGTGATCGCAACGGCGTTCACATCATCGACCTTTCGCAGACCGTTCCGCTGTTCGCCCGCGCGCTCGAGTTCGTCAGCTCGACCGTTGCCGCCGGCGGCAAGGTGCTGTTCGTCGGCACCAAGCGCCAGGCGCAGGAGCCGGTTGCCGAAGCAGCCCGTCGCGCGGGCCAGCACTTCGTCAACCACCGCTGGCTGGGCGGCATGCTCACCAACTGGAAGACTATCAGCCAGTCGATCAAGCGCCTCAAGACGCTGGAAGAGCAGCTTTCAGGTGACACGCACGGTCTGACCAAGAAGGAAGTGCTGCAGCTCACCCGCGAGCGCGACAAGCTGGAGCTGTCGCTGGGCGGCATCCGCGACATGGGCGGCATTCCCGACATCATGTTCGTGATCGACGCGAACAAGGAAGAGCTTGCGATCAAGGAAGCCAACACGCTGGGCATCCCCGTCGTCGCGATCCTCGATTCGAACGTGTCGCCGGACGGCATCGCATTCCCGGTTCCGGGCAATGACGACGCCAGCCGTGCGATCCGCCTGTACTGCGAGGCCATTGCGATCGCCGCGACCCGCGGTGGCCACGAGGCGCTGGCGCAGCAGGGCTATGACTTCGGTGCTGCCGAGCAGCCGCCGGTCGAGGAAGCCGTCGAGGCCGAGCGTCAGCTCGACGCCTGATCGCCTGCGTCATCGAACCGTAATCGGGGCGGGGCAGGGCGATACGCACTGCTCCGCCCGAATTTTAGCTGAGGAATAGGAAAATGGCCGAGATCACTGCAGCCGCCGTCAAGGAGCTCCGCGAAAAGAGCGGTGCCGGCATGATGGATTGCAAGAAGGCGCTCTCCGAGACCAATGGCGACATGGAAGCCGCAGCCGACTGGCTGCGCGCCAAGGGGCTCGCCGCCGCCGCCAAGAAGTCGAGCCGCACCGCCGCTGAAGGCCTGGTCGGCCTGGCCGTTGCCGGCACCAAGGGTGTTGCCGTCGAAGTCAACTCGCAGACTGACTTCGTCGCCAAGAACGAGATCTTCCAGAATTTCGTCCGTGAAACGACCGCGCTGGCGCTGGAAGCTGGTGACGACATCGCCACGATCAAGGCCGCCAAGATGGCGTCGGGCCAGACCGTTGACGAAGCGCTGACCGCCAACATTGCCACCATCGGCGAGAACCAGGTGCTGCGTCGCGCCAAGAAGGTCGAAGTCGCCAACGGCGCGGTGATCCCGTACGTCCACAACGCAGCGGCCCCGGGCCTCGGCAAGATCGGCGTGCTGGTCGCGCTCGAATCGGACGCCGGTGTCGACGTGCTCGAGCCGCTGGGCAAGCAGCTTGCGATGCACATCGCCGCGGCCTTCCCCCTGGCGCTCGACGAGAGCGGCTTGGACCAGGACGTTCTCGCCCGCGAGCGTGCGATCGCTGCCGAAAAGGCGGCCGAGAGCGGCAAGCCGGCCGAGATCATCGAGAAGATGGTCGATGGCGCGGTGAAGAAGTTCGCCAAGGAAAACGCCCTGCTCAGCCAGCTGTTCGTGATGGACGGCAAAACCCCGGTGTCTGACGTCATCGCCAAGGCGGCGAAGGACTCGGGCTCGGCGATTGTGCTGAAGGACTATGTCCGCTTCCAGCTCGGCGAAGGCATCGAGAAGGAAGAGAGCGACTTCGCAGCTGAAGTGGCGGCGACTGCCGGTCTCACCAAGTAACAGGGGCGCCGGGGCGGGCCGTCTGCACGGCTTTTCCCCGGCATCTCCGCTTGTTCGCGCGGCGCGGCACCTCTAAGGTCCGCGCCGCTTCGTTATCTGCCCCTTACCAAAGGCTCCCATGACCGCTCCCCGATTCCGCCGCATTCTCCTCAAACTGTCTGGCGAGGTCCTGATGGGGCAGGGTCAGTTCGGGATCGATCCCGCCACCTGCGAGCGGGTTGCGCTGGAAGTGAAGGAAGCCAAGGATAGCGGCCTGGAAATCTGCATGGTGGTCGGCGGTGGCAACATCTTTCGGGGCCTGGCCGGGGCGGCGCAGGGGTTCGACCGGGCAAGCGCCGACTATATGGGCATGCTGGCGACGGTGATGAACGCGCTGGCGATGCAGAACGCGCTGGAGAAGGTGGGCGTCGATACCCGCGTCCAGTCCGCCATTCCGATGGCCAGCGTGTGTGAACCCTATATCCGCCGCCGCGCCGAGCGGCACATGGAAAAGGGCCGCGTGGTGCTGTTTGCCGCGGGTACCGGCCTGCCGTTCTTCACCACCGACACCACGGCTGCGCTGCGCGCCGCCGAAATGAATTGCGATGCGCTGTTCAAGGGCACTTCGGTCGATGGCGTGTACGACGCCGATCCCAAGAAGGTGCCGACCGCAACGCGCTATGAAACGCTGAGCTACGATCGCGTTCTCGCCGATAATTTGAAGGTAATGGACGCCTCCGCCGTGGCGCTGTGCCGCGACAATCATATTCCGATCGTGGTGTTCAACATCCGGGGCGAGGGCAATCTCGCTTCGGTGCTGCGGGGCGAGGGTACTTCCACCATCGTCCAGAGCGCAGACGCCGCCTGAACCCTTTCGCAGGACTGAAAAGGAGAGCCGACAATGGCCGCTTACGACAAGGCCGATCTCGAACGCCGCATGGCCGGTGCCGTCGAATCGCTGAAGCACGATCTTGCCGGTCTGCGCACCGGCCGCGCTTCCACCTCGCTGCTCGACCCGGTGACGGTCGAGGTCTATGGCGCGCAAATGCCGATCACCCAGGTGGCGACGGTGTCGGCGCCCGAGCCGCGCCTGCTTTCGGTGCAGGTGTGGGACAAGTCGAACGTCGGCCCGGTCGACAAGGCGATCCGTTCCGCGGGTCTGGGCCTCAACCCGATTGTCGACGGTCAGACGCTGCGCCTGCCGATCCCGGATCTGACCGAGGAGCGCCGCAAGGAACTGGCCAAGCTCGCCGGCCAATATGCCGAAAAGGCCCGCATCGCCGTGCGCAACGTGCGTCGCGACGGCATGGACAGCCTGAAGACCGACGAAAAGAAGGGCGTGTTCGGCGAGGACGAGCGCAAGCGCCATGAGACCGAGGTGCAGAAGCTGACCGATTCGACGATCGCCGAGCTCGATGCGGCGGCGGCGGCCAAGGAAAAGGAAATCCTGGGCAAGTGATGCGCGGGGGCTCTCCGGTGATCGCCGGAAAGGCGCGTGCGCGTGGCTGCTAGGCCTGCCGAAGCGGCAGGCGACGGCACACCGCCGCCGCGCCATGTCGCCATCATCATGGACGGGAACGGGCGCTGGGCGAAGAAGCGCCTGTTACCGCGCATTGCCGGGCATCGCCAGGGCGTGGAGGCTGTGCGGCGTGTCAGCCGTGCCGCGCGCACGCTCGGCATCGAAGTCCTGACGCTCTACGCCTTTTCGTCGGAAAACTGGCGGCGTCCCGAAGACGAGGTCCGCGACCTGATGGGGCTGCTGCGCCATTTTCTGGCGAGCGAGCTGGACGAACTGGTGAGCGAAGGCGTGCGCCTGCGCGTGATCGGCGACTGGCGGCGGCTTTCCCCTGACCTGGTGGCGATGATCGACGCGGCCGTGGCGCGCACCGCCGACAATCCCGGCCCCACGCTGGTGATAGCGCTCAATTACGGCGCACAGGCAGAAATATTGACGGCGGTCCGCAGCCTTGCCGAACAGGCACGCGACGGCACGCTCGATCCGGCAACGATCGACGAACTGCGATTCGAGAATGAACTCGAGACGGCGGGGCTGCCGCCCCTCGATCTGTTGATCCGCACCTCGGGCGAGCAGCGGCTGTCGAATTTCCTGCTGTGGCAGGCGGCCTATGCCGAATTATTGTTTGTTGATACGCTGTGGCCAGACTTCACTGAACGTACGCTGGCCGAGGCGCTGGCGCAGTTCGGGCGGCGGCATCGCCGCTTCGGTGGATTGTGAGCAAGACGTCCGATCTCAAGACGCGGCTGATCGTCGGGCTGGCGCTGGTCGCGCTGGCGCTGGCGGCGCTATGGGCGGGCGGTTTCGGCTTCTGGCTGGTCATCTGTGTGGCGGCGATCCTGATGGTCGGCGAATGGGCCGGGCTGGTGCACGCCTCCGCGCGTGAGACGCGGCTCAGCCAATATGTGCTGTCGGTGCCGCTCGCGATACTGTGTCCGCTCGCGGCGGGCGTGAGCGCTTTCGCGCTTGGACTGATCGCGGGGGCCTTCTTTTTCATCGCCATCGTCACCCGCAATGCGAAGCTGGCGGCGGGACAGCTTTATGTCGGCATCCCCGTATTCGCACTGCTGCTGCTGCGCTCGCACCCGAACGGCTTTGCGATCACGCTGTGGAGCATGGCCATCGTCTGGGCATGCGATACCGGTGCCTATTTCGCCGGTCGGGCGATCGGCGGACCGAAGCTGGCACCGGCGATCAGCCCCAACAAGACCTGGGCGGGGCTGTGCGGCGGCGTTGCGGCTTCGGTGCTGTTCACCTGGGCCTTTGCTGCATCGGTGCCGGCGCTTGGCATGACTGCGGCGATGCTGCTGATGGCGCCCGTGCTGGCGGTTCTTTCGCAGATCGGCGATCTGTTCGAGAGTCATTTGAAGCGGGTTGCGGGCGTGAAGGATTCGGGCACGCTGCTGCCTGGCCATGGCGGCATTCTCGACCGGCTGGACGGGCTGGTGTTCGCGGCCCCGGCTGCGGGACTATTTTTCGCGCTGTACCATTGGGTGGCGCTGGGAGGTTTCTGGTGGTGAAACGCATCACCGTCCTGGGGGCGACAGGATCGGTGGGAAGCTCGACGCTGGATCTGGTCGAGCGCAATGCCGACCAGTTCGAAGTCGTCGCGCTGACCGCCAATAGCGACGTGGAAAAGCTCGCTGCCGCTGCGCTGAGGACGCGCGCGCGTTGTGCCGTGGTGGCGGATGAGCGCTGCCTGCCGGCGCTGCGCGAGCGGCTTGCCGGCTCTGGCATCGAGGCTCGGGGCGGGGCGGATGCCGTGTGCGAGGCGGCCCGCATGGGCGCCGACTGGACCATGGCCGCGATCGTCGGCACCGCCGGCCTGAAGCCGGTGATGGCCGCGCTCGAAGGCGGCGGCACTGTCGCGCTGGCGAACAAGGAGTCGCTGGTGTCTGCCGGCGACGTGATGATGGCGGCGGCGCAGGCGCACGGCACGACGCTGCTGCCGGTCGATTCCGAGCATAATGCCGTGTTCCAATGCCTCGATCGCACGGCGCCGAAGGGCGTTCGGCGGATCATCCTCACGGCCAGCGGCGGCCCGTTCCGCGAAACGCCGCTGGAGGCGATGGGCAGTATCACCCCGGCACAGGCGGTGGCGCACCCCAACTGGTCGATGGGCGCCAAGATTTCAGTCGATTCGGCGACGATGATGAACAAGGGGCTCGAACTGATCGAGGCCTTTCATCTGTTTCCGGTGCGGGCGGAGCAGCTCGGCGTGCTGGTCCATGCTCAATCGGTCGTGCATTCGATGGTCGAGTATGTCGACGGATCGGTGCTGGCGCAGCTCGGCACGCCGGACATGCGCACACCGATCGCCTATGCGCTTGCCTGGCCCGAACGGATGGAGACGCCGTGCGCACCGCTCGATCTGGCGGCGGTGGGGCGGCTGGACTTTGCCGATCCCGATTTCACGCGCTTTCCGGCGCTCAAGCTTGCCTTTGAGGTGCTGGCGGCCGGCGATGCCCGTCCGGCGATCCTGAATGCGGCCAATGAAGTTGCGGTTGCAGCTTTCCTTGCCGGGCGGCTTCGGTTTCTTGAAATTGCCGCAATCTCTGCCGATACGCTTGCACGCTATGACCCGGCCGCTCCGGATACGCTCGACGCCGTACTGGCCATCGACGAAGAAGCGCGGCGCTATGCGGTCGAGCGAGTGAAGGACTGCGTCGTTTGATCGAGACTCCCGGCATCCTGCTCACCGTTCTGGCGTTCGCGCTGGTGATCGGGCCGCTCGTTTTTCTGCACGAGTTGGGGCATTATCTCGCCGGACGGCTGTTCGGCGTGAAAGCCGAGGAATTTTCGATCGGCTTCGGCCGCGAAGTCGCCGGCTTTACCGATCGTCGCGGCACGCGCTGGAAATTCGGCTGGCTGCCGCTGGGTGGGTATGTCCGCTTCGCCGGCGACATGAACCCGGCGAGCCAGCCTTCGCCCGAATGGCTGCAACTGCCGCCGCAGGAGCGTGCGCGGACCTTCCAGGCAAAGCCGCTCTGGCAACGCGCGATCATCGTCGCGGCGGGGCCGATCGCCAATTTCATCATCGCCATCCTGATCCTGTCGGCTTTTGCGCTCGCCTTTGGCCAGAACCGCACGCCCAGCGTGGTGGGCGGGGTGGCGCCGCACAGCGCAGCCGCTGCGGCTGGGCTGCGGACCGGGGACCGGATCGTCTCGCTCGGCGGCCGCCCGGTCGAGACGTTCGGCGACATGGTGCAATATACCCAGCTTCGCCCGGGCGAGCCGGTCCGGATCGTCTATACGCGCGGTGGTGTCGAGGCGTCGGCCGATACAGTGATCGGCGTGCGAACCGAACAGGACCGGTTCGGCAACCAGTTCCGCATCGGCGTACTGGGCATCGCCGCCGGCGCACCTGTCTATGAACTGGTGAGCCCGCTTCAGGCCCCGCTGATTGGCCTTCGCATGACCGGCGAAATCGTTCAGAGCACGCTCGATGGGCTGGGCCAGATCATCAGTGGTCGACGCTCGGTGTCCGAACTGGGCGGGCCGCTGCGAATCGCACAGGTATCCGGCGAGCGGCTGGCGATGGGGCCGACCGAATTCGTTTTCCTGATTGCCCTGATTTCAATTAATCTGGGGTTCATCAATCTGTTGCCAGTCCCGGTTCTGGATGGCGGGCATCTATTATTCTACGCAGTCGAAGCGGTCCGCCGGCGCCCGGTGGAACCGCGTGTGATGGAATGGGCGTTCCGTGGCGGCATGCTCGCGATTCTCGCGCTCATGCTGTTGGTGACGCTGAACGATCTGGGCGCATTCGGTGTGTGGAGAAAACTGGCCGGCTTGCACGGCTGAAGGGGTTCGGGCAGGGGCGATACGCGCCTGTGCTGACCGGCATGAATTGGATTCCGACTGGGGTGGGATGGTGACTGCGATCAAGGCAAGCAATTTCGGCGCGCGGGCGACTGCCTCGCTTCTGGCGGGGACGATCCTGTCGGGCATCGCGGCGCCGGCAGACGCGCAGACTGCCGCTCCGGCAGCTGGCGCCAAGCCGCAGGCGGCCGCGGCGGCTCCGGCGGTGCCGCAGGCGGTGGTGCGGACGGTAAAGTCGATCCGCGTCGAAGGGTCGCAGCGTATCGAGCCGGAAACGGTGCTCAGCTACACGCGCCTGCGCGTCGGCGACAGCTATACGCCCGAGACGATCGACCAGACGATCAAGGAACTGATGGCGTCCGAGCTGCTCGCCTATGTGACGGTCGAGGGCGTCGAGAGCGGCGATCTGGTGTTCCGCATTCGCGAAAGTCCGGTGATCAACCGCGTTGTCTTCGAAGGCAACAAGCGGCTGAAGCAGGACAAGATCGACAAGGAAATCAAGCTCAAGCCGCGCCAGATCTTCACCCGCACGGCGGTGCGGGCAGATATCGCCCGCATCATCGAGCTCTATCGCCGTCAGGGCCGCTTCGCTGCGACCGTCGAACCGAAGATGGTCAGCCTCGACCAGAACCGCGTCGACGTGATCTTCGAAGTGCATGAGGGGCCGAAGTCGAAGGTCCGTCAGATCAACATCATCGGCAACCAGGTCTTCTCCGACAAGAAGCTGCGTGCGCAGATGTACACCAAGGTGGCGAGCTTTGCGCATCTGCTCAGCTCGAACACCTCCTATGACCAGGACCGCCTGACCGCCGACCAGTCCAAGCTGCGTCAGTTCTATCTGACCAATGGCTATGCCGACTTCCGCGTGATTTCGGCCGTGGCCGAGCTGACGCCGGACAAGAAGGACTTCATCATCACTTATGTGATCGAGGAAGGTCCCCGCTACAAGTTCGGTCCGGTCACCGTCGACAGCGCGATCCGCGACTTCGACGACAAGAAGCTCGCCTCGGCGCTGTCGATCAAGCAGGGCCAGTGGTATAACGCCAAGGCAGTCGAAGATACGGTCGAGCAGCTGACCGAAACCGCCGGCCTGTTCGGTTATGCCTTTGCCGATGTGCGCCCCGAGTTCCAGCGTGACAAGGACACGCTGACCATGGGGCTGAACTTCCACATCGGCGAGGCGAACCGCACCTATATCGAACGCATCAACATCACCGGCAACCGCCAGACGCAGGACAAGGTGATCCGCCGCGAAATGCGCGTGGCGGAAGGGGATGCGTTCAACACCTTCCTGGTGAAACGGTCGCAGGACCGCATCAACAGCCTTGGCTATTTCCAGGACAAGTTCGAGATCGAGCGCAAGGAAGGTTCCGCGCCCGACCGCATCGTGCTCAACGCCAATGTCGAGGAAAAGCCGAACGGCGAACTCACGCTGTCGGCAGGCTTTTCCAGCCTGGAGCGGTTCCTGCTGCAGGCGTCGATCCGCCAGCGCAACTTCCGCGGCATGGGCCAGACGATCGGCCTTTCGGCGGACTATTCGAGCTATTCGAAGTCGGTCGAGGCGAGCTTCACCGAACCCTATCTGTTCGACAGCAATATCGCGCTGGGTGGCACGATCTTCCGTCGCGATTACAACGCGTTCAACTATCTGGGTACGACTCGGAACACCACCTACAAGCAGGTATCGACCGGCTTTCAGATCGTCGCGGCGCTGCCGATGACCGAATATTGGACGCTGTCCGGGCGCTATTATCTCGCCAAGGACAATGTGACGCTCGATCAGAACACTTTCTACACCAACGGCCAGTGCGATCCGTTCAAGGCGGGCCGCTATTATTGCGAAGCAGTGGGCAACCGCCTGACCTCGCTGGTCGGCCTGTCGCTGATCTATGACAGCCTCAACAGCCGTATTCGGCCGACGCGAGGCCAGCGCCTGTCGTTCAATGCCGATGTCGCCGGCCTGGGCGGCGACGTCCATTATCTGCGCGGCAAGGTGAATGCCGACAAATATTGGGGTCTGGGCAAGGGCTTCGTCTTCTCGCTGAGCGGCGAGGGCGGCTATATCAAGAGCCTGGACGGCAACGATATTCGTATCACCGACCGCTTCATGCTGGGCGAACCGCAGTTCCGTGGCTTCGATATTCGCGGCGTGGGCCCGCGCGTGCAGCGCTACAGCTTCACCGGCGACCCGACCGCGGGCACGCAGATGCTCAACACGAACAAAGACCAGATCATCGACGACGCGCTGGGCGGCAAGGCCTATTACCTGACCAAGGCGGAGCTGGAACTGCCGCTGGGTTCCGGCGCGGCCGAACTGGGCCTGCGTCCGTCGATCTATGTGATGGCCGGTTCGCTGTTCGGCATTCGCCGGCCTGCGACCAATACCTATTTCACCCAGGCGACTGACTCGAACGGCAAGCCGCTGTTCAACAAGGATGGTTCGCCGACGCTTCTGACCAAGCTCACGCCCCAGTTCGATTCGACCGGCGCTCCGCTCTATGTCGTCAGTTCCGGCACGTCGGCCAATCTGACGACGCATTGTAAGGTCGGTTATGCGGCAGGCGCTACGGATCCGTGCGTCGGTACCTCCGTCAATTCGCCATATGTCATTCCGACGTCACCTTTCTACGAAATCTATCGCGACAGCACGGCCTCGCCGCGCATCACCGTGGGCTTCGGGGTGAACTGGAATTCGCCGTTCGGCCCGCTGCGTATCGACGTCGCAAAGGCGCTGGTATCGCAGCCGGGCGACGACAAGAAGCTTGTTACTTTCAACGTAGGGACGCAATTCTGATGATGACCAAGCGTATTTTCGCGGCGGCGCTCGCAGCTTCCGCGTCGATCGTCGCCGTCGCGCCGGCGCACGCCCAGGTGGGCGGCCTCGCGACGGTGAGCCAGATCGAAGTACTCACCCGCTCCAAGGCGTTCACCACCGCCGAAAAGCAGATCGAAACCACCTTCAAGCCGGTGCAGGATCAGATCAAGGCGCGCCAGGACAAGTTCCAGGCCGATGCCAAGGCGCTGATCGCCACCATCGACACCAACAAGGACGGCCAGGTTTCCGAGGAAGAGGAGCAGGCTGCGGCTGCCCGCAAGGATCCGAACTACGCCAAGCTGCTGACGCTGCAGAACCAGGCGAATGAGGACATGCGCAAGCTGCAGATGCCGTCGGTTCTGGCGGAGCTGTTCGCGTTCGAAAAGGTGCTGGCGCTGTATGACGCGGCCCAGATCCAGGTCGTCAATGCGCGCAAGATCAACGTGATCTTGCAGCCGGAAGCGGTGCTCTACGCGCCCGACGCGATCGACATCAGCGACGCGGTGCTGGCGGAGGTGGACAAGACCCCGACCGTTTCGATCACGCCGCCGGCAGACTGGCGCCCGCAGCAGCGGACCGTGCAGTTCCAGCAGCAGGTCAATGAGCTGAAGCGTCGTGCGTACCAGAACGCGCTGGCGCAGGCCCAGGCGCAACAGCAGCAGGGCGCAGCCCCGGCCGCCGGCGCCGCCAAGCCCACGCCGGGGAAGCCCGAGCCGCGATGAGCGAGGGCGAGGCACGGGGCAATATCGGCCCGCTCGATATCGGGCGGGTAATGGCGGCGTTGCCCCACCGCTTTCCGATGCTGCTGGTTGACCGGGTCGAGGAACTCATCCTCGACCAGTCGATCGTCGCGGTAAAGGCCGTGACGATCAACGAAGCGTTTTTCCAGGGGCATTTCCCGGGCCGGCCGATCATGCCGGGTGTGCTGACGGTGGAGGCGCTGGCTCAGGCGGCCGGCGTCCTCGCGGTGGAGTCGCTCGGCCTCGCCGGTTCCGGCAAGCTCGTCTATTTCATGGCGATCGACGGCGTGAAGTTCCGCAAGCCGGTGGAACCCGGTGTGTTGCTGAAGCTGCACGTCGAATTCGTCCAGAAGCGCGCCCGCGTCTGCAAATTCGCGGGCAAGGCGACGATCGACGGTGAAGTGGCGGCGGAATGCGAATTCACTGCCATGATCGCCGATCCGCCTAGCGCCTGACGGCGGCGACGATACACGCATAGTTGCATGGCGCGCGTTGCTCTGCTAGGCGCGCGCGTCCGCTGCCGGTCGGAAACCGGCGGCTTTTTCAAGGAATTCGATGTGAAGCAGAATATCCACCCCGATTACCACATGATCAAGGTGCAGATGACCGACGGCACCGTGTTCGAAACTCGCTCCACCTGGGGCAAGGAAGGCGACACGATGCAGCTCGACATCGATCCGCTGGCGCACCCGGCCTGGACCGGCGGTTCGCAGCGTCTGCTCGATCAGGGTGGCCAGGTCGCACGCTTCAACAAGCGTTTCGGCGGCCTTTCGCTCGGCAAGAAGTAATTTCATCGCGGGCGGGTTGCTTTAACTCGCCTTTAGCGCGCCCAGGCTAGTTTCTTTCCTGCGGGAGCAGGGAAGGGCGAGCATGGGCGCGTCTATTATATCAGGGCCGGCTAATAGTGCGACGCCAGTGTCGGGTGAGTCCGGCGTGGTTCGTCGGACCGACGTCTGTTTAACGCCGCCTGCATGCATTTTCCCGCATCGCCGGCGTGGATCCGGTCTTGCACGCGGTAGCCACCTGCGGCACTCTGTCGGTCCAACAGGCCGGGGAACGGCAATGGTTCGGGCAACGTGCGCGGTTATCCTGTTATGTTGCGTGCCGCTGCGGGCTGCGGCGGCCGACCGTGTGGGTTCCGCGCACGATAGCGCGGCGCATGGCGATGCCGATCCGGCAACCGCCGCGGCTGCCTCTACCGAAACGGCCAAAAGCGCGACTGCGCCCGCTGCAGCGCGGTGGCACGTCGTTACGCTGCGCAGCCCCGCCTTCGATCTGCGCACGGTCGACCGCCAGGCCTGGTCTGCGCCGGTCGACACGGACCTGACGCTCCATCACAGCGAAGCGGTGCCGGTCGAAGCCCACCCGCATGAGGCTGGTCTCGCCGAGGTGCGCGACAGCGCTCGCCAGGCAGTCGACGCCACGCTCGCAGACCACGCCCGCACCGGCCCGCCGCCGAGTGCACTGGATGCGCTGCTGGTGCTCCATCTGGACGGCCAGCCGCATCGCCTGCCCATCGGCCTTGGCGGCGGTGTCGCCGGTGCGGTGTGGGAAGCAAGCGCCAACCGCTGAGGGCGGGCAAGTGGCGGAGAGGGTGGGATTCGAACCCACGGTGAGCTTCCACCCACGGCGGTTTTCAAGACCGCTGCCTTAAACCACTCGGCCACCTCTCCGGATTCGGCCTCGCTAGTCGGTGTCGGGCGGCGGATCAATCCGGATGATGCCGCCGTCTGGCCGATTGTCGCGCAATTTCGTCGTTTTCCGCCTCCCGCGGGGTTTTCGTGACGCGATAGGGCGTGCAAAGGTGCGCGCATGCGGGGTTTGCGTTTCAAGTTCGCCCAGATGGTCGCCCTGGGCCTCTCATTGTCGCTTTCACGTGCTGCCGTCGCGCAGTCTGCGGGGCAGGAGGATGCTGGCTTCCAGACATATCTGCAAAGCCTCGCGCGTGATGCGCGGGCGCAGGGTGTCAGCCAGCGGACGATCGATGCGGTGGTGCCGGGGCTCAGCTTCAACCCCCGGGTTGTGGAGCTCGATCGGCAGCAGCCGGAGAGCCGGCCCAATGCACCGGTGCCGGCATTTGAACCCTATCGCGTCCGCCATGTCGATGCGGATCGCATCAACCGCGGTCGTGCCGCCTACCAGCGCAACCGGGGCCGTCTGGCGGCGATTGAGGCGCAGACGGGTGTGCCCGAATCGATCATGGTTGCCATTTGGGGGCATGAGACCAATTACGGCACGGTGATGGGCGGCTTCGATCTGCCGCGCGCATTGGCCAGCCTGGCCTATGAGGGCCGGCGCCGCGCCCTTTTCGCCGACGAATTCATCGATACGCTGAAGATGATCGATCGCGGCGTCCCGCGCGAAAAGCTGGTGGGCAGCTGGGCGGGGGCGTTTGGCGGTCCGCAATTCCTGCCGAGCGTATATTTGCGACTGGCGCGTGATGGCGATGGCGACGGCGTTGCCGATATCTGGAACAGCGATGCCGATACGCTGGCGTCGATCGGCAATTACTTCGTTAATGCCGGCTGGCGCGCCGGTCAGCCCTGGGGGCTGGCGGTTTCGGTCCCGCCGACTTTCGATCGCAGCGACTTGCGCAGCCGTGTGGTAAGCCCGCGCTGCCCGCGCGTGCACGAGCGGCACAGTCGCTGGCGTACCATCGGAGAGTGGCGAGCACTGGGACTGACGCCGCTTTCGCGCGCCTGGCCGGCGGACAATGTGCAGGCGACTCTGCTCGAGCCGGACGGGCCGGGCAAGACCGCCTATCTGCTAACGGGCAATTATCGCGTCATCCTCGATTATAATTGCTCGAATTTTTACGCTTTGTCGGTAGGCCTGCTTGCCGATGCAGTGGAACGCTAGCCTTATCATCGCCGCCATCGCTCTTGCCGGATGCAGCAAGGGCGAGGTTCGTCCCGAATATGGCATGGTCCCGGCGCCTGCCTATGCCCCCGATCCGCCGCCCGTGCCGGTGCAGGCCGCGCCGCCGCGACGAGCGCCCGATCCTGCAGACCCGACAGCGGGTATGGTGGGGCCGCGCGGCACGTCGCAAAGCGGACCGGGTGAGCCGCGCTATGATGCGGTCGGCTATGCCGGGATGCGCGGCGTCGACGGCGGCGGTACCCGCGAAGCGGCGGTGCTGGCGATTCACCCGAGCCTGCCGGCGAACAGCTATGTTGAAGTGACCGCACTCGACAGCGGCAAGACGATATTGGTGCTGGTGACCGGCAAGGGCGATACGGGCGGCGATGTGATCGAGCTGTCTGGCGGTGCTGTCCGTCAGCTTGGCCATGACGGCAGTCAGCCGATCCCGGTGCGGGTCCGCCTGGTCAATCCTCCGCCACAGGATCAGGCGGCATTGCGCGCCGGGGGGGCTGCGGATGCGCGGGTAGACGCGCCGGAGTCGCTGTTGCGCGCGCTGCGGAAGCAATTGCCGCCGCTGCCGGCGGCCGCGCGGACGCCGCCTGTCTCGAATCCCGACCGTACCGTTGTGCTCCGCACGCCGCCGGCGCCCGTGCGTGGGCGTTCGCCCGCGCCCAAACCGCCTGTTCATGCGGTCGCCGTGGTCGCGCATGGCAGATACCTGGTGCAGGTCGCCGCACTTTCTTCATCTTCGCGTGCACAGGCGCTTGCCCAAAGGCTTGGCGGGTCCGTAAAGGCGGGGGGCGGACTGTACCGCGTTCAGCTTGGGCCGTTCGCCACCAATGGCGAGGCGCAGGCGGCGAAGGCACGGGCCGCCCGGGCGGGATATGGAGATGCGCGCATACTCCCGGTCCGGTAGGGGATTATCACGCGTTCTGGACCGTATCGTATGAAGAAGCTCGCCGCCGTTTCGTTCCTGGCGCTCGCCATCGCCGCTCCCGTTCAGGCCGCCGGACCCGATTTCCCGACGCCTGCGCCGATCGCGTACATGGAAGACATGTCCTCGGGCGCGATCCTGTTCGCCAAGGATGCGGATCGCAAGATGCCGCCGGCATCGATGGCGAAGATGATGACGGTCTATGTCGCGTTCGACCTGATCAAGAAGGGGCAGCTCAAGCTCGACCAGAAGATCGAGGTGCGGCCCGAGACCTGGAAGAAATGGCATTCGCAGGGCTCCACCATGTTCCTCGGCGTCGGCGAGCAGCCGACCGTGGCGGACCTGCTCAAGGGTATTGTCACGCTCTCCGGCAACGACGCTTGTGTGGTGCTGGCCGAAGGCATTGCCGGTACCGAGGAAGGCTTCGTCAACCTGATGAACGATCGGGCGAAGAAGATCGGCCTCACCAACAGCCATTTCGGCACGTCGAACGGCTGGCCGGACGAGGGCCGCACCTATGTGACCGCACGCGATCTGGCGCATCTCGCGGCCGCGACGATCCGCGACTTCCCCGATCTCTACAAGCAATTCTACTCGCTGCCTACCTTCAGCTGGGGCAAGACGCTGGGCGCCGGTGCTGACATTACTCAGGCCAACCGCGACCCGCTGCTCGGCAAGGTACCGGGCGCCGACGGCCTCAAGACCGGCCATACCGAAGAAGCGGGCTATGGCTTCACCGGCTCGGCCGAGCAGAATGGCCGCCGGCTCGTGATGGTGATCGCCGGGCTCGACACGTATAGCGGCCGCGCCGATGAGTCGGTGCGCTTCATGCGCTGGGGCTTTGCCGCCTGGAGCACCAAGCCGGTGGTGGCGAAGGGCAAGGTGGTTGGCGACGTTCAGGTGCAGGGCGGCGATGCCAGTCATGTCGCGGTGGTGGCGCCGAACAACCTCAACATCACGCTGCCGTCCGGGCTGAACCCCAAGCTGACCGGCAAGATCGTCTATCAGGGACCGGTCAAGGCCGGGTTCCACAAGGGCGACCATATCGCCGACCTGATCATCGAAGGCGAAGGCATGCCGCAGCAGGTGCTGCCGCTGGTCGCGGCCGAGGATGTCGGCCAGGCCGGTTTCTTCCGCCGTGCCTGGGTTGGCCTGTTGTCGCTGGTGGGCCTCGCCTGACCGGCTTGCCCCGGGCGCCGGGCCGGGGGATAGTGGCACCATGACCGCTTTTGTCGGCAACCGTTCCGCGCGCGACGCGCTCGCCGCTGCCATGGCGAGCGGCGCGCTCCACCACGCCTGGCTGATCGCCGGACCTGAGGGGGTGGGGAAGGGGACATTCGCCCGTATCGCCGCCGCGCGGATGCTCGCGGAGGCCGGTGAGCCAGACCGGTTGATGCCCGGCTGGGACGTACCCGCCTCCACCCGCACAGCGGCGCTGATCGCCGCGGGCAGCCATCCCGACCTGAAGGTGCTGGCGCGGCTGCCCAAGGACGTCGACAAACCCGATGAGGCGCTGGCGCGTTCGATCACTATCGCGCAGGTCCGCTCGCTTCAGCCGCTCTTCGCGACCAAGCCTTCACTGGGGCCGCGGCGGGTGGTGGTGATCGATGCGATCGACGACCTCGAGCGGGCCGGTGCCAACGCGCTGCTCAAGAATCTCGAGGAGCCTCCGGCAGGCACGATCTTCCTGCTGGTGAGCCACGCGCCTGGCCGGTTGCTGCCGACGATCCGCTCGCGCTGCCGCCTGCTCCGCTTCGATCCGCTGTCGGATGATGAGGCCAGGGCCGTGCTTCAGGCACAGCTTCCCGAAGCTAGTGCTGCAGAGATTGCCGCACTGGTGCGTGCAGGCGAAGGGGCGCCGGGCCGCGCATTGCGGTTTGCCGGGCTCGACCTGTCGGCGCTCGAGGCGGATATGGCGGCGCTTGCCGATGGCGGTGATCGGGATAACGCAATCCGCAGCAGGCTGGCGCGTAGCCTGGGCAGCAAGGCGGCGCAGCAGCGTTACGAGGCTTTTCTGGAGCGAGCGCCCAGTTTCATCGCTGCCCGTGCGAAGCAGCTGCAGGGGGAAACACTGCGCTCGGCTCTCGATGCCTATGCTGCGGCACGCGAGCTGGGCGGTGCAGCGTTGGGCCTGTCACTCGACGCGGGCGCCACTGTGTTCGAAATGGCAGGAATCCTGACGCGGCTGGCGGCCCGCTAAGCGTACAGGTTGCCCCGTGCTGCGCCGCATCCTAAAGCGCGGGCATGGCTGACCCCTTCTATATCACCACCGCGATCCACTATCCCAACGGCAAGCCACATATCGGCCATGCCTATGAGATGATCGCCGCCGACGCGATCGCCCGCTTCCAGCGGCAGCAGGGTCGCGACGTATTCTTCCAGACCGGCACCGACGAGCATGGCCTCAAGATGGTGCAGACGGCCCGTGGCCGCGGCATGACGGCGCGCGAGCTTGCCGACGAAATGTCGAACTATTTCCGTGTTATGGCGGAGAAACTCGATATTTCGTGCGATCGGTTTATTCGCACTTCGGAGCCCGATCATTATCGTGCCAGTCAGGCGATCTGGGAGAAGATGGCCGCCAAGGGCGACCTGTATCTCGATCGCTACGAGGGCTGGTACTCGGTTCGCGACGAGGCCTTCTACGAAGAGAAGGAACTGGTCGAAGGGGAAGGGGGGCAGAAGCTCTCACCCCAGGGCACGCCGGTGGAATGGACCAAGGAAGAGACCTGGTTTTTCCGCTTGTCCAAATATCAGCAGCCGTTGCTCGACTTCTACGCCGCCAACCCGGACTTCATCCGCCCGGAAACGCGCCGTAACGAGGTGCTGCGCTTCGTCGAGGGCGGGCTTGTCGATCTCTCCGTCAGCCGCACCAGCTTCGACTGGGGCGTACCGGTGCCGGGTTCGCCCGGCCATGTGATGTATGTCTGGGTCGATGCGCTGACCAACTATCTGACCGGTGCCGGCTATCCCGACGATGCCGAGCGGCTGGCGCGCTACTGGCCGGCGGACCTGCACCTGATCGGCAAGGACATCGTCCGCTTTCACACCGTCTACTGGCCGGCCTTCCTGATGTCCGCCGACATCGCGCTGCCGAAACAGGTGTTCGGCCACGGCTTCCTGCTCAACCGGGGGGAAAAGATGTCGAAGTCGGTCGGCAATGTCGTCGATCCGATGGAACTGGCCGAAACCTATGGCGTCGATGCGCTGCGCTATTTCCTGCTGCGCGACGTCAGCTTCGGGCAGGACGGCACGTTCAGCGACGAGGCGATCGTCACTCGTGCCAATGCCGATCTCTCGAACAGCTTCGGCAATCTGGCGCAGCGCACGCTGAGCTTCATTGCCAAGAATTGCGAGGGCGCGGTGCAGGCCGGACGCGCCGACGATGCCGATGCGGTGCTGCTGACCGAAGTCGACACCGCCTGTGCCGCCTTCACCCGCGCCTTTCAGGACCTTGCGCTCAGCCAGGGCGTTGAGGCGTGGATGACCGGCGTGTTCGCCTGCAACCAGTATATCGACGCGCAGGCGCCGTGGACGCTCCGCAAGACCGATCCGGAGCGGATGCACGCGGTTTTGGGCACGCTGCTCAAGGCGATCCGGCGTCTTGGCGTCACGATCGCGCCGGTGGTGCCGACCTCAGCCGCCAAACTGCTCGCGCAGCTGGGGCCGGACGGCGATGCGGACTTCCGGATCGCGCCACCGACGCCGATCTTCCCGCGCCTTGAACTACAGGCTTCCGAGGACGCATGAAGCTCGCCGACAGCCATTGCCACCTGATCTACAAGGGTCTGGGCGAGCAGCAGCCCGAGGTGCTGGCGCGCGCCCGCGACGCCGGCGTGGTCGCGATGCTCAACATCTCGACGCGCGAGAATGAGTGGGACGACGTTATCGCCGTCGCCGAACGCGAGGCGGATGTGTGGGCGAGCGTGGGCGTCCATCCGCATGAGGCGGACACGCATCCCCATGTCGACACCGCCAAGCTGGTCGAGCGGGCGCGGCATCCGCGTGTGGTCGGCATCGGCGAGAGCGGGCTCGACTATTATTACGACCATAGCGACCGCGATCGCCAGCGGGCGAGTTTCCGCGCACATCTGGCGGCATCCCGCGAAACGCAGCTCCCGATCATCGTGCACACCCGCGATGCCGAGGCCGACACCGCCGAAATCCTGCGCGACGAAATGGGGAAGGGGCCCTTCCCCGGGGTGATCCATTGCTTCACCGCCAGCCGCGAATTTGCCGAGGTGGCGCTGGAACTTGGCTTCTACATTTCGATTTCCGGTATCGTGACCTTCAAGAACGCCAAGGACCTGCAGGAAACCGCGGCAGCGCTGCCGCTCGAACGGCTGCTGATCGAGACTGACGCGCCATTCCTTGCTCCCGTGCCGCACCGGGGCAAGACCGGCGAGCCGGCCTTTGTCGCCGATACCTGCCGTTTCCTGGCGGGTCTGCGCGGCGAGAGCCCGGAGGCACTGGCGGAGGCAACACGCGCCAATTTCCACCGCCTGTTCGCCAAGACGCTGGCCTGAACGGATCGGGGAGCGGCTTTTGCTGAAGGTCCGTATCCTCGGTTCCGGTACCTCCTCCGGCGTCCCGCGCATCGGCAATGACTGGGGGGCGTGTGATCCTGCAAATCCGCGCAACCGCCGTACCCGTGCCTCGGTACTGATCCAGAGCGCAACGACGACGATCCTGGTCGACACCAGCCCCGACATGCGCGAGCAATTGCTCGCAGCCGGCATTGCGGACGTCGACGCAGTGCTCTGGACGCACGACCATGCCGACCATTGCCACGGCATCGACGATCTGCGGCAAGTGATGCATGCCCGCGAAGGCAAACCGGTGCCGGGCTATGCCCGCCCTTTCACGCTCGAACAGCTCGGCAAGAGGTTCCCTTATATCTTTGAGGGAAGGGGGAAATTTTACCCTCCGGTGGTCAGCATCGCGCCGATGGCGGATCATTTCGTCATCGGCGACATTACCGTCCGCGTCGTCGATCAGCCGCACGGCGGCATCACATCTGCTGGTCTCCGTTTTGAGAGTAACGGAAAATCAATCGGTTACGCTACAGACTTCCATGAAATGACGAACCCGATGCTGGCCTTGTATAAGGGCCTGGACCTGTGGGTGGTCGATGCCTTGCGGAGAACGCCGCATCCGACGCATCCGCATCTGGCGGCCGTACTCGAATGGATCGTTGCCTGTGCGCCGCGCCGTTCGGTGCTCGTTCATATGGACAATAGCATGGACTATGCCGAGCTCGCGGCAGTGTTGCCGGAGGGGGTTGAGCCGGGCTTTGATGGCCTTGAGGCATGGGCATGAGCGGTTTGGACTCGTTTGACGGCATCAATCTGATCTGGCTCGTCGGTGGCCTGGTGCTCGTCGTCAGCGCGCTGGCGACGCGGCGCATTGCGTTTGGCGTGCTGCTACGTGCGGCTCTTGGTTGGGCCGCGATCGGGGTGCTGGCGGTATTTGCGGTGGCGCATCGCTATGAGCTTCAAGCAGTTGCGACTGCGGTCACTTCGCGGCTGGGCATCGATGACCAGTTCGTCGAGGGCGGCGTTGTGCGTATCCGGATGAGCCCGGACGGGCATTTTTGGGCGCGTGTGTCGCTCAACGGCGTCGAGCGGCGCATGCTGATTGACAGCGGCGCCACGATAACGGCCATTTCGCCCGAGACTGCGGCTGCCGCGCACCTGCAGGTCGGCGGTGGGCTGCCTGCAATCATCGAGACTGCCAATGGCAGCGTCACGGCGCATCGCTCGATCGTGGACCGGGTACGCATCGGTTCGCTCGGCACGCACGATCTTGGCGTCGTTGTGTCGCCGAACTTCGGCGATCTCGATGTCCTTGGTATGAATTTCCTCTCGCGGCTGCATAGCTGGCGTGTGGAGAACAATGTGCTGGTGCTGGAGCCTCGGGCTAAATCCGGTACGGGCAACGATGCCGGAAAACGGGGTGACAGCGACCTCGCCGCCTGATCGTGAATTTTACATAATGTATATTATCATTCCTATGGGCGCGTTGGCGCCGCAGGTAACCCGCGTTTTCCCCCTGGGCACAGCGTCGGGATAAAAACGCCACTTGAAAAGCGCGTTGCGGCCAATCTTTCACTAAAGTAGATCGCACTTCGCAGATCGCCGTTAGTGCTGAGTGCGGGTCAGAACCGTGCGGCGTCCGTTTGGTGAACTTTCTAGTTCGGGGTGCAACGGCGTGAGCAAAGCTTTTCCTTCGTTCCGGTTTCTGGCGCCGTTGGCGCTCGCGGCAGCCATGGCAGCGCCTGCCGATGCGGCCGCTGCCCCGTGCAAGGTCGGTATGATCGCGCAGTTGGCCGTGACCATGCAAGGTCTGCGGGCGATTGTTGAAACCAAGATCAACGGCCAGTCTGCGCCTTTCATTCTCGACAGCGGCGCGTTTTACAGCACGATTTCACCGCCGGTGGCCAAGGCGATGCATTTGCCGGCACAGCCGCTTCCGCCTGGCTTCACGGTCCGCGGGATCGGTGGTGTAGCCGAAAGCTGGGCCACGACCGTCCGCCATTTCGAACTCGCCGGTGTCGACATCCCCAATGTTCAGTTCATCGTCGGCGGCAGCGATGTGGGTCAGACGGGTGTTCTGGGGCAGAATGTGCTCGGCCTCGCCGATGTCGAATATGATCTTCCCGGCGGCGCCGTGCGGCTGTTTCGTCCGCAGGGATGTGGGAAGCTCGCCATGGCCTATTGGACCGATGGCAAGCCCTTCTTCGAACTGCCGATCGAGGACAAGGACACTTCCAGAAGCCACACCGTCGGCGAAGTCATGCTGGAAGGGGCGAAAATGCGCGCCGTGTTCGATACGGGCGCGCCAACGACAGTCGTGTCGTTGCGCGCCGCGGCGCGGGCCGGCGTGAAGCCGGGCGATCCGGGTGTTGAGGAAGCTGGCTGGTCCTCCGGGCTCGGCAAGCATGTCGTTCGCGGGTGGATCGCCACATTCAAGGTACTCGAAGTGGGCAATGAAGAGTTGCACAATGTGCGGCTCCACATTTCCGATCTGGGCGGGTTGGATACCGACATGCTGATCGGTGCCGACTATTTCATTTCGCACCGCGTCTTCGTCTCGAACGCCCAGCGGCGCATGTATTTCACCTATACTGGTGGACGGCTGTTCAGCTCGGCCGCGCATGTGGACGCGAAGAGCGAGATTGCTGCGCAGGGGGCGCCGGAAGCGGCTCCGAAGGACGCGGAGGGCTTTAGCCAGCGCGGGGCAATGTACCAGACGCAGAACGACCTGCCCCATGCGATCGAAGCCTTCACCAAGGCGATCGAGCTGGCGCCGAAGGAGCCGCGCTATTCCCGCCAGCGGGCCTTTGCCTATCTGGCGCAGCGGCGCCCGATCCTCGCGCTCGATGACCTCAATACCACGCTCTCGCTCGATCCGGCCGACACGCGGGCGCGGTTGGTCCGCGCCGAGATTCGGCTGCGGGCGGGCAATCCGGCAGGTGCCGTCGCCGATCTTGATGATGTTTCGGGACGGCTCCCGCGCGAGGATGCCGAGCGGTTGCGGGTGGCGCAGCTTTATTCGTCCGCGGACGCCTTCCCCGCAGCCATTGCGCAATTTGATCTGTGGCTAGCCGTGCGCCATCAAGATGCGCATCAGAGCTCGGGCCAGAACGGTCGCTGCTGGGCGCGTGCGCTCGCCAATATTGAGCTCGATCAGGCAAAGCGGGATTGCGACGCCGCCGTACGTGCCATCCCGAATAATCCCAATTTCCTCGACAGCCGCGCGCTGGTGGCCTTCCGGCGCGGCGACTATTCCGGGGCAGTTACTGACTATAGTGCCGCGCTTGCTATCAATCCGCGGATGGCGTGGGGACTGTACTGCCGCGGCCTTGCGGAGCGACACCTCGGCAAGACTGCTGACGCGGATCGGGATATCGCCGCCGCGACGGCGCTTGAGCCCAAGGTCGCCGCTCGCGCACAGCGTTATCACCTGGAGTGAACGCCAGCTAGGTAGTTTCCCGGTGGCATACATTATGCCGCGCGCAACCCTGGCGGTTCATGCAGGAATGCCAATGCCCGAAGGAAGCAGGCTGCCCGCGTGGATATTTCGCTCCAGAACACCATTCTAGAGCTCGTCGCCAAAGGCGTCGATTTGACCTCGGTGGCGGATCGCTTGTGCCGCGAGGTGGAAGTGCGGGCTCCGGACGTGATCTGTTCGGTGATGCGCGTCGACGTTGCCGGTCGTTTGCATCCGATTGCAGCCCCAAAGCTGCCGGAACATTATATGCGTGCCATCGACGGGTTGATGAGCGGGCCGAAAGTGGGTTCCTGCGGTGCGGCAGCCTTCCATGGCGAGCCGTTCATCGCCGAAGACATCGCGACCCACCCCAACTGGATCAAGTTCCGCGATCTGGCGTTGCCGATCGGATTACGCGCATGCTGGTCGAACCCGATCAAGAATGGGCGCGGTGAAGTAGTCGGCGTGTTCGCGCTCTATTACCGGGTGCCCCGCGGGCCGACGCCACTGGAACGCCGCATCATTCAGGTTTGCCTTCACCTCGGTGCCATCGCGATCGAGCATGATATATGGCGCGCGAAGCAGTTGCGGCGCGGTTTGCAGGACGGATTGACCGGTCTGCCCAACCGGGCGGCGTTCAACACGTCCGTTAGCGAATTGGATTGCAGCGAGGCAGGCGCCTGGGGCCTGATCCTGGTCGATCTGGATAACCTCAAGATTGTCAATGACACTTTTGGCCACGTCGCCGGAGATTCGCTGATCGTCCACGCCGCACGGCGCATCGCTGAAACCGTTGCACCGGATCGCACCTACCGTCTTGGCGGAGATGAGTTTGCGGTGCTGGTCCAAAGCGCTGACGCGGTTGCCGATCTTGCTGGCACTGCCAATCGCGTACTTGCGGCGGTGGCGGAGCCCATTCACGAAGGCGAGCGTAACCTGCTCCCCCGTGCGACGGCGGGAGGCGCGACAGTCGAACTGGGCGATACGCCCGACCAGGTGCGCCAGAATGCCGATCTCGCACTCTATCATGCCAAAGAAACCAGCCGGGGCGCGTTCGTCCACTTCTGGCGAGGGATCGCCACACGCATGGCCCGCCGGCTGGACGCAATCTCTTCCGTGGAGCGGGCTTTGGCGGAGGGGCGGCTCCTCCCCTATTATCAGCCGATCTTCGATTTGCGCAGCCGTGAAATCCTGGGCTTCGAGGCGCTGTGTCGGATGAAGGCCGCCGACCGTATCGTCCCGGCAGCCGAGTTTTTCGAAGCGACGACGGACGGACAGGTTGCCGGCGCGATCAGCGAAAGGATGCTGGACCTTGTCGCGCGGGATATGCGTCGCTGGTGCGACATGGGGATCGCGCCGAGGCACGTCGCGATGAACTTCGCGTCGGGCGACTTTCATGGCGAACGGTTGCGCGAGATCATTCCGGCCGCGCTCCGGCGGCATGGCGTACCCCTCCACCAGCTATCGTTGGAAGTCACCGAGAGCGTCTATCTGGGCCAGCGCGAAAGCGTGGTCGTCGATACGCTGCGTTGGTTCCGCGCACAGGGGCTTACTGTCGCGTTAGACGATTTCGGCACCGGCTATGCTTCGCTGACACATCTGCTTTCCATGCCCGTCGACTTCCTGAAGATTGACAAGGCGTTCGTCGATGGCCTGGTCGATTCCGGTCCGGGGCGCGCGATCGTAGAGGGGCTGGTGCATATCGCCCGTGAGCTGCAGATCCGCGTGATCGCAGAAGGCGTGGAGAGCGAAATGCAGGCAGATCTGCTCCGCGGACTCGGCTGCGCCTACGGACAAGGGCATCTTTTCTCGCCCGCGGTGTCGGCAGAGCGGGCAACCCAGTTGCTGCTGGACGCTACCATCCCGCCTGCCCTCGGCCGTGCAGCCGCCGGCTAGACCCCTTCCCCGTTACAGATGGCGCTTGTCGAGCTTGCGGGCGAGCGTACGGCGGTGCAGGCCCAGCCGTCGCGCCGCTTCGGATAGATTGTAGTTCGTATCCTCCAGCGTCTGGTGGATATGCTCCCACTCCAGCGTCTTGATGGAAGTCGGCCTGGCCTTCAGTTCGGTTTCGGCGTCGCCATCGACGCGCTCGAACGCGGCCTCGATGTCGTCCGTATTGGCCGGCTTCATCAGATAGTTGGTCGCGCCCAGCTTGATCGCTTCAACGGCCGTACTGATACTCGCGAAACCGGTTAGGACGACGATGCGCACCGCCGGATCGAGCTCGTGCAGCAATTTCACACAGCTAAGCCCGGAGGTGCCGCCGAGCCGCAGATCGACGACCGCCCGTGTCGGCGCGAACCGCTGGGCGGTTTCCTCCAGTCCATCGGGGCCGTGCAGCATCTCCACGGCATAGCCGCGGCGCTCGAACGAGCGGCCGAGCGTGCGCGCGAAAACGGCATCATCCTCGATGATAAGAAGCTTTTCGCTCATGCATCATCCTTTTCGAGCGCCAGAGCCGTAATCGGGACGCGCAGACGAACTTCTGCTCCGCCGGTGTCGGGATTGCGTGCCTCTAGCGTTCCTCCCAGCGTGCGCAGTACATTATGGGCGAGGAAGAGGCCCAGCCCCGCCCCCTGCCGCTGCTTGCTGCTATTATAGGGATGGCCGAGCCGCGGCAGAACCGTTTCGGGAAAGCCGCGACCGTCATCCCGCACGGTGAGTAAGAGCAACTCCCCTTCCCGGGCGACGACCAAACCGATGCGGGTGGCGCCAGCTTCGATTGCGTTGTCGAGCAGATTGACCACTGACTGGGCGAGCGCCCGATCGGCGACAATCGGCAGTTCTGCACCGATCCGGTAATCGAGCGTGACTGTGTCGTTGCGCGGCCAGGCTTCCAGCAGCCCGGTGACGAAACGGCGCAGTGTGGTTCGTTCGGGCGCTTCGCCGCTGACTTCTCCGGCCGCAAACAGGATACCGGCGACGATCGCCTTGCAGCGCGCGACCTCAGCCTGCATGTCAGCGACCTCGCCGGCCAGCTGTGGATCGGCCGCCACCTTCGCATCCGCGCGCCAATCACCCAATGCGACGGACAACGATGCCAGCGGGGTGCCGAGTTCGTGGGCGGCGCCGCTGGCTAGGAGACCCATGCGAACGATATGTTCTTCCTCGGCGGCGCGTTGTCGCAATTCGGCGAGGCGCTCGTCGCGGTCGCGCAAATTGCGTGCGATGCGGGTTACGAATTGCACGAGCAGCGCCGCCGTCAGCGTGTAGTTGAACCACAGCGCGAAGATGAAGGGGCCGGACAGCGTGCTGTGGATCGGCTGCGGCAATGCCAGCGGCCGATGCGCCAGCGCCAGCATCGCAACGGCAGCGCTGGTGAGCACGACCAGCCCCCAGCTCGACGTCGTATCGAGCAGCACGGCACCGAGCACGACCTGCAGCAGATAGAGCGACACAAAGGGGTTGGTGGCCCCGCCGCTGAGGTACAGGAGCACCGTGAGGCAGGCGACATCGACCAGCAGCCCGGCCAGCACTTGCCGGTTCGTCGCCGGACGCAGCGCGCGTGCCGGGAACATGACGAGGTTGAGCGCGATCAGCACGCCCACCGTGGCGAGCATCGGCACCAGCGGCAGCACCACGCCCAGCAGCAGATGCGCAACCAGGATGGTGGTCAGCTGCCCCGCCACTGCCAGCCATCGCAGCTGCACCAGCAGCAACAGGTTGCGCCGGGCTGCATCCTCCGGTGCGAAGGCCGTCATTCGCCGGCTCCGCTCCGCCATATCTGCACCGCAAACCAGCCGACCATCCCCGCCAGCGCAAACCAGGTCAGCGCATAGACAAGGTGGTTGTTGGGAAACCGCACCACGGTCATGCCGCCGCGGGGCCAGCCATCGCCCTGCCGGTCGGCGTCGATGAAATAGGGCGCAAGCGGCGAAAGCCCCTGCCCCATCGCCTGCACATCGCGCGAGAACCAGCGGTTCGCCCCGGGATCATTGCGGCGAAGAAAGCCGCCCCCGGGTTCGGTGAGGCGCAAAAGACCCGTGACGGTCACGGTCTGCGGGGGCTGGCTGCGGCAGGCGGGCAGCTGCTGCCCCTCGGGCAGGAAACCGCGATTGACGAGGACGGTGAAGCCGCTGTTCGCCACCAGAGGTGTCATCACCCATTTGCCGGAGCCGAGATCGGTAACGGCCTGCGACAATTTCGTCCGGCAGGGAAGGAAATGGCCGGTGACGCGCAGCTTGCGATAGGTGGCGTCGGTGCCGATGGCGTGCCATTCGGCCGGTCCGGGGGCGGGAACCGGCGCCATCGCCAGCCCCCGCTCAACCCGTTCGATCAGTGCGAGCTTCCATGTCCGCCGCTCGACCTGCCAGATGCCGAGACCTGCCAGCAATGCGATCAGCGGGATGAGCGCGATCGCGAACAGCGGACGGGAAGCGCGCCGGGTCACATGCCCGCGGTGCCCGGGGCCATCCCCGGCATCATGTTGAGGTTCATGTTGTACATGACCCACAGCGAGCCCGTCAGCGCGATCACGACGATGATGACCGTGAAGATCAGCGCCATCAGCGTCCAGCCCTGCTCGGACTTGCTGTTCATGTGGAGGAAATAGACCATGTGGACGACGATCTGAACCATCGCGAAGACCATGCAGATCCCCGCCGCCAGGTTCTTGTCGCTGATCCAGCCGCCCATCACGATCCCGAACGGAATCGCGGTCAGCACAACCGAAAGCAGGAAGCCGGTGATGTAGCCGCCGCGCGTGGAGTGCGGGGCGCCATGATCGTGATGGTCATGGTCGTGGTGGCCGGCGTGGCCGTGGGTATCCGCGCTCATCGCATGGCTCCAAGCAGGTAAACGAAGGTGAACACGCCGATCCAGACCACGTCGAGGAAGTGCCAGAACAGCGACAGGCATTGCAGGCGGCGCACATTTGCCGGGATCAGCCCCTTTTGCGCGACCTGCACCATCAGGGTGAACAGCCAGATCAGGCCGAAGGTGACGTGCAGACCGTGCGTGCCGACCAGCGTGAAGAAGGACGACAGGAACGCCGAGCGCCACGGACCCGCACCCTCATGGATGAGGTTCGAGAATTCGTAGAGCTCGATGCCCAGAAAGGCAGCGCCGAACAATGCGGTCAGGAGCAGCCAGGCCTGCACGGCACCCTGGCGCTTCTCCTGCATCGCGATCATCGCGAAGCCATAGGTGATCGACGAGAACAGCAGCATCGCCGTGTTCACCGCGACCAGCGGCAGCTCGAACAGTTCGTGCGCCGTCGGGCCGCCGGCATAGCTGCCTCCATAGACGCCCCATGCCGCGAACAGCATCGCGAAAATGAGGCAGTCGCTCATCAGGTACATCCAGAAGCCGAGCATGGTGCTGCCGCCGGCGTCGTGATGATGTTCCTCGGTCTGGTAGAAGACGGGCGTTTCGCCCGTATGTACGGTCGTTGCGCTCATCGCGTCATGCTCCCAGCCGCGCGAGCACCTGGGTGCGCGCATTCTCGGTTTCGGTCACTTCTTCTGCAGGGATGTAGAAGTCGCGATTATAGTTGAAGGTGTGGATGATCGCAGCGGCCACCAGCCCGACGAACGATGCCGCCGCCAGCCACCAGATGTACCAGATCATCGCCATACCGAACACCAGCGAGAAGCCCGCCAGAATGATGCCAGCGCCGGTGTTCTTCGGCATGTGGATCGGCTGGAAGCCATCCACCGGGCGCACCGCACCATGCGATTTCATGTCGTACCAGGCATCCAGATCGTGGATGATCGGCGTGAACGCGAAATTATAGTCCGGCGGCGGCGACGAGGTCGACCATTCCAGCGTGCGGGCGTTCCAGGGATCGCCGCTTTCGTCCTTCAGCGCCTCGCGATTGCGGATGCTGACGAAGATCTGGAGCAGGAAGGCCGCGATGCCGACGGCGATGATCGCGGCGCCAATGGCAGCGATCACGAACCAGATCTGCAGGCTGGGGTCTTCGAAATGGCGCAGACGGCGGGTGACGCCCATCAGGCCCAGGATGTAGAGCGGCATGAACGCCACCCAGAAGCCGATGACCCAGCACCAGAAGGACACCAGGCCCCACTTCTTGTCGAGCTTGAAGCCGAACGCCTTGGGCCACCAGTAGTTGATGCCGGCGAACAGGCCGAACAGCACGCCGCCGATGATCACGTTGTGGAAGTGCGCGACCAGGAACAGCGAGTTGTGCAGCACGAAGTCGGCCGGCGGCACCGCCAGCAGCACGCCCGTCATGCCGCCGATCACGAAGGTCAGCATGAACGCGACCGTCCACATCATCGGCAGTTCGAAGCGGATGCGGCCCTTGTACATGGTGAACAGCCAGTTGAAGATCTTCGCACCCGTCGGGATCGAGATGATCATCGTGGTGATGCCGAAGAAGCTGTTCACGCTCGCGCCCGAGCCCATCGTGAAGAAGTGATGGAGCCAGACGAGGTACGACAGGATGGTGATGACCAGCACGGCGTAGACCATCGAGGTATAGCCGAACAGGCGCTTGCCCGAGAAGGTCGCGGTGACTTCGGAGAAGATGCCGAACACCGGCAGGACCAGGATGTACACCTCCGGGTGGCCCCAGATCCAGATCATGTTCACGTACATCATCGGGTTGCCGCCGGCGGTGTTCGTGAAGAAGTGCGTGCCGACATAGCGGTCGAGGCTGAGCAGTGCGAGCACGGCGGTCAGCACCGGGAAGGCAGCGACGATCAGGATGTTGGTGGCAAGCGCGGTCCAGGTGAAGACCGGCATCTTCATCAGGCTCATGCCCGGCGCACGCATCTTGACGATGGTGGCGATCAGGTTGACGCCCGAGAGCAAGGTGCCGACACCCGCGATCTGCAGCGACCAGACATAATAGTCGACGCCCACGTCCGGCGAGTAATCCAGGCCCGACAGCGGCGCCATCGCCAGCCAGCCGGTCCGCGCGAACTCACCGATGAACAGGCTGGCCATCACGATCGCCGCACCCGCCGCCGTCATCCAGAAGCTGAAATTGTTCAGGAACGGGAAGCTGACGTCGCGCGCACCGATCTGCAGCGGCACCACATAGTTCATCAGGCCGGTGACGAACGGCATCGCCACGAAGAAGATCATGATCACGCCGTGGGCGGTGAAGATCTGGTCGTAATGGTGCGAATTGAGGTACCCCTCGTTCGCGCCGAACGCCATTGCCTGTTGCAGGCGCATCATGATCGCGTCGGCAAAGCCGCGCAGCAGCATCACCAGGCCCAGCACCATGTACATGATGCCGATGCGCTTGTGATCGACCGTGGTGAACCACTCCTTCCAGAGATAGCCCCACAGGCGGAAATAGGTGAGCGCGCCCACCAGGGCGACGCCGCCGAGCGCCACGACGCAGAAGGTCGCGACGACGATCGGCTCATGCAACGGCAGGCTCTCGAGAGAGAGCCGACCGAAGATCATTTTGATCAATGTGTCAGACATGGGGGTGCTCAGGCCTTGTGCTCGCCCGCGCGGCCGGGAAGCGCCGGCTGGTCGAGGCTCGTCATATTGCGGTTCGAATCCGATCCGGGCGCGGATTTGCCTTCGGGCTCGCCGTGCGGATGGGTCATGTGCGGGCTGTCGTGCATCTCGTGCGGGCCCTGCATGATGGCGCCCTTCGCGCCTTCGCCGGCCTTGTCGTTTACCGGCGGGGCCATTTCATGGGCACCTGCATCATGGTGCATCATCTGGGTGGTGCACACGCTGCCCGGCTTCACGCACATCTGGACGATCCGGTCGAACAGGCCGCCTTCGACAGTGCCATATTCGGTCGCCGGCACCTTCTCGCTCGGCTTTTCGAGCTGGAGATAGGTTGCCGCATCGAGCTTCTGGCTCGCGCCCTTTGCCTTCTGGACCCACTGGGCGAAACCGGCATCGTCGGTCGCGATGGTCGGGAAACGCATGTCGGAGAAGCCGGCGCCGCTATAGTTCGCGCTCACGCCCTGGAACTTGCCTGCCTTGTTCATCACCGCATGAAGCTTCGTCTCCATGCCCGGCATCGTATAGACCATGCCTGCCATCGCCGGCACGTAGAAGGTGTTCATCACGCTCGACGAGGTCATGCGGAAACGGACCTGGCGGTTGGTCGGCAGCACCAGCTCGTTGACGGTCGCCACGCCCTGTTCGGGGTAGATGAACAGCCACTTCCAGTCGAGCGACACCACCTGGATCTCCAGCGGCTTGTCGTTTGCGGCGATCGGCTTGCCCGGCGCGATGCGGTCGAGCGGCCGGTACGGATCGAGCTTGTGCGTCGCGAGCCAGGTGAGCGCGCCCAGTGCGATGATGATCAGCAGCGGCGCCGACCAGATCACCAGCTCGATGCGGGTCGAGTGGTCCCAATCGGGCTTGTACTCGGCATACTGGTTGCTCGCGCGATACTTGAACGCGAAAACGACCGTGAGGATCATCACCGGAATGATGATCAGCAGCATCAGGAAGGTCGACCAGAGGATCAGGTCGGCCTGTTGACGCGCGATATCGCCCGACGGGTTCATCACGACGAGATTGCATCCGCCGAGCAGCATCGGCGCCGCGACAGTGGCGATGCGCGCCATCGTGCTGCGGGCAGCACCATGGGCAAAAGAGAGGGGTCCAGACATAGCGCTCGCGAGTTAGAGTCGTTTGTGCGGGTGCGAAATAGGACAATTTGTCCCATGTCAATGCACCCGTGTTTTCCCTATGTGCGTTGGAGGTGCCGTTGGAGTATAACGGCACCATGGCTACCGCTGATTTTGGTTCGACCCGGATCGAACATGACGCCCGCCTGATCAACACCTCCAAAGGTGACGATCACCTCCGCCCCGGCGACATCGCCATTGGGGTAATCATCGGACGAACTAGCGAATTTTTCGACTTCTTCGTCTACGCCATCGCCTCGGTGCTCGTCTTTCCGGCGCTGGTTTTCCCTTATCTTGATCGACTTAGTGGCACGATCTGGTCGTTCGCCCTCTTCCCGCTTGCCTTTGTCGCCCGTCCGCTGGGCACCCAGATTTTCATGCGTGTCGACCGCCGCCATGGGCGCGGCGCCAAACTCACCCTCGCTTTGTTCCTGCTTGGTACCTCGACTGTGTCGATCGCATTCCTGCCCGGCTATGCCGAAGTCGGCCTCTGGTCGGCCGTGCTGCTGGGGCTTTTCCGAGTCGGCCAGGGCATCGCTCTGGGCGGTGCGTGGGATGGTCTGGCTTCGCTGCTGGCGCTAAACGCACCTGCAGCAAAAAGGGGCTGGTACGCGATGGTGCCGCAGCTCGGTGCCCCGCTAGGCCTGATGGTGGCCAGCGGCCTGTTCGCCTTCTTCGTGGGGCTGCTCGACAGCGCGGATTTCATGTCCTGGGGCTGGCGCTATCCGTTCTTCGTCGCGTTCGCGCTCAATGTGGTGGCGCTGTTCGCCCGCCTGCGCATGGTCGTCGCGCAAGAATATGTGTTGATGTTCAAGAGCCGCGAACTGACCCCCTCGCCCGTGCTGGCGACGATCCGGGCGCAGTGGCGCAACATCATCATCGGGGCATTCGCGCCCCTCGCCAGCTTCTCGCTGTTCCACATGGTAACGGTGTTCCCGCTTTCCTGGGTGTCGCTGTTCACGCAGGAAAGCGTGACGCGGTTCCTGCTCATCGAAATGATCGGCGGCGGGTTCGGCGTGATCGCCATCGTCGTGTCGGGGATGCTGGCCGACAGGATCGGGCGTCGCTCGCTGCTGGGCTACACTGCGGCCGCGATTGCGATGTTCTCCGGCTTCGCGCCGCAGCTGCTCGATGCGGGCAGCGTCGGTGAGACGGCGTTCATGATCCTGGGCTTCATTCTGCTCGGCCTGTCGTTCGGGCAGTCGTCGGGCGCGGTGACGAGCAATTTCCCGAAGCGCGCGCGCTATACCGGGGCGGCGCTCACCTCGGATCTGGCGTGGCTGGTGGGTGCCGGTTTTGCGCCGCTCGCCGCGCTGCTGCTCGCGCAGCATTTCGGGCTGATCGCGGCCGGCGCCTATCTGCTCTCCGGCGCGCTGGGCACGCTGGTGGCGCTCTACCTCAACAAGGAACTGGCGCGCCGGCTCGATTGAGCTGGCGGGCTTCCGCCCGGATCCGCGCGATCCGGGCGGCAGTTTCGGGTGCTGCCGCGAAGTCTTCGATGGCAGCCTCAAGGCTCGGCATCAGCCGTCCATATTCGCTTGCCAGCGGCACATAAGTGGGGCGTACCGCGCGCCATCCGAGCGATCTGCCGGGGGCGCTTTTCACCAGATCGGCGTTCAGGCCGCACGCTTCTGCCAGCGCGCGCGCGAAATCGTCCCAGCGGATCGCAGTGTGGTTGGTCAGGTGCAACAGCCCCGTCATGCCATCGATCAGCGCGTCGAGCGCGGCATTGCACAGATGCGGCACATAGCTGGGGCTGACGACCTGATCCTCCGCCGCCGCAAAGGCATCGCCGCGCGCTAATGTCTCGAGCGCGTGCACCGCGAAATTATGCGCGTCATGGGGTGAGAAGAAGGCGGCGGTGCGGACGATCAGGTGGCGCCCGGGCAGCGCACCGATCGCCGCCTCTGCGGCAGCCTTGCTGCGGCCATAGGCGTTGCGCGGGCTGGCGGGGTCGGACTCGCGATATGCTCGCGCTGCCGTTCCGTCGAACACCAGATCGCTGGAGAAGCCGAGTGTCGGTATGTCGCGTGCCGCGCAGGCCGTGGCGAGACGCTCTGCCCCGGTGGCATTGACGGCGTGGCATGCCGCTTCGGCCGCTTCGGCTTCGTCGACCCGGACCCAGCCGGTCGCGTTGATCACCGCCCAGGGCTGAAACCGGTCGAGCGCCGCATCGATGCTGGCCGGATTGCCGAGATCGAGGCGCGCGCGGTCGGTCAGTACATAGGCGAGATCGCGGGCAGTACAGGCACGGGCAAGGGCCTGGCCAAGCGTTCCCGTCGCACCGGCGATGAGGATCGGATGGGCGGGCTGTGCGGGTGCATCCATGCGCCGGTGCTCGGCCATGGGCGCGGGGCGCGGTACGGCGGGATGGACCAGCCGGTGCGCGCGGCGCCACCATCCCTGACCGGCAAGCGCCGGATGGTCGGGCGCCCTGCCCGCCGCAAGCGCCTGGAGCAGCGGCACCATCGCCGTCGCGCGCGGCGTGCCGGCGCGGACATCGAACACGCCGCATTCATAGCCGCCGGGCGCGGTGAGCAGCGTATCCCAGCCGACATTGCCGAACAGCGCCCAGGCGGTGACGGCCTCCACTTTTACGCCCTTCCGTCGGGCCGCCTGCGCATCCTCCCAGGCATCGCGCATCCAGCGCATCTGTTCCTCCCGCGTGCAGCCATTATGCACCTCGGTAATGGCGATGGGCGTGGCATAGCGTTCCCAGGTCTGGGTAAGCGCATGGGCCAGCCCCGGCGGCGGCGGATCGAGCGCGCGGACCGCTTCGGTATCGGCATAGCGCATCCTGCCATTGCCACCGCGCAAGTACGCCGGATAGCGGCGGATACGGTGATCGAGAAAGCGGTCGCTGGTCAGATAATGGTTGAGCCCGATCACGTCGGGCGGACAGGGCGCGGCGGCCAGTTGCTCCAGTCGCTGCGCAAGGCCGAAGCCCGCCAGATGTTCCCATAGCGGATGGCCGGGGACGGCGCGGCCGAACAGCAAGTCCCACCCCATCCAGCGCCGCGCATTGTCGAAGGCGGCCTGGTCCCGCACCGCCGCGGTGGCGTGGCTGGTGCCGAGATCGTCGGTCTGGATCAGCCGCGCATCGGGGCGCACCGCCCGGATCGCCTTCATGGCGGCAGCCGTCCCTTCCACCTGATGGACGAGCGCGCGCCAGAAGGCGCCTTCGTCGCGCGCATGGGGATACCAATGGCCGTACAGCGCGCTGAAACGGGCTGTCGTCAACGGCTCGTTGACCGGAGTCCAGTCGCGGACCCAGGGATAGCGCTCCGCCACCCGGGCAGCATAGTCGCCGAACTTCCGCGCAAAGTCGGGGTCCAGCAGGCTGGTGCGGCGCGGGCCGCTGCCATGATGGAGCAGCCCGACGATCGGCCGCACCCCCAGCGCGTGCAAATGCGCCAGCCGGACGTCGCTCCAGTCCCAATCGCATCGGGCCGCCGCTTCAGGCGACACGCGCTCCCACAAGACGGGAAAGCGCAGCGCCTGCACGCCCAGCGCCGCCACCCGGTCGAGATCGTCGAGCCGCACGGCGTGGCCGGTGTCGCGCAACTGGTCGCGATACCGGTTGCCGACCCGATTCACGGTGCATTCCGCGCCGCCCCATAGTTGCAAAGGTTCCAGAAATCCTCCGTCCCGCCGATCGCGTCTGTGCCCGAACGCGCCGCATTGCTCTTGCGTTCATCCCGCAAAGAATAGGCTGCAATTGATGCAAGTTAAGTGATTGATACGAAATGCTGTTTCGGAACATTGCCGGGGCCGCGCCGTTAAACCTGCCTCATCACAAAAGGTTCATGGCCATGGCGTCTGACGCGATTCATTCTTCCGCCCGAATTCAATCCCGCGTCGGCGATGATCCTGGCCTTCTTCTTTGTTTCAGTCATCTCCGATGGAATTTCGTCTTCCAGCGACCGCAGCATCTGATGCTGCGCTTTGCGCGGCAGCAGCGGACGATATTCTGGGAAGAGCCGATCATCGCGGACGTGCCGGCGCCGGAACTCGAGGTTCGGACCTGCCCGGACACGGGCGTCGTCGTCGCCACACCGCATCTGCCCGAAGGACTGGACGCAGCCGAAGTCGAGGGCGCGCTCCGCACGCTGCTCGACGGATTGCTTGCTGCCGAGAAGCCGCGGTCGCTGGTGCGCTGGTACTACACGCCGATGATGCTGCCCTTCTCGGCGCACCTTGAAGCGGACTGCGTCGTCTATGACTGCATGGACGAGCTGTCGAATTTCCGAAATGCGCCGCCCGAGCTGATTCCGCTGGAGAAGCGGCTGCTGGGCGAAGCCGATCTGGTGTTCACCGGCGGCTATAGCCTGTACGAGGCGAAGCGCGACCAGCATCCGGCCGTTCACCCCTTCCCTTCCAGCGTGGACGTCGCGCATTTCGGGCGCGCTCGGTTTGCGCAGGCGGAGCCGGCCGACCAGGTTGGCCTTCCGCATCCCCGGCTGGGCTTTTACGGCGTGGTCGACGAGCGGATGGACCTGGACCTGCTGGCGGCACTTGCCGATGCGCGCCCCGACTGGTCGCTCATCATTGTCGGCCCGGTGGTGAAGATAGACCCGGCCGATCTGCCGCAGCGGCCGAACCTCCATTATCTCGGCGGCAAAGCCTATGCCGAGCTGCCCGCCTATCTCAATGGCTGGGACGTGGCGTTGATGCCCTTTGCGATCAATGCGGCCACCCGCTTCATCAGCCCCACCAAGACCCCGGAATATCTCGCCGCCGGCCTGCCGGTGGTGTCGACGCCGATTACCGACGTCGTACGCCAGTATGATGCGCTGGAAGGTGTCCGCATCGCCGCTACGCCCGAAGCCTTTGTCGCTGCGTGCGAGGCAGCGCTGGCGTTGGCCGAGGGCGATGACGCCTGGCGCGGCGAAGTCGATGCGATGCTGTCGCGCATGTCGTGGGACGAGACCTTCGCCCGCATGGTTGCGCTGATCGGGGCAGTGACCGCCCGGGCCGGCGCGGTCCAGCCGATCGTCGCGCCGGCGCTGTGGCCGGCAGAGCGGACGCGGCGCTATGACGTGATGGTGGTCGGCGCGGGCTTTGCGGGTGCCGTGATGGCCGAGCGGCTTGCGGCGGGATCGGGTAAGAAGGTGCTGGTGGTCGATCAGCGCCCGCACGTCGCCGGCAATGCCTATGACTGCCGTGACGATGCAGGGCTGCTGATCCATCAATATGGACCGCATATCTTCCACACCAACAGCCGCGACGTGTTCGACTATCTCTCGCGCTTCACGGAATGGCGCGACTATGAACATCGCGTGCTCGCCGAAGTGGACGGGATGCGGGTGCCGATTCCGATCAACCGCACGACGCTGAACCGCCTCTATGGCCTCAACCTGCAGAGCGACGAAGACGCCGCTGCGTTCCTCGCAACGCGCGCGGAACCGCTGCCCGAAATCCGCACTTCGGCGGATGTCGTCATCTCGGCGGTGGGCCGCGACCTGTATGAGAAGTTCTTCCAGGGCTATACCCGCAAGCAGTGGGGCATGGACCCGTCCGAACTCGACAAATCCGTGACCGCGCGCGTGCCGACCCGCACCAATACCGACGATCGCTATTTCGCCGATACGTTCCAGGCGATGCCGGCCAAGGGCTATACGGCGATGTTCGAGCGGATGCTCGACCATCCGAATATCGACCTGTTGCTGGGCGTCGATTATGTCGAGGCGCGCGAGGCCTATCCCCACGACCATCTCATTTTCACCGGGCCGATCGACGAATATTTCGGCCATTGCTACGGCCGACTGCCCTATCGTTCGCTGCGTTTCGAGCACCGCACGCTGGAGCAGGAATGGTTGCAGCAGGTCGCGGTGGTCAATTACCCGGACGAAGCGGTGCCCTATACCCGCGTGACCGAATACAAGCACCTCACCGGCGAACAGGCTGCGCAGACCAGCATCACCTATGAGTATCCGAGTGCCGAGGGCGATCCCTATTACCCGATACCCCGGCCGGAAAATCAGGCGCTGTTCAAGCGTTATGAGGCGCTGGCCCTGGCGCAACGCGACGTCACGTTCGTCGGGCGACTGGCAACCTATCGCTATTACAACATGGACCAGGTTGTGGGTCAGGCGCTGGCCACCTGGCGCAAGCGCTTCGTCCAGCCTGCCCCTGCGCAGGTTGAGGCGGAAGCTGCCGCGGCATAATGGTTAACGGCTACGTTACTCCGCCCTAAGGAGACATCCTCAATTCACAATTCCGCGCTTAGATTCAAAAGCATGTCAACGAAAGTTGAAGGCCGGATCAGGCGCGGAGCAGTGACGATGGGCGATCGGTGGACGAAAGCAGCAGCGGCGGCGTGGCATGCGGCGCATCCCTGGATCATGGGATGCAACTTCACCCCGTCGAATGCCATCAACCAGCTGGAGATGTGGCAGGCCGCCACGTTCGATCCGCAGGCAATTGCGGACGAGCTTGCCCTGGCCGCGTCGGTGGGAATGAACGCCGTGCGCGTGTATCTGCACGACCTGCTGTGGGTGGACGATGCCGCCGGCTTTCTCGACCGCGTGGACCAGTTCCTGACCATCGCCGACGGCCATGGCATCCGCACCATGCTGGTGCTGTTCGACTCGTGCTGGAACCCCGAACCGGCGCTGGGGCCGCAGCCGCACCCCGCCCCCGGCGTCCATAATTCTGGCTGGGTCCAGTCCCCCGGCGTGCCTGCACTGCGCGATCCCGCGCAGCTCCCGCGCCTCGAAGCCTATGTGAAGGGCGTGGTCGCCCGCTTCGGACGCGATCCGCGCGTCCTCGCCTGGGACGTGTGGAATGAGCCCGACAATGGCCCCGAAGTGTCGCTGTGCGATGCCGGCGAACTGGGCGCGAAGGCCGATCTGGTACTGCCGGTGCTGGTCCAGGCGTTCGGCTGGGCCAGAGCGATGGCGCCGATGCAGCCGCTCACCAGCGGCATCTGGCTGGGCGACTGGTCCGCGCCCGAGCGGCTGACGCCGTTGCAGCGGGCGCAGACCGATCTTTCGGATGTCATCTCGTTCCACAATTACGGCGTCGCCGAGGATTTCCGCCAGCGGATCGGCTGGCTGCGCGCCTTCGGGCGGCCGCTGCTGTGCACGGAATTCATGGCCCGTCCCGCCGGCAGCACCTTCGAGGCGATTTTGCCGATCGCGCGCGAGGAAGGCGTGGCGGCGTTCTGCTGGGGGCTGGTTTGCGGCAAGACGCAGACGCACCTTCCCTGGGCCGCGTGGGAAAACCCGAATTTCGCCGGCCTGAAGGACAAGTGGTTCCACGACATCTTCGACACGGGCGGGACGCCGCATGATGCCGAGGAAGTCGAATTTCTTCGGTTGCTCGCCGCCATCGACAAGGGCGCGCCGCACTGGCCGATCGTCGCGGTTCGACCCACGGCATTAGGAAACAAGGGCTGGCCGGACTCCACCGCCGCCGCAGCCTGAGGTGGTTGCGGCGACGGGTGCTATTGCAGGGTACGCCTGAGCGCATCATGCCATCCGGCGAGCAGGGCATCGCGGCGATCGTCGGGCATGTGCGCTTCGAAACACGCCTCACGCGACCAGATTGCAGTGAGCGCGTCGAGCCCTGACCACAGACCCACGGCGAGGCCGGCCAGAAAGGCGGCACCGCGCGCGGTGGTTTCCAGATCGTCCGGCCGCTCGACCGTGACCCGGAGGATGTCGGCAAGGAAGCCGCACAGCCAGTCATTGGCCGCCATGCCGCCGTCGACGCGCAGCATCGCCGGACGATTGCCGCCGTCCTGCACCATCGCGGTCAGCAGGTCACAGGTCTGGTAGGCAACGGCCTCGAGCGCGGCGCGGGCGAGATGCGCCTGTGTCGCACCCAGCGTCAGGCCGAAGATCGCGCCCCGCGCATCGGGGTTCCAATGCGGGGCGCCGAGGCCGACAAAGGCAGGCACCATGTATACGCCGTGACTGTCCGACACGCGCGTCGCCATGTCGTTGGTCTGGCTGGCATGGGTGATCACGCCGATCCCGTCGCGCAGCCACTTGATCGCGGCCCCCGCGACGAAGATCGAGCCTTCGAGCGCGTAGCGCGTCTGCCCACCGATGCGATAGGCCGGGGTGGTCAGCAAGCGATGGTCCGATACAATCGCCTGCTCGCCGGTATTGAGCAGCATGAAGCAGCCGGTGCCATAGGTCGACTTCACGTCGCCCGGCGCGAAACAGCATTGCCCGAACAGCGCCGCCTGCTGGTCGCCCGCCATGCCGGCAATGGGAATGGCCGCGCCGAACAGATCGGGCGCGGTCGTGCCATAGACATGCGCATTGTCGTGAACGCGCGGCAGCAGCGCGGGCGGGATGCCGAACAGGCGGCAAAGTGCCGCGTCCCATTCGCCGCGATGGATGTTCCATAGCGAGGTGCGCGATGCGTTGGTGACGTCCGTTGCGTGCACAGTGCCGCCGGTCAGTCGCCATAGCAGGAAGCTGTCGACCGTGCCGAAGGCGAGTTCGCCCCGTTCGGCGCGTGCCCGCGCGCCCGGGACATGATCGAGTATCCAGCCGATCTTGGTCGCAGAAAAATAGGGGTCTAGGAGCAGGCCGGTCCGTTCGCGCACCAGCGCCTCCGCGCCATCCCCGCGCAGCCGCTGGCAATGCTCTGCGGTGCGGCGGTCCTGCCATACGATCGCGGGATAGAGCGGTTGACCGGTCGCACGGTCCCAGATCAGCGTCGTCTCGCGCTGGTTGGTGATGCCGATCGCCGCGATTGCGCCTGCGCCAAGGCCGCTTTTCGCCAGCGCATCGCGCGCGGTGGCGAGGGTGGCGCGCCATATCTCTTCCGGATCATGCTCCACCCACCCTTGCGCGGGATAATGCTGGGCGAGTTCGGCCTGCGCGGTCGCGACGCGGCGGCCGCGCGCATCGAATATCACGCTGCGGGTGGAAGTCGTTCCCTGATCGATCGCCAGGATGTGCGTTTGCGTCACGCGGGCCCCTCTCCTTTACTGTCCGAACGCTCATCGAGTTCGGCTTCCGGGTCAACGCTTTCGGTGCGGCGATGCGGCGGAAATGCAGTGGCCGGGGACGGGAGCGCGCGTTGCCGGGAGCTACGCCTTCAGGATGAGGCCCTTGCTGTCCATCCACCATCCGACCGCCCAGCAGAGCATCGTATAGGCGAGCGCACAGAGGAGCGAGCCCAGCGCGCCGGGCGCTATCCGCTGGAACAGATCGATGCCCGCCACCTCATACACATCGTGATCCGTGCCGGTGGGAACGAGGTTGATGGCGGTGACGAACAGTTCGGAAAACAGATAGATGGCGAGCGGATTGCGTCCGAGGATGGTGAAAAAGCGCGTGCCGCGCCGGAAGCCCGCCAGTTCGATGAGCGCGATGGTCGCGCCGAGCAGCAGCAGGTCGAGCCCAACCGTCAAAAGCACGTAGGAGCCGGTCCACAGCTTCTTGGCGATCGGGAACCATGGGGCCCAGGCGAGGCCCGCGACGATCAGCGCAGCGCCGACCAGTGCCATTGCCCGCACCGTGCGCGACAGGCTGGGACCGCGCACGATCGCCAGCCCGGCGAGGTAGCCGGCGAGCACGTTCACCGTTGCCGGCAACGTGCCGAGCAGCCCTTCGGGATCGAAACCGCTGTCCTTCTTGTACAGATGCCCCGGCCCCAGCAGCCACAGGTCGATCCGCGTGCCGATATTGGCGAACTTGTCAAAGGCCATGCCCGGCGGGCTGAACGCGACGAGAATCGCCCAATAGCCGGCAAGCAGGGCGATCGACGCCAATACGAGTTGCCGCGTCGACAACCAGCGGACCATCAGGCCCGCCAGAACATAGCAGAGCGCCAGCCTCTGGAGCACGCCGGGAACGCGGGTGAGCGCGAAGGGCTTGAACGCCCACCCGTCCGCCCCGTGCTGCACGAACGGGAACCAGTACATCAGATAGCCGAGCACGAAGATGATCGCGCCGCGCCGGAACAGCCGCGCCAGATAGGGACCGGTGGCGACAGGCTTGCGCAGCGCGAAGCTCATCGCGTTGCCCATCGCGAACAGGAAGGTGGGAAACACCAGATCGGCGAGCGTGAAGCCGATCCATTTGGCGTGGACCAGTTGCGGATAGGCCGGCGCGCCCGGGCCTGCGGTGTTCACCAGGATCATCAGGAAGATGGTCGCCCCCCGGAACACGTCGAGCGCGAGGAAGCGGGGCTTGCCCTGGAGCGTGGCAATGGTGGCGGCCTGGGTTTCGGTCATCAGCGATCCGTTTCGGCGAGGAGGGTGCGGGCAAGGGCAAGCGGCGCGGCAGGGCGGCGGCGGGGCCAGAGGCGCCCGTCCTTCAGCCAGCCGCTCTGCCAGTCGCGAATGGCGCGGGTGGTGGCTGCGGCATCGAGCGGCACATGCGCCAGCGCCGCGCGGCGCTGTGCGGCGAGGAATTGCTGCCAGCGCGGCAGGTAATAGCCTGCGTACAGCCCTTGCCACGCGCGCGAGGCATAGTCGGAAAGGTGGCCTGTGCCGCCCCAGACGGTTACGACGGCCTTGGCCTGCTCGACAAAGGCAGCTTTCTCCGCCGGCGTGTCGCCATAGGCGCTGGCGTCGGCCAGCCAGCTGCCCAGCGTTTCCTGCTGGTTGCCGGCCAGCGCGTCGATGGTGCCGGCAAGCTGCGCCATGCTTTCCGCCGCACGGTCGCCCGCGGGGACATCGCCCGACTGATAGGCAGCGATCGCGGCCTTGAGCCGGTCGTCCAGCTTCAGGCTGGCATAATGGCGGACGAGATCGACGACATCCTGTACGTAGAGGGGCTCTCCAGCCAGCGCCGGCGCTTGTGCGAGCAGCGCGTCGATGCCCTTGCGCAGGGCAGCCGGATCGCCCGGGCTTGGCGGATAGGCCGCGCCGTCGAGGGTCGGGAACTTGAAGAACAGATAGGCGCCGGCCTGTTCGTGCCACCAGCGCGGCGTCCAGTAGCGCGTGGCATAGGCACCGGCGATGGCGGTGCTCCAGGCTTCGACAAGTGGCTTCGCGCTGTGGCCGTACCGCGCGCGGCTATAGTCGGCGAGCCATTGATCGAGCGGGCGCGGCACGCCGTTGCCGTCGATCTCGCCCCAGGCAAGGTCATAGGCATAGGCATAGACGATCGGGTTGTTGTGCAGCCCTTCCGGAAACAGGCCGAACCCGCGCAACTGCCCCCGCCCGGCATTGGCGAGCGCCGCGGCGATGTCGCTGCGGTAGAATTTCAGATCGCCATAGACCGGATTGCTGCCGCCATAGTTATGGACATAGCCATAGACCCAGTTCTTGCCGAAAAAGGCCTGGGTCGCGTTCCAGATGCCGGGATAGCGATCATTGCCGATGTCGAGGATCAGCATGCGGTCGTTCGGCACTTTGGACAGGAAGGCCGCGATCGCATCGGGCGTCCAGAACGCCTTGTCCGCGCCGAACAGCCAGCCCTGCATCACCCATGTCGCATTCGGCGCGGCCGCCGTGATCGAGCGGTAGAGCCGCTCGCCATAGGCCGCCAGCCGCGCATCCCGCACCGGCTTGGGCAGCGCCGCAGCGCGCGTTGCCGCGCTGTTCGCAATCGAATCGCCATAGGTCGCGGCGCGCGCGTCGCTGCCGTCCTCGGCAATCGGCGGCACCATCTCGTTAAAGGCGTCCGCGAGGTAATAGCGCCCCGCGCCATAGGTGGCATTGTAGATCCCGATGAAGCGGGCAGCGAGCCGCGCGAACCACGGGTCGGACGGATCGAGCCAATAGGTTCCGGGAAACCCCTCCCAGGCGCGCATCTGGTAGATCTTCGCTTCCGGATGCGCCTTCGCAAAGGCTTCGGGGACATAGCCGGAAAAGGCGGGCAGCACCGGTTGCATCCCCAGCGCGCGCATCCGGGTGAGGATCTTGCGCTGCAGGGCGTGCTTCTTTTCGATCCAGTTGGCCGAGAGCGGCGCCCGATAGCCGGCAATATTGCCCATGCGCTGCCAGGGCAGGAAGGGCGCGGCGGAAAGGCTGTCGGCGATCTGTCCGTCACTCAGCCCCTGTTCGCGCCACAGCGCACGCCAGACATATTCCTGCCCCTCCATGGCGAGCGGCGTGTCGACGCCATGCGCCGCCATCCAGTCGATCTCGCGCTCCCACCGCGCCCAGGTCCACCAGGGCGTCGTGTAGCCATAGGTGCAGGTGTTCAGATAGGCGCGCAGCGCAAAGGGCGACGCCACCACGCCGCTGTCATAGCCATTGGCGACGTGCAGCGGGCGGTTGCGGACGCCGTCCCATCCGACGAACAGGCTCCCCTGCCCGCCCAGATAGCGCGTCGCGCCGCGGACCAGCGCGATGGCCGACGAACCCTCGATCCGCACGCGGCCGCCAATAGTGCGGACATGGAAATAGGGGGTGGGGCCCTCGTGGAGCGAAAGGTCGATTCGCCCGGTGTCGACCCCCAGCCGCGCGAGCACTGCGCGGGCGGCAGCAACGCCTTGGACGGCGTGCGGCACGTGGCGAGCGTGGGCAGCTTCGCGGGCGGAAACGGGCGCAGCGCCGCCAAGGCAAGGCGTGACCGCCAGGATCATTGCCATATACCGAGACCGCAACCCGTATTTCCCGATCATCGGCTGCCCCACTCACCTTCCGAAAGGACGTATTGACTGCCACCCGCCCCAAACTGTCAAGGCCAGTTTAGAACAAAATCGCGAATTGGCATGGCCAATCTGGGCACTCTCGTGGCGTGCGGGAGAGGAAATTGGCTCCATATTGGTTTGACGGCGGCGTGGTTTCCCAACCGCTTCCGGCACGCTAAGACGGAAAAGCGCGCAGCCACAAAGAGGTAACGGCAGGTTGAAATCCCTTGGTCTGGTCGAACTGGCGAAAATCGCCGGCGTGTCGGTTTCAACCGTGTCGCGCGCGCTTTCCGATCACCCGCGCGTGTCCAGCGCTACCAAGGCGCGTATCCGCACGCTGGCGACCGAACATGGCTTTCGCCTCAACCAGACGGCGAGCGCGCTGCGCAAGCGCCGCACCAACACGATCGGAGTGGTGATCCCGCTGGGGCACGAGGTCGACCAGACGCTCTCCGATCCCTTCTTCATGGGGCTGATCGGTCCACTGGCGGATGCGTTGGCCAGCAATGGCTTCGACCTGCTGCTTTCGCGCGTGATTCCGGAGGATGACCGCTGGCTGGAGGATGTGATTTCATCCGGGCGGGTCGACGGCATCATCCTGATCGGCCAGTCGAACCAATATTCGGCAATCGAACATGTCGCCAGCCGCTTCGCGCCGATGGTAGTGTGGGGTGCGCGGCGGCCGGATTCGCAGCAGATCACCGTCGGAACGGACAACGAAGCCGGCGGCGCGCTTGCCGCGCGGCACCTTATCGCGATCGGGCGCCGCCGCCTGGCTTTTCTGGGCGATCCCGGCGTGCCCGAATTTGCCGACCGCTATGCAGGTTTCCACCGCGCGATCGCGGACGCGGCGCAGGTCGAGGAAATGGTGCTGCCGCTGCACCTTACGGACAAGGGCGCCTATGCCGAGATGGCGCGTTTCCTGGCCGACCACGCGCCGCCCGACGGCATCGTCGCTGCTTCGGACGTGATTGCGATGAGCGCGATGCGCGCGATTGCCGATCAGGGCCTGCGCATCCCGCAGGATGTGTCGGTCGTCGGCTATGACGATATCAGCATCGCTGCGCATACCGTCCCGCCCCTCACCACCGTCCGGCAGGACATGGCGCGGGGCGCGCGGCTGCTGGTGGAATTGTTGCTGCGGCGTATCGCCGGGGAAGCAGCGGAGCCGGTGATGATGGCGCCCGAACTGGTCCTACGCGGATCGGCCTGACCGCACCCGCAACGTTGCGGCAGCGGCGCACAGCATCAGCGCACCCGCCAGCATGAGCACATGCCGGGGATCGCCGCCTAGCAGAGGGCGGTAGATCAGTGGCAGCACCGCTGTCTCAATCATCATCGGCACGACGATGAACATGTTGAAAATGCCCATATAGACGCCGGTGCGCTCCGGCGGGATGGCATCCGCCAGCATGACATAGGGATTGCCCATCAGGCTTGCCCAGCCGATGCCGATGCCGAGCATGGGCACGATCAGCCACAGCGGTTCGTGGATCCATGGCAGCGCCAGCATCGCCAGTCCCGACAGCAGCATCGCCGTCGCATGGACGTTGCGCGCACCCAGTCGCCGCGCGATCGGCACCATTGCGAAGGCGGCGATGAAGGCGACGAAGTTATAGAGCGCGCCAATCTGCCCGTTGAGCAGCGCCGCCTCTCGGAACCCGGCCGCCCCTGCATCCGCAGTGCCGAACACCGAACGCGCCAGCGCGAAGACAATGTACTGCCAATAGGCGAACATGGCGAACCACTGGAACAGCATCGCCAGTGCGAGCTGCCGCATCGGCAAGGGCATGGCGCGGAAGGCATTGCCCAGATCGGCAAGCGCAGCGCCCGCGCGCAGCCCCTGGCTCTTCGCGTGCGCGACGGTTTCGGCATCGATGGGCAGTTCGGGCACCCGGATCACCGACCACAGGATCGTCCCCAGCGAGAGCGCGGCGCCGATCAGAAAGGCGATGCGGGTAATTTCCGGAATGCCATTGGCATCGACAAGATCACCGCTGATCCCCGCCCACACCAACAACGAAGGCGACAAATAGGCGAGCGTCTGGGCCAGGCCGGTAAAGGCCGATTGCGACAGGAAACCGGCGGCGCGCTGGTCCTCGCGCAGCCGATCGCTGACATAGGCCCGATACGGTTCCATGGTCACGTTGTTCGCCGCGTCGAGGATCCAGAGCAGGCTGGCGGCCACCCAGAGCGCCGGGCTGTAGGGCATCGCCAGCAGGCCCAGGCTGCACAGCACTGCGCCGACCAGGAAATAGGGGGTGCGCCTGCCGAAACGCGTGATGGTGCGGTCGGAAAGGGCGCCGATCAGCGGCTGGACGAGCAGACCGGTCATCGGCCCCGCCAGCCATAGCAGCGGCATCGTCGCTTCGTCCGCGCCCAGATAGCGATAGATCGGCCCCATATTCGCCTGTTGCAGGCCGAACGAGAATTGCAGACCGAAAAAGCCGAGGTTCATCTCGACGATGCGCAATGCGCTGAGGCGGGGCTTGGCCATCGTCATCCGGTTCTTTCCTCTCCTTGTCCGCCTCTCCTGTCCAGTCGAAGATGCCGGCCACTGGATTTCTAATGGATTGCGCAAACGTTTGCAACTTCCCTCTTGGCAAACGTTTGCGCATGCGATACGCCAACCAATAACGAGTCGGCCCGAGAGCCGTCCATTTCGTGGGAGAGTGATAATGAAGGCGTTTTCCATCCTGCTGGCCGGCACCGCGCTTGCGCTTGGCGGCCCTGCGTTCGCCCAGACCGATTCCGCTCCGGCTGCGGCGCCCGATGCCGTGCCTTCGGGCGGCGATGAGATCATCGTGACCGCAGTGGCGAAGAGCAGCAACCGGCTCGACAGCTCGATTTCCGTCAGCTCGCTAGACGCAAATGCCATTCAGCAGAGCGCGCCGCGCTCCGTCGCTGAAGTGTTCCGCAATATTCCCGGCATCCGTTCAGAAAGCTCGGGCGGTGAAGGCAATGCCAATATCGCCGTGCGCGGCCTTCCGGTCGCGTCGGGCGGCGCCAAGTTCCTGCAATTGCAGGAAGACGGCATGCCGGTGCTGGAATATGGCGACATCACTTTCGGCAATGCCGACATTTTCCTGCGTGCCGATTTCAACGTCGCGCGCGTCGAGGCGATCCGTGGCGGCTCCGCCTCCACCTTCGCTTCCAATTCGCCGGGCGGCGTGATCAACCTGATTTCGAAGACCGGCGAGACGCAGGGCGGCGCCGTGCAGTTCAGCAAGGGGCTCGACTATGGCGAGAACCGCGTCGACTTCGACTACGGTGCCCATCTGTCGGGCAGCCTGCGCTTTCATGTCGGCGGCTTCTATCGGCAGGGCGAAGGCCCGCGTGCGGCCGGCTATGACGGCAACAAGGGCGGCCAGCTCAAGCTGAACGTCACCAAGGAATTCAGCGGCGGATTCATCCGTTTCTACGGCAAATATCTGGACGACCGCGCAATCGGCTATCTGCCGAACCCGGTGAAGGTAACGGGCTCGGACAGCAACCCGACCTACACCAATATCGCCAATTTCTCGATCAACCAGGATACGCTGCACTCGCGCTACATCACGCGCAACGTGACGCTGGACGGCAACAACAATCCCGTCGTCGACGATATCCGCGACGGCCAGCACCCGCTGGTCAAGTCGTTCGGGCTGGAAACCCAGGTCAAGCTGGGCAGCGACTGGACGCTGCACGAGCGGTTCCAGTTCTCCGACATTTCCGGCCGCTTCATCTCCAACTTCCCTGCGGCGGTGGATTCGGCGAGCACCATCGCAACCTCGCTGGGCGGCGCCGGCGCAACGCTCAGCTACGCCAATGGCCCCAAGGCCGGGCAGGCGATCACCAATCCGGGCGGGCTCAACGGCAACGGCTTGCTGGCCGAGATCGTGGTGTTCGACACTAAGCTCAACAGCCTCAATAACATCACCAACGATCTGCGCATCAGCCGTGACTTTGCGCTGGGGGCTGGCACCCTCTCCTTCACCGGCGGCTTCTACAAGTCGCGGCAGACGATCGATACCGAATGGCTGTGGACCTCGCTGCTGTCCGACGTGGTCGGCGGCGGCAATGCCGCGCTGGTCAACGTCACCAGCGCCGGCGGCACGCCGATCACCCAGAACGGCGTTTACGGCTATGGCGCCGCCTATTTCGGCGGATGCTGCCGCCGCACCTACAATGTCGATTACGATACCAACGCGCCGTTCGCCTCGCTGACCTACAGCGCCGGCAAGCTCACGCTCGACGGCAGCGCGCGCTATGATTTCGGCACGGCCAAGGGCAATGTCGCCGGTGCTGATCTGGGCGGAAACCGGGTCGGGACCACTTCGCGCGACATGAATGGCGACGGGGTGATTTCGAATGCGGAAACCCGCGTTTCGGTGGTGCCGGTGACGAGTGCGGCGCCGGTCGATTACAGCTTCGACTATTTCTCCTACTCGCTGGGTGCCAATTATCGCATCGCCCGCGACCTGGCGGTGTTCGGCCGCTACAGCGTCGGCGGCCGCGCCAATGCGGACCGCCTGCTGTTCGGTCCGGCAGTCAGCACCACCAACGGCAGTCTGGTGAGCAGCGATGCGGCGGTAGACATGGTGCGCCAGGCCGAAGGCGGCGTGAAGTATCGCAGCAACGGCCTTGCCCTGTATGCGACGGGCTTCTGGGCGCGCACCGAGGAACAGAATTTCGAGGCGACTACCCAGCGCTTCTTCAACCGCAAATATCGCGCCTATGGCGTCGAGCTGGAGGGCAGCTACCGGATCGGTGGCTTCAGCCTTTCCGCCGGCGGCACCTGGACCGATGCCAAGATCGTCAGCGATGTGCTGAACCCGTCGGTCGTCGGCAACCGCCCGCGCCGTCAGGCCGAGTTCGTCTTCCAGGCGACGCCGCAATATGAGACGAAGCTGTTCACCGTCGGCGCGAACTTCGTCGGCACCACGTCGAGCTATACCCAGGACACCAACCAGTTGAAGCTGCCCGGCTACACCACGGTCAATGCGTTCCTGCAGGTGCGTCCGGTCGATCGTGTCCAGCTGTCGCTGCAGGCGAACAACCTGTTCAACGTGATGGGCTTCACCGAAGCCGAGGACGCGACGATCCCGGCCAACGGCATCGTTCGCGCCCGCGCGATCAACGGCCGAACGGTGTCGGCTGCGGTCCGCCTCTCCTTCTGACGGACAGGACGGGCATGCTCGCACAGAACCCAGTCCCCCCGGGCGGGGCCGGCATCCAGACCTTCCACTGGATGTCGGCCCATGTGGCCGCAATCCGGCCCGGCGATGCCGCTGCGCCGCTATTCGGTCCGCAGGCTGCCGTGCTGCCCGGCATCGACCTGTGGGACCACTGGCCGGTGGTGGATCGGGCGAACCGGGTTGTCCCCTTCCCCGGCGGTCCGCTTGTCATTGCGCTGACTGCGCCGGTTCTTGAGGATCCCGACGCCCGGCACGCAATCGCGCGCCTGCGGTTGCTCCAGAAGCGTGAGGGGGGCTGGCGTGATTTCGGGCCGCTGCTGCCGGAAGGGCTGAACCCGGGCAGCCGCGAATGGGCAGGCACGGCGGTGCTGGAGGCGGATGGCACGACCCTCTCCTTCTACTATACCGCTGCCGGCGTGCGCGGCGAGGCGGAAACCAGCTTCCTCCAGCGCCTCTACTTCACCCAGGGCAGGTTGCGCTTTGCGGGCGATCGCGCGCAGGTGGACGGCTGGAGCGTGCCGCGCGAAATCGTTCAGCCCGACGACCATTTCTATCAGCGCGACATGGCCGGTGGCGGCGCGGTCGGCACGATCAAGGCGTTCCGCGATCCCTTTCCGGTCCGCAACCCCGGCGATGGCAGTGAGTGGGTCTTGTTCTCGGCCTCGCGACCGGGGGCGCCCTCGAACTGGAACGGCCTGATCGGCGCTGCACGGCGCGAGGGCGATGGCTGGGCGCTGCTCCCGCCGATCGTCGACGCGACTGGCCTCAATAACGAACTGGAGCGGCCGCATATCGTGACCCATGCCGGCCGGTTCCTGTTGTTCTGGTCGACGCAGAACAAAGTATTCGCCGAGGGTGATCCGAAGGGACCGACTGGCCTGTACGGCCTGATCGCGAATCGGCTGGAGGGGCCATGGCGGCCGCTGAACGGCACCGGCCTGGTTCTCGCCAACCCGCCCGAAGCACCCTTCCAGGCCTATAGCTGGCTTGTGCTTGATGACCTCAGCGTCTGGAGCTTCGCCGATCTGGTCGGGCTGTCCGTGCCGCCCGCCAGCGTCGCGGCGGCGCGCGCGGCCTTTGTCGGCACGCCGGCCCCGGTGGTGCAGCTTGCGGTCGAAGGCGACAACACGCGCATCCTCGGCGCCGTCTGACGCTCGACGGCCCGCGCCGTATTGCCTATCCGTCCTCCGAATCTTCGGGAGAACGCGCCATGACCAGCCCCAGCGGCATCGAACGCCTTGTCGCCATCATGGCGCGGCTGCGCGATCCGGAGCGGGGTTGCGAATGGGATACGGTGCAGACCTTCGCCTCGATCGCGCCCTATACGATCGAAGAAGCCTATGAAGTCGCCGATGCGATCGAGCGCGATGCGATGGACGAGCTGAAGGACGAGCTCGGCGACCTGTTGCTGCAGGTGATCTTCCACAGCCGCATGGCCGAGGAAGCGGGGCATTTCGCCCTCCCCGACGTCGTCACCTCGATCAGCGACAAGATGGAGCGGCGGCACCCGCATATCTTCGGCGATGTGGCGGAGGGCGGCCATCACCTGTGGGAAGCGATCAAGGCCGAGGAACGTGGTGCCAAGGGCGCATCCAGCGCGCTGGACGGCGTGGCGATCGGCCTGCCCGCCCTGCTCCGCGCCGAAAAGCTGCAGAAGCGGGCGGCACGCACCGGCTTCGACTGGCCCGACCCGGCAGGCGCGCGCGCGAAGATACTGGAGGAGCTGGACGAGGTGGAAACGGCGGTGGACGACGCCCATCGCGCCGAGGAAGTCGGCGACCTGCTGTTCGCGGTGGCCAACTATGCCCGCAAGCTGGGCGTCGAGCCCGAAGCGGCACTGCGCGCAGCCAACGGCAAGTTCGAGCGGCGCTTCCGCGCGATGGAAGATGCAGCGGGCGAAGCGTTCGTCGGTCTAAGCCTCGACGAGAAGGAAGACCTTTGGCAGGTGGTGAAACGGGGCTGAGGCTTGAGGCCCCTACCCCCGCGTCGCGAACCGCTCGTAATCGCGGGGCGCCATCCGCACTTCGTACACCGCTTCCTCGCCCTCGATATGCTGGTCGAGCACTTCGCCGTGCTGGTGCAGCCAGGCAGCCGCGGCGCCGTCGGCGGGGTCGAGCCGTAGCGTGTAGCGGCGGTGCCCCTCCGTCAGTCGCGCTGCGACGGCTTCTACGAGCGCCTCAACGCCCTCCCCGGTCATCGCCGAAATCGGCATCACGTCGCTGCGCCGCGCTGCGATGGCGATCAGTTCGTCGCGCGCCTCGCCTTCGAGCAGGTCGAGTTTGTTCCATGCCTCGAACCGGGGCGTCGCTTCCGACACGCCGATCTCGCCCAGCACCTTCTCGACATCGGCACGCTGCGCCTCGCTGTCGGGATGGGCGACGTCGCGGACATGGATCAGCAGGTCGGCCGACACTACTTCTTCCAGCGTCGCCTTGAAGGCGGCGACCAGTTGCGTCGGCAGTTCGGATACGAAACCCACCGTGTCCGACAGGATCGCCTTGTCGATACCCGGCAGGCTCACCTGCCGCAGCGTCGGGTCCAGCGTCGCGAACAACAGGTTTTCCGCCATGACGTCAGCGCCGGTCAGGCGATTGAAAAGCGTGGACTTTCCGGCGTTGGTATAGCCGACCAGCGCCACCACCGGCCACGGCGCCCGCTGGCGGCGTTCGCGGTGCAGCGTGCGGGTGCGGCTGACCTGGTCGAGCTCGCGCTTCAGCCGCGCCATGCGGTCGCGGATCAGCCGACGGTCGGCCTCGATCTGGGTTTCGCCCGGACCGCCAAGAAAGCCGAAGCCGCCGCGTTGCCGCTCGAGGTGAGTCCAGCTGCGCACCAGCCGGCCTGCCTGATAATCGAGATGCGCGAGTTCGACCTGCAACCGCCCCTCGGCCGTGCGGGCGCGTTCGCCGAAGATTTCGAGAATAAGCCCGGTGCGGTCGATGACCTTGCAGCCAAGCGCAGTTTCCAGATTGCGCTGCTGCACCGGCGTCAGCGCCGCATCGAACACCGCCAGTTGCAATTCCTGATCGCGCACCGTTTCGGCCAGCGCCTCGACCTGTCCAGAGCCGATCAGCGTGCCGGGCTTGGGCTTGCGGAGCTTTACCGCCACCTTTTCGCGCACCTCCACGCCGATCGCCGCGGCGAGGCCGGAGGTTTCCTCCAGCCGCGCCTCGGCATCGCGCGCGCTTGCGCCCATATCGGGATAGACGACGAGCGCCCGTGCGCCCCGTGTGAATTCGTCGGGGTCGCGCTCGAAACCAGTGCTCATGCAGGCGTCAATCGCCGTCGCCGCCGTTGGTTTCCTCGGCCAGGTTCAGCGGGTGTGCCGGCTGGATGGTCGAAACGGCGTGCTTGTAGACCAGCTGGGCCTGGCCCTCACGCTGGAGCAGCATGCAGAACAGGTCGAATGCCGCGATCTGGCCCTGCAGCATCACGCCGTTCACCAGGAACATGGTGACGGGCTCCTGCGCCTTGCGCACGGCATTCAGGAAGATTTCCTGCAGCACCGGGTTCTTGTGCTGGAACTCGCCAGCGGCATCGAGCAGCGCAGTCAGGTCGATCGGGCCGGAGGGCATGATCGTCGAAATGGCGTGCTTGTAGACAAGCTGCGACTGACCGTCGCGGCGGAGCAGCACCGAAAAATTGTCGAACCAGGTTACGATACCCTGGAGCTTCACGCCCTTCACCAGGAACATCGTAACCGGCGCCTTCGACCGGCGCAGCGAGTTGAGGAACAAGTCCTGAAGCGAGGTCTGCTTTTCGGCCACCGTCGCACTCCTTCTAATTCTTGGCGGGATTTGCCCGCGGTGCGCCGTTCCCGGCGTCGGGGTGGCGCCACCTCGGCGCCGGTGCGTAATCTAGGGTTTTCGGGGCCGGCCGTCCATAGGCAGCGCTCAGTCGTCGCGCGTGTCGGTAATGCCCAGCAGCTTCAGCTTGCGATGCAACGCCGATCGCTCCATGCCGATGAAGCTGGCAGTCCGCGAGATATTGCCCGAGAAGCGGCGGATCTGGACGCGCAGATATTCGCGCTCAAAGCTTTCGCGCGCTTCCTTGAGCGGTGCGCCCATGATCGCGCTGGAGCCGACGCCGCCGCCGGCATCCGCTGTCCGCCCCAGCACTTCGGGAGGCAGCAGGTCCAGGTCGATGCGGCCGATCCGGTCGCCAGGGGCAAGGATAACCGTGCGCTCCACTACGTTGCGCAACTGGCGGACATTGCCCGGCCATTCATAGCTTTGCAGCGCCACCATGGCGTCGGGTGCTATTTCGGGCGTCGGCACGCGGCGTTCGGAAGCGTAATGCGCGACGAAATGCTCGACGAGCACAGGGATGTCTTCGCGCCGGTCGGTGAGCGGCGGAATGCCGACGGGTACTACGTTGAGACGGTAATAGAGGTCTTCACGGAAGCGCCCGGCGGCAATCTCTGCCATCAGGTCGCGCGAGGTGGCAGAGACGACGCGCACATCCACCTTCACGGTCCGCGTGCCGCCGACGCGGCTGAAGCTCTGGTCGGTCAGCACCCGCAAGATGCGGGCCTGCGTCGCGACCGGCATGTCGGCAATCTCGTCCAGAAACAGCGTGCCGCCATGCGCCTGTTCGAGCAGGCCGGTGCGGACCAGATCGCCGCCCTCTTCTACCCCGAACAATTCCTCCTCGACGCGCTCGGGCGTCATCCGCGCGGCACTGACGATCACGAAGGGCGCATCGGCACGCTGGCTCCAGCCATGCAGCAGCCGTGCGGCGATTTCCTTGCCGACGCCGGGACCGCCGGTGATCAGTACGCGGCTGCCGGTCGACGCGACGCGCTTCAAGGTGGCGCGGACGGTGTTGATGGCGCTCGAAGCGCCGGTCAGGTCGGTGCTGCGGCCCGCCGAGGCGCGCAGCGACGCGACTTCGCGGCGGAGGCGTTCGGTCTCGGTCGCGCGCTCCACCATCAGCAGCAGGCGGCCGGCCTCGAACGGCTTTTCGATGAAATCGGCCGCGCCGCGGCGGATGGCGGCGACGGCGGTGTCGAGATTGCCGTGGCCCGAAATCACCAGCACGGGGATGGAGGAATCGCGCCGCTTGATCTCGTCCAGCAGCTCCAGCCCGTCGAGCCGCGACCCCTGCAGCCAAACGTCGAGCAACACCAGGCTGGGGCGACGCTCCGCGATCGCTTCCAGTGCGGAGTCGCTGTCGGCGGCGGCGCGGGTGGCATAGCCCTCATCCTCCAGCACGCCCGCGACCAGCTCGCGGATGTCGCGTTCGTCGTCGACGACAAGGATATCGAGGCTCATGACTTGTTTCCGGTTCTGGTAAGGGCGGCGGGTCGCGGATCATTCGCGCCCGGCGCAGGTTCTTGCGTGGCGATGCCGGCCAGCATCGTCGTATCGAAGCAAAGCGTGACGCATGTGCCGCCACCGGCCCGATCGCCGAACGCGATCGTGCCGAAATGTTCCTCCACGATCTTCTTGACGATGGCGAGCCCGAGCCCGGTGCCACGGCTGCGCGTGGTCATATAGGGCTCGACAATGCGGTCGCGTTCGACGGGAAGGCCGACGCCATTATCCTCCAGCGTCAGCACAACCTTGCCCTGCTGCCCGGTGATGGCGAGATGGACTTCACCCGGATCGATCGCCTCCCCTTCCCGCGCCTCGATCGCTTCGACGGCGTTCTTGACGATATTGGTGAGAGCCTGGCCGATCTGCCTGCGATCGCACACCAGCAGCGGCGCCGGGTCCGGCGCATCGAGCGTAAAGCGGATCGCCGGGTGGGCGACTTCGTGCAGAAACATCGACTGGCGCGCGATGTCGAGCAGCGATTCCTGGCGGAACAAAGGCTTGGGCATGCGCGCGAAGGAAGAGAATTCGTCGACCATCCGCCGCAGGTCGCCGACCTGGCGGATGATCGTGTCGGTCAGCCGCGCGAACACGCCGTCGCTCTGGTCAACCTGCTTGCCATAGCGGCGCTGGAGCCGCTCGGCGGCCAGCTGGATCGGCGTAAGCGGGTTCTTGATTTCGTGCGCAATACGGCGGGCGACGTCCGACCAGGCGGCGCGGCGCTGGTCGTTGAGCTGCTGGGTGATGTCGTCAAAGGTCAGCACCTGGCCGCCTTCGTCGGACGTCACCTTCACTGCCAGCGTCCGCGCCTCGCCTTCGGCCTGGACCTGGACGATACCTTCCCGGTCGCCGCTGTTGAGCAGTGCTTCCAGCTCGGGTGCGACGGCGGCTAGCGGTCGCCCGACAGGGTCTTCGGTGCCATGATGGAGCAGCGCCTTGGCGGACTCGTTGATCAGGCGGACGTTGCGCTGCGCATCGATCGAGATGACACCCGCCGACACCCCCGACATCACGGCCTCGATAAGGGCACGGCGGCTGTCCAGCTGGGCATTTGCAGTTACCAGCGCATTGGTCTGGTCCTCCAGCCGTTCGGTCATGCGGTTGAAGGCACTGCCGAGCGTAGCAAGCTCGTCGCCGGTCCGGCTGACCGGCACGCGCGCAGTCAGGTCGCCGCCGGCCACTTGCCGCGCTGCGCCCACCAAAGCGTTCACCGGCCGGACCAGGCGGTCCGCAACCGCGATCGCCGCGAAAACCACGACGCCGATCACCAGCAACGAAATGACGAGCAGCGCGATATTGAAGCGGATTTGCAGATATCGCGTGCGTTCGAGCAGCGATGAATAGTCGGTCAGGACGCTTTTCACCTGCGTCAGCCGGTCCGCCATTTCCTGCGCCCCGGTTTCGCGGGTCGCATAGAGATAATATTCCGTGCCGATCACGCGGGCCAGCGAGTAAGTCCGCTTTGCGTTGGTTCCGACAACGCTCTGGGTGCTCGCCTGGAGCTTCTTCACGTCCTCGAAACTGACATCGGCCATCGGGTTGCGATCGGAATTCTTGACGATGGCGATCGTCCGTACTTCCCCGTTGGAAGCGATGGTGAACAGCACCGCGTTGGAAAGACTTCGCTGCCACACATCCTGCGCGAAGGTGTTGACGAATTCGCGGCTCTCCGGCGACCAGTGATAATCGAGGAGCATCGTGCGCAAATCGTTCGCCATGGCGACATTCTCATTGTCGACATAGCTCATCAGCGCCTTGTACGACGCCGTTGCGAGTTGCTGCGAATTGTCGATCATCGCGCGGGTGCGCGGCGAGAACCAGAATTGCGCGCCATATTGGAACAGCAGCGACGCAATCACGGCGAGCAGCACCGTCGGCACGCTGGCCAGAATCGAGAAAATCGCCACCAGCCGCACATGGAGGCGCCCATCGCCCCCCGCGGCGGAACGGGAAGCGCGCCGACGCGCGATCCGCCTACCGGCAAGCACGATCAGCGACCCGAAGGCGAGCAGATTTGCAACGAGCAGCAGCGCCACCAACGGTGGGGTCAGCAACCGCTCCGAATCGCTGCGGCTGGCCACCACAAAATAGGTGCTGGCGGCCACAGCCATGGCAATTGCGAGCAGGCCGAGTTCGACGCCTGGCGTTACACCGAACCGCCTTGGGGGCGGTGAAACCTCAGCAATCGGCTCGACCAGTCTAGACATCGTTGCCGGAATACAACGCTTGCGTGGCGTAGAAAACACATATTTGTGCAGTCCGGCCTCAGACCGTGCCGTCCGGACGTCCGTTCCCCACATCGATGCCCAACGTATCGAGCCGCTTGCGCAGCGTATTCCGGTTGATGCCCAGCGCCCGCGCGGCCCGCAGCTGGTTGTTCTGATGGCGTGCCAGCATCATTTCGATCAGCGGCCGCTCCACTTCGCCGATAATGCGGTCATACAGGGTACCGTCATCCAGCGTCCGCGGCTCTTCGATCGCGATCCGCTCCAGCCGGGCGCGGATCGCCGCTTCGATGCCGGCATCATAGGCCACAGGCGCCGCGACACCCGGTTCTCCCAAGGCCCGCCGCAGGGCTGCCGCGTCGATCCACTCGTCACGCGAAAGCGCTGCCATGCGGCGCATGAGGTTTTCCAGCTCGCGGACATTGCCCGGCCAGTCGAGCTTTTCGAGCAACATCACCGCGTCCTTGTCGAGCTGCTTGCGTGGCAGTCCGTCTTCGGCGGCGCGGTCAAGGAAGTGGCGTGCGAGGAGCGGAATGTCCTGGCGGCGGTCGCGCAGCGCAGGCAGGCTGATCGGGACGACGTTCAGGCGGTAGAAGAGATCCTCGCGGAACTGGCCGAGCTGCACCAGTTGCCCGAGATCCTTGTTGGTCGCAGCGACGATGCGGACATCGGCACGGATCGTCCGCGCTCCGCCCACGGTGGTGAATTCGCCCGACTGCAATACGCGCAGCAGCCGGGTCTGCGCGTCCATCGGCATGTCGCCGATTTCGTCGAGGAACAGCGTGCCCCCGGCAGCCTGCTCGAACTTGCCCGCCACCCGGGTCTGCGCCCCGGTAAAGGCGCCGCGTTCGTGGCCGAACAATTCGGCCTCGATCAGCTCGCGCGGGATCGCAGCCATGTTGAGCGCGACGAACGGCGCGCGCCGACGCGGCCCCAGATCGTGGATTGCCCGCGCAACCAGTTCCTTGCCCGTGCCCGACTCGCCCGAGATCAGCACCGTCAGGTCGTTGGCGACGACCCGGGCGATCACCCGATAGACTTCCTGCATCGCCGGCGAGCGGCCGATCAGCGAATGGCCGCCGCCCTGATCGGCGTCGGGCAGATCGGCGGGGCGCCGCCGCCCGCGTGCCATCGCGCTCTGCACCGCATGGGTCAGCGCATCGAGGTCGAACGGCTTGGGCAGATAATCGAACGCGCCGACCTCGGTCGCCCGCACGGCAGTCGCCAGCGTGTTCTGCGCCGAAAAAACGATGACCGGCAGACTGGGATGTTCGCCGAGCAGGCCCGATACGACATCGAGCCCGTTACCGTCCGGCAGCACCACATCGGTGACGAGCACATCGGGTAGCCCTGTAGCAAGCGCGCGGTGCAGCTCGGCGATGCTGGCGGCGGTGACGACGCGATGCCCCTCGCGCTTCAGCGCCGCCGCGACGACGGTACGGATGGCGGCATCGTCATCGACGACCAGAACGGACCCGGGGCTGTTCATGCATTGGCTCGCGGCAAAAGGATGCGGAAAACGGTGAGTTCGGGCTCGCGCTCGCGGGCATATTGAATGATGCCGCCCATCGCGCGCACCAGCTTTTCGACCAGCGGCAGCCCCAGTCCCTTGCCCTCCGGTTTGCCGGAAACGAACGGTTCGAACAGATGCTCGGCAATATCGGCGGGGGCGCCGGGCCCGTTGTCCATCACCAGGATCTCGATCGGCAACGGCCGGCGGGGCTGGCCTGGCCCCGCGCTGACCGACATGCCGTGGCGATAGGCAGTCGACAGGATGATCCGCGGCTGCGCGAGCCCGCCAAGCGCCTCGGCCGCGTTCTTGAGCAGGTTCAACAGCACCTGCAGAAAGGCGTCATGATCGAGCAGCACGTCGGGCAACGAGGGGTCGAACCGCTCCTCGATCACCATGCCGCGCGCGAAGCCGGCCAGCGCGACGCGGCGGGCATGATCGAGCAGCGGATAGACGTTCGTCGGCACCAGCTTCAGCGGCCGTGTGTCCGTGAAGTCCTGCATCCGGTCGATCAGCGCAGCGATACGGTCGACTTCGGTGGTGATGAGGCGCGTGAGCTCGCGGTGCGTTACGGCGTCGCTGTCGCCTTCCAGCAACTGCGCAGCACCGCGAATGCCGGAGAGGGGATTCTTGATCTCGTGCGCGAGCATGGCGGCCGCCCCCACGGCGGCGCGAGCACCGGCGCTGCGGTCCATCCCCTGCGCCAACCGCCGTGCCTGGGGGGCGTGATGCAGCGTGACGATGCGCCAGCCGGGATGATCGGCCACCTGGGTTTCGAGAAAGTCAACGCGGATACGGGCGCCGCGCACTGCGGTGATTTCAGTGTCGAACGCGGCAAACCCCCGCCCGTCGCGCCGCTCCGAATAATCCTCGGGCGGAAGCAGAACGGCGTCGTACGGCTGCCCGACCATCGATGTTTCGCTATGATTCAGCAGCGTTTCGCAGGCGGAGTTCGCATGCGCGATGCGCCCATCCGGGTCGATGACGAGCACGGCGAGCGGCAGCGCGCCGAACAGCTCGCCGAAATTCGGTCCGCCGGCCGGGCGCGGCTTGGCGCGCCTCAGGCCGCCGCGCGGGAAAGCCACGGGCCGTAGAATTCTGCGAGCATGTCGAGCACCATCACCGCGTCGGCGACCTGGTTCACCTTGTTGCGGAACTCAGCCGAGCCCGGCAGCCCCTTGGTGTACCAGCCGAGGTGCTTGCGCATCATGTTGACGCCGACCTCGTTGCCATAATGGCTGAGCGTATCGACATAGTGCTCTGTAATAACGCGATATTGTTCTTCAACGGACGGTTCTGGTCGTTCGCCCTTTCCGGTCAGGGCGTCCATTACCTGGCGCAGGATCCAGGGCTTGCCATAGGCACCGCGCCCGATCATCACACCGTCGGCGCCCGACTGGCGCAGCGCTTCACGGGCATCCTCGACCGAACAGATGTCGCCGTTGACGATAACCGGGATCGTCACTGCGTCCTTCACGCGCCGAACAAAGCTCCAGTCGGCGCTGCCGCGATACATCTGGTTGCGGGTGCGGCCATGCACCGTCACCAGCTTGCAGCCGAGATCCTGCGCAATCCGCGCCAGTTCGGGCGCGTTGAGGCTGTCATGGTCCCAGCCCATCCGCATCTTCACCGTAACCGGCACGCGCACGGCATCGACGCAGGCCCGGATGATCGCCCCGGCATGGTCCAGATCGCGCATCAGCGCCGATCCGGCATCGCCGTTCGTCACCTTGCGGACCGGGCAGCCCATGTTGATGTCGATGATCGACGCGCCGCGATCCTCGTTGAGCTTCGCCGCCTCGCCCATTTCATAGGGCGTGCAGCCGACCAGCTGCATCGACACGGGCTCCTCGATCGGATCCCATGCAGCCTTCTGGATCGACTGGCGCGTCTCGCGGATCGCAGCCGCGCTGGCGATCATCTCGGTGACGTTGAGGCCCGAACCATAGCGCCGCACCGCGCGGCGGAACGGCAGGTCGGTCACGCCGGTCATCGGTGCAAGCAGCACCGGCGCTTCGACCCGGACCGGGCCGATCTGGATGGGGGCGAGTTCGCTCATCATTCTGCCTGAAAATTAAGCAGCGCATGTAGCGTCGCCAGCCGCCTGGGGCAAGGCAGGAGATTGGGAAGGCTCGCGAGCCCCTACCCCTTCGCATTCAACTCGGCTAACGGGCGCGGCCATGACGTCGCATCGCACTGCCGCAATCCTCGTCGCCGCCGGTAATGGTACGCGCGCCCGGGGTAGCGTGCCCAAGCAATATGCGCGGCTGGGTGGCGTTCCGGTCATCGCCCGGGCGCACGCCGCGCTTGCCGCCCATTCGGCGATCGAAAGCGTGCTGACGGTGATCGGCGCGGGACAGGAAGACCTCCTTGCCGAGGCGCTGGGCACGGTGCCGTTCGTGACGGGCGGTGCAACGCGCCGGGAATCGGTGTTGGCGGGGTTGGAATGCCTGGCCGATCAGGGCTTTACCCGCGTGCTGATTCACGATGCCGCCCGCCCCTTTCTTCCGGGGCGCGTGATCGACGATTTGCTGGGCGCGCTCGACTCCTTCGACGGAGCGATACCGGCGCTGCCGGTGGCTGACACGCTCGTCCAGGTTGACGGGCTTATGGGTGGCACCGTGCCCCGCGACGGCGTGTATCGCGTTCAGACGCCGCAGGCCTTCGCCTTCGAAGCAGTACTTGCTGCGCACCGTCAATGGCCGTCCGAACGTGAGGCTACCGACGATGCCCAGATGGTGCGCCACGCAGGGCATGGCGTAACCATCGTCCCCGGAGACCCGATGCTCGAGAAAATCACGCACCCCGCCGATTTTGCTGCCGCCGAAGCCCGTCTGGCCGCCGCGATGCGGGTGCGCACCGCCACCGGCTATGACGTGCATCGCTTCGCAGCCGGCGAGGCATTGTGGCTGGGCGGCGTCCGCATTCCGCATCATCAAGGGCTGTCCGGACATAGCGACGCCGATGTCGCGCTGCATGCCATAACCGACGCGCTGCTCGGCACGATCGGAGACGGCGATATCGGCACGCATTTTCCGCCAAATGACCCGAAATGGCGCGGTGCCGCCTCCGCACAGTTTCTCGAACATGCGGCGTCGCTGGTGACTGCCAAGGGCGGCATTATCGACTTTATCGACCTGACGCTGATCTGTGAGGCACCCAAGATCGGCCCGCATCGCGAGGCGATCCGCACCTCGATCGCGGCGATTCTGGGGCTGCGCAGCGATCAGGTGAGCGTGAAGGCGACCACGACGGAGCGGCTGGGCTTTACCGGGCGCGGCGAAGGCATGGCGGCGCAGGCGATTGCGACCATCCGCATACCGGAAACGGCCTGACCGCCGATGAACAGACTCGAAACGTCCCCAAGACGGTGGCAAGGCGAGTAAGCCATGGATACGATTCTCCCTCCCGAACTCGTCGATGCCGCCCGCAAGGTGCTGGAAGCGAACCGCGCCGCCGGCCGCCGTATCGCGGTGGCGGAAAGCTGCACCGGCGGGCTGGTCTCGGCCGCGCTGACCGAACTGCCCGGCTCGTCCGACGTGTTCGAGGCTGGCTTCATCACCTATTCTAACGACGCCAAGATGGACGTGTTGAAGGTGAGCCTGGACGTGCTCGAGACCTTCGGCGCCGTCTCGATTGCCGTCGCCTGGAGCATGGCGCAGGGCGCATTGCAGCGGACCAATGCCGATGTTGCCGTGGCGATCACCGGCATTGCCGGTCCCGATGGCGGCAGCGAGAAGAAGCCTGTCGGTACGGTGGTGTTCGCGCAGGCGATCCGCGGGGCGGACCCCAAGCATGTCGTTGCCGATGCGCGCCACTTCGAGAATAACGGTCGCGGCGGCGTGCGTCTTCAGGCGGCGTTGTGCGCGCTCGACTTGTTGATGCCGTCACCCGAGCCCGACGGCGAGCCAGAGGCATAAAGCTGCGCCGCGCGATCCTCGAATGCCTGGATCATCTTGCGGAGCGCGCGGTCGAACACCTGGCCGGCGAGCATCTCGAACACCCGGTTCTTGAACGCGAAATCGACGCAGAAATCGACATAGCAGCCGCCCTGCCCGTCGGGGCGGAACTTCCAGTCGTTCGTCAGGTGCTTGAGCGGCCCGTCGACATAATCGACATGCACGCTTTCCGGCCGCACCTTGGCCACCCGCGACGTGAACGTCTCGCGCAGGCTTTTGAAGCCGACGATCATGTCGGCAACCACTTGAGATTCCGTATCAGATCGAACCCGCATCGCACTGACCCAAGGGAGAAATTCCGGGTAGCGCGCGACATCGGCGACCAGATCGAACATCTGTTCCGGCGAATAGGGCAGCTGCCGGGTTTCGCTGTGCTTGGGCATCAGGCCTTGGCGCTCGCCTTGGCCAGCTTGGCTTCACGCGCCGCGCGCATCTCGGCAAAATCCTCACCGGCATGATAGCTGGAACGAGTGAGCGGCGACGAGGCCACCTGCAGGAAGCCTTTGGCCCGGGCAATCGCGCCATAGGCCTGGAATGCCTGCGGCGTGACGAACTCTTCCACCTTGGCATGCTTCGGCGTCGGCTGGAGATACTGGCCCATCGTGAGGAAATCGATGTCGGCGGAGCGCATATCGTCCATCACCTGATGGACCTCCAGCCGCTGCTCGCCCAGGCCCAGCATGATCCCGGACTTGGTGAAGATCGACGGATCGAGCTTCTTCACCATCTCGAGCAACCGCAGCGACGCATAATAGCGCGCGCCGGGGCGGATGGTGGGATAGAGCCGGGGCACTGTCTCCAGATTATGATTGTACACGTCGGGCCGCGCCGCGACGATCGCCTCAACGGCCGCCTCATGCTTGTTGCGGAAATCTGGCGTCAGGATTTCGATGGTGGTGGTCGGGCTCGCCTTTCGGATCGCCTCGATCACCTTCACGAACTGGCTCGCGCCACCATCGGGCAGGTCATCGCGGTCAACGGAAGTGATGACGATATGCTCCAGCCCCATCTGCACGGCAGCTTCCGCCACATGCACGGGCTCAAGCGGATCGACCTTGCGCGGCATGCCGGTCTTGACGTTGCAGAAGCGGCAGGCGCGCGTGCAGACATCGCCCAGAATCATCACAGTGGCGTGTTTTTTGGTCCAGCACTCGCCGATATTCGGGCAGGCCGCCTCTTCACATACGGTGACGAGGTTCTTGGAGCGCATCAGCGCACGGGTCTTGGCAAAGCCCTCCGACGTCGGCGCCTTGACGCGGATCCAGTCGGGCTTGCGGACGCGCTCCGGGCGCGACAGCGGAGTCTGCTCGTTCATGGCCGGCAGATAGAGCGCCGCGCGGCGTTTCGCCAGCCCCGGAAATTGCAACGTGCGCAACCACAAGTGAAAGCGATGAGCGGTACGGCAGCCGGTCGACAAGCCGCAGGTACGGGTATAGTCGGAGCGGCATGGCTGGATTTGATGCACTGGTGTCGGGCTATCACCGATTCCGCGAGCAGGGCTGGAGCGCGCAGCGCACGCGATGGGCAGAGCTTTCGGAGGGGCAAAGCCCCAAGGTCATGGTGATCGCCTGTTCGGACAGCCGCGTCGACCCTGCCCAGATCTTTGACACCTCGCCCGGCGAAATCTTCGTCGTGCGCAACGTTGCCAATCTGGTTCCGCCGTTCGAAACCGGCGGGGGACGCCACGGCGTTTCTGCCGCGCTGGAATTTGCCGTCACGCAGCTGGAAGTGCCCGAGATCGTCGTGATGGGGCACGGCGCCTGTGGCGGTGCCCATGCGGCGCTGACCCGCCGCTTTGCGGATGCGGAAAACGGCGAAGGCGGGTTCATTGCCCATTGGGTCGACATGCTCGACGGCGCGCGTGAGCGCATTGTCAACGAATTCGGCGAAGGGCCGGCAGCCGTTCGCGCGATGGAACAGGAAACCGTGCGGGTCTCGATCGCCAACTTGCGGACCTTCCCCTTCGTGCCGGAGCGCGAGGCGGCTGGGCGGCTGAAGATCCATGGCGCCTATTTCGCAATTGCAGACGGCGTGCTTCACCTGATGCGGGAAGACGGTAGCTTCGGCCCTGCCTGAACGGCTTTCCCGCAGGAATTTGATGCCGCCGCCGTGCCCGCGCGCTTGATCTTTGCTGCGGGTTGGTGTCTCGCGATCGCACATCAATCGAGAGGCAAAAGATGCAACAGCCCGTGGGCAAATTGCTGCTGTTCGGAGCCACCGGCGACCTCGCCCAGCGAATGCTGCTCCCTTCGCTCTATGCACTGCATGCGGACGGACTGCTCCCCGAAGGCCTGACCATCACCGGTACGGCCCGGTCGGAAATGGACGATGCGGGCTTCCGCGACTTTGCCCACAAGGCGCTCGACCAGTTTCTGCCCGCCGATCGAAAGGACGACAGCGCTGTCGCCGGCTTTCTGGACCGGCTGGCCTATCAGCCGCTCGACGCCTCGACGATCGATGGCTTCGCGGCACTGAAGGACAAGATCGGCGACATTTCCGGCGGCCTGGCGATCTTCCTGTCGACCGCGCCGTGGCTGTTCGGCCCGACGATCAAGGGGCTGCAATCGGCCGGGCTTGCGGGCGATAATGTTCGGATCAGCCTCGAAAAGCCGCTTGGCCGCGACCTCGAATCGAGCCGCGAGATCAACGACATCGTCGCTGCCGCCTTCCCCGAGGAGCGAATCTTCCGGATCGACCATTATCTCGGCAAGGAAACTGTTCAGAACATCCTGGCGCTGCGCTTCGGCAATTCGCTGTTCGAGCCGGTCTGGAACGCACGCGGTATCGACAGCGTGCAGATCACCGTGTCGGAGACGGTTGGCCTTGAAGGCCGCGCCGGCTTCTATGACGACACCGGCGCACTGCGCGACATGGTGCAGAACCACATGCTCCAGCTCGTCGCGCTGATCGCGATGGAGCCCCCTGCCCGGCTCGACGGCACTTCGGTGCGCGACGAGAAGGTCAAGGTACTGCGCTCGCTACGCAAGATCCCGGCCGCCGAAGCGCCCAACCTTACCGTCATCGGCCAATATGGCGGCGGCGCGGTGAAGGGCGAGATCGTCCGCGACTATACCACCGATCTCGGCAAGGACTCGCGCACCGAAACCTTCGTTGCGATCAAGGCGCATGTCGACAACTGGCGCTGGCAGGGCGTGCCCTTCTACCTGCGAACCGGCAAGCGGCTGGCCGAGCGCCGCTCCGAAATCGTCATCCAGTTCAAGCCGGTGCCGCATTCGATCTTCGCCGATCGTGGCGGGATGCTCCAGCCCAACGCGCTGGTGATCCGCCTGCAGCCGGAAGAATATGTCCAGCTGCTGGTGATGGCCAAGCAGCCGGGCCTCGACCGCGAAGGCTATCGCCTGCGCGAAGTGCCGCTGAACCTCAGCCTCGACGCGGAATTTGCCGGCACGCGCCGCCGCATCGCCTATGAGCGCCTGCTGCTGGACCTGATCGAAGGCGATCCCACACTATTCGTCCGCCGTGATGAAGTGGAGGCGCAATGGGAATGGATCGACGCGATCCGCGCCGGCTGGGAAGCCAACGACCTCAAGCCTAAGCCCTATGCCTCGGGTAGCTGGGGGCCCTCGCTTTCGATCGCGCTTACCGAGCGTGATGGGGTGCACTGGCACGAATGAGGGGGGGCGAGCGCCTTTCCTTCCTTTGCTCCCCTCCCGCTTGCGGGAGCGGTCGGGGAGGGGATGGCGGTTCGGCTTGGTCGAACGCCGGGAATGGAACCGCCACGTCGATCCCTCCCCCAGCCCCTCCCGCAAGCGGGAGGGGAGCAATGGCGGGATACTCACCCCATATCGGACCTGCACCGGTCCCCATCCGTTGAACCAACCCCACCGAATACCAAGGAGCTGACATGACGACCGAAATCGAATGGTGGGAGTATGACGACGCCGCCGAACTCGCCGATGCCGTAGCCGGCGACATCCAGTTCATCATCGAAAGCGCGATCGATGCGCGCGGCGCGGCCGTGATCGCGCTTGCCGGCGGCAAAACGCCGCTGCCGATCTATGAGAAGCTCGCCGCCGCCAAGCTCGACTGGAAGCGTGTGACGATCATTCCCGGCGACGACCGCATCGTTCCGCTGGGCGATCCGCTGTCGAACGTGACCGCTATTGGCAAGGTCTTCCTGCCCAGGGGCGCGCGGGTGATCCCGCTCGTCAGTGAAAAGGCCGAGGATTACAAGGCCGCCGGCCGCGCCGCCGATGCCCGGCTTCAGGATTTCCACTGGCCGCTCGACCTGTGCCTGCTCGGCGTTGGTGGCGATGGCCACTGCGCCTCGATCTTCCCCGGCCCCGATTTCGATGAGGCACTGAACGGCCCGCGCGAGCGCCGTGCGCTGGGTGTGCTGCCCGAGCCGCGGCCGCCCGAGGCGCCGGTCGCCCGCGTGAGCCTGTCGCGGGCTGCGATCGTCTCCGCCCGTGCGCTGATGATTGCGATCACCGGCCAAGCCAAGCGCGACGTGCTGGAAGCCGCGATCGAGCAGGGCGTATCCTCCCCCTACCCTGTCGGCCGCGTCCTGGCCGACGCCGAACTGCCTGTCGACATCCACTGGAGCCTCTGATGAGCACCCTCCACGCCGAAATCGCCGCCGTCACCGATCGCGTGATCGAACGGTCGAAGGCGAGCCGCGCCGCCTATCTCGAGCTGATCCGCCGCGAGCGCGAGTCGGGGAATGACCGGCCGAAGCTCGGCTGCGCAAACCTCGCCCATGCTTATGCCGGCACCGAGGAGCAGCGCGAAGAGCTGAAGACCGGTGCCCGGATGAACATCGGGATCGTCACCGCCTATAATGACATGCTTTCGGCTCACGCGCCCTATTATCGCTATCCGGAGCAGATGAAGATCTGGGCGCTGGAGGCCGGTGCCACGGCGCAGGTCGCGGGCGGCGTACCGGCGATGTGCGACGGCGTGACCCAGGGCTATCAGGGCATGGAGCTGTCGCTGTTCAGCCGCGACACCATCGCGATGGCGACCGCGGTATCGCTCAGCCACCGCGTGTTCGAAGGCGCGGCGCTGCTCGGCATCTGCGACAAGATCGTGCCGGGCTTGCTGATGGGCGCGCTGCGTTTCGGCCACCTGCCGATGGTGCTGATCCCCGGCGGGCCGATGCGCTCGGGCCTGCCGAACAAGGAAAAGGCAGCCGTTCGCGAACGCTTTGCAGAGGGCAAGGCGACGCGCGAGGAACTGCTGGAGGCGGAGATCGCCGCCTATCACGGCAAGGGCACCTGCACCTTCTACGGCACGGCGAACTCGAACCAGATGATGATGGAGGCGATGGGCCTCCATGTCCCCGGCGCGGCCTTTGCCAATCCGCAAACCAAGCTGCGGCAGGAGCTGACCCGCGCAGCCGTGCACCGGCTGGCGGAAATCGGCTGGAACGGCGACGATTACCGCCCGATCGGGCACGTCGTCGATGAAAAGGCGATCGTGAACGCCGCGATCGTGCTTCTCGCGACCGGCGGATCGACCAACCACCTGATCCACGTCCCCGCCTTTGCGCGCGCGGCCGGCATCACGATCGACTGGGACGATTTCGATCGTCTGTCGCGCGTCGTGCCGTTGCTCACCCGCGTCTATCCGAACGGTTCGGCCGACGTGAACCAGTTCGAGGATGCTGGCGGCCCGTCCTTCGTCATCCGCGAGCTGCTGCGCGGTGGCCTGATGCACGCCGACACGCTGACCATCGCCCGGGACGGCATGGCCGCCTATGGCCGCAAGCCCGACATCGAAGGGGATGCGCTGGTCTGGCGCGAACATGGCGCAGCCAGCAACGACGAGAATATCGTCCGCACCATCGATGCGCCCTTCTCGCCGGAGGGCGGCTTCCGCATCCTCAAGGGCAATATCGGTCGCGCCTGCATCAAGGTGTCTGCCGTCGAGCGTGAACGCTGGATCATCGAGGCGCCTGCCCGCGTCTTCTCCGACCAGGCGGAAGTGCTGGCGGCATTCAAGGCCGGCGAGCTGGAGCGCGACGTGGTCGTCGTGGTCCGCTTCCAGGGACCGCGCGCCAACGGCATGCCGGAACTGCACAAGCTCACCCCGCAGCTCGGCGTGCTGCAGAATCGCGGCTTCAAGGTGGCGCTGGTTACCGATGGTCGCATGTCGGGCGCCAGCGGCAAGGTGCCGGCGGCAATCCATCTGTCGCCCGAGGCGTTGGGCGGCGGACCGATCGGCAAGGTGCGCGACGGCGACATCCTCCGCCTCGATGCCGAAGCCGGCACGCTGGAAGCGCTGGTGCCCGCCGCAGAGTGGGACGCGCGCGAGCATGCCGCTCCTCCGCCCCCGGTTCAGGGAACCGGCCGCGAACTGTTCGCCATGCTCCGCAATCACTGCGACGAGGCGGAAAAGGGCGCCTCGGCAATGCTGGCCGAAGCCGGACTGTAACGCATGTAAATCGACTTGCCCGTCGCACCGGACTTTACATCCGGACGCCGGGCAGGAAGAAGGGCGCCACCGTCTGGCAACGTTGACAGAGGCGGTTTGGAGAGGAACGAAGAGCGGATGGAAGTCGTCGCGGTCGATATCGGGGGCACGCATGCCCGCTTCGCGGTTGCAGAGGTCGCGGAAGGCTGCGTCGTCTCGATGAGCGAGCCGATTACGCAGAAGGTTGCCGAGCATCCAAGCCTGCAGCTCGCCTGGCGCGGTTTTGGCGAACAGCTCGGGCGGCCGCTGCCAAAGGCTGCCGCAATCGCCGTCGCCTCGCCGATCAACAACGAACTTATCAAGCTGACCAACAATCCCTGGATCATCCGCCCGCCGCTGATTCCCGAACGGCTGGGTGCCGATACCTGGACGATCGTCAACGACTTCGCCGCCATCGGCCATGCGGTCGCGCAGATGGAGTCGGAAGCCTTTCTCCACTTGTGCGGTCCCGATGTCCCCCTGCCCGACAAGGGCTCGATCACGGTCTGTGGTCCGGGCACTGGACTGGGTGTGGCGCAGGTGTTCCGCCATCGTGGCGGCTATGACATCATCGCCACTGAAGGCGGCCATTCAGACTTTGCGCCGCTCGACCAGATCGAAGATGCCTTCGTCAAGCGACTGCGCCGCACCTATCAGCGCGTCTCGAAAGAGCGGATCGTGGCCGGCCCGGCAATCGTTTCGATCTACGAAACCCTCGCCGACCTGGAGGGCGTGCCGGTCCAGCGCCTCGACGACAAGGCGATCTGGACGATGGCGCTGGAGGGCAAGGACAGCCTCGCTGTGGCCGCGCTCGACCGCTTCTGCCTCAGCCTAGGCGCGGTGGCGGGTGATCTCGCCCTCGCCCACGGGCCCAGCGCGGTGGTGATTGCCGGCGGTCTGGGCTTGCGCCTGAAGGACCATCTGCTGCAATCGGGCTTCGGCGAGCGATTCGTTGCCAAGGGGCGGTTCCGCTCCCTGATGGCGTCGATCCCCGTCAAGCTGATCACCCATCCCCAGCCGGGCCTGTACGGCGCAGCCGCCGCCTTCGCCCAGGAGCATGCACTATGACCGACGCCGCCACCGGAATCGAAGCCATCATGCGCACCGCGCCGGTCATCCCGGTGCTGGTGATCGATGATGCCGCCAAGGCGCGTCCGCTGGCCGAGGCACTGGTGAAGGGCGGCCTGCGCGTGCTGGAAGTGACGATGCGCACCCCTGCTGCGCTGGAGGCGATCCGTGAAATGAAGAAGGTGCCGGGCGCGATCGTCGGCGCCGGCACGGTGGTAAATACCGACCAATTCGAGCAGGTGATGCGCGAAGACGCGGAATTCATCGTCTCCCCCGGCCTGACCGAGCGGCTGGGCGACGCGATCGTGCGGAGCGGCGTACCGTACCTGCCGGGCATCGCCAATGCGGGGGACATCATGCGCGGTCTCGATCTTGGCCTCTCCCATTTCAAGTTCTTCCCGGCTGAAACCTCAGGCGGCCTTAAGGCGCTGAAGGCACTCGCTGCCCCCTTCTATCAGGCAAAATTCTGCCCCACCGGAGGAATCAGTCTGGCGACTGCGTCCGACTGGCTGGCGTTCGATCCCGTGCTCTGCGTCGGCGGTAGCTGGATTGCCAGCGGAACGCCGGAAGAGGTCGAGGCCAAGGCGCGGGAGGCCGCAGCGCTGTCGCGATAATTTCGCGGCGGGATCCAGGTGAAACTAATCTACATTAGTTATAAACACCTGTTTTGATCAAAAACAATAGTAATACAAATATCACTATACTCGTATATATCCCAATATACACAGTATATGCCGAAGTTTTTGAGGTAATAATCTCCTTCGTTCGAAGGGGTTCTCCTATAATCCAGTAAGCTTCATCGACACCGGTCGTTTTGGGCGTGTCGCGCTGTAGCCAAGGATAATGGTGGGACCCCATGAACGTGATGCGTTTCCTGCAAAATATCAAATCGCTGCAGCGCAAGATCGCGCTGCTCGCCGGTTGCTGTGTCGCGGCGACGGTTGTGTTGATTGTGGCGATGAGCGCAGCTTCTGCCTGGTCGTCGCACAGTTTCGTGAGCGGCAGCGTTGACAAGATCGTCAGCACCCAGGCCAAGGATATGCTCGAGAACCGGGCAGCCGCCGAAGCACGATCGATCAAAGGTGCGCTCGACGTTGCTTTCGACGCTGCGCGAACGATGGGCCAGACCTTTGCGACGCTGGCCAGCGGCGACGGCGCGGCGACTGCAGCCGGTCAGCGCCGAACGCAGTTCAACGCCATCCTGCGGCGCGTGCTGGAGGAGAATCCCGCCTTCAACGGCACCTACTCCGCCTGGGAACCCAATGCGATCGATGGCGCCGATGGCGCTTTCGTCAACAATCACGCGATGGGGTCGGACCAGACCGGCCGTTTCCTTGCCTATTGGACCCGCGCAGCGAACGGCAATGTCGCGATTCAGCCGCTGGTAGAATATGACAGTGCGGAGCGGCACCCGAATGGTCTGGTGAAGGGCGGCTGGTATCTGGGCCCGAAATCCAACGGCCAGGAGAGCATTCTCGGCCCATTGCCGTACACAGTGCAGGGAAAGCGCGTATTCCTGGCGACCATGTCGGTGCCGATCATGGTGCACGGCAAGTTTATGGGCGTGGCGGGCACCGACTATAATCTAGACTTTCTCCAGAAGGTCGCCACCCAAACCAACCAGTCGCTGTTTTCGGGCAAGGGCACGGTGCTGATCGTCAGCGATACCGGTCTGATCGCCGCCAACAGCGCGGATGCCAATTCGATCGGCAACGCCGCTGCGTCCGCCGGTGAGCAATGGGCACAGGTCGCAGATATCGTGAAGGCCGGTGAGGCGAAGGTCGTCGACGATCCCAAGCGCGCAAATGTCGACGTGTACCACCCCATCCATCTCGGACGCAGCAAGACGCCCTGGTCGGTGGTGATCTCGATCCCGCGCGATCTGGTGCTTGCCAATGCGCGAGAGCTCAGCGGCTCCCTCAGCAGCCGCGCCGTTTCCAGCATGGTCCTGCAACTTCTGCTCGGACTGGGCGTGGGTGTGGCTGCGGTGTTCGCCATGTCCTATGCCGCTGCCAGCATTGCCCGGCCGATCAGCGCCTGCGCAGACTTCGCCAATGGCATTGCCCGCGAACAAATGGATCAGGCGCTCGACATTCGGCAGGCCGACGAGGTCGGCACACTCGCCGAGGCGCTCCGCAAGATGCAGGAAGACATCAAAACCAATATCGCGCGGCGCGCCGATGAGCAGGCAAAGGTCGAGTTCGTGGTGGAATCGGTTTCCACCAGCCTCGAAGGACTGTCGAACGGCGATCTGACCGTCGACATCGAGGCAGAGTTCCCCGATTCCTATCGCCGTCTCAAAGCCAACTTCAACAATGCGTTGGCGAGCCTGCGCAAGCTGATTGGAGCGGTCAGCGACAGCGCCGCTACGATCCGGAGCGGTTCGACCGAGATCGCCCAGGCCTCGGAGGATCTGGCCCGCCGGACCGAATCCAATGCGGCGAGCCTGGAAGAGACTTCGGCAGCGATCGCGCAGATGGACGCGAGGCTGAAAGCGACAGCCACGGCCTCTACCCAGACGGTAAAGCGCGCAGATCAGGCGATGTCGACGGTACAGGGCGGCCGCTCGACTGCGGACGAAGCGATGCAAGCGATGAACCGCGTCAGCACCAGCGCCGAAGGCATCGACAATGTGATCGAAGGACTCGACAAGATCGCGTTCCAGACCCGAGTGCTCGCGATGAACGCTGCCGTCGAAGCAGGCCGTGCGGGTGATGCAGGCAGGGGCTTCGCGGTCGTAGCCGACCTCGTCTCGGCGCTCGCAATGCGCGCGGAGGATGAAGCCCGCGTCGCCCGCGAGCAACTTACCATGACGCAGACCGACATCGGCGTCGCGGTGGAGGCGGTCCGGCGCGTTGATGACGCCCTGGTCAATATCTCGGATGATGTAGACGCGGTCCACAAGCTGCTGGGCTCTATGGCGGCAGACAGCCATGCCCAGTCGGGCGCAATCACCGAAATCAGTACTGCGCTGACGGTGATGGACCAGTCCACCCAGCAGAATGCAGCCATGGTCGAGGAAACCTCGGCAGCGGCGCGAAACCTTTCAAGCGAAGTTCGCTCGCTGAGCGACCAGGCTGAGTCGTTCCGCATCGAAAAGCCGGGCCATTCAGCGCCGTCCCGCGGCAGCGAACGGACCTCGTCAACACGCTCGACATCGCAGCACCGGCTGCAACCCGCCATGGTATGAATGGCAGACACCCCGGGGCGCCGGTCTCCGGGGTGTCCCAATTGAGGTGGCGGGACATGTGCCCCGGCAGTTCGCCTAGTCACTACAATATCGGCCTTACCAGTGCGGGAATGGGATGTTGCTCAAACCGGGCGGAAGCTCCTTTGGGTAATCTTTTTCGATAGGATTGCACGGTCAGGGTGCCCGAAACGGGCACATCGCAGGATCGGCCGGTGCCTTCCCCTCGCTACTTTCGAAACACCCTTTTTCCGCGGCTTTGCGCCGGCCGTTTAGACAATTGGTCCGGCAGATCTGTTCCCTCCCCAAAGTATCGCGCGAGTGGCCACCGTGTCCGCCACACATTGGTCTGACCGAATGCCCATTGACGGCCTTACCAAAGCATGAAAGATAGCGCTAACACGACCCCTGTTCGTTGAAGCAGGTGCGAACTGGGAGAGCATGTCTTGGCTCCACTACTATGCGCGCAGTGCACAAATTGTGCCGTTTCCGGGCAAGGATTAGCGGAATACGAACCGGGTGTTTCCCGCGCGCATCGTGCGTGCGGCTTGGGTGCCTTGCGACCCTTCACCGTCCTGCACGCTATTTCACAGAAGCAATAATTCCGCGCCGAACGATGCGGAAAACAAGAGGGGAACCTGACCAATGACCACCGATCTGCCCATTTCTGGCGCTACTCGCGCAGCTTTACTCGCCGCAACCGCCCTTTCCGTCCTGCTGACCGCCCCCGCCGTCGCGCAAACGGCGCCGTCTCCGGCGACGGAAGCGCCGCAAACCGCTCCCGCGACCGATCAGCAGGCGCAGGACATCATCATTACCGGCTACCGCTCGAGCCTTGCCAAGGCGACCAATGCGAAGCGGGATGCGACCGGCTTCACCGACTCGATCTTCGCGGAAGACATCGGCAAATTCCCCGACACCAATATCGCAGAGTCGTTCAACCGCATTCCGGGTATCACCATTTCACGGGACGTGACGGGCGAAGGCGTGAATGTGGCGATCCGCGGGCTCGGCTCGAACTTCACCAACGTTACACTGAACGGTGCGCCGATCGCGGTCGCTTCCTCTGGCGCGACCGACGCGCAGGGCACCGACCGTTCCGTCGACCTCAGCTTTTTCCCGACCGACCTGTTCACCAAGCTGACCGTGAACAAGAGCTACACCGCCAACCTGCTGGAAGGCGGCGCGGCCGGCAATGTCGACCTTCGGTCGGCCCGGCCGTTCGACCGCACCGATTCGTTCATCGCCTACAACATCCAGGGTTCGAACCAGACGCCCGAAAAGCGTGTCGGCGCGCGCGGCTCGCTGATCGGCAGCTGGCACAATGATACGTTCGGTATCCTCGCCGGTGTCTCTGCACAGCGGCTCTACACCCGCACCAACGGTTTTGAGACGATCGGCTATACCAACCCGGCGCTCACCGCGGCCCAGTGCGGCGCAGCCTCGGGTTGCAACAGCACCGGCGGCGGCAACTGGACGATCCCGGCAACAGTGCCGGCCAATGCCGGCGCTGGCCTGGTCGCCGGCACGGTGATCGACAAGAACTTCCTGCTCGCCAACAATCCGGGCGCGACGATCCAGCAGATCGACAACGGCCTGATCCCGCGCCTTGGCCGCACCGCGGACATTCGCGGACCACGCGACCGCATCAACGCGATTGCGAGCGCCGAATTTCGTCCGTCGGACGCGCTGCATTTCTACCTGGACGGCTTGTACGGCTATAAGCACAACGAACTGATCCGCGAGGACATGGCGTGGATCGGCCGCAACGGCGCAGCGATCCCGATCAACCTGAAGTTCGACAAGTCGGACTGCAGCAACGGCTGTACGGTCACCAGCGGTACCTTCGCCAACACCCAGTTCTTCGACGAATTCCGTCCCTATTACGAGACGACCGAGCTGTGGAGCATCAATCCCGGCGCAGAATGGACGATCAACGACAAGCTGAAGCTGAACCTGCAGGCCAATTATGCCCGCTCGACTTTCCACCGCGAGAGCCCGACGGTGGGCGCCACAACGCCCCTAGGCCAGGGCGGCACCGTCACCTACACCAATGATGGCGGCATCCCGAGCATCCAGAGCAGCCTCGACCTGAACAACCCGGCGAATTTCGGCTGGTACACCGGCAGCCGCGTCAACATGCAGGACGAGCGCCGCCTCAACAAGAACAAGGGCATCCGTGGCAACCTGACCTGGGGCGACCACGCGCTCAACCTCCAGGTCGGCGCGGCCTATGACGATACTTCGCGCCGGATCCGCGGCTATGACAACACCCAAGCGTGGCAGAACGCCGTCTGCGGCGACAATCCCAACGTGTTCGTGCCCGGCCCGAATTCGCAGCCTCCCTGCGAGGGCCTGAACGTCAAGGGAGCGGCTCCCGCAGGTTACCCCACCTATCCCGGCTATGGCACCGGCTATACCGCCGGCCAATCTGGCCCGATCACCTATGGGGGCTCGCTGATCCCCAACGCCGCCTTCCCGACCTATCTGAAGCCCGGCCCCGCCGGTTTCGTCACGGTCGACTGGGATGCATTCCGCAAGGCGAGCAACTATGACAGCTTCCACGACAACACACCGGAGAGCGGCGGCTCGAATACCGGCGCCAGCGGCGGCTATATTCGCGAAGTCGTCAAATCCGCCTTCGCCACGCTGAACGGCGAGCAGCAGCTCGGCGGGAGCATGTTGCGGTTCAACATCGGTCTGCGCTACGTCAACACGATCCAGACGATCCAGGGCCGCGTTTCGGTCGCCGATCCGCGCAACGTCAATTCGTCGGGCGCGCAGATCGCCGACGGCAGCCGCTATCCGAACCTCGTCACCATCGTCACCACCCGCAACAACTATACTCAGTGGCTGCCGGCGGCCACCCTCGCCTATGATGTGGGGCCGCACGCAGTGGTGCGCCTCGCCGCCTCGAAGACGATGACCCGGCCGGATCCGTCCGCGCAACTGCCGGGCGTGAGCTTCGGCGCCCCCTCGGCCGACCAGGCTACGATCGGCAATCCGGCGCTGAAGCCCTATCTGTCGACAAACCTCGACCTGGGCTTTGAATATTATACTGGCCGTGAGGGCGTGATCAGCTTCAATGCCTTCCGCAAGTCGATCGAGGGCTTCACCACCAACGCGAACAGCACCGTGCCCTTCTCGGCGCTGGCGCAATATGGCATCACCTATGACACGCTGAACCCGACCCAGCAGATCGCGATCAACTCGCGTGGCGGCCCGAGCCAGGCGACGGTGCTGGTCACCAGCCAGGTCAACGTGCCGAACAAGCTGAAGATCAACGGCCTGGAATTCCAGTGGGTGCAGCCGCTCGACTTCCTCACGCAGAAAATTGGCGTGCACGGCTTCGGCTTCAATGCCAACGCCACGATCGTCGACCAGACCAGCGACGGCCCGGCGCAGGCCTATGGCGTGGCACCCTTTACCTACAACATCACCGGCTATTACGAACGGAACGGCGTGATGCTGCGGGTGTCGGTTACATCGCGTGAAGGCTCGCAGAGCAGCGGCAATCCGCAGAACAGCATCCCCGCGGCTGCGTTGTTCAACGCCGATTACACCAGCTGGGATTTTTCCTCGGCGTTCGATCTCGACAAGCTGCTTGGGGTCAAGAAGGCGCCGCAGCTGACGATCAACGTGTCGAACTTCACCAATGCGACGCTGCGTTCTTACTTCCAGTTCCCCAACGCAACGTTCACCCAGTACAAGCCCGGCAGACAGGTCCTGATCGGCCTGCGCGGTACCTTCTGAGCGGAAGCGGGCCGGCCATGGCCGGCGCCGTCTATATATCAGCGGAACGCCGCCGTCCGGGGACCGGGCGGCGGCGTTCTGGGTCTCGGGTTTGCGAAACCGAACCGGCTTGGCGGCGCGGCCGGGGGATGGGGGAATGGGCCGGCGCACGCCGCCCGCCGCTGGTCTGGGGAACCAGGGGGCCGGATGGGTCCGCGTCCGGCGCGTCGGCGGCGATAGGGTTGGTAGGCTGTCGCCGGTCAAGCGCGCCGGCCCGGTGCTTTCGTGTAACGATGGAACCCTTCTCGCAAATTGCCCCATTGTTACAAATCTTGGCCGTCACGCCGCCAAGGCAGCAATCTTGCCGTTCGCGCCCGACAGTTCGACCGTATTGCCGCTGGCGCGACGACGCTGCAGCCAGTCCTTCAGCACTTCGGCGCAGCTATGGTCGAGAGCACCGAGCCGCGAGACATCGAGCCGAACCACAGCATCGCGCGGCACTGCCTCCAGCCTGTCGAGCAGCCTGGGCAAAGTGACAAAGGTCGCGGCGCCGTCGAGGGAGATCGTGCGAGCGCCGGCAACATCCTGTTCCACCACTTTCAACCCCAGGCGTCGAACGTGCGGAAGCAGTTCGAGCAGCGACAACGCGATACCGACCAGAACGCCGGTCAGCAGATCCTCGGCAACGACCAGGACGCAGGTGACGGCCCATATTGCCGCCGGCAACAGGCCATAATGGCCGAACAGGTGACGGACATGCTTGAGGTTTACCAGTTTCGCGCCGGTCACCACCAGGACCGCGCCTAGCGCCGCCATGGGTATCTCGCGCAACAGCCAGGGGAGCAACGCAACGAAGCCGAGTATCCAGACGCCGTGCAGCACCGCGGACCAGCGGGACTGCGCCCCCGCCTGCACATTGGCCGAGCTACGAACGATAACCCCGGTCATCGGCAAGGCGCCGGCAGCACCGCAAAGCAGATTGCCGATACCTTGTGCCCGCAATTCCTTGTTGTAGTCCGTGCGGACGCCGTCATGCATCCGGTCGACGGCCGCGGCTGACAGCAGCGTCTCGGCGCTGGCGATGAAGGCAAGTGCGAACGCAGCGGTAATCACCGTCGGATCCAGCCACCGGCCCAGAAACCCTGCTTCGGGCAGTGCGACGGCCGACACGATGTTCGACGGAACATCGACGCGCGTGACGTTGAGGCCGAAGGCGAAGGCGATCAGCGTGGCCGCTACCACCCCAACCAGCGCGCCCGGCACCAGTCGCAGCGCGGCCGGGCGCAGCTTGTCCCAGCCGAGCATGGTGACGATGGTGACGATACCCAGCAGCAGCGCGAGTTCGGCCGACGCAAGGTTCGGCGACAGGCCGAGCAGACGACCGGGCATGGCGGCGAGATTAGCCAGTCCGCTCGACAGCGGCTTCGCATCGAACAGCACATGGAACTGCCCGACCACGATCAGCACGCCGATGCCGGCGAGCATACCATGCACTACCGCAGGCGAGATCGCGCGAAACCAGCCGCCGACGCGCAACACGCCGGCGACGACCTGGATCAGACCGGCCAGGATCAGGATGGGCCCCAGTGCCGACAGGCCCTGTTCACGCACCAGTTCGAAGACGATGACGGCAAGGCCCGCCGCCGGCCCGCTAACCTGCAACGGCGAGCCGGCGAGGACGCCGACGACGATACCGCCGATGATGCCGGTCACGAGCCCCTTTTCGGGCGGGACGCCAGAGGCGACGGCAATGCCCATGCAGAGCGGCATCGCCACCAGAAATACGACAATCGACGCCGTGAGATCGCGGGCGAACCCCTTGGGCTTTTCGAGAGGCACGGCGCTGCTCACTCGGCCGCCTCCAGCATCGGCGCGTCGAGCGCGAGGCGCTGGCCGGCCGGCAGCGCCACCGGCAGCGGACGATCTTCGCGGATCGGCACGAAGCGGCCAGTCTGGCCGTCAAGCCCGAGCATAACGCCAGCGCCGATGTCGACGAACCAGCCGTGCAACGCGATTTCCCCACGCGCGATACCCGCGGCCACCGAAGGATGGGTGCGCAGATGGGCAAGCTGGACGACGACATTTTCTAGGCTGGCCGCGCGAACCGCGTCGGCATTGTCGAGGTCTGGATACCCTCGCTCGACCACGCATTGCGCAGCATGGCTGTGGCGCAGCCAGGCGGCGACATTCGGCATGCCGTCCAGCATTGCCGGGTTCATCAGCGCCTTCATCGCGCCGCAATCGGAATGACCGCACACGATGATGTCCCGCACGCCCAGGGCCGCCACAGCATATTCGACGGTCGAGGAAACACCACCATTCAGCGTGGCGAAGGGCGGGACGATGTTGCCGGCGTTGCGGCACACGAACAGATCGCCGGGCTGGGCCTGCATGATCTGTTCGGGAACCACGCGCGAATCCGCGCAGGAGATCATCAGCGCCTTGGGGCTCTGCCCGTCCGCCGCCAGCTTCGAATAAAGTGCGCTCTGGTTCGGGAAGACCTGCTTCTCAAAGGCGAATACGCGTCCGATGAGTTCGTTCACGGCATTGCTCCTGCTTCGGTGCCGTCCGGGGCGGACGACCTTGCCGACCGAAGCTAGGGATCAGGATTTGCTGCGTTGCGGCGCGTTGGTAAGAAAGTGTTGCTGCGTCAACAACTAGCGGCGCGGAATTGTCAATTCGGCGTGAAGCCCGCCGCCGTCGCGGTTACGGAGCATGAAGCGTCCCCCCTCTTCCTCCATCGCGCGCTGGACGATGGCGAGGCCCAGGCCGAACCCCACCGTGTCGCGCGAGCGTGCGCTGTCGAGTCGGACAAAGGGTTGCAGCACGCGGTCGAGCTCTTCGGGCGGGATGCCCGGGCCGCGATCTCTGACCGCGATGCTGATCTCCGTCTTCTTCGCCGTCAGCCGGATATGGGCGTGCCCGGCATAATGAACGGCATTCTCCACCAGATTACCGAGCGCACGCTTCAGCAGTACCGGGCGGAGGGCGATTTCCAGATGCGGAGGGCCCTCATAGGTTACGTCGCGGCCATGATCCGCCTGATCGTCGGCAATCGTCGCACAAAGCACGGCCACATCCACACGCGCCGGGACTTCCTTCTCCCCCTCCCCACCCAGAAACGCGAGCAGCGAACCGATCATCGCCTCCATCTCAGCCAGATCGGCTTCCACCGCCGCATGCACTTCCGTGTCCGCGATCCCGTCGGCGCGCAGCCGCAATCGCGCGAGCGGTGTACGTAAATCGTGGCCCACTGCCGCCAGCGCCTGGGTCCGATCGGCGATCAGGTGCTGTATACGCGCCTGCATCCGGTTGAAGGCTGCGATGACCCGCCGCAGCTCGCGAGGGCCGGCTTCTTCCACTTCCTGTACCTTCCCGGTGCCGACACGCTCTGCCGCTTCGGCCAGTCTTCGCATCGGCAGCAACATGCGGCGGACGAGCAGCCCGCCGATCAGGATGAGCGCCAACGCCGGGGTTAGCGCTAGCAGGATGCGGGCGGAACCGAGATCGGCCTGGTGCACCTGCTCGCGCGTGCGAAAATAGAGCCAGCTTCCGTCCGGCAGCGTCAGCGCCCCCACGATCAGCCCGTGGCGCCCTTCGGCGGTGAAGCGCAGGCGCAGGTCGGTGGCGACCAGCGCCGGCTCCCATAGCACGACCTGGTTGTGGATACGGTCGAGCTCCGATGCTGTGCGGAGCCCTGCCGGCAACGCACGCATCCACCGGATTTCGTAGCGCGATGTGGTAAGTTCGGCAGCCAGATCGCTGCGCGTAGCTGGCGGTTGCTCGGCGAGCAGCTTACGGGAAATCACCAGATGCTCTGCCAGGCGTCGTGCCTCGTCGTCGCGCACCGAAAACTGGCTCGCGCGCTCGTAGAGCAGCGTACTGATGCTGAATTCGATCAGGATCGTCAGCAACAATATTGCGAATATGCGGCCTATCAGGCCGAAGGGCGTATGCAACAGCCGTTTCAACGGCGCGTCGCGGGCACGTTGAGCGTGTAGCCGATGCCGCGCACGGTAACGATCGGCGCCGATTTGCCTGCATCGGACAATTTGCGCCGCAGCCGGCTGACCAACACGTCGATGCTGCGGTCGGAACTGTCGCCCAGCCGGGTGCGTGACAGCTCGATCAGCCGTTCGCGCGAAATCACCCGGCCGGCGTGATCGCACAGCGCCACAAGCAGATCGAATTCTGCCCCCGTGAGGTCGACCACTGCCCCGGTCGGTGAGAACAGCTCGCGGCGCGGCAGGTTCACGGTCCAGCCATCGAATTCGATCAGGCCGTGCTGGCGCTCCGCCGGATCGCACTCGGTGCCGCCCCTGCGGAGCACCGCGCGCACCCGCGCCACGAGTTCGCGTGTCCCGAACGGCTTGGCGAGATAGTCGTCCGCACCCAGCTCCAGCCCGACGACGCGATCGGTCTCGCTGCCCTTGGCGGAAATGAAGATGATCGGGATGGCGCTCTTCTGGCGAAGCGTGCGGCAAAGATCGATCCCGCTGGTGCCCGGCAGCATCACGTCCAGCAGGACTAGATCGGCCGGCCCCTGATCAAGCGCTAGCCACATTTCCGGCGCCGAGGCAGCGGGACGCACAGTATAGCCATGCTCCTGCAGCGCCCGCGCGGTGAGCGTGCGGAGCTGGGGATCGTCCTCGACCAGAATGATGGTCGGCTGGGTCATCACGGTTTCGCCTGCGAGCATCTCCGGGAGGTAGGTTTCAGGCCTCTGAGGGTCAACGCATCTTAGGCACACGCCAGGTTCCAGCAATATTTTGTTACGAAGCAGTGCAGCCGCAACGAACGCGAGTTCCATATTTGTTCGCATGACGGTATAGGATGGCGCGATGTCCGACACACCGATCCGCAAGATCATCCATATCGACATGGATGCGTTCTTCGCCTCGGTTGAACAGCGCGACGACCCTGACCTGCGTGGTAAACCCGTGGCGGTTGGGCATGGTGCCGCGCGCGGGGTGGTCGCAGCGGCCAGCTATGAGGCGCGGCGCTATGGCGTGCGATCGGCCATGGCTTCGGTCACTGCCGTGCGGCGCTGCCCCGAGCTTATCTTCGTACGCCCTCGCTTCGAGGTCTATCGCGCCGTTTCGCGCCAGATTCATGCGATCTTCGCCGACTATACCGACCTCATCCAGCCGCTGTCGCTCGACGAGGCCTATCTCGACGTTACCGACAATCGCCGCGGGATTCCCACCGCCTGGGCGACCGCGAAAGAAATCCGCGCCCGCATTCTCGCAGAAACCGGGCTCACCGCTTCAGCCGGCATTTCGTACAACAAATTTCTCGCCAAGCTTGCGTCCGATCACCGCAAGCCCAATGGCCAGTTTGCGGTCACGCCCGAGATGGGGCCGGACTGGGTGGAGGCGCTGCCGGTGTCCCGCTTCCATGGGGTCGGGCCTAAAACGGCCGCACGGATGGAGCGTCTGGGCATTCAGACTGGCGCGCAATTGAAGGCGGTCCCCATCGAAGTGCTGCGGCGCCATTTCGGCAGCGCGGCGGAATGGTATCACGCCATCGCACGCGGCGAGGATGACCGGCCGGTCGATCCCAGCCGCGAGCGAAAGAGCTCGGGCACCGAAACGACCTTCAGCACCGATCTGTTCGACGCAACCGCTATCGAGGCGGGTGTCGCCCGCATGGCCGAGGATGTGTGGGAATGGTGCAATCGCACCCGGATATTCGGTCGCACCGTCACGGTGAAGATAAAGTTTGCCGACTTTCGCATCGTCACGCGCAGCCGCAGCATGCCTACTCCAGTCCGCGATAACGGCCAATTGCACGCACTGGCACTCGAGCTGGTACGGCTGGTATTGCCGACGCAGACCGGTATCCGGCTGGTCGGGGTTACGGTTTCGAATCTCTCATCCGGGGACGCAGAAGAACCGCTGCCGCTCTTTGCTGGTTGAGCGTTAGCCGGCTGCTTCCTCGCCGATCGCCGCGCGCACCAGCCGGGCGAGCGCAGGTACATCGGTGACGGTGATCGCGCGGCGGCGGAGCGTGATGATGCCCTGCTGCGCCAGATAGCCGAGTTCGCGGGTGATCGCTTCTCGATGCGTGCCCACTCGCGCGGCGAACTCGGCATGAGTCGGCGCCGGCTCGATCCGGGCTTCGGCAGCGCCCGGTTCGGCCTGGCACATGCGCAACAGCTCACAGTGCAGACGGCTACGGACCGATAATGCGTTGAGTTCAAACACTCTTTCGGTAAGGGCGCGAATCTGGGCGGCGAGCCGGCGTGCCAGCCAAAGGGCAGCCTCCGGAATCTCGCTGACCGCCGTGCGAAAGGCGGCAGCATCGATGGTTACTAGCTGGCAGTCGGTCAGCGCGACGACAGAAGCGGAGCGCGGCGCGCCATCCAGCACCGCCAGCTCTCCAAACAATTCGTCTTCCCCCATATCGCGGAGGATAACTTCGCGGCCACCAAGCGAGTACAATGTTACCTGAACCCGCCCGCGCGCGACGATATAGACGTGGTCGGAAGGCCCCCCGAGCGACAGGAGCATCCGGCCGGCACGCGCAGACATCATTGCCGCTGTATGGGCCAGCCGATCGGCCAACAGCTTCGGGAAGACGCGCGCCATTATTTCGGCCGGCACCGTTGCCCCGCTCACTCGATACGTCCCCGAGAAACTGCCATATCGGCTGCATTAGCGTGGGTTAGTTGCGCTGCAAACTACAGTCCTGAACCGAATTGGGTGCTCAACCCGGTTGCCGCCCTGCCAACCTATCTCCAATAGAATGGCGGTCGGGGGTACCATGAAACCGTGTAAACTCGCGTATCCAGGGCTGTCTTCGCACAGCCAGTGCCTATGACTGCCGCTTCCGGATCAGCCGGAAAGCCCGCTGCGACACGGCGGTATCTCGCCATTCTCTTTGCCGATCTGTCGGGATCGACGGAACTCGCCGACAGGCTGGAAGCGGAGGAATATGGCGAGATCATTGGCGCCCTGCGGGAATGCTACGAACAGATCGTCGCACGACACGACGGTGCCGTCGCTCAGGTCAGTGGTGACGGCATGCTCGCCATCTTCGGTCATACCGGGACGCGCGAGGACGACGCCATTCGCGCGGTGGACACGGCGCTCGATCTGCATGACGCAGTGCGGGAAATGGATGGCCCCTGGCGCCGCGCCGGCATATCGCTGCGGCTGCATTCGGGCGTTCATTCAGGGCTGGTGCTGTTGCGGCAGGGTGACGAGCTGGGCGGCCGCTTCGAATTGCCCGGCGCCGCCACAAATATTGCTGCCCGACTGTGTGACGCTGCCGGGCCGGACGAAATTCTGGTCAGCGATGCTGGATTGGGCCCTGAACGGCATCGGTTCGATTTCCAGCGGCGCGCGCTGAGTATCAAGGGTAGAAAGACCCCGCTGCCTGCCCTGCTCGTGTCGGGCCGCTCCTCGGCGCACAGCCGTTATGCCGCCAGCGTGCGAAGTGGGCTGACGCCGTTCGTCGGTCGTTTGGCAGAGCGGTTGCGAGTCGAGGAAGCTTTTGCGCGGGCGCGGGCGAGCAATGCGGCTGTCGTGCTGGCGCTTGCCGGTCCGGCCGGAGTGGGCAAGACCCGGCTGGCCGACGAGTTCGTGCGGGAGGCAGGCGGAGGGGGCTACACCGCGCTGCGCGGAATATGCGAGATCGACGCGCCTCCCTTGCAGCCCTTCCAACAAATCGCGCGGGCGGCAACCACATTATTGCCGCTCCCGATTGATGGCGTTGTGGAGCCCATCCTTGCAGCGGCGAAAATGCGCCCAGCCATCCTGTTTATCGACGACTGGCATCTGGCCGACGATGCCAGCCGCGAAATGCTCGCGGCGATCTCCAGCAAGGCCGCCTTGTCGCTGCTGATCCTGCTGACGGTCCGCACGCCGGCCCCGCCCATTCCCGGCGACACGGTCGAATTGGCGCCGCTGGAGCGGGCGGAAGCTGACCGGGTAGTGCAGTCACTGGCACCGGCAGCAAACCCGATGCTGGTAACTGCCGTGCGCCAGGCATCGGGCGGCAATCCGCTGTTCATTGAGGAGCTTTGCCACTCAATCGACGCGGGCCGGTTCGAGGCTAGCCCCAGTCCGGCAAGTGCCTGGATCGATACGCTGATCGGTTCGCGTTATGCCCGGCTGCCGGCGCCGGAGGCCGCTCTGTTGCGCGCCGCGTCGGTGATCGGCACGGTCGTCCCCCACCCGCTCCTGTCGCGGGTTACGGGGCTGGCGGCGGATAGTGCGTTGCTCGAACGTCTGGCGGACCAGGACTTTCTGTTTCCCGGCGACGCAGCCGATACGCTGCGCTTCAAGCACGGCATCACGCGCGAGGCAGTGTATAACGCCATTGGCCTGCATGAACGACGCGATCTGCACTTGCGGATCGCGCGGACGATCCGGGAGGCGGCGGCTGAACAGGGCGAGGAGGAGCCGGTCGAGGCACTCGCCCAGCACTACGGCCAGGGCGGTGACGATCTCGCGACGGCCGATTATGCAGAACGGGCCGGAGACCGGGCGCTTGCGCTGTCCGCGCTCGACCGGGCGCAGGCACATTACCAGGCCGCGCTGTCTGCGCTCGACCGGCTACCGCCTACACCCGAACATGCCATGCGCTGGAGCCGGGTTGCCCAACGATACGGGCGCGCGGGCGTGTTCGACCCTTCACCCGAACAGCTTGCTGTCTTCCGCCGCGCGGTCGATCGGGCAGCGGAACGCGGCGATACGGCGGCCGGGGCATGGGCACTCTATTGGCTGGGGTTCATCCATTATGGCCTGGGCGACCTGGCCAGGGCGATCACACTGACCGAACAGGCGCTCGCTGCAGCGCTCGCAACCCAGGATCATGCCTTTGCCAGCCAAGTGCGCGCCTCTCTGGGACAGGCACGCACTGCGGCAAGCGACTATGTGGAAGGCATGGCGCTGCTCGACGAATCGATCGCCGCGCGTCGCGCCTCAGGAAACGGGCGAGGCTCGTCTGCGCTGGCCTATGCTTTGTCGTGCAAGGCTTTCGCGCTGGGGGATCTTACACGCTTTGAAGAAGCACACGCGCATTTCGACGCGGCGACGGCTGCAGCACGCGGAGCACCGAGCGAAATACAGATATCGATCCTTACGCAGCGCGCGGCAGTTTGCCTGTGGCAATATCGCTTTGAGGAAGCGACGACCCATGCGAAGGCCGCCGCCCAGCTTTCGGAGCGGATTGGCATCCGCTATTCGCTGGCGATGAGCCGCGCGATGCTTGCTTATGCGCGCTGGTCCACAGACAGCGACTTTGACCCCGTCCCGATTCTTTTGGACTCGCTCGGCTGGCTGGCCGGCAATGGACGCAACCAGTTCCTGTCGCTTGGCTATGGCTGGCTGGCAGAAGTACAGGCGATCGCCGGCGACGTCTCCGGGGCGCGGCGGCACGCCGCAGGTGCGCTGCGACGCGCGCAGCGCCACGACCATCTTGGCGAAGCGATGGCGCTTCGAGCGCTTGCACGGCTAGCGGAGCCGGGCGGCATTCGCCGCCCGGCCGACCATTATCTCGACCGTGCCGAGGCCGTCGCGCATGCACGCGGCGCCCGGCACGATGTAGCGGTGACGCAGTTGCTCCGCGCCACCCTCACCCCCGTCAACCAGCGTGCGCCGGGCAGCCTGGCGGCGGCGCTGGCTGCGCTGCGGGCGCTGGATATTGATCCGACGGCGTCGGTGCGGTTGTCGCCGACGGCACCACTACCGGATCAGTGAGCTTTATCAGTAGCGGTGCCGGTAGCGCCTCAATCCGCCCTGCTTCGAGCAAACCGCTCACCATGCCGAGCATTGTCCCCATCGCCGCCTTGTAGGCCGGGCAGGCGTGGAGCGGGAAAGGATCCGTAGCGCGATCGGCGGTGCGTTTGCCGCCAAAGATGGGGCCGATGTCTAGCACACCGTTCGCCGCGTCCTCAGACATTGCCGAGATGATACTGATGAACACCCGCTCGCCCTTGCGCACGGGCACGCCGCCCAGTTGGTGATCGGCCAGTGCGGTACGCCACAGCATGTCGGGCGACGGACGCTTCTGCATCGTCCGCGCAAACGGTTCCCACAGAGCCGCTTTGGCGCGAGCATAGGGTGAAGGGTCCGTTTGTGCGAGCAGTGCGTCCTGCACCCGCCACAATGTTTTTTCCTCCAGCCAGTCGTAAAAGGCCCAGCGCAGGCTGCCATCGGCGGGCGGCAGGAAGCCGGTCATCACGCCGATCAGCGTCCGCGCCAGTTCGTCGTCGTCGGGGAACATTTCCGCCATCGCCTTTGCGAGGCGCGCCTGCGGCACTTTGCCGAGCCGGCGCAGCGCCTGGAAATGCTCGCGTACCGCCGCCCGCAGTCCCTGCCCGTGCGCCTGGCCATAGGCCTGCACCCGCGGGTGGGGATCGGGATAGAAGCAATAGCGCGAAGGGGCCATGTAATCGCCGGGACAATGCGGCAACCGCTCGCCCGGACCGCTGCCGATCGGCTGCCAGCCCCAGCCGGCGGCATCGACATAGGTACGGTCGACCCGATCGAGCGCGTGTTCGTTGAACTGCGGGATCGGGAATCCGTCGGGGATGCCGAACCAGGCATTGCACACGCCCGCGAGGATGCGGTTGATGAAGTCGCGGCGCAGGTCGATTTCCACCCCGCCCTCGAACGCGCCATGCATTTCCTGGCGGACAAAGCCCAGCCACTGGTCGGTTAGCGCGCGTGAGACGGTGAACGCTTCTTCCTCACTGATCGCGAAGATTGCCGCATTCGTGTGATCCGCCTTCTCATGATAAAGCGGGCTTTCATCCATGCCGAGGAAGATTTCGCCGAACGAAGCGCGCATGCGCTCCATCTGGCCACACATCGAATAGACGCCGTCCGGGTCGTTATAGACCTGCATCACCAGTTCGCGATTGGCAGCCAGCACCACTTCCTCCTGGGGATTGCCATCCTCGGCCATGCCATAGGGCACGCGCAGCACGCCGCCATGGTCGGCACGGATTGCCGCCCACAGGCCGCGCGCCTCATCTTTTTCGCCCGGATCCTTGGCGGCGAAATCCTCGATCTCGATTTTCCAGGCGCGACCGGCCGCGATGCGCTCGTCGGGGGTGCCTTGCGCCCATGCCAACAGTTGCTGGACCTTGGGCCGCGCCTCGTCCGCCGCTGCGGCCTCTACGGCCGCCATGCGCGCGCCCTCATCGGCATAGCCCGGCATTTCGGCGATATGGCGGATCGCCTTCATCGACGGAACGAACAGATAGGCGCCCCATTGCAACCGCACGAAGGTCTCGGGCGTCACGCGCCGCACCTGGCCGTCTTCCAGGAACCGGAAAACGGAGGTCCCCTCGGCCGGTGGCACGCCCATCAGCGGATCGTTCTGCCACGACGCGACGCCGCTGGAATTGCCACCGTTGATCCAGCGCTGGATCGTCTCATATTGCTCGGACAGATTGGCATTGTAGCACATGAACATGATCCCGCGTTCGGCGGCGGGATCGTCGTCATAGAGCGGGCCATAGCTCATGCCGCGGCGCAGGATACGCGGGGTCGGCAGGTTGCTGGCATCCTGTGCCTTCAGGCGGGGATTGGTGCGGCGGATATGCGCCTGGAACGGGCAGCGTTCACCCTGCGGGTCATCGGCGTAATCGAAGCTGTTGGCACGGGCGCCAGCGTGCGGCGCAGCCAGCGGCGTACCATCGGGGTAGCGGCCCATCATTTTGCCGAGCAATTCCCATTCGGACGAAGCATTGCCGGCGGCGACTTCGTCCGCGACGAACTTGCGCAGCGCCGCCACATCCTGATGCAGCTTGCGCACCACCAGGAAAGTGCCGTTGTCGAGAATTGGGTTCGCGGGCGGCGCACCGTCAGTCCGGCTGTTGCCATAGCCCCAGAACAGGTCGCCGAGCGGCAGTGCGTGCGAATCCGCAGCGGCAGAAGTCGCAAAGTGCGGCTGACTGATACCGTCGGCGAAGCCGAAATGCTCGTTTCCGGTGCCCAGGCTGGTTCGCGACATCGGCTCGACCGACAGCAGCCGCACGCCGTTTGCCGCACCCAGATCGGCGATCTGCACGATTTCGGCGTGGAGCGGATGATGGGTATCGCCCACCCGATATTCGCCGCGATGGCGATGGGTGGTGCGCAGTTGCACGACGATATCGACTTCGTTCAACTCGACCACCGGCGCGCCTGCTGCGGGCACGCCGCTGGGCCAGTTGCGGGCCGGCAGCCGCCAGCGCCGCGGATGGTGTTCGCGCAGATCGCCGAGCAGGCCGGCACGATCCTCCATCCCTTCGCGGAATTCTTGCGGAAACTGCGCCAGATCTTCCGCCGCGATGCCGATATTGACGATGCCGTGGCGGGTAAAAGCAAGGTTGAGAAACGCCCCGCCCGCTTCCATCCCTGCTTCGGCATCGGCTTCGCTGCACACCGGCAGCGTGCCGACGAACCGCCGTGCAGCGACGGGATCGGTGATCCGCATCAAGAGCAATGCGCCATGCTGCACCGGGTGATGGTTGCGGCCATAGTTATGAATGATGCCGCCCTGGACATCGGCGGATTGATAGGTCAGCCGCTGCGGCTTGGGTGCCGTCTGGTCGGGCGCGCCCGGCTGCGCAAGCCATTGCAACTGCTCGGCCACAGCCAGCTTGTGGACCGGCGCAAGCGCATCGACATTCCAACCCTTCAGCAGATGCTGGGCGGCCCAGAGCAGATAGCGGCCGTCGCCCTCCCGATGGTCCGGGGGATAAACATCGGTCAGCCGATAGAGCGCAACCAGCGCCTCTACACCAATCCGGTCGCTTTCCAGCTTGGTAGCCGGGTCTTCGCGCAGACGCTTGGCGGCTAGCTCGGGATCCTCGATGGTAACGGTCGCCGGGTTCACCCCGGCCTGCGCCTCGCGCTCCAGCCGCTCGATATGCAGCGCATATTGCATATCGTCGATGCTGTTGCCGTTTGCGGAGAAGAAGAAATTGCTGTCGACTTGGCTCTGGCGCACCCATGCGAGATAGTCCGGAAAGCCATGCTCGGTGGCCGTGACATAGCCTTCGCAGTTACAAAAGATCAGGTCGAGCAACGGACCCAGCGGATTCCAGATCAGCCGCATATAGGGCTCGAGCGGGCGATCGAAGGTGGCACCCAACAACAACCGTTTCGGCTCTGTATCCAGGATGGCGATACGATAATCGAGCAGGGAGTGGATGCGTGCCGAGGTATCCACAAAGGGTTGCCGGGCGGAATGTTCGCGCGCAGTCGCACGAAGCTTGAACAACCCCTTGAGCACCATGCGCAGTCGCGATTCGAACGTAACGCTTTCGAACGCATCGACAAATCCCTGCCGGATCGGCGCAGTGAGCGTAAGATCGCTTACGGACTCAAGGTGTTTGCTGCTGATCATCTTGTGCATCGTACATCCCCCTCTTTGCGCAACGCGGCCACCACGCGATCCCGGCGAGAAGCTGCATCAAGGGAGTGGAAAATGTCTGTGGGTTTTCGCACGAGCGGTCACGACGCCCCCGTTCACATGTGCGAAAAATCACATTGAGACTGTGGCCTTGGCCACTGTTGCCGCCTTCAAACTGCGGCATGGAAAGCCTTGAGCAGCAGGGAAATTCGTTATGGTTATGCACGCCACACGCGATAATCGAAACGAAACGGTCCTGCCGCGCAAGCGGGTGCCGCGGGTGCGTAGCTGGCGGACGAACGAGACTACCGACCGGCGTATTGCTGCGCACCTTGAGGAAGCCACCATGTCCACGCCACGGCATCTCATCGACGCGCTGGAGTCGCTGTCCAGTGCCGTCATCGAGGCAACGGGAAGCTGGGCATTTCTCGCTTCCGAGCGCATCCAGCTCGTTGACGCCGCCCATAAGGCGGCGTGGTTGCTCGTGCGCGTCAACCGGAACGAAGGGTTGATCGCGCGCCACCCCGATCTCGCCGATGTCATCGCCAGCACCTATGCTGCCACCCACGCGCTGCATGGTGTCCGTCGGCTGGGACAAGGATCGGAAGCGCTGACCGACCTGTTGACGTTGTTGGTCCGGGTGGACGACCTGTTGCCCGTCAGCGCGCAGATCTATCAGTAAAGCCCCCCGGCTACAGCTCGTTCTGCCTCCGGCTTGATCGGCGGCTCCAAACCCCTTAACCCGTCACACGCGACCGGTTCCCCGAGAGGGGATTAAAAGGGAACGGGGTTCAAGACCCCGGCTGCCCCTGCAACTGTGAGCGGCGAGCCGTTCGGCCATATGCCATTGGGCGTTTCGATGCCCGAGAAGGCGGCCGGACTGAGGCATGGACCCGCAAGCCAGGAGACCTGCCGTTCGCGGTCGTTCCTCGGGCGGACAGGGTGCGCCGACCGGGCGGGGATTTCCTCGAGCGACGACAGCAAGGCTCGCGCGGCGTGGCGCGGGGCGCTGGCGCGCGTGATCGTGTTTCAGGCTGCTCCCGTCCAACGCCGCACGTGCATCGTGATGGCTCGGGAGTGGTTTTGATGGTTCGAGTTCGTGTTTTCATGTCGCATGCGGGCGCAGCGTTCAGCTGCGCGAGGGCGTCGCGATGACGATGCTGCGGCCCGTTGCCGATGGCGTCGCCATCGTTGCGTGCAGTACCTGCCGTCATGGCGCGGAACTGCGAGAGGATGCCGAAGGCGTACGCGGTGGCGCACGGCTTGCGGAAGCACTGGAGTCGCTGACGGCGGGAGACGAACGCTATAGCGGCATCGCAGTACATCGCATGCCCTGCCTGTTCGCGTGCGCCGAGCATTGCACGGTGCATCTGCGCGGTCCGGGGAGGATGGGCTATGTGCTCGGACGCTTTGCGCCGCAGAGCGATGATGCCCGCGCGATCCTCGATTTCGCGGCCGAATATGCCGCCAGCGAAGACGGGTGCGTCCCCTATGCGCGATGGCCGCAGGGCGTGCGAGGGCACTTCCTTGTCCGCACCCCGCCCGCCGGAATGCTTCCCGAATGAGCGGCTTTCCCAGCGTTGCAGCCTTTGAAGCCGTGCTGTCAGCGCTCCCCCATGCCGATATGCACGCCGCGGAGAAAGCGCGGGCGCGGCAGGCGCAGCTTACCAAGCCTGCGGGATCGCTCGGGCGGCTCGAGGAGATCGCACTGTTCCTCGCCGGATGGCAGGGTCGGCCCATTCCGCGCATCGAACGCGCGGAGGCGATTGTCTTCGCCGGTAATCACGGCATCGCCGCGCAAGGCGTCAGCGCCTTCCCGGCGGAAGTGACCGCACAAATGGTCGCCAATTTCGAGGCTGGCGGCGCAGCGATCAATGCGCTGGCGGATGCAGCCGATGTGGCGCTGAAGGTCGTCCCGATCGACATCGACCGCCCCACTGCCGATTTCACCATGGCTCCCGCGATGGACGAAGCGGAATGCCTCGCGGCCCTGTCGATCGGCGCACAGGCCGTCGATCCTGCCCTCGACCTGCTGCTTCTGGGTGAAATGGGCATCGCCAATTCGGCAAGTGCGGCCGCACTATGCCAGCGCAGCTTTGGCGGCGAGCCAGCGGACTGGGTTGGGCCGGGCACCGGCGTACACGGCCCCGCGCTCGAGGCGAAGCGGATGGCGGTCGCCCGCGCCATTACCCACCATGCCCGAGCCCCGCACAGCGCATTCGAGACGATGCGGCGCGTTGGCGGTCGCGAAATCGCGGCCATCGCCGGGGCGGTGCTCGCAGCACGGCAATATGGCATTCCCGTGCTGCTGGACGGATATATCTGCTGCGCGGCGCTGGCTCCACTAGCGGCAGCGGCGCCGGACATCACGGCCCACTGCATCGCCAGCCATTGTTCGGCGGAACCCGGACATGGCTTGCTGCTCGAACGGCTTGGGCTGGATCCACTGCTGCGCCTCGACATGCGCCTGGGCGAAGCCAGCGGCGCAGCCGTCGCGGCACTGCTCCTGCGCGCGGCAGTGAAGGTGCACGCCGAGATGGCAACCTTCGCCGAGGCAGGAGTGGCCGGCGCAGCATGAGCAGTGTACTGGTACACCTGTTACGGCATGGAGCAACCGAGGTGGACGGGCGGCTGATCGGCCGAACGGACGCCATGCCATCCCCCGAAGGCGTGCAATCCTGTCTGGCGCGCGCGATGCGGCTCGAGGTCGACAGCGTCCATTGCTCCACCTTGGCGCGGGCGCGCGCCCCCGCTCTCGCGCTTGCCGCCGCCTTCGACCGGCCACTGCACGAAGATGCCCGGTGGTGCGAGCTGGATTTCGGTGTGTGGGACGGCATGGCACTCGATGCCATCGATCCCGACGCGCTGGCGCGCTTTCGTCGCGACCCTTGTGGTACTCCGCCCCCGGGAGGCGAAAGCTGGTCCGCATTGGTTGCCCGCGTCGGTGCGGCGCTAGCAATGCTGCGGGGAACCGCGTTGGTGGTCGCCCACGGCGGGACGATGCGCGCCGCGCTTGCCGCGGCGTGCCGGATCGATTTCCCTTCGCTCTGGGCGTTCCACCTGCCCCATGCCGCGTTGCTGACCATAAGATTATGGCCTGGGCATCCCGGGGGCGGCGAAATTATTGGGCTAGTGGCGTGAAGCGCTTCCTTGTCGCCCTGCAGTTTCTGACGCGCCTGCCGCTGCCGCAAGTCCACGCCGACGCTGCCGATTTCGCAGCGTCGATACGGTGGTTTCCGCTTGTCGGCGGCGTGATCGGCGCTGTGATGACCGCACCAGCGCTGCTGTTTGCACCCGTAGATGGTTGGGTCGCCGCCCTGGCGGCTCTGCTCCTGTGGGTCGGCATCACGGGCGCGCTCCATCTCGACGGGCTTGCCGACATCGCCGATGCTGCCGGCGCCGCGCACAAGGGCCGCGAACGCATCGCCGCAGTGCTCGCCGATCCCCATGTCGGCAGTTTCGGCCTTGTCGCCGTTGTGCTGCAGCTGCTCGCCAAGCTCGTACTGTTGCATGCAGTGCTGACCGGCGGCGGCAGGTGGTACATCGCTCTGATCCCTGCCGCCGCACGGATGGGTCCGCTTGTCTGGGCGCGCTGGCTGCCGCCCTTGCATCAAGGGCTTGGCATGCGCTTCTGCGGCGCGGTCAGGCTGGATACGATCGGCTTCTGGGCCATCCTGTTGCTGCTGACCTTTGCCATATTGCCAGAACTGGCGCTCGCGCCGCTGCTGTTCTTCCTGTGGGGACGTTGGCTCTGCCGGACGATCGGCGGTATCTCCGGCGATGGCCATGGTGCCGGAATCGAGCTGGTTGAGACCGGCCTGCTCGCCGCCACTTTCGCTGGTCAGCTGTTGCGATGAGCGATGCGCTGACGCTACATGGTGGCGATATAGACGCAGCCATTGCCCGGTATGGCGGAGAGCGGGCCGACTGGCTCGATCTTTCGACAGGGATAAATCCCACGCCCTGGCCGGGCGCCGCGGCGGTTCCGATCGACTGGCAGACCCTCCCCACTCCCGCCGCCATCACGGCGCTCGAAGCGGCGGCAGCTGCGCATTTCGGGATCGACGCTGCGTATGTCTGCGCTTTACCCGGCAGCGAACTGGGTATGCGGTTGCTGGGGCGTGTGCTCGGCGGTGCCGCCTTCCATCCGGCCGACGGTTATCGCACCCATAGAGAGATGTTTCCTTCAAGCGCCCCAATCGAAGCGGGTGCGATAACGCGCTTGGGCGCGGCGACGCTCGTGCTCGCCAACCCTGCCAATCCTACGGGAACCATCCTTCCCCGGCCCGCGCTGGCCCAGATGGTGAATGGGCGGCTGGCAGGTGGCGGCTGGCTGGTGGTGGACGAAGCCTTTGGGGATGCTGTGCCTGGCGCTAGCATCGCCACGCTGGTCGCGAATGGTCGCCCGCTCGCGCTGTTCCGATCTTTCGGCAAATTCTTCGGGCTGGCGGGCTTACGCCTGGGCTTCCTGCTGGCCCCCGAGCCGCTTCTGACCAAAATGCGTGCAGCACTCGGCAGCTGGCCGCTTTCCGCCGCTGCGGTTGCGATCGGCGCCGCCGCGTATCGGGACCGTGCATGGATCGCGACGATGGCGGCCGAGCTGCCAGAGAGGGCCCGGCGGCTGGACGCATTGCTCGCTCGCCATGGCCTAACGCCTCGCGGCGGCTGCCCGCTGTTTCGGCTGCTGGAGACCGAGCGCGCGCCAGACCTTTTCGCCCAACTCGCCCGGCATCACATTCTCACCCGGCCCTTCGCTGCAAATCCGATTTGGCTGCGATTGGGCGTGCCGGCGGATGCGGCGGCGCTGCACCGGCTGGATAGGGCGCTAACCGATGGTTGAACCGGTCGGATTGGCAGCACTCGCGCTCGATGCTGCGTTCGGTTGGCCGGGATGGTTGTATCGCCGGATTGGCCATCCGGTCGGCGCATTCGCGCGGATCATCACCGCGTGCGAGGCGCGATGGAATTGTGCGACGCGCAGCGACACCATGCGCCGCTTGGCGGGGGTTGCGACCGTCCTCCTCTTGCTTGTGGTGGCCGCAGCGCCCGCGGTAGCAGTCGACGCACTTGCTGCCAGGGCGCGATATGGCTGGATGCTGGTGGCGCTTGCCGCTTTTCCGGGGCTCGCCCAGCGAAGTCTCCATGTCCATGTCGAAGCGGTGGCCGCGGCGCTGGAGCGAAGCGATATTGAAGCTGCGCAGAAGCATGTTGGCCATATCGTCGGACGCGACACGGCCCGGCTTACACCCAGCGGCATTGCACGTGCGGCGATCGAGAGCCTTGCGGAAAGCTTTTGCGACGGCGTCGTCGCGCCGCTTTTCTGGCTTCTGGTGGCGGGGCTTCCCGGCATCTGGGCCTATAAGGCGATAAACACCGCCGACAGCCTGATCGGCCATCGCGAGGCGCGCTGGCGTGCCTTTGGCTGGGCGGCAGCGCGAACCGACGATGCGATGAACTGGATTCCCGCGCGAATATCTGCAGTACTAATCTGTCTGGCGGGCGCTGGCGGCTGGCGCGTCCTTTGGCGCGATAAGCGGCTGCATGCTTCGCCCAACGCCGGCTGGCCCGAAGCCGCGATGTCAGGCGCGCTGGATGTTCGACTGGCAGGGCCAGTTCATTATGACGGCGTGCTGCATCAAAAGCCCTGGATTGGTGACGGTACCAGCACGGCCGATGCTGCGGACATCCGCCGGGGGGTGAGGCTGTACCGCGCGGCATGTGTGATGCTCTGGTTCATCGCGGGAGGACTTGCATGGCTGCACTGATGTTGCAGGGTACCGGCTCCGACGTCGGCAAGTCGGTGCTGGTGGCGGGACTGTGTCGCGCCTTTGCCAATCGCGGTCTCCGAGTGCGGCCGTTCAAGCCGCAGAATATGTCCAACAATGCTGCCGTCACGGAAGACGGGGGCGAGATCGGACGCGCCCAGGCATTGCAGGCGCTCGCCTGCCGGGTTGCGCCGCACGCAGATATGAACCCGGTGCTGTTGAAGCCACAGGCCGACCAGGCATCACAGCTAATCGTCGGCGGCAAGGTGCGTGGCACGCTCCATGCGGGCAATTTCCGGGAAGCGCGCGGAACCCTGTTGCCGGAAGTACTCGCTGCGTATGCCCGCCTCTCCGGCGAATGCGATCTGGTGGTGGTGGAAGGCGCCGGCTCGCCCGCGGAAATCAACCTGCGCGCCGGCGACATTGCCAATATGGGCTTCGCCCGTGCCGCCGGGGTTCCGGTGGTGTTGGTGGGCGACATCGATCGGGGTGGCGTGATCGCCGCTATTGTCGGCACGCGCGCGGTGCTCGATCCGGACGACGCAGCGATGATCCGCGGCTTCGTGATCAACAAGTTTCGCGGCGACCCAGCGCTGTTCGATGATGGCTATCGCGCGATTGAGCAGCATTCGGGATGGACGGGCTTTGGCGTCGTCCCATGGCTTAGTGACGCGGCACGGTTGCCCAGCGAGGATGCCGTGGTGCTCGAACGCAGCGCGGCCGCTACCGGCGGACGCACGCTGATCGCCTGCCCGATGCTGCCGCGCATCGCCAATTTCGACGATCTCGATCCCCTGAAGCTCGAACCCGGCGTGGCATTGGTTATGGTCCCGCCGGGCCAACCGCTTCCCGCCGACGCGGCTTTGGTGATCCTGCCTGGGTCGAAGGCGACGATCGCCGATCTGGCGGCGATGCGCGAACAGGGTTGGGACATCGACCTGCTCGCACATCACCGGCGGGGCGGCGCGATGCTGGGCATTTGCGGCGGATACCAGATGCTCGGCCGCAGCATCGCGGATCCGTCTGGCATCGAGGGGCCACCCGGTAGCGTCCTCGGCCTGGGGTTGCTCGCAGTCGATACCGTCCTCAAATCCGAAAAGGCACTGCGACCGGTCCGAGCGCGCGCCTTTGGTGCGACGTTCGAGGGTTATGAGATGCATATGGGCGAAACCCTTGGCCCCGACACGGCCACGCCTTTTGCCGAAACCACGGACGGGCGCGCCGACGGCGCCGTCGGCCATGGTGGATACGTGATGGGCACCTATCTCCACGGCCTGTTCGCGAGCAGCGCGCTGCGCAAGGCTGTGCTTGAGCGTATCGGTGTCGCGTCCACAGGCGCAGACTATCGCGCCTCGGTTGACGCAGCGCTGGACGGAATCGCAGCGACGCTGGAAACACATCTGGACATCCCAGCATTGCTGGCGCTGGGGAAGGAGGCGCGGGCATGACGCGATTGCTGGTGCTGGGCGGTGCGCGATCGGGCAAGAGCCGGTACGCGCAGGCACGCGCCGAGGCCCTCTCCGGGGCGCTCCGCTACATCGCGACCGCGCAGCCGCTCGACACGGAAATGGCGGATCGCATCGCCCATCATCAGCGCGATCGGGGCAGCCGCTGGCAGACGATCGAGGCGCCGCTCGATCTGGCGACCGCCGTCGCAGCCCACACGGCGCCCGAGACTATCTTGCTGGTTGATTGTCTGACTCTTTGGACGTCCAACCTGATGTCCGCCGCGCGAGACATCGAGGCCGAAACGCATGGCCTCGTCAGCGCCCTTACTGCGGCGACGGGGTCGGTCATCCTCGTCGCGAACGAAGTCGGGCTGGGTATCGTGCCCGACAACGCCCTCGCTCGCCAATTCCGGGATGCCGCCGGCCGGATCAACCAGGCCATTGCTGCGGCGGCCGATGAAGTTCAGTTTGTAGCGGCCGGCCTGCCGCTGCGGCTGAAATAGCCGCGCGGCAGGCGAGGCCTCAGAACTTCACCTGGGCGGACAACGTGAACGACCGCCCACGCGGATCGGCGACGCGCGGCTCCCACGAACTGCCGGCGCCGCTATTGCCGTCATAGGTGATCGCAAAGGGTGGATCGGTGTCGAACAGGTTCCGGACGCCCGCCGTGATCGTGTAGTGCGGCGCCAGTCCCTTGTACGTTACCGACAAGTTATAGATCACATAGTCGCTGACATACTGGTTATAGTCGGGCCGCGTTACGGTGCCTGCCGCAATGCCCGGCAATGCCTGGTTCTTGTACCCCGAGCGGAAAATCTGCGACAGCGATACCGCTACCTTGTCGTTCGACCAGCTGACAAACGCGTTATGTTTCCAGCGGTTTCCGATGTCGCCGGCGGTCGTATAAACGCCGATCAGGCTTGGCCCATAGGCCGCATTCGGCGTCAGCTTCTCGCGCTTCTTGAGAAGCAGCGTGCCATCCAGACCCGTGGTGAACTGGCCGTTGAGCAAGTTGAAACCTGCCCGTGCGGTGAACTCGATACCCTGCGTACGTCGCGAGCCGGCATTTACCCAGCGATCATCGATCGTCACGATCTCGTTGGTCGACGGATCGCGGATGAAGTTCTGCGGGAACAGCGAGGCGTTCTGGATCAGCTGCGTCAGCGTCAGCAGCTGGATGGTGTTGTCGACCGAAATCGACCACCAATCAACGGAAAGGCTGACATTACGGATCGGCTGCAGAACGCCTCCCACGCTGAATTGCTTCGCCGTTTCCGGCCCCAGCTTCAGGTTGCCGCCGGTCCAGATATTCGGCCGGATCAGCACGCATTTCGGGTCCGTAGCACTTGCAACGCCGCTAGGGCAGCGGATCGGGTCGACCAGGTCGCTGCCTGAATAGGGGCTTTCCGTGACACCGTTGAAGATCTGGTTGAAGCTCGGAACACGAAAACCGGTGTTATACGATCCCCGGAACATGATCTGTCGGATCGGCGTGAATTTGAACGACACCTTCGGGTTGGTCGTCGATCCGAAACCGGAATAGTCGTCCACGCGCACGGCACCCGTCAATTCAAGTTCCGGCAGCAGCGGTACAGATACTTCCGCATAGGCTGCTTTCACGTTCCGGGTTGCGTGCTGCAATGCATTCACATTGTCGAACGCCGCAAGGAAGATAACGGGCGCCGTCGCGGCAGCCGCCGCCGATCCGTTGAAGGTGTAGGTTTCGCGACGATAGTCGACGCCGGCAGCAACCTGCACTTCGCCGCCTGGAAGACGGAAGAGCGGCCCGGAGACCGATCCGTCGAACTGTCGTACCTCATAGCGACCACCATAGAGAGTGGTGCCGGCCGCGGAGATGGCATTGAGCCCGCTTATCGCCTGCGGCGTCTGTGCAATCGTGAACGGATTGAGGATGCCGCTGTTGAGCAGCCCGAACAAGCCGGGCGCGCTTGCCCCCGGCGCCGTTGGCGCCGACGGATCGGGCGCGCCGTTTGCCAACGTGCCGCGATAATAATAGCCCGAGCCCAGCACCGACGTGACATCGCTGCGCGCATAGGAGGCACCGGCGCGATAGTCCCAGTTCTTGAACAGCGGGCCTTCCGCCGCCAGCGCCGCGCGGAACGTCTTCGACTCCGTCTTGTACTCGCGATTGCCGCAAGCCACGCAACGCCAGCGATAGGCGATCGGCTTGCCGTAATTTGCCTGGATGCCGGCATTGGGGAATGCCGTGATCAGCGCGTTGTACAGCTGGTTGTAGGTCGCCGCCGTCAGCGAATTGAGCGGATAGGCGAGCGGGAGATTGCTGGTGTTGCCAGACACCTGCGCGTTGGAAAAGCTCTTTGCCGAATTGGCATCGGAGCCCGTCAGTTCGATCGAAACCTCGTGCAAGCCGCCGATGCGGGCCACCCCACGGGCATAATAGGTCAGCGTCTCAATCGGCTGCTGGATCACGGCTGCGCGGCCGGTGTCCCATGCACAGGCATATTGCGTGGTCGGCGCATTCCACAGCTGGGCATCATAGGCCATGCCGCCGTCCATGGTGCCGCAACCGGCGCCACCCGGCAGGTTAAGGGTATTGATGCCGCCCGACGCCTTGGCGCCATTTGCGCCCAGGCCCGGCAGCACCGTGGCACCGCTCGTCCCGCCGAGCAGCGTGCCGTTCGGGAAACCGCCTGCCGCGCTCGGGTTCAGCGGGAACATCGTCGCGATTGGCGTGCCGCGGGTGTCGATCGACAGGCCGCGATTGGGCTGGTTGCCGTTCACGAAATCGCGTTGGGAGCCCCGCAGGATCTCGTTCCAGCTATAGGAAACGGCACCCATGATGTTGAAGCCGTCATTGGAAAGATCGCCAAAGCCGGTCGTCCCCGACACGCGGTAGATGTTGCCGCCGCCATGCTGGGTGATGTCGTTGAAGCCATCGACCTCCAGACCTTTGAAGTCCTTCTTGGTGATGAAGTTAATCACACCGCCGATCGCGTCGGTGCCGTAGATAGCGGAGGCGCCGTCCTTCAGCACTTCGACGCGCTCGATCGCCGCGAACGGGATCTGGTTGACGTCGACCGCCGAACCTGAAAGCCCATGTGCCGCCACGCGCCGGCCGTTCAGCAGCACCAGCGTCGATGCACTCCCCTGCCCGCGCAGGTTCGCGGCAGAGAGGCCGTTGGTGCCGCGCTGCGCACCCGTGGTCACATCCGCGTTGGAGGCGAGATTGTCAGCACCCGAACCATTGCTGCTGAGGAACATGATCAGCTGCTCCGGGCTGGAAATGCCGTTTCGCTGGATTTCCTGCGAAGTAACGATCTGCAGCGGCAACGCCGAGCGGTTTGGATCCTGTTTGATCCGCGAACCGGTTACCAGCACTTCATTCGGGTCGGTGCGCAGGTCCTGATTTTGGTCCGATACCGGCAGCGCCGCGCCGGTCGGCGTTACGGCTTCCTGCGTCGTATCGTCCTTGGACTGCGCCTGTGCCGCCGTGGGCAGCGCGAAGCCTAGCGTGGTGATTGCGGTGCCTGAAATCAGCATGAGCTTGAAAGAACGTGCAGCGACCATTTTGCCCCCTCTGCACGCTCTCCCAATGCGTGCGGCGGCATTAAGTAACAATAATGTTGCGGCGCGCCATAGTTTGTGTTGCAGATTCCATAACGGTTGGGCATCGCCTGTGACGGAATTCGGCGGAAGCGTGCCGTTTCTGCATCATTTGCAGTCAGTCGGGGCATTGACGTAGCGCAACCTGCAGGCAAGCGTTGACCGATCATAAACCGTCTCCGGGCCGCCCCACCTTGTCCTCCTCCTCGACCGCTGACCCCGCTATTGGCCCCGCTTCAGCGGTCGCACGACCAGCCTGGGGTAAAATGGCGCTCTATCTGGTGCTGGGCTTTTCGGCCGGGCTGCCCTTCTACATGTTCTCCACCGTGCTTGCGGCGCGGCTGACCGAACATGGCGTTACGCTGGGGATCATCGGGTTTTTCGCCTGGGTCCAGCTGATCCCGACCTTCAAATTCCTGTGGGCGCCGTTGCTGGAGCGGTTCGACATTCCCGGCTTCTCTCGCTTTTGGGGAAAAAGGCGGAGCTGGATCCTGCTGTCGCAGCTCGGCATCTTCACGGCGATGCTCGCCATGGCGGCGACGGCGGGCGATGCCAGCTTGCCGCTGACGGCATTGTTTGCGGTGCTGCTCGCTTTCTGGACGACGACGCTCGAGATCGCCGCCGATGGTTGGCGCATCGAACTTGCCCCCACAGAGGCGGAACAGGGGCCGCTCGCCGCCGCGAATCTCTGGGGTTATCGGGCATCGATGGTTGCTGCTGCAAGCGGCGCCCTGCTGATCGCCGACATTCCCGCGCTCGGCTGGCCGGCGGCCTATTTCGCGATCGCCATCGGGGCATTCCTGCCCTTCCCCATTCTCTGCGCCACCGCGCCGGATAGCGCCCGAGGCAGCGGCCGGTTGGTCGCGTTGCTAACCGGGTTGCTGGCCAGCGCAATGATCCTGGGCACGTCTCTCGCTGTCGCGGCAGGTCTCGGCTGGCTGCTCCTCGCTGCAGCTGCGCATGCCGGCATGAGCGGGGACACCGACATCAAATATTACGTCTTCGTTCTCGCGATGCTGCCCTTTTTGCTGATGGCAGCGGCATTGCCCTGGATCGTTCGCGCAGGGCCGGAGTCGCGCATGCGGCAATCGGCGGCGATCGGGCCCTATGTCGATTTCTTCTGGCGTTATCGTTACGCCGCGATCGGGCTTTTAGCCTTTGTCTCGGTCTATCGCATGGGCGATGTGCTTGCGCTCAATATGTCGAAGCCGATGGTCCTCGGCCTCGGCTATTCCAAAACAGAGATCGGTCAGGCGGATGGCTTGGTGGCGCTGGTTTCAAGCATCCTGGGGGTCGGCGTCGGGGGCTGGATGGTCACGCGCTGGCGCAACGGTATCACGCTGAGCATTGGCGCAGTGTTCGCGGCGCTCGGCAATTTCGGCTTTGTCTGGCTTGCCCATCAGACACGCAGCGAAGCCGCGCTCTATGTCGCAACCGCCGCCGACCAGTTCGGCAACGGCATGGCAGGCGCGGTGTTCGTCGTCTGGCTGTCGATGCTGGTCAACCCGCGCTACCCCGGCGCGCAATATGCGTTCCTGTCGGGCTTTGCCTTTCTGCTTTCGCGCCTGATCTCAGGCGCGGGCGGACAGGTGGTGCAGCAGATCGACCGGATGGGCTATCACGGGTTCGATCTGTTCTTCTTTACCTCCGGCGTCGTCAGCCTTGCGGCGATCGCCTTCCTTCCTTTCCTCGCCGGGGTCCGCGCACGACCCGATGACCGCCCGGAGATGGCGCCATGATCGAACAGGCCTTCGCACCCGCCCGTGCTGCGGTCGATGCTCGCCGCATTCCGGGTGCGGCGCTGGGCGTTGTCAGCGTTGACGGACGCCGCTTCGTGACGCATCGCGGCATGGCGGCGCTGGTTCCGGAACCCGAACAGCTGACGCGCGACCACTGGTTCGACCTGGCTTCGGTATCCAAGGTGATCGCGACTACCACGATCATCCTCGCGCTCGCGGACCAGGGCAGGATCGACCTCGACGCACCACTGACCAGCGCAATTCCGGACCTGCGCCAATATGACGTCGCCCATGCCTATGAGCGCAAACTGACGTTCCGCGATTGCCTTGCGCATCGCTCGCTGCTGCCGGCGGTGGAGCCGATCTATACCTATAACGGCGATCCGGCCCGGCTGCGTGCCTTTGTACTGCAGCGGGAATGGAAGCTGATCACGGAACCAGTCTATTCGGATATCAACTTCATCCTGCTCGGCATTGCCATCGAGAGGATCACTGGCGCCCCGATCGGTGCCTGGCCGATCGGCAAGGGCCTGCGCTACGGGCCGATCACCGATGCGCATGTCGTCTCGACCGAGCATTGCCGCTGGCGCGACCGGGTGTTGCGGGGCGAAGTCCATGACGAGAACTGTTTCGCGATGGGTGGCCAAACCGGCCATGCCGGGCTGTTCGGCACGGTGGATGGCGTGCTCGATTTCGCCCTCGGCCTGCTGAACGGCAGCGGCGCGAGCCCGGCCGCGCTTTCGGCGATCCGCACGCGCCAGCAGGGCCACCGGACCTGCGGCTGGGAACGCAAGTTCGACGGCTGGTCGGGGGGGCAGGCCTGTTCAGACGAAACGATCGGCCATACCGGCTTCACCGGCACCGGTCTGTGGATCGATTTCGGACGCGGCATCGCCTGGACGCTGCTTACAAACCGAGTGCATCCGAGCCGCCACTCCGACAGCGGGATCTTCACGCTGCGCCCTGCGACGGGGGATGCGGTCGCGGCGGCCTGGACAGCGTAGCGCTGCCCTACTCCGCTGCTGCGATCACCTCGAGTGCCGCGTCCATCGCTCGGGTGGCCGACACGCCTTCGGGCACATCATTGGCATAGACAGCGAAAGTCAGCGTCCGGCCGCTCGCCGCCAGCATATAGCCGGCCAGCCCGTTGGTGGCATTGAGTGAGCCGGTCTTGGCGAATATCCGCCCTTCCAGCGCCGTTCCCTTGAAGCGACGGGCCAGTGTGCCGTCGACCCCGCCCACCGGAAAGCTCGCCCGCCATGCTGTCCCCCAGGACTGCGCGGCGCCCCAGCGCAGCAGCGCCACCGCGCCACGCGGCGTGATGCGGTTATAGGTCGACATGCCCGACCCGTCGTAGAAACTATAGGCCCAGCGCGGTAATCCTGCTTGCCCCAGCAGCGTGGAGACCACCGCCTGCCCGTCAGCTACCGATCCGCTGCCCTGCCGCGCGCTCACCCGGCGCAGCAGCAGCTCGGCATGGAGGTTCTGGCTGACCTTGTTGGTATGGATCAGGTCTTCGGCGAGCGGCGACGGCGTCAGCCGGGCGAGTGGCGGCGAATCGGCGGGGCGCACCACCGGCGCGTCGCCGCGAAGCCTCGGATCGTCATTGGGGCCGAGCGGGCGATGCCGCACCCGCACCGTACCTTCAGCCGTCACGCCGCGCGCCGCCAGCATCGCCTTGAACCGCCACGCGGCATAATCGGCGGGATCGTCTATACCGGTCACCAGGGTCACCGGCGCACCACCCGCGGCGATCGAGCCGGTGATGCGCAACCGCCGTTGCAGCGGCAGACGGTCATAGCCGAGGCCCGTCGCACCGGTAGCGGCGCTCGTCGCTCGGTTGTCGATCGTGATGTAGCCCGGCGCCTCGATACGCGGGGGCGTGCCTGCGGCGCCCGGCGTCACGCGGATCACCAGTTCGTTATCGTCCAACGTCAGTGCGGAAATGCCCGTGCCGGAGCGGGTGGGGATGTTGTTCCAGCTCATGCCTGAACTCCAGCGCTCGTCGGGAAAGGCGGTATCGTCACCGATCACGTCGCGCACACGCCGCGTCTTTGCGGCCACCGCATCGGCCAGCGTCGCGAGGCAATCGGTCTTGCAATCCTCCGCACTCGAAAGTCGCGCGTCGCCGTGCCCGGCCAGCACCACGTCACGCCCCTCGATCCGCACCGATGCACCACCCTCGGTATCGGGCGCATCAACCGGCAGCGTGGCATAGGCGGCGGCGGTGGTGAACATCTTCGTGTTCGAGGCAGGAATGAAGCGCTGATCGGGGTTGATCGCGACGATCTCGCGCCCCTGATCGTCCACCACGACCATGCCGAAGCGCAGTCCCGGGCCTGCCTCTTCCAGCTTGGTTTCCACCCGCTGTTGAAGGTCCGACTGGGCCTGGGCGGGCAGCGCGACGCACAGCGCAACAAGCAGCAGCGAGTTTCTCATGCGCGATCGGCTCCGCGATAGACGGTTTCGTCGAGTTCCCCCTCCAGCCGCGCGACGCAGGTCGCGACCGCCAGATTTGCCGAGGCGCTGGGTACGGTGCGCGTCATGTCGAGCAGCCGGTCGAACGGCAACACAAATCCCACCACCAGCGCGGTCTGCTCGGGCGCTACCCCCACAGCCGACAGCACTGCCGCCAGCATGAACAACGAGGCGGACGGCACCGGCGCGGTGCCGAATGCGGCAAGCGCGCCCGTCAGCAGCACCAGCCCATACACTTGCGGCGTCAGCGGTACGCCGAACGCCTGCAACGCGAACATGCTCAGCAGCCCGACATACATTGCCGTTCCATCCTTGCCGATGCTTGCGCCGAGCGGCAACACGGTGGAAAAGACCGGGCGGCCCAGCCCCAGATTGTCCTCCGCAACCCGCATCGCCACCGGCAATGTCGCTGAGCTGGAGGCAGTGGAAAAGGCGACCACCAGCGCATCGACGATAGCCCGGAAGAAGGGCAGCACCGGCAGGCGCGCGACCAGCCGCAGCAACAGGCTGTGAACCACCAGCATCTGGATCAGCGAGCCCAGCACGACCGCCAGTGCGAGCCAGCCGACATGCACGAACATCGCCGCGCCGTTCGCGGCAACGGCATTGGCGATCAGCGCGAACACCCCGAACGGCGTCGCCTCCATCACGATACCGACGATGCGCAGCAACACCGCCGACAGCGACTGCAGCAACACCGCAAACGGCTTGCCCGCCTCGCCCGCGACCACCGTGCCGCAGCCGGTAAGGATCGCAACGAAGATCAACGCGAGCATGTCGCCCCTGGCGAGCGCGTCAACGACGTTGAGGGGGATAATGCCAATCAGTTGGTCATAGGGCGTGACCGGCTTGCCCATCGCGTGCGGTGCGGCCGTGCCGAGCGGCGCGCCAAGGCCCGGCTGTACCAGCATTGCGACCAGCATTCCCACTGATACGGCGAGGGCCGTGGTAAGTGCGAACAAACCGACCGTGCGTCCCCCGAGACCGCCCAGCCGCTTCGGATCGGCAAGCGCGGTGATGCCCGCAGCGATCGTGACGAGAACGATCGGTGCGACCAGCATCCGGATCGCGCGGACGAACAGGTCGCCCAAGAACATCAGTTTCGGCGCAGCAGCAGGCCAAAGAATTCCGAACGCCAGGCCAAGCACCAGCGCGGCGAGGACACGCTGCCAAAGAGGGACGGTCAACCAGCGGCGGAGCAACGCCCTCACCCGCACGTACCGGCTCTGGGAGCATGCGGCAGCGCCCGCCCGCCGGCGTTGCCGGTTATCCCCCCCCCGTCGACCGCGACCACGCCATTGACCAGCACGGTCCGAACCCCGGCGGCGAGCAGCTTCGGTTCCTCGTACGTTGCGCGCGAAGCATAGCTTTTGGGATCGAACACCACGACATCCGCAAACGCTCCCGCGCGCAGATGCCCCCGATCCGTCAGCCCGAACCAGTCCGCCGGGAGCGCACTGCTCCGGTCGATGAAAGCCCGCAGCGACAACACCTTATCCGCCACGACATATTTGGCGTATTTCCGTGCGAACGTGCCATAGACGCGGGGATGCCCGCCTGAGGCATCGGAACCCGTCATCACCCAGGGCTGCGCCATGAAGGCGGCGATGTCGGCTTCGCTCTGGTTAAATGACACCACACTAGGGTCGGCGATGCGAATTACTGCGATCGCGGCGTCCACCGCATCCTTGCCCATTGCCTTCGCCACCGCCGCCAGCGTCTGGTTGCGATACTTGCCCTCGACGATCAGCAGCTTGTCCGCCCCGCCGCGCTTGCGCAGATTTTCGACGATCCCCGCGCGCAGCTTTGCCGCCAGAGCGGCATCATCGAAACGCTGGAGCAGTGCTGGCCGCCCGCCATCCTGCGCCCAGAGCGGCATCAGCGATGCGACCAGGCTCGTCCCGCTGGCGGACCAGGGATATTGGTCCGCCGTAACATCCTGACCGGAGGCCCGGGCGGCATTCACTTTGGCGATGATCGTTGGGGCCATGCCCTGCACATCGACGCCGAGCGCCTTGATATGGCTGATATGCACCGGCAGATGCGCCTCGCGTCCGATCTGCAGCAATTCGTCGATCGCTGCCGCCAGGCCGACGGTATAGCTGCTCTCGTCGCGGATGTGGCTGTCATAGACGCCGCCGCGCTTCCCCGCCTCTTCGGCCAGCGCCACCACTTCGTCGGTTTTGGAAAAGCTTTGCGGCGCATAGAACAGCCCGGTCGAAAGCCCCAGTGCGCCATGGCACATGGCATCGGCCACCAGCGCCTTCTCGCGCGTCAGTTCCTCGGGCGTCGGCGCCCGGTTGGCTTCGCCGATCACTTTCTCCCGCACGGCCCCGAAGCCGACATAGACGGCATAGTTGATACCCACCGGGCGGCTCGCCGCACTGCCCAGCACGCGCGCGACATTGGGGTCACCGCCGCCGTCGTTGCCGATAAAGGCCGTAGTCACGCCCTGCATCAGAAAGGCGGGGATCAGCCGGACCGTCGGGTCGGGCGAGGCAAGGTCGTCGCCCATATGGGTGTGCGGATCGATAAAGCCCGGCGCGACGATCATGCCGCGCGCATCCACGGTCCGTCTGGCCCGCACTGTCAGGTGCGGCCCAACCGCAACGATCCGGTCGCCGCGAACCGCGACGTCGCCGATAAAGGGCGTGCCGGCGCCAGGATACACGTTGCCCCCTTGGATCAGCAGGTCCACCTGTTCCGGCGCCGTGGCGGGCGCGGCGCCCAGCCCCAGCAGCGCCACACCCGACAGCAACGCGATCTTCATGCCGATCCCCAGAAATCCGATTGCGGCGGCAACAGATAGCCTTCCGCATCATGCACCCCGCCGGGTCGATCCTCGGCAAGCCAGAGCGGCCCGTCAAGATCGACGAAATCGCTGCGCCGCGCGATGTGCAGCGCTGCGACGATCGACAGCGACGTGGAGATCATGCAGCCGGTCATCAGCCCCAATCCCCGCGCCCGCGCTGCATCGGCAAGTTCCAGCGCTGCGGTCAGCCCGCCGGTCTTGTCCAGCTTGATGTTGACATGGCTGTAGCGCCCGACAATCCGGTCGAGATCGGCAGCGACATGCACGGCCTCGTCAGCGCAGATCGGCACCGCGCTGGTAAATCCTGCCAGCCATGCATCGGCATCGGCGGCAACCGGCTGTTCGAGCAAGGCGACACCGCATTCCACCAGCACCGGTTCCAGCGCGCGGAGCAGCCTTTCGTCCCAGCTCTCATTAGGGTCGACGATCAGCCGGGCATCGGGTGCGGCGCTCCGTACCGCGCGGATCTGTAAGTCGGGGATGGTCGCATCGACCTTCACCTTGATCAGTGGCGCGGCCGCCACAGCCCGCGCCGCAGCCGCCATGGCAATGGGCGTATCGATGCCAATGGTAAGCGCGCTGGCCATCGCGCGGGGCTCAGGCGCGCCAATCACCTGCGCAACCGAACTGTTGCGAACACGCGCTTCGAGATCCCAGAGTGCACAATCGACTGCATTGCGCGCGGCACCCGGCGCCATCAGTACCAGGACGTCGTCGCGCGTTGCACCCGCCTCCAGCGCGGGACGGGCCGCAGCGATAGCCGCCAGAGCGGTCTCGACGCTTTCGCCATAGCGCGGATAGGGCACCCCTTCACCCCGGCCGGTCACGCCATCGGCGGTGATCCGCACCGTGACGACATCGGCTACCGTCTTTTCCCCCCGCGAAATGCGGAAGGGGCGGCTGAGCGGAAACCGCTCATGGACAGCCTCAACCGTGCGACGCATTGAGCAGTTCGTCGAGGATTGCGTCCACACCGAAGGCCATCGGGTCGGTGCAGGGCAGACGCAGCCGCTCGGCCGTTTCGGCGCAGAGCCGCTCGGCGGCATCGCGGGACAGCCGCGAGGTGTTGAGCGCGATGCCTACCGCGCGCACCTCCGGGCTGGTGAGCCGCGCCATTTCCAGATTCAGCGCAAGGCATGCGGCAAGGTCGGGCAGCGGCCGCCCTTCGATACCGCGCATCGATTGCCGCACCGGATCATGGCACAGCACGATCGCTTCGGGCTGCGCGCCGTGGAGCAGGCCCAGTGAAACACCGGCATAGGATGGATGGAACAGCGACCCCTGCCCCTCGATCACATCCCATCCGCCATCGTCGCGGGCCGGCGCAAGCTGCTCGACCGCGCCGGAGATGAAATCCGCTACGACGGCGTCGATCGGCACGCCGTCGCCCGCAATCAGAATGCCGGTCTGCCCGGTCGCGCGGAAATCGGCCTTGGCGCCGCGCGCCTGCAATCCGCTGGTCAGCGCTATGGTGGTGTACATCTTGCCCACCGAACAATCGGTGCCGACCGTCAGCAGGCGCCGCCCCGCGCGCGGTTTTCCGCTGCCGACGGGAAGCGCAGCCGGCGGTTCGCGCACATCGAACAATTGCAGCCCCAGTTCCGCAGCCAGCGCGGCAAGGCGGGGGATGTCGCGGAGGCGGTGGTGGAGACCTGCGGCAACGTTCATGCCGGCCTCTAGAGCGGCGGCGGCGTCGGCGATGAGGGCGTCGTCCATTACCCCCCCCGAATTGGCGATTCCGAGCACCATCGTCCGCGCGCCGCGCGCTGCCCCCTCGGCGATCGACAGCCGTGCCAGCCCGAGCGTGAGCGGGCAATCGTCGTGGCGAAATTCGCCGACGCAGTCGCCGGGCCGGAACTCGGCGAGACCGCGCGAGGTCTTGATGCCGGCAAAGTCGGTGCTGTGGCCGAGATAGAGAAGGAACGGAGCGGGGATCATGCCGGCACGCTATCCTTTACGCGGCGTCCGCGCGCATAACGATCCACCCCGCCGCCATAGCCGGGCGTTATGCCCCGGCTCATGACAGGTCGATCACGCGCGCAAGCGTTTTCAGAAACTCGGTCGCCAGCGCCGTGGGCGGCCGGTTCAGCAGGAACATCGCATGGACGTCGAACGTCACCGGCGGCTTGAGCGGACGCATCGCCAGACCGGGGGCGAGGGACGCCTGCGCGGTGAAGCTGTCCACCACCGTCATCCCCACCCCCTGCGCGACGAGCGCAGTCGCGATGTAGAAGGTGCGCGCGGACACCACCTCGTCCGGCTCGACATTCGCCCGCTGCAGTTCCTGGGTAAACAGATGGCCGATCGGACCACTGGCAGCCAGGCTGATGAAGCGCTGGTCGCGCAACTGATCCAGCGTGATGCGCGCCGGCGCGTCGGGCATATCGGCTTCCCGATAGAGCACCACCAGTTCGCCCTCGCCCAGCCAGCGATGGCCGATCGGCGCGGCCGGCGGCACTTCATAGGCAATCGCAATGTCGGTCTCACGCTCGTAGAGCTTGCGCAGCAGGTCGTCGTGGTGGACCGTCTGCAGGTCGAACTTCACCTGGTCGTGGTTGCGCAGGAACCGCGCGACCGCAGTGGGCAACGCCGCCAGCGCCAGTGAGGGCAAGGCCGAGACGCGCAGCATCTGCCCGGCGCCGCGCTTCAGGTTCCGGCTCGCCTCGCGCAGCGCATAGACGCGGTCCTGGATCTCGCTCACCTCGCTGAACAGCATATGCGCGTCCTCGGTGGGCACCAGCCGGCCATTGGTCCGCTCGAACAGTGGAAAGCCGAGCAGCGATTCGGCATGGCGCAGCATTTTCGAGACCGAAGGCTGCGACACGTTGAGCGCGCGTGCCGCGCCGCTCACCGAACCGTTCACATAAACGGCGTGAAAAATTTCGATGTGACGCAGGTTCATGGCGCGACCCGTTTAGGCATAACCTTAGTCTATCGCCCGAACGGGTGCTGGCAATGGCGCAATGTAAGGCCTTGTGCGGAAGGCCTTGCAGTGCCGGCGACACCGGTTACCAAGACCGCATTTCCTTGCCATATCGGTGCCTATGTCTCCCGCGCTCTTCCAGATCGACCCCAGCGACGATGTTGCCACTGCCCTGCGTGACGTGGCGGCGGGTGAGCGACATCTCGGCGTTACCGTAACGGCCGACATTCCAAAGGGGCACAAGGTCGCCGTGCGCAACGTTGCAGCGGGAAGCGAGGTGCGCAAGTTCGGCTTCCCGATCGGCCGCGCGCTGTGCGCCATCGCTGCCGGCGAACATGTCCATGTCCACAATGTCGCCACCGCGCTCGCGACCAGCGGGGCCTATGGCTACACGCCGCGCTTCGCTGCGCCGGCGCCTGTCGAAGGGCCGCAATTTCAGGGCTATCGCCGCAGTGACGGCCGTGTCGGCACCCGCAATGAAATCTGGATCCTGCCGACCGTGGGGTGCGTCGGCCGCACTGCGGAGAAGATTGCCGCGCGGGCGGCAGAGCGATTTGGCGGACAGGTCGACGGCATTCATGCCTTCGCGCATCCCTTTGGCTGTTCGCAGCTCGGCGACGATCTGGAGGGCACGCGGGCGATCCTGACGGCGCTCGCCAACCACCCCAATGCCGGTGGCGTACTGCTTGTCGGCCTGGGATGCGAGTCCAACCAGATGCGCGGCATGCTGCCCGGCATCACCAATCCCAATATTCGCACGATCGGTGCGCAGGCAGCGGCCGACGAAATCGAGGAAGGGCTGGCGCTGGTCGAGGAACTGGTGGCTGTCGTCGGGCAGGCGACACGCACCCCTGCCCCGCTTGCCGAACTGGTCCTGGGCGTGAAATGCGGCGGTTCGGACGGTTTTTCAGGGCTTACCGCCAATCCGCTGGTCGGCCGGATGAGCGACGCGGTCACAGCCGCAGGCGGCACCGCGATCCTGACCGAAATCCCGGAGATTTTCGGCGCCGAACAACTGCTGATGGAACGCGCCGAAAACGCCGCGATCTTTGACCGCGTGGTGGCGATGGTCAACGACTTCAAAGCCTATTTCACGCGGCATGGCGAACCGGTTTCGGAAAACCCGTCGCCCGGCAACATCGCCGGCGGCATTACTACGCTTGAGGAAAAGTCGCTGGGGGCAGTGCAGAAGGCAGGCCATGCGACCGTTACCGACGTTATCGGCTATGGTGCGACCGTGCAACGGCGCGGGCTGACCCTGCTGGAGGCGCCCGGCAACGATGCCGTGTCCTCCACCGCGCTTGCCGCGGCAGGTGCGACCGCGATCCTGTTCACCACCGGACGCGGAACGCCGCTCGGTTTTCCGGTGCCTACCGTAAAGATCGCCTCGAACAGCGACCTCGCCGCCCGCAAGCCCGGCTGGATCGACTTCGATGCCGGCCAGGTTCTTGCGCAGGGCATGGATGATGCGGCCAGCGCCCTGCTCGACACCATCGTCGCGGTCGCGTCGGGCCAACAGACCGCCGCCGAACGCAATGGCGAGCGGGAAATTGCCATCTGGAAGCGGGGTGTGACGCTCTAGGTCGTAGACTCCTAAGTGCGGAGCCACAGCCGCATTGATGCGAGCTGGACCATGGCGAGGAAGTTCTCCGCCAACTTGGCGTAGCGTGTGGCGACGCGGCGGAAGTGCTTGAGTTTGGAGAAGAAGCGCTCGATCACATGCAATTCGAAGTCCGTCAGGTCGTATCGGCGCATGCCAACGCTGAATTATAGATTCGAGCGACGCGGAATTCGCCGACCTTAAACCTCTGGCGAACCAAGTCACACCATGGAAGTATGCCATCATGGCAGCGATAGGCTTTTTCGTTCTCGGTCTGGCGGCTTGGCTCGTGGCGCTATTCGCGCCTCCTTTCCTGGCGCTTTGGTTCTGGGGTCGGGCCACCGAGCGAGCGCGGCCATGGTTGGCTCACCTGCTCTTTCTTCCTTTTTCTCTAGCAACTGAGTGGGTGTCGGTTCGCGTAATCTTCTTCGCGGCTCACGATGACGGAGAAGGCCCCCCCGGGTTGGGCCTGCTCCTAATCCTGCCATTCGCGATGCTTCTTGGATCAATCGTCATCTACTATGCCACAGTGATTTGGCAGATCGTGCGCATGGCAATGCGTTCGGTCAGACGCGACTAGCGAGCAGCAGCACCTGGCCGTTTATGGTTCACGCTCTAAGCCTCTTGTCGTTCCCGCACTTGCGGCCAGCGCAGTCCGCGCTGCGGCAGTCCGCATTTTCCCAGCATTGCTGCCGTAAGCTGAACGGGTTAGGCCGCGTTCCGGGGAAAGACCGGGGTGGTGGAACATGACTGAATTTTTCGTCTTCATCTACGCGATGGCGTCAGGTTTCGTGCTGATGACAATGCAGCGCAATCGCCGCGAACAGCGGGCCGATGCACCGATTGTGACATTGGTCGGCTGGGGCCTGTTCTCGCTTTCCTCGACCCTCGCGGTTCTGATGGGCGCGGTCGCCCTCGCGCTGGCACTGGGAATGCACATGCCGCTCCCCGCCGGCTTCGACAGCGTGAGCCTCTGAGGCCGTGCCGCTCTATGCACTAGACGGCAAGGCGCCCCAGATCGCCGCCGATGCCTGGGTCGCCCCCAGTGCCGAACTGATCGCCGATGTCCGTCTGGGCGAAGGCGCCAGTGTATGGTTCGGTGCCGTGATCCGCGCCGACAATACCCCGATCGCAATCGGGGCCCGCAGCAATATCCAGGAAGGTGCGGTGCTGCATTCCGATCCGGGCGCGCCCCTGACCATTGGCGAGGAAGTGACGGTGGGGCACCGCGCGGTATTGCATGGCTGCACCATCGGCGACGGGACACTGATCGGAATGGGTGCCATCATCCTCAATAACGCGGTTATCGGCCCGGAATGCCTGGTAGGCGCAGGCGCACTGGTGACAGAGGGCAAGACGTTCCCTGCCGGCCATCTGATCGTCGGCAGCCCGGCGCGCGCCGTTCGCCCGCTGGATGACGCGCAGCGGGCATTGTTGCGGGCCAGCTCTGCGCTCTATGCCGCCAAGCAGCGCGACTATGCCGAAGGCCTTACGCGGATCGACTGAGTCGGCGATTCGCAATGGCGGTTCCTGAAAAGGTATCTGCAAACAAGGCGCTGCCGTAACGTCGCAGGCGCATGCCTAGACAGGCTTTGTCACTGCGGTATCAATTCCGGCATGGCACTTCCCCCGCTCTTCGACCGCTTGCGGCTTCCCGTCATCGGCTCGCCGCTGTTCATCATCTCGGTGCCCGCGCTGGTGATCGCCCAGTGTAAGGCGGGTATTGTGGGCGCCTTCCCGGCGCTCAATGCCAGGCCGCAGAGCCAGCTCGACGAGTGGCTGCACCAGATCACGGAAGAGCTTGCCGCGTGGGACCGCGACCACCCCGATACCCCTGCGGCGCCCTTTGCCGTCAACCAGATCGTTCACCGGTCGAACCCGCGGCTGGAAGAAGACGTTGCAACCTGCGCCAAATGGAAGGTGCCGATCGTCATCACCTCACTCGGCGCCCGACCTGAGCTTAATGATGCCGTCCATGGCTGGGGCGGCATCACGCTCCACGACGTGATCGACGACAAATTTGCCCACAAGGCAGTCGAAAAAGGCGCCGACGGACTGATTCTGGTCGCAGCAGGTGCAGGCGGCCACGCGGGTCGACTGAGCCCTTTCGCGCTGGTGCAGGAGGTCCGCGAATGGTTCGACGGGCCGGTGGCGCTTTCCGGCGCGATCGCCAATGGCGGCGCCATTCTGGCGGCGCAGGCGATGGGCGCCGACCTCGCCTATATCGGCTCGCCGTTCATCGCCACCGAAGAGGCGAATGCCGTCGAGGCCTATAAGCAGGCGATCGTCGACGGCCATGCGGACGACATCGTCTATTCCAATCTGTTTACCGGCGTGCACGGCAATTACCTGCGCGCCTCGATTGTCGCGGCCGGGCTCGATCCGGATAATCTGCCGGAGAGCGATCCCAGCGCGATGAACTTTGGCGGCGCCAAGGCCTGGAAGGATATCTGGGGTTCCGGCCAGGGTATCGGCGCAGTCCACGCTATCGAGCCGGCAGCAGTGCGGATCGAGCGGCTGAAGCAGGAATATGCGGCTGCGCGGGCGCGGCTGCTGGCCTGAACCCCCCGGAAAAGGCGGCTCAGAAGGCGCCGCTGAGGCGATCCAGCATACGGCGCGCGGGGCTGATGATCGCCACCGGCATTTCCAGCGAGGAATCGAGCCGGGCGACCCGGCGATAGAGATCGATGCTGGTGGAGATGATGCTGTGCGCCTGTGGCGGCATCGACGCGAGCGTGTCGGCTGCCGTTTCGGGTGCAGGCCCCAGCCGGCGCGACGGGGCCAGTGCATCCGCCGGCTCCAGCTCCCCCGCGTCGACAGCGCGCTGGGTGAGCAGCCAGGCGATGATGTGCATCAGCCGCGTCGTCACCTTCAGCGATTCGCAGGAAAAGGCGACGCGATCCAGCGCGTCCAGCGCGTCGCGTTCCTCACGCCCCATCTGGTCGAAATAGCCGCGCGCCTCGTCGGCAAGGATCATCGCCTCGACATAGAGCGAGTCGACCAGCTTGCGGTGAATCTGGGTGGCGGCCGGGTCCGTCATGGGCAGGGTGGTGCCACAGCTGCCCCGGGGCGGAAAAGACCCAATTTCCGCCGCGATGGGCAGAAAGGGGACGCTCAGGCGATAATGTCGGGGATAAGTTGATCCTCGAGCAATGCGATCTCGTCGCGAAGCCGCAATTTCCGCTTTTTCAGCCGCGCAATCTGCAACTGGTCGCTGGTTCCGGTGCCGAGCAAGGCCGCGATGGCAGCGTCGAGATCGCGATGTTCGGAACGGAGCGCCTCGAGCCTGCGCAGGATCTCGCTATCTTCCATGCCGATCCCTGCCCGCCTTCGCTTCGCTCAACCAACCGCAGACCGTCGTGTCTTTTTCGCAGCCCGTCGATCCGGGAATATTCTAGGCGCGACAAGAACGATTTTTCGTGATGTAGTCTGATCCCCCCGCAAATGTCCAAGGAGGACCGCTTCCATGCAGAACGCGCATTTTTCGGCACTTAGCGCCAAACATTCGCACCTGGACGAGCGAATCGCCGTCGAATCGCAGCGCCCCCTCCCCGATCAGATACTCATTGCGCACCTGAAGAAGCAGAAGCTCCGCGTCAAGGAAGAGATGACCGCTACGGTGGCTGTCCACAACTAAATTGGCGGAAGGCGGGCGCGGGGCGACAAACGCCTCGCGCCGGCCCACCCGAGCGCAATCCGCACGGTGCGCCCGCGCCGATGCGAAAGCGCCTGTCAGCGGCGCGTGATAATCGGCTTTACGAAAACCGGGGTGGTTTCACCCTTGCCCACCGGCTTGCGCGCGAGCTTCGGGTCGATCGGGTTGTCGAAAGCAATGCCTACCCGCCCTTCGGCGGCCCAGGCGATGCGGCCGCTGACCCAGCCGACGCCGCGCACTTCCACCTGCACCGGGGTGCGAATGCCGATCGGTGCGGAATATTCCGCCATCAGCCCACCGGCCGAGAGGTTGCGAACGCGCACCTGCCCGGCATCGCCGCCATCGACCAGCAAATGCGCCGCCAGCAGCAGGCTGTCCCGCGCATCACTGCGCTTCCCGGCAAAGTCGTCGGCCGAAAGCATCACTGGTGACAAGGGAGACTGATCCATTCTCGCTCTCAAACGCATTCCTGTCTTTGCGCGCGACTAAACCAGCAATCCTTATCGAATCGGTTAACCGAACCCGCCCTTGCGAAGATTTCTCGCGGGGCGGGCGGCATGGCGTCATTCGTCGCGGCTGATTTTCTCGTTCCGTTCGTGCCGTTCCTGTGCCTCGACGGTCATCGTCGCGGTTGGACGCGCTTCGAGCCGGGCAAGCGGGATCGGTTCACCGGTTACTTCGCAATAGCCATATTCGCCTTCCTCGATCCGGCGCAGCGCGGAGTCGATTTTGGCGATCAGCTTGCGCTGGCGATCGCGGGTGCGCAGTTCGATCGACCAGTCGGTTTCGCTCGATGCGCGGTCGGTAAGATCGGATTCGCGCAACGAGTCTGACTGAAGCTGGTTCAGCGTGCCTGCCGCTTCGCGATAGATCGCGTCCTTCCAGGCGTTGAGCTTCGCCCGAAAATAATCGAGCTGCCGCTGGTTCATGAAGGGTTCGTCAGCGCTTGGCCGATACCCGTCTTCGCCGTCATTGGCAGCAGGTGGTACGCCTTTACCCGGTTCGTCAAAACGATCCAAAACAGTAGCCATCCCCACTCTCCACACCAGTCTGCCCGGAGGTCAGCCACCGGAGACTGTCATTGCCCGGAGGGCCTATACTTTCGCGCGCCGCGGTTAACAAGCGCAGCCTTTTCGAAGGAACCGCGCTTTCCGACTTAAAATGGAGGAAATTAGCGGACGCTGAACCAGCCTGTTTCGGCAGGAAATGGGCGCGCCAACTGCGCGGCACGGGGCGGTCTGGCGAGCCCGATTGTGCCGAACCAGTACATTAACCCTGTTTGTTGGGGCTCGCGACACCTGATTTTAGGGATAAGGAGGTAAATGCAAAATTAGTGCTCTCGTGCGTAAAGCATTGGTTGGCTTTTTTCGGGCATCGACAAGGGGCGTCGTGGAAGTCCGAAAGGAAAGCGGCCGGGATCGGATGAGTGGGGCAAGATGTCTGTTCGTACTGCTTTGGCAAAACTCTGTGCCTGCGTATGCGGCGGCGCCGTTGTGGGCGGCGGCGGAGTCTATGTCGCACAGCGTAACGCGCAGCACCACGCCAGCGTGGCGCAGCGCGCCGTTGTCGCGAAGAAGCGCGTCGTTCACCGCGCTGTCGTCGCCCGTGCGGTGCGGCAGGTCAGCACCGTTCGCCGTACCGTAACTACCCGCACCCAGGGCCAGCCGCAGGTCGTGGTTCTTACCGCACAGGGCGCGCCGGTGCCCCTGCCCCCCGCAGTTGCAGCCGCTGCCGCCGCGGGCGGATCGGGCGGCAGCTATGCCCCGACCGTCATCGGCGGATCGAGCGGCGTCGGCTTCATGGGCGGCTTCTTCGCCGGCGGCTTTTTCGGCAGCTCGGGCGGCGGGAGCTCCGGCGGCAGTTCCAGCTCCGGGAACAGCAGCGGGATAAACATCACGATCTCGTCGACATCCTCGTCAAGCGGCGGGTCCACCTCGACCGGGGGATCGTCGACGGGCGGATCGTCGAGCGGCGGGTCTTCCACCAGTTCTTCCACGGGCGGATCGTCCACATCAACCGGGGGGTCTTCCACCTCCACCGGCGGCTCTTCGACCGGCGGCTCCTCGACCAGTTCCTCGACGGGCGGCTCTTCTACGTCGACCGGAGGCTCGTCCACTTCGACGGGCGGATCGTCGACTTCCAGCGGGATCTCCAGCTCCACCGGCGGCTCCTCCACCTCCAGCGGCGTGTCCAGCTCCAGCGGTGGCTCCTCAACCAGTTCGTCGACCGGTGGCTCGTCGACTTCCAGCGGGGTTTCCAGCTCCACTTCCAGCGGCGTGTCGAGTTCGACCTCGAGCGGCATATCCAGCTCTTCTTCCACGTCGAGCGGGGTTTCCAGTTCATCCTCGACATCGACTTCGAGCGGGGTCTCGACCTCTAGCGGCGTGTCGACCTCGTCGTCGAACTCCAGCGGTGTATCCACGTCGAGCGGTGTATCGACTTCGTCCTCGACCTCCGGTTCCACCTCGAGCGGCATTTCGTCGACTTCGAATGGCTCATCCAGCACGTCCAGCTCGACATCGAACGGCGGGTCGAGCGGGTGGAGCAACTCGAGCGGGTGGAACACGTCCAGCGGGTGGAGCAATTCGAGCGGGTCCAGCGGCCATAATGGCAGTTCCGGTGATCCCTCCAGCTCCGGCGCGAGCGGGGGTGCTTCGTCCGGTGATCCCTCCCCGGTGCCGGCGCCGCCGATGGTCCTGTTGTTCGGCGGCGCTGCTGCTGCACTGGTCGCCCGCAAGCGGCTTTCGCGCAGCAAGGAAGCCTGAGCCCGGGGCGGGGTTGCGCAGCGCCGGGTGCCTCGCCATAGGCTGGCGGCATGCACGACATCCGCTTCATCCGCGAAAACCCCGAAGCCTTTGACCAGGGCATGGCGCGCCGTGGGCTGCCGCCCTTGTCCGCCGAGCTTCTCGCGCTCGACGAACGCCGCCGCGCGCTGGTGACCGAGCTGCAGGCCGGCCAGGCACGCCGCAACGAGGCTTCAAAAGCGATCGGCGCCGCCAAGGCGCAGAAGGATGAAGCGACCACCGCCGCGCTGATGGCCGAAGTCGCCGCGCTGAAGGAGCGGCTGCCCGCGCTGGAGGCGGAGGAAAAGGCGGTCGGCGATGACCTGGAAGGCCGCCTCGCCGCGCTGCCCAACCTTCCCTATGCCGATGTGCCGCAGGGCGCCGACGAAAACGACAACGCCCTCGTCCACGAACGCGGCATGGTGCCGCAATTTGGTTTTCCGGTCCGCGAGCATGACGCCATCGGACCGGCGATCGGGCTGGATTTCGAAACCGGCGCGATGATTTCCGGCGCGCGCTTCACCTTCGTGCGCGGCGATGCTGCGCGTCTGCACCGCGCGCTGGGCCAGTTCATGCTGGACACGCTGACCGGCAGCCATGGCTATGAGGAATGCGTGCCACCGCTGCTGGTGCGCGACGAAGCCGTGTTCGGTACCGGGCAGCTGCCGAAATTCGCCGAGGATCTGTTCCAGACGACGGATGGACGCTGGCTGATCCCGACCGCCGAGGTGAGCCTGACCAACGCGGTGCGCGAAAAGATCCTGAGCGAGGAAGAACTGCCGCTACGCCTGACCGCGCTTACCGCCTGCTTCCGTTCCGAGGCGGGCGCCGCCGGACGCGACACGCGCGGCTATATCCGCCAGCATCAGTTCGAGAAGGTCGAGATGGTGTCGATCACCACGCCCGATCAGTCCGAGGCAGAACATGAGCGGATGACCGCCTGCGCCGAGGACGTGCTGACCAAGCTTGGCCTCGCCTTCCGCCGGATGAAGCTGTGCAGTGGCGACATGGGCTTCACCGCCGCGCGAACCTACGACCTGGAAGTCTGGCTGCCCGGCCAGGGCCGGTACCGCGAGATTTCGTCCTGCTCGACTTGCGGCGATTTCCAGGGACGGCGGATGAACGCCCGCTACCGGCCCGAAGGCGAAAAGGGCACGCGCTTCGTCCATACGCTCAATGGCTCGGGGCTGGCGGTCGGCCGCACGCTGGTGGCGGTGCTGGAGAATTACCAGCAGGAAGACGGATCGGTGGCAGTGCCGAGCGTGCTCCAGCCCTATCTGGGCGGGCGCAATCGCCTGGAACCGCGCATCTGATGCGCATCCTGCTCACCAACGACGACGGCTATCACGCGCGCGGCCTCACGGTGCTCGAACGCATTGCGCGGACGATCTCGGATGACGTCACCGTCATTGCACCGCAGGAAGAGCAGTCGGGCAAGAGCCGCGCGCTGACCTTGACCGAACCGTTCCGCGTGCGCCGCCATGCCGACAATCGTTACGCGGTCCGCGGCACACCGACGGACTGCGTGATGTTCGCGCTGGCCGAAGTAATGAAGGATGCCAAGCCCGATCTGATCCTGTCGGGCGTCAATCGCGGCGGCAATCTGGGCGAGGATGTCAGCTATTCGGGCACCGTTTCGGCAGCGATGGAAGGTGCGCTCGCCGGCATCCGCTCCGTCGCGCTCAGCCAGCGCTACGCCCAGTCGGGGATGGGGGATGCCGTTCCCTTCGCCACGGCCGAGGCCTGGGGCGAACGCGCGCTACGCCCGCTACTCAATTTGGCATGGGCGCCGCGCACCCTGATCAACATCAACTTCCCGCCGGTCGAGGCTGATGCCGTTCGCGGCATCAAGGTCGTGTCGCAGGGATTGCGTGATTACGGCCGGGTCGGTCTGGATAAGCGCATGGATCCGCGCGGTTTTCCCTATTATTGGCTGGCAATGGGAAGACTTCCGCATCAGCCGATGCCGAATACTGACCTGGAAGCAATCGAGCAGGGTTTCGTTACTGTCACACCGCTGCATCTGGATCTCACGCACCGCGAATCCATGCAAAATCTGGCAGCTCTTTACCTTTAGCTAACCATAACTCGGTAGTTCCAACCGCATTAACCATGAATGCGTGGGTCGGGGCTATGATGGGAATTCGGCTTTTGGTCGCCACTTTCGGCGCCATGCTATTGAGCGGCTGCATCCCGCCGAGCGGGGGCCATGGCTATAGTCAGACGCCGCCCCCGCCCGTTTCGGCGATGCAGACTGCCAGCGAAACCGGCTATGAGCATCAGTCGCTGGAAGGCGATACCGACGTACGCAGCCTGCCTGCGCCGCCGTCGGCCTGGGTGGCTCGCCCCGTAACCGCCGACGCGCGCCGCATCGCCGCCTCCAGCTGGACCGTTTCGCCGCGTGACACGCTGGGAAGCATCGCGCTGACAACGGGCGCCGGCGTAGATGCGATCGCGCATGCAAATGGGCTCACGCTGCCCTACACGATCGTCCCGGGGCAGAAGCTGACCATTCCGGCGGGCCGCTATCACCTCGTCCGCGGCGGCGACACCGGCATCGCAATCGCGCAGGCCTATGGCGTTTCCTGGAGCAAGGTTATCGCTGCCAACGGGCTGAACGAACCATTTCAGCTGCGCGCGGGGCAGCGCTTACTCATTCCCGACAGCCGCGCTGACGCCCGAACTGCGCGCGCCGCGCGCTTTCATGTCGATATCGATGACATTGTGACGGGCGGTCAGCCCGCGGTTGCCGATCGAAGCCAGCCTGCGGCACCGGCCGCCAATTCGGGCCGCGTACTGCCTTCCACCACACCGGTGGAATCACCCGCGCGCTTCGGCGGCGCATTCGACTGGCCCGTTCGCGGCGCCCTGATCGGCCGTTTCGGACCCCATCCCGGCGGCGAACGGAACGATGGCATACAGATTGCCGTTCCGGCAGGAACGCCTATTCGGGCGTCTGCAGATGGAGTCGTGGCCTATGTCGGCAATGAAGTGCCTTCGCTCGGAGGGCTGGTGATCGTGCAGCACGGAAATGGCTGGGCCAGCGTCTATGGCCATGCGAGCCAGTTGATGGTGCAGCGGGGCCAGGCCGTGAAGCAGGGCCAAACGATCGCGCTCGCCGGGCGCAGCGGCGGCGCGCCGCGGCCGGAACTGCATTTCGAGCTGCGTCAGGGTCGCACCCCGGTCGATCCACTCAGCCGGTTGCCGCGCCTGTGATCGATCGCCTTTTGCCGATCGGCCTGCTGCTCGTATCCAACCTGTTCATGACCTTTGCCTGGTACGGGCATCTCAAGTTCAAGAGCACCCCGCTCCTGCTGGCGATCGTCACCAGCTGGGGCATTGCCTTTATCGAATATTGCTTCGCAGTGCCGGCGAACCGCTATGGCAGCGCAGTCTATTCGGCCGCGCAGCTGAAGGGGATGCAGGAAGTGATTACGCTGACGATCTTCGCAGGCTTCTCGGTGCTGTACCTGGGGCAGAAGATCAGCCTGAACCACCTGATCGGCTTTGCGCTGATCGCAGCCGGCGCGTTTTTCCTGTTCCGCGCGCCGGCCTGACCGGCGCCGTCAGAACCGCGCTTCGAGCAGTACGACGCTGGGGTCGCCTTCCACCGGGCGGGCGGCGAAGCCCATTTCGCGTTCCAATTCGATCGCCAGATGGTTCTCCCGGCTCTCGATCGACAGCAACTTGCCGACACCGCGCCGCTTGGCCTCAGCAGTCAGGAACTGGAGCAGGCTCCAGCCAATCCCCTGCCCCTTGCGGTCTGCACGGATCGAAATCGCGACTTCGGCCGTCTCCATCGCCTTGTCGCAGGCGAGCATGGCAGAGGCGACCAGTTCGCCCGCGGCCGTGAACGCCAGGAAGCTTTCCGTCTGCCAATGGTCGACATGCGTCAGCGCGGCGGCCTGGGAGCGATCGATATGGGCGCAGGCGGTGAGGAAGCGGAACCGGCGGTCCTCATCCGACACGGCGTCAAAAAAAGCCTCCAGCGCCGCCTCGTCTTCGGCCGCCGCAGGGCGAACATCGATGACAAGGCCCGAACGGGTCTTGAGTTGGATGGGGTGATCGAGCGGTGCCGGGGCGGGCGAAGTCATGGCCTGTTCTCCATGCGAATATGGTGCCGCTGTAGCGCCTGGGAGGCGACGCCCGAATGCGTAATCCTCCGCAGGACGAGCGCGTTCCGGCCGCGCCCCTAGCTTTTCGGACGCACTCGCCCTATGTGCGCCGCCAATCATGGCAACGCGACTCCCCGAAGCCCCCAAGGTGGGCATGGTGTCGCTCGGCTGTCCCAAGAATCTGGTCGACTCCGAGCGTATCCTGACCAAGCTCCGTTCGGACGGCTATGCGCTGTCGCCGGACTATGCCGGCGCGGACGTCGTGCTGGTGAACACCTGCGGCTTTCTCGACAGCGCCAAGGAAGAATCGCTTGAGGCGATCGGCGAGGCGATTGCCGAAAACGGCCGCGTGATCGTGACCGGCTGCATGGGCAAGGAAGCCGAGGTCATCCGCGCCCGCTTCCCCAATGTCCTAGCCGTCACCGGCGCGCATCAATATGAGGAAGTGGTCGGCGCGGTGCACGAAGCGGCGCCGATGCCGCCCTCGCCCTTCGTCAACCTGGTGCCGGACAGCGGACTGAAACTCACGCCGCGCCATTACAGCTATCTGAAGATTTCCGAAGGCTGCAACCACCGCTGCAGCTTCTGCATCATCCCGTCGCTGCGCGGCGACCTCGTCAGTCGCCGGCCCGACGCGATCCTGCGCGAGGCGGAAAAGCTGGTCGAGGCAGGTACCAAGGAACTGCTGGTCATCAGCCAGGACACCTCGGCCTATGGCATCGACATTCGCAAGGAACCGCGGATGTGGAAGGGCCGCGAAGTCGTGCCGCACATGACCGACCTAGCCCGCGAGCTGGGCCAGATCGCCCCCTGGGTGCGGCTGCACTATGTCTATCCCTATCCGCATGTGGATCAGGTGATCCCGCTGATGGCGGAGGGGCTGGTGCTTCCCTATCTCGACATTCCGTTCCAGCACGCCGCGCCGAATGTGCTACGCGCGATGAAGCGCCCGGCCAACGAAGCCAAGGTGCTCGAGCGGCTGCGCGGCTGGCGGGAGATTTGCCCGGACATCGCGATCCGCTCCACTTTCGTGGTGGGCTTCCCCGGCGAGACCGAGGAGGATTTCCAGTATCTGCTCGAGTGGCTCGACGAGGCCCAGCTCGACCGCGTCGGCGCGTTCCGCTTCGAGCCGGTCGAGGGCGCCTCGGCCAATGATCTCCCCGGCGCGGTGCCGGAAGAGGTCAAGGAAGAGCGCTACGCCCGCATCATGGAAAAGACCGCCGCGATCAGCGCCGCCAAGCTGGAGGCGAAGATCGGCCGCACGCTGGAAGTGATCATCGACGCGGTCGACGAAGACGGCGGCGCCACCGGCCGCAGCCAGGCCGACGCGCCGGAGATCGACGGCGAAGTCTTCCTGCGCGACGCGGGCCATCTCGAACAGGGCGACATCGTCCGCGTCGAAATCGAGGACGCCGACGAGCATGATCTGTACGGGGTGCCAGTAGAGGATTGACGGCGTCGCCCCGGGCCCTTCAGGCCGGGTCTGTCGGTTCCTCTTCCGCTGACGAACGAAGACGCTCGGTACCCTTGTGTGCCTTGGGGGGCCTGGCCGTGTCGCCCTTCAGCGGCAGCCGGTCCATTGCTCGCAGGATAAGGAAAACGATCGCGATCAGCGGCACGCCGAATGACATGACCCAGGGTGCGAACGGCCCACCCTGAAAGCCAGAAGCGCCGAGCACAAGAAAGCCGATCGGGGTCACGGCCCACTGGCCGGTCGTCCAGTCGAGCTGGAACATGCCGAACGAAACCAGGGCGCCGACGCACCACAGCCACTTCAGACTCAGCCTGGGTGTGCGAAGCGCCAAAATGAATGCAGTGAGGCTGGTCACGAGCGCGGCCATCATCAGCGCCAGCCACAGAAAGTGGATGAAGCCCTTGTCCTTGAAGGTGAAGGCATTCGCGTCCAGCAGGGAGCGGTTCAGCGGCTGCACGAATACTGCATTGACCACCGGCTTCGGCCCATCGGTTTCAAGCACCACTTGAAGCAGCGCCCACTTGCCGCCGCCTGCCACTTCATAGACGAATTGCTTGAGCACAATCGGGCCCGCATTCCCCTGCATGCGCTGGACATTCACCGAGCCGAGCGCCGGCTGTCCCTGCGGCGCCAGCGTCTGCATGCGGTGGACCAGATCTGGGGTAAGCTGCGGGCGCAGTTCGAGATTGGCATGGCTGGCAAGCCAGTTCGCGTCGCCCTTCTGAACCGACGTCGCGGTCTGCAGCGCCAGCGCCTGCTCCTGCGGATTGCTGAACTGGTTGAACAGTTGCTGGTAGGAACAGGCTGCCAGAACCAGCAGTGCCAACAGCGCAAAAGCCCGACGCATGAAATCCCCCACCCCATGAGGGTGGCGAGCCTAGCAGGCTGCGGCGGGGTAGCAATGGCGTGGAAGAAACGCGGGCTGCGCAACTCTCCGTTGGCACAGGTATAACCAACGACTAAGCCCGGGGTGACGCCAGCGGGAGCACGTTCTACGCTCCCTTTCATTCCGGAGGCCCGATGTTCCGTACCGCCCTTGCCGCTGCCCTGTTGATCGCCACGCCTGCCGCTGCCCAGCAGCTCACGGCGGATCAGGCCGCGAAAGTCGATGCTATTGTCGGCGATGCGTTGAAGAGCTCGGGCGTGCCGTCCGCTTCCGTAGCGATCGTGCGCGACGGGAAAATCGTCTTCGCCAAGGCGTATGGCGATCAGGGCCCCGGTATCCGCAACGGCCCCGATGCGAGCGCCAAATACCAGATTGCGTCGATTTCCAAGCAGTTCACGGCCGCCGCGCTGCTGATGCTGGAGGATGAGGGCAAGCTGAGCCTTGACGACAAGGTCGCCAAATGGGTGCCGGACGTCACCGATGCCGACCAGATTTCGATCCGCGAACTGCTCAGCCACACCGCAGGGCTGCAGGATTACTGGCCGCAGGATTACAGCTTCAAGGCGATGGAAACGCCGGTGACGCCGCAGCAGATTGTCGATCGCTGGGCGAAGAAGCCGCTCGATTTCGCGCCCGGCACCGCCTGGCAATATTCGAATACCGGCTATGTCGTCGCCGGCATGATTATCGAGAAGGCATCGGGCATGAAGCTGCTCGACTATCTCGAAGCGAAGATCTTCAAGCCGCTGGGCATGCACCCGATCGATCAGGACAAGGCGATCGGCAAGGGCTTCCCGCAGGGCACGCACCGCTTCGCGCTCGGCCCGGTGCGCCCGGCACAGCCGGCGGCCGATGGCTGGCTTTGGGCTGCGGGCGAGCTGGCAATGAGCGCGAGCGACCTTGCCAAATGGGATATCGCCCGCATCAACCGCAGCGTGATGCCGGCCGATGACTGGGCGGCGCAGGAAACCGAAGTGAAGCTGACCAACGGCGCACCGACGCGCTATGGCCTGGGCGTGTCGCTGGGCGAGCACGGCGGCAAGCGCGAAGTCTCGCACGGGGGCGAGGCGGTCGGTTTCCTCTCGAGCAACATCGTGATCCCCGACGAGCGCTACGCCGTCGTCGCGCTGGTCAATGCCGATTTCGGCGGCGCGCAGGAAGCGATCGCGAACGGCATCACCGATCTGTTGCTGCCGGTGAAGGCCGAGCCCTCGATCGATCAGCAGCGCGATGCGCTGGCGCGCACGCTGTTCGACCAGTTGCGCGGGGGCACGCCCGATCGCGCGCTGATGACCGACGACGCCAACTACTTCTTCGATGCGACGGTGCTTGGCGACTATCGCGCCAGCCTGAGCGCGCTCGGCGAACCGCTGGCGTTTCTCCCGACGGGCAAGGCCCGGCTGCGCGGCGGGTTCGTCAACCGCAACTATGTGATCCGCTACAAGGATCGCGAACTGATGGCAGTCACCTATGCCGAGCCGGGCGCGGAGGGCAAGTTCGAGCAGTTCCTGGTGATGCCGCGCTGATGCTGAAGCTTGCCGCCCTTTCCGCACTGGCGCTTGGATCGCTGGCGATCACCGGCGCCGTGCCGGATCGGGCGGTGGTGTCGCGGGTCGATCCGCTGACGGTGGTGGATGACGATTTCTCCCGCCACCGCGACCCCGCCGAATGGCGGGGCCTGTCGGTTCGGCGGATCGAGTTCACGGCCGAACGCGGAAAATGGCGGTTGTGGCGGATCACCGATCCGCGGCACCCGCGCGGGCCGCTGTTCTTCGTGCCGCACGACAATGAGAATGCCGGGTTCGAAGCCGGACTATGGGCCATACGCCATTATGGCGGCGTGCTGATCGCCGTCGATTCCGGCATCGCGCCGGGCCATGATGGCGAGCGCTACAATGCCGCCGTCGCCTATGGAAAGCCGATCGACCCCAACCGCAATTTCGACAGCGCCCTTCCCGCCTATGCCGATCGCGTGCTGGCCGATCTGCCGCGCATCGGCGGGCCGATCATTGCGCTCCACACCAATTCGCCGGGGTTCGACCCGACCGATTCCAAATGCCATCGCGATGACCCCAAGGGCGAGGGCATCATCTCGATCCGCTTTTGCGACGACACGCTGACGCCAAGCCCGTCACAGGCGCGTGCCTGGCCGTTCGACGATGACGACACGGTTGCCTTCGCCACCTATCGCGCCTCGCAGCGGCCAGAAGATGCCTTTTGCCGCAACCAGATGGTCGGCGCCGATTTCAACGTCGTGCAGGAACGGGTCGTGGCGAGCGACGGGTCGCTATCCAACTATGCGGTGCTGCACCACATCCGCTATCTGAATTTCGAGACGCAGGAACGCGGGCTCGACCCCGTGCAGCTTGCCGGCGCCCGCGACCGGCTGACCTATATGATCCGCAACGCGCTCGCCCTTTGCGCGCCGGACGTGAAGCCGCGCAACGACTGACGCCCGGCAAATTCCTCACCCCGGCAGCGCATAGGCCACAACTTCGTCGCCCACCGGCGTCTTCATGAAATGATGGCCGCCGGCGTAGATGACCAGATATTGCTTGCCGCCGACCTGATAGGTGATCGGCGTCGCCTGCCCGCCGGCGGGCAACACGTCCTGCCACAGCGTCTTGCCGGTGCGCAGGTCGATCGCGCGGATCAGGTTGTCGGTTGCCGCGGCGACGAAGATGATCCCGCCTGCCGTTACCACCGACCCGCCGTTGTTCGGCGTACCGATCGTGAAGGGCAGCATCGAGGGGATGCCGAACGGACCGTTGGTGCGCGCGGTGCCGAGCGGGCGGTCCCAGATCGTCTTGCCCGTCGCCATGTCGATTGCGCGGATGCCGCCATAAGGAGGCTGTTTGCAGAGCATACCGGTGAAGGGCAGCTGCCAGCCGGCATTCACGTCGATTGCATAAGGCGTGTGCGCCTGGGGATCGCCCGCCCCTTCGGCGCCGCCGATGCTGCCCCGGGCCTGGTCGCGCGGCGCCCAGCCGCGCTTGTTCGCCTCGGCGCGCGGGACCAGCCGGACATAGTTGGGCATGTCGTTGTAATTGGCGACGATCACCCCGCGCTGCGGATCAACCGCAACGCCGCCCCAGTCGGTGCCGCCATTATAGCCGGGATATTCGATCGAGTGGCGATCGGCTTCGGGAGGCGTGAAGAAGCCGTGATAACTGGCCCGGCGAAACTGGATGCGGCAGACCATCTGGTCGATCGGCGACATGCCCCACATGTCCCGCTCGGTCAGGTCGGCTTTGCGCAGCGTATGCCATAGCGAGACCGGCTGGGTGGCGGCACGCTGCTGCGGTTCCACGCCGAGCTGCGGCGCGCGGATCTCGCCCACCGGCGTCAACGGGCGGCCGGTGCGGCGGTCGAGGATGTAGATGTCACCCTGTTTGGATGGCAGCACCAGCGCCGGCGTACCCTTATAGTCCACCAGCGTCGCCTGCGCGCCGAAATCATAGTCCCATACATCGTTGCGCACAGCCTGGAACCGCCAGCGCGGCTTGCCCGTAGTCACGTCGAGCGCGACCAGCGAGGTGGCGAACATATTCTCCTGCGGGCGACGAAGGCTCGAATAATAATCGGCCGAGGCATTGCCCATCGGCAGATAGACCAGCCCGAGCTGCTCGTCGCCGCTGGCGGTGGTCCACATATTCGGGGTGCCACGCGCCCATTCCTGACCGGCGGGCGGATAGCCGTTCCAGTCCGGGTGCATCATGTCCCAGGCCCAGCGGAGCTGACCGGTGCGCGCATCGAACCCCTCGATTACGCCCGAGGGCTCCCAGCGGTCCTGACCGTCGAGCACCTGGTGGCCGACGACAAGAATGCCGCGAACCAGCGTCGGCGGCGAATTGATCGAGACATAGCCGAACGGCACCTGCCCCATGCCCTTCTTGATGTCGGCCTGCCCACCCGTGCCGAAGTCTGCGCAGGGCCGCCCGGTGTGGGCATCAACCGCGATCAGGCGGGCATCAAGCGTCCCTTCGATAACCCGGGTGGCGCAAGGCTGGTTCGCCGCCATGCCGGGCACGGCATAATAGACGACACCGCGGCAGGCGGCCGTGTAGGGGATCGCCTTGTCGGAGACATTGGGATCATAGCGCCAGCGCTGGGCGCCGCTCGCCGCATCCAGCGCGATCAGGATGTTCTTTGGCGTGCAAAGATAGAGGCTGTCGCCGATCTTGAGCGGTGTGTTTTCCGCGCCATAGGTCTTCGCGATCTGCGGATCGCGCGGCATGTCGCCGGTGTGGATCATCCAGGCGCGCTTGAGCGACCCGACATTCGCGGCATTGATTTGCGCCAGCGGGGAGTAACGGCGGGCGCTGCCGGTGCCGCCATAGCTCGGCCAGTCCGCGCCGCTCTGCTGACCCGACGGATCGGCCATGCCGGTCGATCCGGGCGCGGGCAATGTGCCCTGCAAAACGGCGGGCTGCCCCGCTGCGGCGACCGCCAGATCCACTGCCGTTACTGCCACGGCAACGACCACTCCGATTCCGGCGAGCCGCCACCGCCCGGCGCGCCGGGTGAGCGACGCCATCGCCGCCAGCACCGCGAGCAGCAATACCGCCGGCGCGACGACCCGCGGCACCTGCGCCCAGGCATTGGAACCGACTTCCCACCACGCCCACAGGAAGGTCAGCACGACGATGGCGATGTAGAGCCACCCGCCCTCCACTTGCCCCCGCACCAGCAATGCGCCCGAAGCCAGCATCGCCACGCCCGTGACGAAGTAATAGGGCGATCCGCCGAGCAACAGCAGCCATGCGCCGCCGATGGCAAGAACCAATCCGATCAGCGCGACGACCGCGCCGACGATGCGGGCTGTCCAGCTGCCGGCGCGTCGGCGATGGTACCAGCTGGAACTGGATGATGCGCGAACGTCGGACATGAGCCGTTCTCCCGGCAAGGGCGGCGCGACCGGCGTGCTCACGCCACCGGCAAATGCGTCAGGAATAGCGCGCAAACCCAAGGGAACACGCGGTTGTTCCGAAACATCGCCAAAAAACCCCGCACAATGGCTAGGCGCGGGCGGTACGGCGCCCTAGATCAGCGGGTATGACGGACCCTACTACGCTTGTTCAGCCCGATCGCGGCCAGGCCGCGCGTTCCATTCACCTGATCGACCCCAAGGGTTTCGACGCCTGGCTTGCGGCCCAGCCGCCGCGCCACCGCGCAGCCGCGCTGGCGCAGAAGCTGGCACCGGTCGGCTATTCGAGCGCCATCCTGCCCGGCGACAATCCCGAGGACTGGGCGGTCATCAGCGTCGTCGCCAATGTCGACAAGCTCTCGCCCTGGTGCCTCGCCAAGCTGGCAGAGACGCTGCCCGAAGGCAGCTACCGCGTGGAAGGTATCGAGCCGGGCAAGGCCATTTATGGCTGGCTCGTCGCCCAATACCGGTTCGATCGTTACAAGAAGCCCGAAGCCAAGCCGCAGGGCGCCCGCGTACTGCTGACCGGCGACCCCGCCAAGATGGACGAGGCCGTCCGCCTCGCCACCGTCACCTGGAAGCTTCGCGACCGGATCAACACCGGCGCCAACGACATGAGCCCTGCCGATCTCGAACTGGCCGGTTCCGAACTCGCCAAGGCCTATGGCGCCAGCTTCAGCGTGGTGAAGGGCGAAGCACTCGAGCAGGGCTATGGCATGCTCTGGGCGGTCGGCAAGGCCGCCGGCAAGGGCCGCGAGCCGCGCCTGATCGAGCTGGAATGGGGCAATCCCGACCATCCGCGCATTGCCATCATCGGCAAGGGCGTCTGCTTCGACAGCGGTGGCCTGGACATCAAGCCCGCCAGCGGCATGCGGCTGATGAAGAAGGACATGGGTGGCGCTGCCCATGCGCTGGCGCTGGCCGAGCTGGTGATGATGAACCGCCTGCCCGTGCGGCTGCATATGCTCGTTCCCGCCGTCGAGAATTCGATTTCGGGCGAGGCGACGCGGCCCGGCGACGTGATGATCTCGCGCAAGGGCATCACCGTCGAGAATAGCAATACCGATGCCGAAGGCCGGCTCATCCTGGGCGATGCGCTGACAAAGGCCGAAGAAAAGAACCCAGAACTGGTGTTCGACTTTGCCACGCTCACCGGCGCCGCCCGCGTCGCGCTGGGTGCCGACCTGCAGGCGCTGTTTGCCAATGACGAAACACTGGCAGCCGAAATCCTCGCCGCTGGCGAGGAAGAGGCCGATCCGATCTGGCGGATGCCGCTCTACGATCCGTACAAGGAACTGCTGAAGTCGGACGTGGCCGATATGGTCAACGCCGCCGAGGGCCCGTTCGGCGGTGCGATCACCGCCGCGCTGTTCCTGAAAGAATTCGCCCCGACCGGCGCCCAATGGGCGCATTTCGACATTTTCTGCTGGAACGGCAGTGCCAAGCCCGGCCGTCCCAAGGGTGCCGAAGCAGTCAGCCTGCGCGCCACGTGGAAAGTGCTGAAGGACCGCTACGGCCGTAGCTGAGCCAATCAGGGGCGGCGGGCGTGGACAGCGCCGCGCCGCCCCAACCTTACCGGCTTAGCGACCGGTTTGCATCCGGCCTTACAGCAGAAACTTCGCCAAAGCCGCGTCCGCGCAGCCAGTTCTCCACTTCCTCAGCCGTCATGGGATGGCCGAACAGATACCCCTGTCCCTGCGCGCATCCCAGGCGCCGCAACCGGGTGGCGGTTTCGACCTGCTCGATCCCTTCTGCAATCACGGTCAGCTCCAGCATGGCGGCCAGGCCGATGATACCGCGCACCATCTTAAGGGCATCGGCATCGCGATCGAGTGACTCGACGAACGAGCGATCGATCTTGATCTTGTCGAACGGCAACATCCGCAAATGCTGGATCGACGAATAGCCGGTCCCGAAATCATCGAGCGATAGCTGAATACCCTGGTTCTTCAGGGATTCGACGACCTGCTTGGCGTTCTCGGCATCGACGATCAGCGCGTTTTCGGTGATCTCTACGGTAAGCCGATGTGCCGGAAAGCCGGTACGAGCGAGGATCGCCAGCATCTTCTGCGCGAGCCAGCCATCCTTCAGCTGCACAGGCGACACGTTCACGGCAATGGCGCAATCACTCGGCCAGCCGCGCGTTTCCGTGCATGCCCGCTCGAGCAGATGCAGCATCAGCTCATTGATGAGCCCACATTCCTCGGCGATCGGGATGAACTGATCCGGACCAATTCCGGCACCGGCCGGCCGGCGCCACCGCGCCAGCAGCTCGAACCCGACGACGCTGCCGCTCGCCAGTTCGACGATCGGCTGATAGCAGGGATAGAATTGCCCAGACGCCAGCGCGACGCGCATTTCGGCCTCGATCATCGATCGGCGGCGGATTTCAGCGTCCATTCGCGGGGCAAAGGCGCAGTAGCAGCCGCGCCCCGACTCCTTTGCCTTGTACAGTGCCACATCGGCGCGGCGCATCAGCGTTTCCGCGCCCTCACCGTCATCGGGCGACAGTGCAATCCCCACGCTGGCGCCAATGTGGTGCGTCTTGCCACCAATCGCGAAAGGCAGCTCCAGCGCACGGACAATGGCATGCGCCACGGCCAATACCCGATCCGCGCCGCCCGGAACGAACGGGACAGCAACCGCGAACTCGTCACCGCCCAGCCGATAGCTTTGTCCTTCTTCGCCGACGATCTCACGCAACCGGCGCGCCACTTCGCGCAGCAACTGGTCACCGGCCGGATGGCCGTGCACGTCGTTCACCGCCTTGAAGCGGTCCAGGTCGACGATGAGCAGGCCGAAGCAGCTGGCGCTGCCTGCAGCTCCAGCAGCCATGCCCAAAAATTCTTCCAGTGCGCGGCGGTTGGACAGCCCGGTCAGCGGGTCGTGATAGGCAAGCTGGTGCGCGCGCCCTTCAGCCAACCGGGCCCGGCGCTGCTCCGAAAGCATTTCGAGGCGCGAGGCGAGCGCGTCTATGAAGCTCGTATAGTTGGCGCTGAACATGCGCATGATAACCGCCGACACGACAATGATGTCGACGCTAAGTCCCGTAAGCAGCCAGTTGTGCGAGGTCATCAGGCACAAGGTGATCGGCAGTGAGCCGCATATGAGCACCAGGCGTGCCGCGTTCGGCAGTGATTGCAGGCAATAACAGCAGCTTATCGTGCCGATAAAGGCATAGAGGCCAATACAGGCGCGGCCGGGCAGATCGAGATGCTGGTATAACGCGACACCCCAGCCGCCAAAAGCGACGCTGAGCAGTCCGGCGACAATCGTGGTGCTAAGCAGGTTGCGGCGGATGCGGCGCACATCCGGAACACCATGCCGCCGGCGTCGCACCCAGAACGCGCTGCGAATAGCTGCAGCCAGTCCCAATAACAGCGGCACACCGAGGCTAAGTCCAGCGGGTGCAATTTCATAGGCTGCAAAGCTCAGGAACAGCGCATCCGCGAAAACCAGTGCGTACATCAGCGGAATCAGGCGGCTGAGCGTACGATATTGCTCGACCAGAATCGCGCGTTCTAGCTTTGTCTTGCCGGGAGGTACGAATCGGAACGCGCGATGCATGACGCTTGGTAGCGCCAATGCACCGACAAACCGTTAATCAGCCGACCTGCGCAGCCGCTTCGATTACGGGAACGAACTTCGCGGCCGAGAGGCTCGCGCCGCCAACCAGCGCGCCATCGACATTGTCGACCGCCAGGATCGAACCCGCATTGGCCCCCGTTACCGATCCGCCATACAGAATCCGCATTTCCGACGCCGATGCACCGATCATCGAGCGAAGCTTGGCGCGGATGATCGCGTGCATCGTCGCGATTTCGTCGAGCGTCGGCGTCTTGCCGGTGCCGATCGCCCAGCGCGGTTCATAGGCGACCGTCAGCCAGTCGGGGCCGGCAGCATCGGGCAGCGATTTTTCGATCTGCGACTGAACGATGCGCTCCGCCCGCCCCGCGTCGTGCTCGGCCTCGGTCTCGCCACAGCAGAGGATCACCCCAAGGCCATGGCGCCGCGCTGCCGCCGCCTTGGCCCAGGCATCGTGGCTCGTTTCATGCTGGTCGGCGCGGCGCTCCGAATGGCCGACGATGGTCAGTTGCGCGCCGGCCTCGGCCAGCATCGATGCAGAGATGCAACCGGTATGCGCGCCTTGATCCGATTCGTGCACATCCTGTGCGCCGATCGGCATGGCACCAGCAATCCGCGCGGCGTCGGCGATCAGCGTGAACGGCACGCAGAGCAGCGTATCGACACCCGGATGCGCCGCTGCGGCCGCGGCGATCGCCTCGACTTCCCCAAGCTGGGCGCGCAGCCCGTGCATCTTCCAGTTTCCAGCGACCAGCTTGCGGCGCATATCCATCCCCTTATTGTCCGTTACTGCCAGCCGTTAGCAATCCCGGCGCGCGGCACAAGCTTGAAGGCGCGCGACACCCGCCCTAAAGCGGGCGCCAAATCCTCGAACGAACGGCTTCCAATGCTCAACGCCTTCCGGAAATTCACCAAGTCGCGCTACGGACTGGTCGCGGTCTTTCTGTTTCTCGGCCTTCTCGCGATTGCCTTTGCGGCGAGTGACGTCACCGGTCTGCGTTCGATGAATCTGAGCGGCGGCAGCCCCGCGCTGGCGCGCGTCAACGGCCGGGACGTCACCGAAAAGGACGTGCGCGAACGGCTTGATCGCCTGATCCGCAACGCCCAGGCGCAGGGCCAGAATGTCACGATGGCGCAGGCACTTGCGCAGGGTGCCTTCGAGGCGGCGCTGGACGACGCGATCAATTCGGCGGCGATGATCAGCTATGGCAATCGCAACGACATGCGCGTCGGCAAGCTGCTGATCGACACCGATATCGCCAACAATCCGCAGTTCGCGGGGATGGACGGCAAGTTCAGCCAGCAGACGTTCGAACAGTTGCTGGCGCAGAACCGCATCAGCCCGGCCCAGTATCGCGAGGCGATCACCAACGAGCGCTACGCCAACTGGCTGCTTGGCCCGGCGACGATGCGCCTGCCCGCGCCGGAAGGGATCGCCCTGCCCTATGCCTCGATGCTGCTCGAACGGCGCACGGGCATCGTCGGCTTCATCCAGTCGGCAGCGATGGACCCTGGCGCCGCACCCGATGCGAAGACGCTTGCCGATTATTATCAGCGCAACCGCAATCGCTACATGGTGCCGGCGCTGCGCGTGGTCCGCTATGCCCTTGCCACGCCGGACCTGCTGAAGGCGCAGGCTACAGCCAGCGACGCCGAAATCGCCAAGGCCTATCAGACCAACGCCGCACGCTATGCCGCCAGCGAAAAGCGCAGCGTGGAACTGGTGACCGCCCTCGACCGCGCGACCGCCCAGAAGGTCGCCGATGCTGCCAAGGGCGGCGATCTCGCGGCTGCTGCGAAAGTGGCGGGGCTGGAGATGCGCAAGGTCGACTCCGTCGATCGCCCTGCCCTTGCCAAGCAGGTGTCGCAGGCATTTGCCGACGCTGCATTCACGGCGGGCGCCAACGCACTCACCGGGCCAAGTCAGCTTGGCGGCACCTGGTATGTGTTCCGCATCGCCAAGGTCGACAGGATCGCCGCCCGCTCGCTGGAGCAGGTGCGCGGCGAAATCGCGCAGGAAATCAGCCAGCGGAAGCTTTCGGGGCTGCTCGGCGATCTCCGCCAGTCGATCGACGACGGCATCGGCAGCGGCAAGAATTTCGACGAAGCCGTCCGCGACGCCAAGCTCACCGCGCAGCGCACGCCCGCGCTCACGGCAGCCGGCACCGATCCGCTGAACCCGGATACCAAGCCCACGCCGGCGATCAGCGCGGTAATGAAGACCGGGTTCGGCTTCGATCAGCCGGGTGACGAGCCGCAGATCGTTCCCGCCGGGCCCGATGGCAGCTTCGCCGTCGTCTCGCTGGAGCGGATCGTACCGGCGGCACCCCGTCCGCTCGCCCAGATCACCGACAAGGTGAAGGCCGACTATCTGCTAGACCAGGCGCTCGCGAAGGCGCGCGCGGCCGCCAATGTCGTGATGGCGAAGGTGCAGAAGGGCGTGCCGATGCAACAGGCACTGACCGAAGCCGGCGTGACCAAGGGCGCGCCGCCCAAGCCGTTCGACTTCAAGCGCTCCGAACTGCGTGACAAGGAAACGTTCATCCAGGCAGCCTTCGACATGAAGGTGAAGACGGCACGGGTCGTCGAGGCCCCGGCACGGGCCGGCTATTATGTCGTGTTCGTCGACACGATCCAGCCGGGCAGCGCCGCCGGCGACGCCGTGACGATGCAGCCGATCCGCAGCGGCCTCACCCAGATGGGCGCCGGCGAATATGCTCGCGAATTCTCGTCGGCCATGCGCAAGCAGCTCAAGATCACGCGCAATGAAACCGCGATCGCGCGCCTGCGAGCGGATCTGCTGCGCAGCGGCGCCGGCGACCAGTGATCGAGGGACTCGAGGCAGCCCGCGCCGCGCTGGCTGCGGGCAAGCCTGCGCTGATCTGGCGGCGCCAGATCGCCGACACCGAAACGCCGGTGGCGGCGGCGCTCAAGCTGATCGAGCCCGGGCGCGGCGACTTTCTGCTCGAGTCGGTCGAAGGCGGGTCGGTGCGCGGCCGCCACAGCCTGATCGGCCTCGCGCCCGATCTGGTGTTTCAGGCGACGGGGGCGCAGGCCGCGATCAATCGCACCTGGCTGACCGACCGCGAAGCGTTCGAACCCTGCACCGCACCAGCGCTGGAGGCACTGCGCGCGCTGGTGGCCGATTGCCGGATGGACGTGCCGGCGGCATTGCCGCGCGCGCTGGCCTGTCTGGTCGGCTATTTCAGCTACGAGACGATCGGCCTCGTCGAAACGCTGCCCCGCGCGCCGCAGAGCCCGGTCGGCGTGCCCGACATGATCTTCGTGCGGCCGACCGTGCTGCTCGTGTTCGATCGGCTGGCCGATGCGCTTTACCTCGTGGCGCCGGTCTGGCCCGGGGGCGATGTCGAGCAGGCGGCGGAGCGGATCGACGCCGTCGCCGCCCGGCTGGCGAGCGCGCCCCTGCCCGCGCCGGTGCGCGCGGAACCCGAACCGGTCACGCCGCACCCCGTGCTCCCCCCCGGCCGCTATGCCGAGATGGTGGCGGCAGCAAAGGACTATATCACCGCCGGCGATATCTTTCAGGTCGTGCTCGCCCAGCGCTTCACCGCACCGTTCACGCTGCCGCCGTTCGAGCTTTACCGGTCGCTGCGGCGGATCAATCCCTCGCCGTTTCTCTATCATCTCGACCTGCCAGGCTTCGCGCTGATCGGCTCCAGCCCGGAGATTCTGGTGCGCGCGCGCGACGGCGAGATCACCATTCGCCCGATCGCCGGCACCCGCCCTCGCGGCCGCACCGCGGCCGAGGACGAAGCGAACCGCGCCTCGCTGCTCGCCGATCCCAAGGAACGCGCCGAGCATCTGATGCTGCTCGATCTGGGCCGCAACGATGTCGGCCGTGCCGCCGCGCCGGGCAGCGTCCGCGTGACCGACAGCTACACGGTCGAGTTCTACAGCCATGTGATGCACATCGTGTCGAACGTCGTCGGCCGGCTGCGCGACGGCGCGGATGCGATCGATGCGCTGTTCGCCGGATTTCCGGCCGGCACGGTCAGCGGCGCGCCCAAGGTCCGTGCCTGCGAGATTATCGCCGAGCTGGAACCGGAAACGCGCGGCCCCTATGCCGGCGGCGTCGGCTATTTCTCGCCCGACGGATCGATGGATTCGTGCATCGTGCTGCGCACCGCACTGGTGAAGGACGGGACGATCCATGTGCAGGCCGGCGCCGGCATCGTCGCCGACTCCGATCCTGCCTATGAGCAACGCGAATGCGAGGCCAAGTCGGGCGCGCTGTTCGCCGCCGCGCGCGAGGCGGTGGCGCGGGCGAGCGAGGCGGGCTTCGGCCAATAGGCCGGGCGCCCGCCACCCTGCATCAGGGCTTGGGCGGGGTGTCTGCCGCTTCCTTGTCCAGCTTCTCCTGATACCATTGCTGGATCATCTTGGCGGTGCAGCCGGTCTGGCCTCCCGATCCGACCGGCGAGCAGCTATTGGGCAAGCCTGCGCGGTTCACTTCCTCCACCACTTCCATGCGGCGTGTCCACGAGGTCGAAGGCGCGTCGTGCTTCGCCTGATCGCGGAAGCGCTTGGGGATGCGATAGGGCGATTCGCCGGCATTGGCGCACACCACCACTTCGTCTGGCGTGGTCGCCTTGGGGCAGGCTTCATCGCCATAGAGCAGCACGCTGCGCACGCGCTTCGGCGGCCGTTGCGTCGCGGCGCCCTGATCCTGCGCCTGCGCCTGGGCGAGAGCCGGTGCGGCGAGCAGCGCTGCGGCGGTGATCAGTCTGGCAATCATCGGGTTACTCCTTGCGCGGCGTTGAACGCCCCTGTTGCACCAGCGTTGCCCCGGCACTGTGGCGGTGCCAAGGCACAAACATTGTCGAGCCGCCGCAAAGCGCCTAACGCGGCTCCCATGATCCTCGTCCTGGATAACTACGACAGCTTCACCTGGAACCTGGTGCATTATCTGATGGACCTCGGTGCCGAGGTGAAAGTGGTGCGCAACGACTCGCTGAGTGCGCAGGAAGCGATTGCCAGCAACGCCCAGGCGTTCCTGATTTCGCCTGGCCCGCGCACTCCCAGCGAGGCCGGTATAAGCCTCGATCTGGTTGCAGCCTGCGCCGCCACCGGCAAGCCGCTGCTGGGTGTGTGCCTGGGTCATCAGGCGATCGGCCAGCATTTCGGCGGATCGGTGGTCCGCGGCGGGCTGATGCACGGCAAGACCTCGCCCGTGTCGCACGACGGCACCGGCCTGTTCGCCGGCCTGCCCTCGCCCTTCACCGCGACTCGCTACCATTCGCTGATCGTCACCGACATTCCTGCCAGCCTGGTGGTGAACGCCACCGCAGGGGACGGCTCGGTCATGGGGTTCCACCACGCCGAACTGCCCATTCACAGCGTGCAGTTCCACCCCGAAAGCATCGCCACCGAGCACGGCCATGCGATGTTGGCCAATTTCCTGCGCATCGCCGGCATCGAGGCGAAGGCAATCGCCTGAACGAATGCGGAATTTCAGCGCCCGTTCATCGCGAATATGCTACGACTCGGGCCATGAAAAAGCTGCTCCAGACCCTGCTCGCCGGTGTCGCGCTCGCCGCGGCGCCAGCTGCGCTCGCCCAGGGCGACCGCAGCACCCCTGAAGCCCAGTTGCAGAAGCTGCTGGCCGGCCGTGTTGCCGGCAAGCCGGTCGACTGCATCAGCCTGCCGATGACCGACAGCACGCGGATCATTGACCGCAAAGCGATCGTCTATGGCAGCGGCGGCACGCTCTATGTGAACACGCCGCGCGCCGGCGCCGACCAGCTGGACGACGATTCGATCCTCGTCACGCATACTTATGGTTCGGAGCTGTGCAGCATCGACAGCGTGCGGCTGGTCGATCGTGCTTCACAGTTCCAGCGCGGCTTCGTCATCCTCGACAAGTTCGTGCCCTATACCAAGCCGAAAAAGGCCAATTGATCCTTCGGGGCCGTGGCACGTGCTGCGGCCCCAGCAAGGATTTGCTCGACAAGGCCGCTCTCCCCTCGAATAGAGACGGCGTGACTCGCCTCTCCCTGCTCCCCGATCCGTCTTCCCCGCTTGCCCGCGAAACCGCCGCGCAGGCCTTTGCCGACATGCTCGACGGCACCGCGCCCGAAGCGGATATCGAAGCCTTTCTGATCGCGCTTTCCGAGCGCGGTGAAACCAGTATCGAAATTGCCGAGGCGGCGCGCGCCCTTCGCGCCCGGCTGATCCCGATCACCGCGCCCGCCGGCGCCATCGATGTGTGCGGCACCGGCGGAGACGGCCACCACACGCTCAACGTCTCGACCGCCGTCAGTCTGGTGGTCGCCGCCGCCGGCGTGCCGGTGGCCAAGCACGGCAACCGCGCCGCCTCGTCCAAGGCAGGCGCCGCCGATACGCTGGAGGCGCTGGGCCTCAACCTCGACCGCGCGGCCGCTCGTGCGGAAGAAAGTCTGCACGAAATCGGCATCGCCTTCCTGTTCGCGCAGCATCACCACCCCGCGCTGGCGCGGATCGCGCCGATCCGCCGCCGCATCGCCCGTCGCACCATCTTCAACCTGATGGGCCCGCTTGCAAATCCGGCGCATGTCACCCGCCAGCTTATCGGCATCGCCCGCCCCGATTATGCGCCAATCTATGCCGAGGCGCTCGAACAGCTCGGCGCCGAAGCGGCCGCGATCGTTTCCGGCGAGGACGCGCTCGACGAGCTTTCGACCGAGGCGGCGAGCGTCGTCGTCAATGTCGGCCGTGCCGCATTGCCCGGCCGGATCACGCCCGAAGATGCGGGGCTTCCCCGCCACCCGCTCACGGCGATCCGCGGCGGCGACCCGGCCTATAATGCCCTCGCCCTGCGTCGCCTGCTCCAGGGCGAGCACGGCCCCTATCGCGACGCGGTGCTGCTCAACGCCGCCGCCGCGCTGATGGTGGCGGGGCGCGCCGACGATCTGCCGCAGGGCGTCGAGGAAGCGGCAGAAGTCATCGACAATGGCCTTGCCAACGCGCTGCTCGACTGCTGGATCGCGTTCGCATGAGCACCATTCTCGACACGATCCTCGCCACCAAGCGCAGCGAAGTCGCTGCCCGCAAGGCCGCGCCCCGCAGCTACCCGACGCCGTCGGCGCCGCGCGGCTTCAAGGCCGCCCTCGATGCGCGCGCCGCTGCCGGCGGCTACGGACTGATCGCGGAGATCAAGAAGGCCAGCCCGTCCAAAGGGCTGATCCGCGCCGATTTCGATCCGCCGGCCCATGCCCGTGCCTATGCGGCCGGCGGCGCCGCCTGCCTGTCGGTGCTGACCGACCATGACTATTTCCAGGGGCATGAGGACTATCTGATCGCGGCGCGCGCGGCGTGCGACCTGCCGGTGATCCGCAAGGACTTTCTGGTCGATCCCTGGCAGGTCGGCGAATCGCGCGCGATGGGTGCCGATGCGATCCTCATCATCGTCGCCGCGCTGGAGGACGGCCAGATGGCCGAAATCGAAGCGGCCGCGATCGAGGCCGGCATGGATGCGCTGGTCGAGGTGCACGACGCTGCAGAACTGGACCGTGCGCTGAAGCTCCGCTCGCGCCTGATCGGCGTAAACAATCGCAATCTCAAGACGTTCGAGGTCGATGTCCAGAAGACCTATGAACTCGTCCGCCATGCGCCGGGCGACTGCACCTTCGTCGCCGAATCAGGGCTGAACGGGCGCGACGACCTGGATGCGATGGCCGAACACGGCATCCGTTGCTTCCTGATCGGCGAGTCGCTGATGCGGCAGGCCGATGTAGAGGCGGCGACCCGCGCCCTGGTGGGATGAGCCGTCTCACCCATCTCGATGCCGAAGGCGCGGCACATATGGTCGATGTCGGCGGCAAGGCCGTCACCGCGCGCGAAGCGGTGGCGCAGGGCCGCATCACCATGTCCCCGGAAGCGGCAGCGGCGATCCGCGAGGGCAGCGTCAAAAAGGGCGATGTGCTCGCCACCGCCCGCATCGCCGGCATCATGGCCGCGAAGAAGACGGCCGAGCTGATCCCGCTGTGCCATCCCCTGCCGCTCAACCGCGTCGCGATCGACCTCGCGCTCGACGAAACCGGCGTGACGGCAACCGCGACCGCCACGACCGAAGGCAAGACCGGCGTGGAGATGGAGGCACTGACCGCCGTCTCGGTTGCGCTGCTGACGCTCTACGACATGGCCAAGGCGCTCGATAAGGCGATGGTGCTGGGCGACATCCGGCTGGTTTCCAAGACCGGCGGCAAATCGGGCGACTGGCACGGCTGAAACCAGATCGCGAACCCATAAAGGACCGCTATCGGCGGAAGCGGACGTGACCGCTTTCGGAGAAGAACCAGGCATAGAGTTGCCGTTAAGCCGGTTCGCCTTGGGGCATCTTCCGACCAACTATCGCCGTTCCAATTACGACTTTGATTGTCCGCTCACGCCGGGGCCGGCCGGTCTGCCAGGTAGCGTATATCGGGAGCGACTGACCCACAGCAGGAATCGCCAGAGCCCTTGACTCTTAAATCTACATATGTTGTTTATGGCACATGGTTCGTAAGCGGCAACCCTCCAGGCAGATGCGCCTCCTTCTCCGCGCCCTTCTGGAGTCGCGCGATGAATGGCGGCATGGCTATGATCTGATGAAGGCCACGGGCCTCCTGTCGGGGACGCTCTATCCACTGCTGATGCGCATGACGGAGCAGGAACTCGTTGAGGCAGAATGGCGTGAGCCGGAGCAACCAGGGCGGCCGGCACGACATGCCTATCGCCTGACATCGGCAGGTGCTGCGCTAGCCCTCGAGCTTGCAGGCAGCGCGCCGCAACCACCATTGCAAGGAGCCTGGGCATGAAGGTGTCGTTCGCGCGCATCATGTTGCGCTTCGCTGCCGCCCTTTTAGGTGAGCGTAATCGCGACTGGGCACGGGCGATGGAGGCGGAACTGGAAACCGCTGCTGCGGAAGGTGCGCCGTTGCAGTTCGCCTTTGGTTGCATCCTCGCCGCAGGGCGCAGCATGCTGACTGCCGAAGAGGGCAGGTTCGTCCTTACCAGCTATGCATTGGTCCTGGGGGTGATGCTGCCGGTCGCAGCGTTGCAGATCGGGTGTGCGCTGTTCGACCTGCCCTATCTGTACCCGGGGCATCATGGATTGGGCGGAGCCGTGATCGACGGCAGCGTGCAGGAAAGCCGACTGCGCGGCGTCTACCAGGCAGCCGTCCCCTCCCTGGCATTGCTGCAGCTACTGATCGGCCTTGGACATGTGCGGATTGCGTGGGTTGTGCTGGACCGGAACTGGAGGGCGGCACTTCGCTGGGGCAGCCTCAGCCTCTCTGCATCGGCGACCCTCGTGCTGTTTATGGGCGTGTTGTTCATCGATGGCCGCCAGGCACTATTGCAAGGCGCCGTGCTCGTGATCGAGCTTTTGACGATCGCCCTCGTGGCGCAGTGGCACGCGCAGCTCACGACCGTCCGCGAGCATCGGCTGGTGCGCTAAGCGCATCGTACATCGACTGCGCTGAACCAATCTTCGGGTGCACCGCCCCGGAGCGTGAGGCCGCATGGCCGTGCGCGGTGCCGTAAAGCGACACGATGGTCGCGATAAGCCCCGCTGCAACCGCGGGGGACGAAGGAGAAGATGCATGCGAACCGCACTCTGGCGTTCCGTTCTGTGCTGCGCGACCGGTGCCATTGCCCTCTTGGCCAGCGCACCGGCTGTTGCTCAGCCAGGGAATACGGAGCGCTCGCCATTCCTCGGTACATGGGAACTCGACCTCGGTAGAATGCCGGACAGCTATGGTCCGCCGCCCAAGCGCGTCCTCTTCAACTTCGAGGATGTGGGCGCCGGACAGTGGCGAACGACCGTCGACATCACCGCGCAGGACGGCAGCGTGCGGCACATGGCAGTGCGATACGCGCGCGACGGATCGGCTGCGCCCAGCGAACAGGACAATTCGGAGGCTGACAGCGCAGCAATCATCCTGCCCGCGCCCAACATACTCGTCATGAACCTGTCAAAGAACAAGGTGCTCGGTTCCGTCCGCGTTTATGTAATCTCGGCGGATGGCAGCGAGATGACGGAATCTGCTGCGGGGATGAGCCCGGCCGGAGCGCCCTTCGTCCGGAACTTCCATTTCAGGCGCCTGCGCTGAAAGCGAACTGTGCCCGCGGGCACGTGAAGCAAGCGGTACGCAGCCGACCTCTCTGAGTGTTGGCAGTCGCTCATGCGCGACTGCCGCGATATCGATCACGGAGAAAGACCATGAAGTTGTTGGTGCTCTTCTGCGCCGCGCTACTGCCGAGTCGCGCCCTAAGCAAACCTGCTGTTCCGCTGTCACCGCGAATGGCCTTGGCGTACGGCGATCTTCGCCTCGACACCACCGTCGGTCGAGCGGCTCTCGTGCAGCGTGTGGAGAGCGCCGCACACAGCTTTTGCCGGGCCTACGACCCGATGGATCCGGAAGCCATTTTCGATGTGCGCCTGGCAAGCGAGCGGCTTTGTCCCGAAGCCGCAGCCGCCCTGCTGTCCAGGCAAATGCCCGTCGCGATCCGGCGTGCTTACCGCACCGGTGTCCGAGAGCGATTGCTCGGCGGGACTGAGGGTAACTGAATCAGCAAGACTGGTGACCACATCCCGCTATTGAGAAGCCACAGCCCAGCCTCGATCAATCGAGTATTATATCCATCCAATGCTACAGCTGCTCCCCCACGAAAGCCGTCGTTCATCCGTGGGCTTGTGAACTGCAGCTTCGTCCCGAACCTCGTCATTCCAACTTTCGCCGTCGGAGATGAACCAACGGCGGGTTTCAGCTCCACGATTGGGACGCTGGACCACTGGGATCGGGGCGTCTCCTGCCAGTTCGCTTTATGCGTCGACAGCCTGACATGCTCTGACGGAGGCGCATCCTGCCGTACGCTCGTCATCCCGGCGAAAACCGGGATGACGAGCGTTTCCTTTAGCGCCGCTGACCCATGCGATTGCCCCCGGGAGCCGCGCTTTCGCCGGGGCGAGCGCGCGTGGAGCGGGTGGAAAACAGGGACGCGCACGCATCGACGCCGCCTCGCATGCGCCGTTCCCGGCCCGTTAGTATTTCCGCAACCCTCTCGCTTAACGGCCCCTTCAGCGGCCCCCGCCACAGTGGCGACAACCGGGCGGGAAGGCCAAATGCGACAATATCTTACGTCCGATACAATCTTCAGTCTGGGCGGCGAGCGCCCCTATCCTCCCACGAACGATCCCTCCGCCGGCGCAAGTGATTCGCCCGCGTTGGATTGCGGCACCTTGTCGGTGGACGATGCCCGCCAGAACTGCGCGATCCGCTGGCTGAGCGCAGCCGGCGCGGTACTGCGCCTCGCCGATGCCGTAGCCGACGAGGCGGCGGCAGTACTCGATCTGGCGAACGGCCTGCGCCTGCCCGGCCATATCGCCTGGTCGCACGGCGGCGAAGCTGGGCTGATCTTCGATACGCCGATCGACGTGGTGGCGATGCTCGCCCGCAATCTCGCCAATCTTCCGGCCGAACGCCGGCTGCTGCCGCGTATCGAGCTGCGCCAGACCGTAGGCATCGTCAGCGGCGACCGCGCGGTGCTGGTTTCCACGCGCAACATCTCGCAGGGCGGCGTCGGCGTGGAGGGCAGGTTCTCGCTGGCCGAGGACGACGCGGTCCAGCTCATCTTCGACGGACTGCGGCCCATGGCCGGGCATGTCCGCTGGGTGCGCGACGCGAGCGCGGGCATCGCCTTTGCCGAGGAACTGGGCTGGCAGACCTTGCTTCCGTGGTTGCGGGAGCTGCAATCGCTGGCGGGTGCGAGCGCGCACGCCGACGGCGAACTGCTGATCCCCGACAAGGGGGCGATCCGCCTGGACGCCGCGGCGCGCGTGCGCGAAGGCGTCCGCTGGTGGAATGTCCGGGTGCGGGCACTGACCCAATATCTGGTCGAATTCGAGGCGCGACATGCCTTTGCCTCGGGCGCGCAGCTATGGATTGCCCTGCCAGGCATCGGCGGCGGCCCCGCCCGCGTCGTCGAAACCGGCCAGAACCGCGCGCTGTGCGAATTCCGCCTGCCGCTGCGGCCCGACGATTTGCGCAGCGTGTCCGGCGGCAACCGGGCAGGCTGAAACGCTTGCACGCCCCCGCGTGCCGGGCCAAGGCACTGGCATGACGCCGCTTCTTCCCATCGCCGAGGCTCAGGCGCGCCTGCTGGCGCTGGGCACGCCCGCCGCCGTGGAGCAGGTGCCGATCGCGGAAGCGGCCGGGCGGTGGCTCGCCGGGGATGTGGTCGCGCTGCGGACCCAGCCCTCGGCCGATCTCTCGGCGATGGACGGCTATGCCCTGCGGTTTGCCGATCTGCCGGGGCCGCTTCGGGTTATCGGCGAAAGCGCTGCGGGACGCGGCTTTGCCGGCAGCATCGGGCCGGGGGAAGCCGTGCGGATATTCACCGGTGCGCCGCTTCCTGCCGGGGCCGACACCGTGCTGGTGCAGGAAGAGGCTGCGCGCGAGGGCGACCGTCTGCTGCTGGCCGGCGAAGGCCCCGCCGCGCGCGGCCGGAACGTGCGCAGGCGTGGGCTGGATTTCTCGGAAGGCGAACGGCTGATCGCCGCGGGGGAGCGCGTGACGGCGGCACGGCTAGCGCTCGCTGCGGCGGCAGGCCACGCGACCTTGCCGGTACGCGCGCCCGTGCGGGTAGCGATCGCCTCGACCGGCGACGAGCTGGTAGCGCCGGGCGAACCGGTCGGCCCGGCGCAAATGCCCGAATCGAACCGGGCGATGCTCGCCGCCTTGCTGGCCGACCTGCCAGTGACGATCATCGACCTGGGTATTCTTCCCGATGACGTCGCGCAGCTCACGCGCAGCTTCGCCAGCGTCGATGCCGATATTCTCGTCACCACCGGCGGCGCCTCGGTCGGCGACCATGATCTCGTCCGGCCCGCGCTGGAAGCGGCCGGCGCCGTCATCGATTTCTGGCGAATCGCGCTGCGCCCGGGCAAGCCGATGATGGCGGGCCGTCGCGGCACGACTGCCGTGGTGGGGCTGCCGGGCAATCCGGTATCGGTGTTCGTCACCGCGCTGCTATTCGTGCGGCCGCTCATCGCGCATATTGCCGGCGCGGCGGATCCTTTTCCGCATACGCGCCCCGCCCTGCTAGGCGAAGACCTGCCCGCCAATGGCGACCGCACCGATTATCTACGTGCCGTACTGGTCGACGGGCGGGTATTTGCCTCCACGATCCAGGACAGCTCGATGCTGCGGACACTGGCCCGCAGCAATTGCCTGATCGTCCGCGAACCCGGTGCGGGCCCCGCAAAAACAGGCGACTCCCTGGAAATCCTCGACATCGCTTGACACGCGCCCGGAACATTGCATAAACGTTCCCAGTCTGTTCTAGACCCGGAGGATTGGATGCTCACGCGCAAGCAGCACGAGCTGATCTGCTTCATCGCCGATCGCCTGAACGAAACGGGCGTATCGCCCTCGTTCGAGGAGATGAAGGAGGCGCTGGACCTTAAGTCCAAGTCAGGTGTGCACCGCCTGATCAGCGCACTGGAGGAACGCGAGTTCATCCGTCGCCTGCCGAACCGCGCGCGCGCCCTCGAAGTGCTGCGCATGCCGGAGCGGGGTGAGCGCAAGCCCGCGCCCAAGCCGAAGGTCAGCGCGCCCGCCGCACCGGCGGCCACCGTGCCTGCGCCGGCGAACGACGTGGTGGAAATTCCGCTGCACGGCCGTATCGCCGCCGGTACCCCGATCGAGGCGCTCGAAGGCTCGACCATGCTGCCGGTTCCCGCCGCGCTGCTCGGTTCGGGTGAACATTATGCGCTGGAAGTCGCGGGCGACTCGATGGTCGAAGCCGGTATCCTCGATGGCGACTATGCGCTGATCCGCCGGACCGAAACCGCCCGCGAGGGCGAGATCGTTGTCGCATTGATCGACGATGCGGAGGCGACGCTCAAATATTTCCGCAAGGAAGGATCGATGGTCCGCCTCGATCCCGCCAACCGCGACTATTCCCCGCAGCGCTACCGCCCCGACCAGATTCGCGTGCAGGGGCGCCTGGCTGGATTGTTGCGGCGATACTGACGAGCGGGCGGGACGCTGGGCAGCGATCGTCACTTTTTCGGGGTCGATCGCTGCAGTTCCGCCTCAAAGTCCGTCTGGGCAGCCTCGACGCGGCGGTGTAATTCGCCGGGATCGACAAAAGCCTCCGGATTTCCGGCGAGCAGTTTTGCGCGTTTTGCGTCGAAATCGAACTGCGACGGGTGATAGCTCAGAAAAACGTCCGCTTGCATCGCGCCGAGCTTGGCAAAGGTGGCGCGGAAATCGGCCGGTGCAGCGTCATAGCCATGCCCGGGCGTCAGTGGCTGGTCGGCAACGGTGAGGCTGCAGGCGAACAATACCGTCAGACTGTCGCCGCCCGAGGGGACTTCCAGCGTGAAGCTGGTGCACCCTTTGGTGTGACCGGGCGTGAGGTGCGCTACCAGCGTGTTGGTGCCCAGGCGAATTTCCTGCCCGTCGGCAAGAACGCCGTCGACTTTCACGGGTGGCGCAGTGATGGAAATGTCGGGGCGATAGTCCGATCGACCAAGCTCCAGCGCCGGTACCTCGGCAGCGCTTGCCAGCAACCGCGCGCCAGTCCTGCGCTTCAGCTCGGCGAGGCCGCCCGCATGGTCCCAATGCGCGTGGTTGATCAGCAAAATCTTCACGTCGCTCAGTTTGAAGCCGAGCTTCTCGATGTTCGCAGCGATCAGCGGCGCGCTTTCGGGCATGCCGCCATCGATAAGGATATGCCCCTGCGGGCTCGTGATGAGATAGGCAGCGATGCCCGCGGTGCCCACATAATGGACATTGCCCAGAATACGGAAGGGCGCCACGGGCTGATTCCATTCGGCCCGTGTCTTCGCCCAGTCGGTCTGCGCCGCGGCCGCAGGTGCAACGGTCAGCGCGATTGCGAGCATCATCTTGCGGATCATCGTCTTTCCACTCCTTTCCCCGCGAATGGCGGCTGCACCGTCGGCGGGTCAAGCCAGGGTTGTCTTCCCTCCCCGCGAACGGTCCGAACGGTGCCGTCGGCAAGGCGGATCGCGACCCCGCCGCTTTGGGCCAGCGTGGTGCGGTCGAGCCGCAGCCAGCGCGGATGGCACGCGCGCGGCAGCCTGCGTTCGCTGATTACCAGATCGCTCGTTCCGCATAGCGCGACCATGTCGGCCCAGCGCAGCGGATAGGCGCTGCGCGTAGCGGCGATGCGCCAACGCCGACCGCCGCGCGTCAGATCTACGACGCAGGCATCCTGGCTGCACCGCGCCTCAGGACGGCCATCGAGCAGGTCGAGCCCGGCTTCTTCCACCCCTGCATTCTCCCCCAGCGCCGCGCGCGTGAAGTCGCCGGTGCGGTCCCGCAATAGCGCGAGCCGCCCGTCGGCCGTGCGCACGGCAACATGGCGGCCGTCGCCGGTTACCAGCAGATCAGGCGCCGGTGTCAGCAGCGCCCACAAGGCTCCCAGTAAAATTGCCGCGAAACCGGCGATCCGCACCCTTGTGCGCCACAAGCCCAGCCACAAGCCGCCGGCCACGATCAGGGCGAAGGCGCCTGTCGGCATCGCGGGCAATGCCGCCACTGCGCCGGGCGCGTCGCCAACGGCATGGGCGAGCCACAACAGCAAGTCGAGCGCCCGCGCGGTCAGCCACCACAAAGGGGCCCCCAGCCCCGCGAGGTCGAGCAGCAAAGCGCCTGCCTCCAGCGGCATCACGACAAAAGTGGTGAGCGGTATGGCGATGATATTGGCGACCGCACCGTACAGACCGGCCTTGTGAAAATGGAACAAGCCTATCGGCATCAGCACCAGTTCGACGAGCAAGCCGGTCAGCAAGAGCGATACGCCCGCCCGCGCCGTGGCAGCGACGCGCGATTCTTCCCGCGCTTCGAACCAGCCGCGCATATGCGGGCTTTCGTGCAGCGCGATGATCGCCGCCACCGCAGCGAAACTCAGCTGAAAGCTGGGACCAGCCAGCGCCTCCGGCCAGCAGCACAGCACCACCACCGCCCCTGCCGCGACCAGGCGCAGCGTCACTGCCTCGCGCCCCAGGGTGAGCGCCGCGAGCACGAGCAGCGATGCGACGCAGGATCGTATTGTCGGCACCTGTCCGCCGGTCAGCCAGGTATAGCCGATCGCAGCAACCGCACCCGCCCCCGCTGCGATCAGCGGCAATCGCACGCGGAGCGCCAGCCACGGACTGAGCGCGAGCAGTCGAAGGACCAGCAACATGGCCGCACCGGTTGCAGCGGTGACATGCAAACCGCTGACCGAAAGCAGATGCGCCAGGCCGGCCCGGCGCATCGCATCCGAATCGGACTGCGTGATGGCGCCTTCGTCCCCGGTTGCGAGCGCACTGGCGATGCCGCCCGCGCTCCCCGGCAGCCGCGCCTGAATATGCGCCGTGAGTGCCGCGCGCAGATCCGCCGCCGCGCCTGCAGCTGGCCGCTCGACCTTGACCGGGCCGATGGCCTTGCCGGTGGCGCCGATCCCCGCAAACCATGCCGTCAGCCTGAAATCATAGGCTCCCGGAACCGATGGCCCGGGCGGCGGCACCAGCCGCGCCCGCAGCGAGAGCTGCGCTCCGGCGGCGATGCCCGAGACCCGATCGGCATCTGCGATGTTCAGGCGGATATGCGCCGGCAGGTCGGGTCGCCCGATCGGCGCCAGCAACAGACGGGTGGATTCGCGCGCCGGCAGCGGCTCGACCCGTTCGACCGTTGCCGCAAATTGCGCGACTGCCGGCCTTGCCAGCACCGGCGCGGACACCGACTCGGCTCGCCACCAGATCAGCAGGCACCCGGCCGCCATTGCGAGGCCGGTAACGAGCAACACGCGCCCTGCCCGTCCGGCAAGCACCGCGCCCAGCCCCGCTATCCCGACCGCGGCGCAGAGAAATGCTGCCCACCGGGGCGCATCCGGTAACAGGAACCAGGCCGAAATTCCCGCCCCCAGCGCCACGGGTATCCAGAGCACGAGTTGGCTGCGCTCTGCTTCCAGCCAGCGCTCTATGGATGCGTGCCCCTTGGGGAATCGCCACCCTGCCCCCATTTGAAGGCCAGAGTACCCCGTGCTAGGGCCCGCGGCGGCTGAACTGGCCATCGATACAACAGACTGGGAGCATGCGCGCTTGAGCGCAACATCAGATACCACCGGCGCCAAGCCCGTCGTCACCCGCTTCGCCCCTTCGCCGACCGGCTTTCTGCACATCGGCGGTGCCCGCACGGCGCTGTTCAACCTGCTGTTCGCGCGGCACCATGGCGGCAAGTTCCTGCTGCGCATCGAAGACACCGATCGCGCGCGTTCGACTCAGCCGGCAATCGACGCGATCCTCGACGGGCTGCGCTGGCTTGGGCTCGACTGGGATGGCGATGCCGTGTTCCAGTTCGCCCGCGCCGCCCGCCATGCCGAAGTCGCGCAGGCGATGCTGGAGAAGGGCGCGGCCTATCGCTGCTACCTGACGCAGGACGAGCTGGCGGCGATGCGCGCCGAAGCGGAGGCGGCGAAGAAGCCGCTGCGCATCCGCTCGCCGTGGCGCGATCGTAACGATGGCGATCCCGCCGTGCCGCACGTCATCCGGCTGAAGGCCCCGACCGAGGGCGCGGTGACGATCCGCGACCACGTTCAGGGTGAAGTGACCGTGCAGAATGCCGAGATCGACGATCTCGTCCTGCTGCGCTCGGATGGTACCCCCACCTATATGCTGGCCGTAGTGGTCGACGATAACGACATGGGCGTCACCCACATTATCCGCGGGGATGACCATCTCAATAACGCGTTCCGGCAATTGCCGATCTATCGCGCAATGGGCTGGGACGAGCCGAAATATGCGCACATCCCCCTGATCCACGGTGCTGATGGTGCCAAGCTGTCGAAGCGGCACGGCGCGCTGGGCGTCGATGCCTATCGCGACGAACTCGGCCTGCTGCCCGAAGCGGTTTCCAACTATCTGCTTCGGCTCGGCTGGGGGCATGGCGATGACGAGATCATCAGCCGCGAACAGGCGATCGAATGGTTCGATCTGGCGGGTGTCGGCAAGTCACCGTCCCGGTTCGATCTGAAGAAGCTCGAAAACCTGAACGGCCATTATATCCGCCAGTCCGACGATGGCCGCCTGGCCGATCTGGTGGCCCCGTGCATGGGCTTTTCGCTCAGCGACTCGCAGCGCGAACTTTTGCATCGCAGCATGGCAGCGTTGAAGCCGCGCGCCGCGAATCTCCTTGAGTTGGCCGATGGGGCGGCGTTTCTGTTTCGCACCCGCCCACTCGAAATGGACGAAGGCGCAGCAGCTCTGCTAGAGGGCGATGCACGTGCCTTGCTGGCTCGGGTTCACACCGCGCTTGACGGATTGGAAGCCTGGGATACGGAGGCGCTCGAAGCGGCGGTACGCACCGTCGCCGAGGATGCGGGCGTGAAGCTTGGTGGACTGGCGCAACCGTTACGCGCCGCGCTCACCGGGCGACGCACCTCGCCGGGCATATTCGACGTTCTGGTTCTGCTGGGACGCGAGGAAAGCCTGGCCCGCATTGCAGACCAGATACGCGAACCCGCTTGATAAGAGGGTCGAAGGAAAGGACGACGTTCAATGAGCGATACCGCCAAGCTGCAGATTTCCGGCAAGGAAGTCGAATTTCCGGTCCTGTCGGGCAGCACCGGCCCGGATGTCGTCGACATCCGCAAGCTGTATGCGCAGACCGGCGCCTTCACCTACGATCCCGGGTTCACCTCGACCGCGAGCTGCGAGTCGGGCCTGACCTTCATCGACGGTGACGAAGGCGTACTCCTGCATCGCGGCTATCCGATCGGCCAGCTCGCCGAGCATTCGAGCTTCATGGAAGTTTCGTACCTGCTGCTGAACGGCGAACTGCCCAGCCAGGACGAGCTGTCGAAGTTCGAAAACACGATCACCCGCCACACCATGCTGCACGAGCAGCTGGCGACCTTCTATCGCGGTTTCCGCCGCGACGCGCACCCGATGGCAGTGATGTGCGGCGTGGTCGGCGCGCTCTCGGCCTTCTACCACGATTCGACCGACATCACCGATCCGCAGCAGCGCATGATTGCGTCGCACCGCCTGATCGCCAAGATGCCGACCATCGCGGCGATGGCGTACAAGTACAGCGTGGGCCAGCCGTTCCTCTATCCGAAGAACGACCTGAGCTACACCGGCAACTTCCTGCGTATGACCTTCGGCGTTCCGGCCGAGGAATATGTGGTGAACCCGGTGGTGGAAAAGGCGCTCGATCGCATCTTCATCCTCCATGCCGATCACGAGCAGAACGCCTCGACCTCGACGGTGCGTCTTGCCGGTTCGTCAGGCGCCAATCCGTTCGCCTGCATCGCGGCGGGCATCGCCTGCCTGTGGGGTCCGGCGCATGGCGGCGCGAACGAAGCGGCGCTCAACATGCTGCACGAAATCGGCCGTCCGGAGCGCATCCCCGAGTTCATTGCCCGCGCGAAGGACAAGAACGACCCGTTCCGCCTGATGGGCTTCGGCCACCGCGTGTACAAGAACTATGATCCGCGCGCGACGGTGATGCAGAAGACCGTGCGCGAGGTGTTCGCGGCGCTCAACGTGTCCGATCCGGTGTTCGAAGTTGCGCTGCGGCTCGAGGAACTGGCGCTGAAGGACGATTATTTCGTCGAAAAGAAGCTGTTCCCGAACGTCGACTTCTATTCGGGCGTGATCCTGTCGGCGATCGGCTTCCCGACGACGATGTTCACGGCGCTGTTCGCGCTCGCTCGCACCGTCGGCTGGGTCGCGCAGTGGAACGAAATGATCTCGGACCCCGCCCAGAAGATCGGCCGTCCGCGTCAGCTCTATACCGGCCCGACGCAGCGCGATTACGTGCCGCTCAGCCAGCGCTGATCCGGCCGGCAGCACAAGAAAAGACGGCGTCTCCGTTCCAAGCGGAGGCGCCGTTTTCTTGTGTCCAAGCTGAACCGCCGCCTACAATCGAGTTCAGGCTGACGAAGCATTGCCTCCGCTAGACCGTTGATACGGAAAGAGACGGAGGATCATCATGAAGATGCTGAAGATCATCGCCGCTGCGGGATTTGCCGTTACTGCCCTTGCCGGCGCCACCAGCGCCAGCGCCCAGGACTGGCGCGGGGATTACCGCGATCGCGAGCGCTATGAGCATCGCTGGGATCGAGATCGCTACGAACATCGTTGGGATCGCCGCCATTATGGCTGGGATCACCATCGCCGCCCGGTCTGCTGGACCGAATGGCATCACCATCACCCGGTACGGGTCTGCCGCCGCTAAGCGGCAGCAGGACTGACCCGAAGGGGGCGCCCGCAGGAGGAGGCGGGCGCCCCTTTTCGCATCGGGTCAACCTCTGAGGGGCAGCATGAATACGAAGCGTGCGCCCTGCCCGGGCGCACTATCCACGAACAGATCGCCCCCCATTGCCCGCGCGAGCTTGCGGGCAATGTAGAGCCCGAGCCCGCTTCCGCCCGGCTCGCTCATGTCCACGCGCGCGAATTTCTCGAAGATGCGGTCCTGGTCGGCTAGCGCGATGCCCTTGCCCTGGTCCGCCACGATCACGCAGCCCAAATCGCCCTCGCGCTCCAGCCGGATCCATACCGAGGCTCCTGCCGGCGAATAGCGCACAGCATTGCCGATCAGATTGACCAGCACCTGCAACGCCCGCCGGAATTCGCCGGTGACAGGCAGCGTCTCATCCACCGCCGGCCGGTCGATCCGAACTTGCGCCTGGCCCGCGCGGACGGAGAGCAGGCCGGCAGCCCGGCGGGCGACATCGGCCAGGTCGATCGCCTCGCGTGCAGGCGCAAAGTCGGGGCGTTCGATCGCCTGGAGATCAACCAGGTCTTCGATCAATCCCAACAGATGCCGGCCCGCGCTGGCGATGTCCGCGGCATAGCCCGCATAATCCTCACGCACCGGGCCTTCGGTCTGGGCGCTGATAGAGTCGGCATTGGCGATAATCTTGCTGAGCGGCCCGCGCAGCGCCCGATCGAGCCTGCGGCTGAACGACGGCGGAAAACCACCAGGGCGGTCTGCCTCTTCCTTCCCGCCCCCCTCGGCGGGCAGCGGCGGCAACATGCCCGGACCGTCTCCCTCGTCCAGCATATGCGCGGCACCGATGAAGCCGACAAAGCGCCCTGCGGGGTCGCTGCGCGGGCTGGCATCCAGCCGAAGCGTCCGGCCGGTGCCGCGCAATTCCGCCTTCTGGCCATCAAACCGCGCCTGCGCCGCAACCGCGCTCAGGATCGGCAGATTGCCGGTTTCGTCCTGCTCCAGCGCAAACAGGCGGGTGATCGGCTGACCCAGCATATCGCGGGCATCGAAGCCGAAGCGCTCTCCCGCATCGATCGAAAGGAAGGTGAAACGAAGCGAAGCATCGGTCTCCCAAAGCCAATCGCCCGACGCACGATAAAAGTCACCGTCGCGTTCTGCCTCGGCAGCCGGACGCCATGCCGGCCGCGGTCGCCAGCCGCTCACTTCCAGCCGCACACCGCCGTGATCCGGCCCCGCCCGCACCCACAGGTCGATATCGTCCTCACCGTCGGCGGCAATGACGTTCCGCGAAATGGGAATGCCCAGCCGCTGTGACAGGCGGGCGATGGCCGCAATCTGCGGCACCGCCAGCGGCGCGCCGATACTGCCGCCGGCGCGCTCGTTCAATTCGCGCAGTCGCGGCTCGGCGTCCAGCAGCCTGCCCGCCGAATCGAGCCGCCCGATTGCCACCGGCAGCACGGGATCGAGCACGTTGAGGTTCATGCCCCGCCCTCCTGCCGCTTCAGCGCGGCGCGGGCGGCGCGATAGTCGGGGTCGAGCGACAGCGGGGCCAAGGCGGTCCGGGCCTGTTCCGCGCTCATCGTTTCGAGCGCGTCGACCGCATCGGCCAGTGCATGCAGATCGCGGCGAGGATCAGCCTCGCACAGCGCGTAGCCGATCTGCGCAAGCGCCTCACGCGGCACGTCGAGCGCATGCACGGCGAGCAAAAGGCGTTCACCGCCGGGTTCGATCACCAATGCCCGCGCATCGGCATAGTCGAGCCGGCAAGCATGAGCGAGCAGCGCCGTGAACAACTGTATCCGCCGGTCGCGCAGTGCCTCCACCAGCAGGGCGGAAAGTTCCGCCCGCGCCGGATCGACTCGGCTGGCGAACAGCATCGCCGCTGTCTCGATTCCCGCCTCACCCGCAGGCTCGGCGATCGCGCGGCGCGCCGCTTCGCACAATACCAGGTCGATTGCTGGGTCGGCGGGCATGGCGATTGTGTCACGCATGGCGGCTGCAACGGCCCAGATCAGCGCCCGCTGCACTTTGGCGGGCAATTCCACCTGTCCCAAATCGGGACTATGGCGGCGACTCTCGGCAATCAGCACGCCGCGGGCGGCGTCGCCAATCGCCCGATCGGGATGCTCGACGAATCGCGCGACCAGACTAGGGCGCTCCGGATCGTCGGGGGCCTGCGAGGGCAAGGCTGCGCCCATCTGATCAAGCCGCACCCGCGCCAGCAACGCCCCGATCAGCTCGGGCTGGTGCAGCAGCTCGCTTGTCTGCAGCCGTTCCCAGGCAGTGCCCGGCGCCGGCAAGCCCGCCTGCGCATCTTGCCCGACAAGTGCCGAAAAATGGCTGAGAACCGCGCCTTCTGCCGCATGTACGGCGCCGCGAAGCAGCCAGTGCGCCTCTGCGCGCATCCTTTCGTCGAGGCGCAGCGTATCTGGCAGGAAGAAATCGTTCATTGCTGCGCGCAGTCCGTGCCGCGCATGCGCATCCGCCGCCGCGGCACGCGCCAGCAGCTCCCCGGCGCCGATGGGGTCGCCATCGCGCGTGTCGACAAAGTCGCCCGACATGCACCTCGATTAGCGGAACTGTGATTAAGATGAGCCTAAGGCTTTTCTCGGGTTGCCTCAATTGCCGCCGCAAGCGTCGCAAGCCCGTAAACCACGATTCCACCCAGACCGAACACCGCATGCCCGACCAGCGCGAAGGGCGTCAGCAACAGCAACTGCGCCGACGGGCTCGCCCACCAACGCCGGTGCCGCGGCGGAGCACGTTCGATCAGCAACTGTACCGCGACGCCGGTAAGCGCCAGCACGGCCGGGGTGGCGGTGCCAAGCGCCCGGTATTCGCGCCAACCGCTGGCCAGCGTGAGCAGCGAGAACAGGAGCAGGATCGCCTGTTCGACCTGCTGCGCCCGCCGCTCTTCGCCGCGCAGGGCCGCATGCCCCGCACCGGTCGCGAAGGCCGCCGTGGCAAAAAGACCGCCGATCAGGCCCACGCCCTGATAGCCCACGAGCGATAGCACCAGGGCGATCAGCCCCAGCACACCGCCCGTCGCGACGATCGCCCAGCCGGGAACATTGCGCGCGACCAGTTCGGGCAGCGCGAGCCGCGCGGCGCGAGTGAATACCCAACGATCTGCCCAATCGCTGCGACGTTCGCTGAGCGCCGTCAGAACACCGGCGTTGCGCATCGCCAGCCCTTCGGCGCTCCGCTCGACAGCATGGCCGCCGCGCAGCCAGCGCGCGGCCAGCGGCACATGCACGGCGCCGGACTGCGCCGCGATGCGCAGCAGTGCCGACTGGAAATCATAGTCCTCGGGCATCTGCGCGATCTGGATCAGTTGCGCGGCGGAGATCCGCGCAACCCCGGCCCAGCAGTCATGCATGTCGAGCCGTTCGATCGCAGCAGGCGATTCGGCATCGTCGGTGACAAGCAGCGCCTCGCGCGCCTCGCCCGCCATCCGGTCCATCACCGGATCGGTGGTGACGAGGCCATCCGCCATCACCAGCACCTGCGCGTCCGGTTTCATCCGCTCGGCCGCCTCTTCGGCGGAGCGGACCACTTCGATCGCCAGATCGCGCTTGGCGGCACGATTGACCGCCGCAAGCAGTGCAGGCGTGACCCTGCCCACGGCGACCAGCACCTGTTCGGCACCGGCGCCCGCGAGCAGGCGTATCTGATATTCCAGCAGCGTCATGCCGCCAAAGGGCAGGCTGGCGACCAGCGTGCCAGGGCGATCCTCAGCCTCTTCGACGGCGAAGATCAGGCCGGCGAGCGTACGGGTGGGTGCGACCATTACCGGTGCCTCAGTACAGCAGATGCGGTGCGCGGACGGCGCGCCAGGCGCCCTCGTCCTGCCCCGTCAGCGCATCGAGATCGGCAGGTGCGGCCGCTGCATCGTCGACCCATGTCCGCAGCCCCGGGCCACCGTTGATCACGTCGATCGCCAGCTTGTCGAAGACATATTCGTACGGAAAATCACGCCACAGCTCATAGTCGGGATAGAGCGTGCGGATCGCCTTGAAGCCCAGCGCCTGCACCCGCCACGGGCGGAACGCCGCATGGTCATAGCTTGGCCCATCCGCATGCAGAAACACGCCTGAGCAGAGCTGCCCGACATGTTTGTGGAAAGTCGGCTGGAACCACATATCGCGCAACGTACAGCCGGTCAGCCATTCAGGTGCCAGTCGCCGCATTTCGGCGATAACTGCCCGCGCATCGATGTCCGGCGCGCCGAACAATTCGAGCGGCCGGGTGGTCCCGCGCCCTTCGGACAAGGTCGTCCCCTCCAGCATCACCGTGCCGGCATAGCCGCGCGCCATGTTCACATTGGCGGCGTTGGGGCTGGGGTTGATCCAGGGGCGCTCGGGTGGCCAGCCGAAGCCGGGTGCCGTCTCGGGGGCCCAGCCTTGCATCGCGACCACCTGATACGCGACATCCAGGCCGTAGTGGGCGATGAACCAGTGCCCCAGCTCGCCCAGTGTCATGCCGTGCCGCATCGGCATCGGCCCCGCGCCGACAAAGCTTTCCCAGCCGGGCAGCAGCGTCATCCCCTCAACCGGCCGTCCCGCCGGATTTGGCCGGTCGAGCACCCACACCGTCTTGTCATGCTTCGCCGCCGCTTCGAGCACGTAGAGCAACGTCGTGACGAAGGTGTAGATGCGGCACCCTACATCCTGCAGGTCCACCAGCATGACGTCGAACATGTCCATCGACGCATCGGTAGGGCGCCGCACTTCGCCGTAGAGGCTGAACACCGGCATGCCATATTGCGGGTCGGTGAAGTCCGGGGACTCCATCATATTGTCCTGCAGGTCACCGCGCACGCCATGCTGCGGGCCGAACACGGCGGTGATGTTCACCCCCGCCGCAATCAGCGCATCCAGGCTGTGGGTCAGGTCGCGCGTTACCGAAGCGGGATGCGCGAGCAGCGCGACGCGCTTGCCCTCCAGGGGTTTGCGCAGGTCGGGTTCGGCAAGAAGTCGATCGATTCCGAAAAGCATGAGGATCAGTCTGCTGGCGGCAGTTCGAGCACAAAGCAATCGGGATCGTGAAAATCCGGCTTGTCCGCGCCATGACGCAGCGCCCAATAGGAGAATGTCCCCGATTTTTCTTCGATGACGGCGGTGAGGGACAACCGCAACCGGCCGGCGCCGATGCCGTCGAGTTGCACCCTCACGCCCAGATACTGGCCTTCGTCATAGACGCGCACCTCGGGCGGCGTGGCGATTGCCAGCGGGGCCATGCCTTCGCGCGGCCCGCTGAACGCATAAGCGGCCCAGGCGCCGGAGGGGGAAAAGTTAAATTCCCGATAGGCGCCGGCCTCGCCCGCGACGAACAGCTCGAAGCAGGTCGAGCGCCACAGTCCGTCGGTCCGACGGGGCGAAGCCGGAGCCGGCATAACCAGCGCGTCAACATCGCCATACAGCCGCCACAACAGTGTCAGGGCGTGTTGATCGCGTTGCACCAAGCCGTCGATCCGACGGATCGCTTTGCCGGGCGTCGTGCTGTGGGGTGTCAGCGCAAATTCCATGGGGGCATTTCTAACGCGAAATGGCTGCTTTGGTGAGTGCTGTCATTTCCTCCACCAGAACATCGAATACCGCGCGGCAGCGAGCATTGGCACGCATATCTTCGTGCATCACCACCCAGGTCTCAAGCTCGAGCGAGAAGGCATCGGCGAGTACGGGCACCAGTTCGGGTTCGCGGGCGGCAAGGACCGCCTGACAGATGCCGATGCCGAAGCCGGCGCGTATCGCCGCGAATTGCGCAGCATCGCTCTGCACCCGCAAGGCAAAGGCTTCGCGCCGCAATATCGGGTAGCGCGCAGCGATTGAACGGATTGCCGGCGTTTCGACGTCATAGCCGATCAGGTCATGCGCCTGCAGCGCGTCCATCGTCGCGGGCACGCCGCGCCGAGCCAGATAATCGCGATGCGCATGCAACCCCACCCGAAGCGCCCCCACCCGCCGCGCCACCAGCGCCTGTTGTTGTGGTGGCACCATACGAATGGCGATGTCCGCCTCGCGCCGCAGCAGATCGTCGACGGCATTGGACAGCGACAGTTCGATCACCAGCGCCGGGTAGCGCGCGCGCAGGCGCGTGAGGATCGCGGGCAGGTGCGCAACACCCACCATTTCGCTCGCGGCAATGCGCACCGTCCCGCGCACTGCATCCCTGCCGCCCTGCGCCGCACGCAGGAGCGCTCCCGACGTGGCGGCAAGAAGATCGGCGTAGGGTTGCAGTTCCAGCGCGCGGTCCGTGGGCGAAAGGCCACGCGGGGTGCGCAAGAACAGGCTGGCGCCGATCGCCGCTTCCAATGCATCAATATGCCGTGCGACGCTCGGCTGGGTTAAGTTCAAAGCGCGCGCGGCCCCGGATAGCGACCCTTCGCGCAGCACAGCCTGAAAGCTGCGGTACAAATCCCAACTGGGCGCTTCATTCATCTATTTTCGTATAACAGATCGACATATTCAGGCAATTTCGTTGAACTCTTGCCTGCGCGAAATCCCGGTCCGGCAGCAATGGAGGACTCGATGGAAACGCGGACGGCATTGGTATTGGGCGCCACGGGCGGCATTGGCGGCAGCGTGGCCGGCCGGCTTGCGGCGGAAGGCTGGCGTGTCCGGGCGCTCCACCGCAACCCCCGGCCGGAACAGGATGCGCGGTTCGAATGGATTAAGGGCGACGCCATGTCTGCCACCGATGTCGCCGCATCGGCCGACGGGTGCGACCTGATCGTCCATGCTGTCAATCCGCCCGGCTATCGCGACTGGGACAAGCTGGTCCTGCCGATGATCGACAACAGCATCGCCGCCGCGCGCCGCCGCACTGCCCGCATCCTGCTGCCGGGCACAGTCTATAATTACGGGCCCGATGTGTTTCCCGACATCTATGAGACAGCCCCTCAAAACCCGCGCACCCGTAAGGGTCGCATTCGCGTCGAAATGGAGATGCGACTGCGCGCAGCGGCAGAACGCGGCGACGCAACGGTTCTGATCGTTCGTGCTGGCGATTATTTCGGCCCCGGGGGCGCGAACAACTGGTTCGGCCAGGCACTCGTACAGCCCGGCCGCCGACCCACCGTCATCCGCTATCCGGGCAAGCGTGGCATTGGGCATCAATGGGCCTATCTTCCCGATGTCGCCGAAACCATGGTGCGGCTGATCGCCCTTCCCGCGCTACCAGCCTTTGTCGACGTGCACATGGCGGGCCATTGGGATGCCGACGGAACGCAGATGCTGGCCGCCATTCGGCGCGTGCTGGGCGACGCGGCACTCAAGGTCCGACCGATGCCGTGGGGCCTGATGCGCCTCGCCGCACCCTTTGTTCCGCTGCTGCGCGAATTGATGGAGATGCGCTATCTCTGGCGGCAGCCGGTCCGGTTGCGCAGCTCCCGCCTGGAGGCGTTGATCGGCGCCGAGCCGCATACCCGGCTGGACGATGCGGTTCGGGAGACTCTTGCCAGCCTTGGCTGCCTTTGCTGCGTTGGTCCTGGGAACTGATCCTGGGCCTTGCCTGTCGCCCGCTGCCCGATCAAAGCGACCTGGCACCGCAACGAGTCGCAGGGGCAGCGCCGATGAAGTTCCTCCACACGTTCCAGCTCGCTGCCTATTGCGATACGCTGATCAGTTATACGCTTGCCCTTTTGCTCGGCGCGGCAATCGGGGCGGAGCGACAGTTCCGCCAGCGGACAGCGGGTCTGCGCACCAATGCGCTCGTCGCGCTTGGATCGGCGGCGTTCGTCGATCTTGCACAGCGGATCGCAGGCGATCTGGAGGCGGTGCGGGTGATTTCCTATGTCGTCTCCGGTATCGGCTTTCTAGGCGCCGGTGTGATCATGAAGGAAGGAATGAACGTCCGCGGTCTGAACACCGCCGCAACCCTCTGGTGCTCGGCGGCGGTCGGCGCCTGTGCGGGGAGCGACATGGCGGCCGAGGCGGCGACGCTCGCGGTGTTCGTGATCGCCGGCAACACGCTGCTCCGCCCGGTCGTCAACGCCATCAACCGCGTACCGCTGGCCGGGGGACAAGTGGAGGCGACCTACTTCGTCACGCTGACGGCCGAAACCGGCGAAGTCGACCGGCTTCGCGACCTGCTGACCGACCATCTCGAACTCATGCGCTACCCGGTTGCGGAGACCGAAACGACCGAACGGCCGGACGGACTGATGGAGTTGCGTGCCCGGCTGGTTTCCACTGCGGCGCTCGACGCCGACCTTGATGCGATCACGCATCATCTGGCCAGCCGCCATGACGTGCAGCATGCCACCTGGGAGTTGCAGACCCAGGATTGAACGCCGGGGATGACGCAGCCGCGCGCATTGGCTATGCGCGCTGGCACCATGACCGAATACAAGTCCGATCTGCTTCGCCTGCTCGCCACGCGCGGGTACATCCATCAGGTGACCGACGCCGAGGGCCTCGACGCGCTCGCCACCAAGCAGATCGTGCCCGGCTATATCGGCTTCGACCCCACCGCACCGTCGCTTCATGTCGGCAGCCTGGTGCAGATCATGCTGCTACGGCGGATGCAACAGAGCGGCCACAAGCCCATCGTGCTGATGGGCGGTGGCACCGGCAAGATCGGCGACCCGAGCTTCAAGGACGAAGCGCGCAAGATGCTGACGCTCGACACGATCAGCAGCAACATCGCCTCGATCAAGACCGTGTTCGAGAACTTCCTGACGTTCGGCGACGGCCCGACGGACGCGGTGATGGTCGACAACGCCGACTGGCTCGACAAGCTGGAGTATATTCCCTTCCTGCGCGACATCGGCCGGCATTTCTCGATCAACCGGATGCTGAGCTTCGATTCGGTCAAGCTGCGGCTCGACCGCGAGCAGTCGCTGAGCTTCCTCGAATTCAACTACATGATCCTCCAGGGCTATGACTTTCTGGAGCTGTCGCGCCGCGCCGGATGCCGGTTGCAGATGGGCGGTTCGGACCAGTGGGGCAATATCGTCAACGGCATCGAGCTGTCGCGTCGCGTCGACGGTACCGACGTGTACGGCGTCACCACGCCGCTCATCACGACGGCGGACGGCGGCAAGATGGGCAAGACCATGTCCGGCGCCGTATGGCTGAATCCGGACGCCCTGCCACATTATGATTACTGGCAGTTCTGGCGGAACACCGACGACCGTGACGTCGGCCGGTTCCTGCGCCTGTTTACCGACCTGCCGCTCGACGAGATCGCCCGCCTGGAAGCGCTGGAGGGGGCCGAGATCAACGAGGCAAAGAAAATCCTCGCCAATGAAGCCACGGCCATGTGCCGCGGCCGCGCGGCGGCCGAGGAAGCGGCCGAAACCGCCCGCAAGACCTTTGAGGAAGGCGCAGCCGGCGGTGCACTCCCGACGCTGTCGGTGGGCGGCAGCATCAGCGTGGTCGATGCACTGGTGGGCCTGGGCTTCTGCGCCTCCAAGGGCGAGGCGAGGCGGCTGATCAAGGGCGGTGGCGCGCGTGTAGAAGGCGAAAAGATCGACGACGAAGCCGCCATCATCACCGTATCAGGCGAGGTCCGCATTTCCGCGGGCAAGAAGCATCACGGCCTGCTGACGTCGGGCGCATAACCCGTCGTTAAGCACGGTTTTTGTCGGACCATTCACACGCGCCACCTATCCCTTTCAGCGTACCTCCGGTTTCGATGAGGCGCCTGTGGGTTTTGTGTACGGAAATCTGGCTTTTGCTGACAATCGCCTCGTCGACCGGGATGAGGTGCATTTCCGTGCCCGCGCATTCGGCCCGGATGCGCGCCAGCTCACCTTCCTGATCGTCAACGTTTCGCCGCACGGGCTGATGGCGCGGTGCGAAGGACATTTCAAAGCGGGTGACCGCCTGCGCGTGCGCTTGCCCAAGGTCGGAGTGGTCGTCGCCGAAGTTCGCTGGGCATTGGGCGGGCGGATCGGCTGCCAGTTCGAACGCGCGATCGATCTTGCCGGCTATTACGAGCTGCTGGCAGTAATGCTCGGCAAATAACCATCAAACCTTTCCCAGGGCTGCCTGGGCAAGCCTTGCCACTTCGGAATCGAGCTCAGGCGGTGTCATCGGCACATGCGCCTCCAGCTGGTCGGCAATCGCCGTCAGCGCGGCGATCCGTCCGGCCTTCTTGTCGTTGCCGTCGATCACCGTCCAGCGCGCGTGCGGCGTGTTCGTCTCGCGGAACATCGCGTGCATCGCTTCCAGATAATCCGCCCGGCGCGCGCGGTTGCGGAAGTCCTCCGCACCTATCTTCCAGCGCTTCCACGGATGCGTCACCCGGTCACGCAGCCTTTTGTCCTGCGTCTCCTGCGTCACGTGCAGGAAGATTTTCACCAGCGTCGCGCCGTTGTTGACCTGTTGCGATTCGAAATCGTTGATCTCCGCAAAGCCACGCCGCCACTCCGCCTCGCTGGCCAAGCGCTCGACCCGCTCGACGAGCACCCGGCCGTACCAGGTCCGGTCGAACACCGCGATATTGTGCTGGGCGGGCAGGCGCTGCCAGAAACGCCACAGAAAATGGTGCGAAAGCTCTTCCTGCGTAGGCGCGGCGATCGGCCACACCTCGTAATAGCGGGGATCCCATTCGGCGGTCAGCCGCTTGATCACCCCGCCCTTGCCGGCCGCGTCCCAACCCTCGAACGCCACGATGGCGCGGCGCTTGTGGACGATATGCGCGGTCTGGATATGGCTCAGCCGCCGTTGCAGCTTCGCCAGTTCGGCCTCATAATCGCCGTTGAACTTCTTGCCGGATTCATAGTCCGATAGATCGATCATGCCGCCTGCCTTCCTGCGGCGACATCAAAGGCGGGGCGCGGCGGCTTGGCAAGGGGCCGCCGCGCCCGTTCGCCTCAGTTCGCCTTCGGATCTACACCCGGTGCGAGGCGGATGTGCAGTTCCTTGAGCTGCTTGTCGCTGACGATCGACGGTGCGCCCATCATCAGGTCTTCGGCCTTCTGCGTCATCGGGAAGGCGATAACCTCGCGAATGTTCGGTTCGTCGGCGAGCAGCATCACGATGCGGTCGACGCCCGGGGCCGAGCCGCCGTGCGGCGGTGCGCCGAACTTGAAGGCATTGATCATGCCCGCAAAGTTCGTGTCGACATCCTCGCGGGTATAGCCGGCGATCTCGAACGCCTTGTACATGATCTCGGGCTTGTGGTTCCGGATCGCGCCCGAAGACAGCTCGATACCGTTGCATACAATGTCGTACTGATAAGCGAGGATGTCGAGCGGATCCTTCGTCTCCAGCGCTTCCAGCTCGCCCTGCGGCATCGAGAAGGGGTTGTGGCTGAAATCGACCTTCTTCGCGTCCTCGTCATATTCGAACATCGGGAAGTCGACGATCCAGCAGAACTCGAAGCGCTTCTTGTCGATCAGCTCGAGCTGGTCGGCAACGCGGGTACGGGCGAGGCCGGCGAGCTTCGCCGCCTGCGCTTCCTTGCCCGCGGCGAAGAAGATGCCGTCGTTCGGGCCAAGGCCCATCGCCGCGGCAATTGCCTTCATGCCGTCCTGGCCATGGTTGTTGGCGATCGGACCGCCGAATACGCCATCCTTCTGCGTCGCATAGCCGAGACCGGGGAAGCCTTCCGACTGTGCCCAGCTGTTCATGTCGTCAAAGAACTTGCGGCTCTTCTCGTGGGTGCCCGGTGCCGGGATGGCGCGAACGACATCCCCGCCCTCGACGATCGAGGCGAACCGACCAAAGCCTGAGCCCTTGAAGAAGTCCGACACGTCCGTGATTACCAGCGGGTTGCGCAGGTCCGGCTTGTCGTTGCCGTACTTGAGCATCGACTCCCGGTACGGAATGCGCTTGAACGGCAGCGCCGACACGCTGCGGCCCATGCCTTCCCAGTCTGCAAACTCTTCAAACACGCCGTGCAGCACCGGCTCGATCGCTGCAAAAACATCGTCTTGCGTGACAAAGCTCATTTCGAAATCGAGCTGGTAGAATTCGCCTGGGGACCGGTCGGCGCGCGCGTCCTCGTCGCGGAAGCAGGGCGCGATCTGGAAATAGCGGTCGAAGCCGGCGACCATCAGCAGCTGCTTGAACATCTGCGGCGCCTGCGGCAGCGCGTAGAACTTGCCCGGGTGGACGCGGCTGGGAACCAGATAGTCGCGCGCGCCCTCGGGGCTCGATGCGGTCAGAATCGGCGTCTGGAACTCGGTGAAGCCTTGGTCGATCATCCGGCGGCGCAGCGACGCGATCACGTTCGAACGCAACACGATGTTCTTGTGAACCTTCTCGCGACGCAGATCCAAATAGCGGTTCCGCAGGCGGATCTCTTCCGGATATTCCTGGTCGCCGAATACCGGCATCGGCAAATCGGCGGCGGCCGACTGCACGGTCACTTCGGCCGCACGGACCTCGATCTCGCCGGTCGGCAGGTTGGGGTTCACTACGCTTGCGTCGCGCGCGACCACCGTACCGGTGACGGTGATGACGGATTCGGAACGCAGCGACTCGATTGCGGCAAAGGCCGGGCCGCTGACGTCGGTGACGATCTGGGTGATGCCATAATGGTCGCGCAGATCGACGAACACCAGGTCGCCATGGTCGCGCTTGCGGTGCACCCAGCCCGACAGGCGGACCGTCTGCCCGACATCGGCGGTGCGAAGCTGGGCGCAGTTGTGGGTGCGATAGGCGTGCATGTTCCTCGACTTCTCGATTTGTAACTCGTGGAGGGCGCATTCCGGTCACACCCCACTTTTGTCAACCCGAAGACCGGTATATGGGCTTCGGATGCATATTCATGGTCTGATCGAAGACAGCGCTACTCTCGCCGATCTCTGCTCCCGCCTCGCGCAATCCGACTACGTCACGGTCGACACCGAATTCATGCGCGAAAACAGCTACTGGCCCGAACTCTGCCTGATCCAGGTGGCGAACGACAAGGAGGCCGCGGCGATCGACCCCAAGGCGCCCGATCTCGACCTTGGCCCCCTGCTCGACCTGCTGGTCGACAATGAGGAGGTGCTGAAGGTCTTCCACGCCGGCGGCCAGGACATCGAGATCGTCTACAACCTGACCGGCAAGACGCCGCATCCGATGTTCGATACGCAGGTGGCGGCCATGGCCCTCGGCCAGGGCGAGCAGGTCGGCTATTCGAATCTGGTCGACGCCTATCTGGGCATCACCGTCGACAAGGGCGCGCGCTTCACCGATTGGGCGCGCCGGCCGCTCGACAAGCGGCAGATCGATTATGCGATCGCCGACGTGACGCATCTGTCAAAGATCTTTCCGAAGATGCTCGACAAGCTGCGCAGAAGTGGCCGCGGCGCCTGGCTCGACCAGGAAATGGAGCGGATCAGCAATCCCGAAAATTACCGCAACGACCCCGACCAGGTCTGGCAGCGTGTGCGCATCAACAGCCGCAAGCCGGAGGTGCTGGGCCGATTGAAGGCACTGGCGCGCTGGCGCGAGCTGGAAGCGCAGGGCAAGGATCTGCCACGCGGGCGGATTATGAAGGACGAGACGCTCGCCGATCTCGCCGCCAATCCGCCGCGCAAACAGGCCGATCTCGCCAAGGTACGCGGTCTTTCTGCCGCCTGGGCAGGCAACGACATCGGCGGTCGGCTCATGGAGGCGGTGGCGGAATCGAAGCCGATGCCGGCCAGCGAAATGCCCGGCCGCGAGGAGCGCAAGCCCGCGCTGGGCAAGGACGGCGCGCTGGTTGCCGATCTGCTGAAGCTGCTGCTCAAGATCCGCGCCAAGGAAATCAACGTGGCCGCGCGGCTGCTCGCCCGCTCCGAGGATCTGGAAGCGCTGGCAGCGGGCGTGCGCAAGGACCTGCCGATTCTGGAAGGCTGGCGCTACGAACAGTTCGGCCGCGACGCGCTGGCGCTGGTAGAAGGACAGCTCGCCTTTGCCGTACGCAACGGCAAGCTCAAGATGAGCCGCACCGAGGAGCCGGCATGATCCGGGGCGTGGCGCTGCTCGTCGTAGCCGGTGTCCTGGCTGGCTGCGCGCCTGCGAAGGTCAAGCCGCTGCCACCGGGAATCGAGTGCGACGCCAACCGGGTGCTGTACCTCAAGGGCAAGCCGCGTTCCGCTGCGATTGAAGCGGAGGCGATGCAGCATTCCGGCGCCAAGCGCGTGCGCTGGGTGGAACCCGGCTCCGCCGTGACGATGGACTTCCGGCCCGACCGGCTGAACCTGCATGTCGATGCGGGCGGGAAAATCACCGACGCGCGTTGCGGGTGAGCCTTCCCCACAAACTTCCCACCTACTCCGCTCCCGCTTGCGGGAGGGGCCGGGGGAGGGATCGACGTGGAAGAAGCGCTGAGGGGGATCAGCCCCTCCCCTAACCCCTCCCGCAAGCGGGAGGGGAATAGCGCTTACGTCTCCAGCACCGGTTCGCGCCCCATCGCGGCCGCGAGCGCCCGGTGGCGCTTTTCGACTGCTTCGCCGTACAGCGGCTCGTCGCCATCAGCGACGCTCAGCACCAACGCGTTTTCCTCAAGCCGCAGGCGCGAGCGTTTGAGCGGCGCAGCAACGCCTCCGCTCAGGCGCTGCCCCAGCCGCATCGCGAGGCCCCAGCGCTTGGCCTCGGCCAGCGCCTCGAGTGAGGCCAGCCTGGTCAGCGGCACCGGCGTGTCGAGCGCACCGCCCAGCGAGGTGTAGAGCGCCTGCGCCACCATCGCCCGTCCGGCTGCGTCGATGCCGACCCAGTTGCCGTGCAGCCCGATCTCCATGCCGCGTTCAGCCCGGAACTCCGGATTTGCGCGCCAGCCCACATCGGCCAGCAGGCATGCCGTATGCCGCAACCGCGCCCATTCGGGGCTGTCGTGGAACAGCGGTGCCAGCCAGGCATCCAGCAGATCGCCATGTTCAGGAAACCGCCCGAGCCGCTGCCCTTCCTCGCGCGCGGCAACGATCAGCGGGTCCTGCCGACGCTGTGCTGCCGAAAGGCGCTGAAACAGCAATCCCTCACGCAAGCCGTATGCAGAGACGATGGCCCCGGCGCTGCCCAGTTGCTTGCCAACCGCCACCAGCACCGCCGCCGCGTCGGCCAGCGTCGGAATGCGCGCGCTCGACAGGTCCGGAACGGTGCGCAGATCGGCCTTGGTCGCACCTTCGACATGGCGACCCAGTTCGGCCACCCGATCGATAGCGAGCGAATATTGGTGAACGATCGGCAGCGGGTATCCGGACAGGTGCATGTCCAGCTTGGCCAGCGACCGCCAGGAACCACCCACCAGATAGAAGGGCAACCCCTTCCCCCGCCCCCTCCAGCCAGCCGCCTCGATCAGCCGGGCTACCTCGCGGTCGAGCGCGGTCTTTCCACGCGCACGGATCGCACCCAGACGTAGCACGCCCAGCGGGAAGGAAACGCGGTCGGTCACCGTGCCCGCAACCACGCGCACCAGCTCCAGACTGCCGCCGCCCAGATCGCCCACGATACCATCGGCATCGGGAATGCCCGACAGCACCCCCATGCCCGATGCGGTCGCCTCTTCTTCACCCGATAGAAGCTCGACCTCGAGATCCAACGCTTCCGCGGCCGCGATCAGTTCGCCGCCGTTCGTCGCGTCCCGCACCGCCGCCGTCGCGACGGTACGCAGCTCGCTGACCTGCATTTCGCGGGCGAGCAGCGCGAAACGCGCCAGCGCCGCCCGCGCAGTGGCCAGCGCCGCCGCATCGATGGCGCCCGTTTCGGCCAGCCCCCGGCCCAGCCCGGCCATCACTTTCTCGTTGAACAAGATGGCCGGCAGCCGCGCCGGGCCCTCATAAACAACCAGCCGGACGGAATTGGACCCGATATCGATGATCGCCGTGCGCGGGCGGGCAGAGGCTGCCTCCGCGCGCGGCTTGCGGAACAACATCGTCGTCACCCGGCTCAATCGCCCTTCGCCATGGCGGCCCGGCGCTTGCGCGGCGACAGCTTGGGAACCGGCTTGCGCGACCCAAGGGCGGCGCCGCGACCCGACAGCGAGGGGTTGGTCATGAAATAGCGATGCAGGTTGAATTCCCCATCTTCGCCCGGCTCGACGCGGTCATAATGGCCATCGGGCGCGAGCAGCCAGCTTTGCTCATTGTCCAGCAGGTTCGCCACCATCACCTGATCGAGCACCTGATCGTGCACGGTCTTATTGAGGATCGGCAACATGAACTCGACGCGACGGTCGAAGTTGCGCTGCATCCAGTCGGCCGAGGAAATGAACACCTTCGCGCCGTCGTTCGGCAGTGCCTTGCCGTTGCCGAACACCCAGATGCGGCTGTGCTCCAGGAAGCGGCCGACGATCGACTTGACCCGGATATTCTCGCTCATGCCCGGCACGCCGGGGCGCAGGCAGCAGATGCCGCGCACCACCAGCTCGATATGCACGCCGGCGCCGCTCGCCTCGTACAGCTTCTCGATGATCGCCGGATCGACAAGCGAGTTCATCTTGGCCCAGATCGTCGCCGGCTCACCCGCGCGGGCATGGGCGATTTCCTCGTCGATCAGGCCACCCAGCCGGTTGCGCAGGTCGCGCGGCGAGATGCCAAGCAGCTCGAGATGCTGGGGCTCGACATAGCCGGTGACGTAGTTGAACAGCTGCGCGGCGTCGCGGCCCAGCCGCGGATCGGCCGTGAAGAAGCTCAAGTCGGTATAGATACGCGCCGTGATCGGGTGGTAATTGCCCGTGCCGAAATGGCAGTAGGTGCGATAGCCATTGCCTTCGCGCCGCACGACCATCGACACCTTGGCGTGCGTCTTCCAGTCGATAAAGCCATAGACCACCTGGACGCCGGCGCGCTCCAGTGCGGTCGCCCAGTACAGATTTTGCTCTTCGTCGAACCGCGCCTTCAGTTCGACCACGGCCGTTACCGACTTGCCTGCCTCGGCCGCCGCGATCAGCGCGTTGATAACCGCAGGCTGCTTGCCGGCGCGATAAAGCGTCTGCTTGATCGCCACCACGTCCGGGTCGGCGGCCGCCTGCTGCAGGAAGCTGAGCACCACGTCGAACGTTTCATAGGGGTGGTGGACGATGATGTCCTTGGCGCGGATGGCGGCGAAACAGTCGCCACCATATTCACGGATGCGTTCGGGAAAGCGCGCGGAGAAGGGCGTGAACTTCAGGTCGGGCCGGTCCTCGTCGACCAGCAGCGACAGGTCTCCGACGCCGAGAAAGCCGCCGGTTTCGGTAAGCAGCGCCTCGCTGCCGCCCAGTTCTTCCTTCAGAATGGCTTCGAGATCGGGCGCGATCCCCTCTTCCATCTCCAGGCGGATCACGCGGCCGCGACGGCGACGCTTGATCGCCGAGCGGAAGGTCAACACCAGATCCTCCGCCTCTTCCTCGATCTCGATGTCGCTGTCGCGAAGCACGCGGAAGGTGGCGGCCCCCAGCATCTCGTACCCGGGGAAAAGCAGGCCGGAGAAGTGCTTGATCAGGGTTTCGATCGCGACATAGCGGGCAGGGCTGCCGGGCAGGCGCACGAACCGCTTCATCGTCGTCGGCAGCATCACCAGTTCCTGGATCGGCTCGCGGTCGGACTTGCGGACAAGGTTGAAGATCACGCTCGATCCCTGGTTGGGGATGAACGGGAACGGGTGGGCCGGGTCGAGCGCCTGCGGCGTCAGGATCGGGAAAATCTGTTCGCGGAAATGCGATTCCAGCCACGCCTCGGTCTCGCCGGTGATCGCATCGGCTTCGAGTACGAAGATGTCGGCGAGCGCGAGCTGGGCGCGGATGTCGACCCAAACCGCCTGCTGCTCGTCGGCCAGCGTCGCGGCTTCGGCGGAAATCGCAGACAGCTGCTGGGCAGGCGTGAGGCCGTCCGCCGAGCGCGTATCGATATTCTGGAGCTGCTGGCCCATCAGCCCGGCGACACGCACCATGAAGAATTCGTCGAAATTGCTGCCCGAAATGGAAAGAAAGCGCAGCCTTTCGAGCAGCGGATGGGCGGGGTTGCACGCCTCCTCCATCACCCGACGGTTGAAGGCGAGCCAGGAGAGTTCGCGATTGAAATAGCGGGGACCGGCGTCGGCGGCGGGCGCGACGGCGGCAATGGCGGCGGTGGCAGAATCGGTCATTCGCTCTCGCTATCGTCGGAATGCGTCAAAAGGCTTGCAGCCTTGAGTGTAGATCGCACGACCGGCAGCGACAAACGGCCATCGGTCTCGGTCTCTAATAGGTCGGCCACCCGCAGGATGGCGACATGGCTGCGCTCGATCCGCTTCGCGATCCAGGCGATCACCGCGGGCGAGGCATGGAGCAGATGCCGTGCAAAGGCCCGGTCGAGCAATTGCGGGATCAGCGCATCGTCCGGCGGCCCTATCTCCAGCAACGGCGAGGCGGCGAGGCGAGAACGCAGGTCGGGCAGCCGTACCGCCCATGCCGGCGGCGCGGCATCGGCGACGATCAGCAACGGCTTATGTTCCGACTGCGCCCGGTTCCAGGCATGGAAGATGTCGGCCTCTTTCACGCGCTCGGCATCGTCGATGATCGTCGCACCGCTTTTCGCGGCGAAGATCCTCGCGAGCAGGCTCCGCCCGGACTTCCGCGGACCGACCAGCACGGCCGCGAGCACCGGCCAGGTACCCCAATGTTCAAGCTGATGGACGGCGCGGGCGTTCGAGTCGCTGATCAGGAACTCCGTCTCGCACGCTTCCGGCAAACCGAGCGGCAGGCGGAGCTGCGTCATTGGTCGCGTGGGCTGGGTGAGGGCCGCGGCGTGGCGCCGGTGCGGGGCATTCCCGATGCCTGCGGCGAAGCTGCCCCACCTCCCCGTCGGACGCGGAGCACGCCAGGGCCTTCCTGCACGCTCCACCCACGCGCCTCTAGCGAGGCGCGCAGGCTGGCCTGCGATCCGTCGAAGGTGACGCGCATCACGCTGATCCCGCCCAGCGCAAGGCTGGTAGTATTGGCGGTGCGCACACCGGGCACGCCGCGAATCGCTGCCTCGGATGCCGTTACCGCCCCGGCATTGGGCGTTTCGAACTGGACGCTGATCGTTGCAAGCGACGAAGCCGAAGGCGTGGGAGACGGGGTATCGACGCTGTCGTCCCCTTCCTCCTCTGCAACCGCCGGCTGTGCGAGCGGCGGACGGGCAGACAACACCGAGTCCGTGCGCAGCTGCCCGCTTGCCAAGGCGGCCTGATAGGCCTGGTCGATCCGCTGGACGCCCGCGTCGAGCAGCGCGTCGATCGCGTCACCATTGTCGATTCGCAGCGCGAATCGCGCAACCGGCAGCCGGTCCGGCCCGTGGCTGGCGGCGAACGTGCCCACCACCGGACCGCCCGGATATTCGCGCCGCAACTGCACTTCGGCGACCAGCACATCGTTGGCGCCATATTGGTCGAGGATGGTCCGCCACCAGTTGCGGCCGCGGCGCAGCGTCTGCCCCGCATTGACCAGGAGCGAATCGGGTCCGGTGCCGCGCAGGCGGACGTAATCGATCGTGCTGCCACCCGCGCGGAACCGATTCCACGCGCGCGCCCAGGCCGTCTCGCGCTCAAACACCTGTGCGGTACCGGCCGAAATCTGCAACGGCACCAGCAGCATCGGCGGCGAATGGGTCACGGCGATCGAAACGCCCAGAATCGATCCTGCCTTGGCCCGATCGAACAGAACACCAAGCCGCCCGATATAGCGCGAAGGGCCAACCTGCTCCCGCTCCACCACGATGCCGGTGACAATCGAATCGAGCACCGAATCGGGCAAGCTACCGGGTTGGCCGGTCAGCTTTCGCGAGAGCATGTCCCAGCCCTTGCGCTGCGCGAGACGCCAGCCACCCTGCCGCGCAATATCCGCATCTTTCCCGGAGACGTCGACCTGCACACCGGGCACTTCAAAGCTGTTCACCGCGTCGGCGGGCGCGGCCGGCCCGCCACCCTGCGATTCAGCCATCACCACCCCTGCACCGGCAAGCGCGAGCGCAGAAGCAGCAAAAATGGCGAGGGGACGGCGGCGAAACTGCATGTGGGCGCCCTTTTGGCGAACCGGGCGTGGAAATCCAAGCGCGTTGTGGCTAGGCGCTTCTTTCATGAGCGACACGAAAGCGGGCGACGGCCCCTACACCTATGCCCAGGCGGGCGTTTCGATTGCAGCAGGCAATGCGCTGGTGCGCGCGATCGGCCCGCTTGCCCGTTCCACCCGGCGCGCCGGCGCAGACGCCGATCTGGGCGGATTTGGCGGCATCTTCGATTTGAAGGCAGCCGGCTTTACCGATCCGCTGCTGGTCGCCGCGAATGACGGCGTCGGCACCAAGCTGAAGCTGGCGATCGAGCACAACCATCATGACGGCGTCGGCATCGACCTCGTCGCGATGTGCGCCAACGATCTGATCGTCCAGGGCGCGGAGCCGCTGTTTTTCCTCGATTATTATGCCAGCGGCAAGCTCGACAATGCCGTTGCCGAGCGCGTGATCGCCTCGATCGCGGAAGGCTGTCGTCAGGCGGGCTGCGCACTGATCGGGGGCGAGACCGCAGAAATGCCGGGCATGTACGCCGCTGGCGATTACGACCTGGCAGGCTTCTGCGTCGGCGCGGTAGAACGCGACCGGTTGCTCGACGGCAAGGCAATCCAGCCGGGCGACGTGCTCCTCGGCCTGGCTTCGACGGGCGTGCATTCGAACGGCTTCTCGCTCGTCCGGCGACTCGCTGCCGACAAGGGCTGGAAGCTCGACCGCCCTGCCCTGTTCGATCAGGACCGGCTGCTCATCGACGCGCTGATGGCGCCCACCCGCATTTATGTCGCCAGCCTGTTGCCGGAACTGCGCAAGGGCACGATTCGCGGCCTTGCCCACATCACCGGCGGCGGGTTGCTCGAAAACGTCCCCCGCGTGCTGCCGGCAGGATGCCATGCCCGCATCGATGCCGGCGCCTGGCCGCTGCCACGCCTGATGGCGTTCCTGCAGGCACAAGGGAATATCGAGCCCGAGGAAATGGCCCGCACCTTCAACTGCGGCATCGGCATGGTCGCGGCGGTCGCGCCAGATCAGGCCGAGGCGGTCGCTGCCTCGCTCGCCGAAGCGGGTGAAACCGTCTTCACCATCGGTACTGTCGAAGCCGGCGAACGCGGTTGTACCGTGTTCGGGGCGGACGAAGTCTGGAGCGCGCGCAGCGACTGGAGCGCCACCCATCATGGGTGAATGCGCAACGCCAACCAACTGCGCTCCCCTCCCGCTTGCGGGAGGGGTCGGGGGAACGACTGGGCGCTCGGCCATGTCTTCCTTTTTAATGGCGGCCCCTCCCCTAACCCCTCCCGCAAGCGGGAGGGGAATGTGAACAAGAAGAAGCTCGGCATTCTCATTTCAGGGCGCGGATCGAACATGGCGGCACTGGTCGAGGCCGCTGCTGCACCCGATTGTCCGTACACCGTAGCATTGGTCGCCAGCGACAAGCCCGAAGCGGCAGGTCTCGCCTGGGCCGCCGAACGCGGCGTGCCGACCTTTGCCCAGTCGCCAAAGGGCATGCCCAAGGCAGACTATGAGGCGAAGATCGACGCGGCCCTGCGCGAGGCGGGCGTCGAAGCGATCGCGCTCGCGGGCTATATGCGCCTGCTTTCCGATGCGTTCGTCGCCAACTGGCGCGACCGCATCGTCAACATCCATCCCTCGCTGCTACCGAAATACAAGGGGCTCGATACGCACGCTCGCGCCATCGCCGCCGGTGATGCGGAGGCCGGCGCGTCCGTCCATGTCGTGACCGAAGAGCTGGATGGCGGTGCAGTTCTGGGTCAGGCGCGGGTGGCGATCGAGCCGGGCGACACGGCCGATGCGCTCGCCGCCCGCGTGCTGAAAGAAGAACATCGCCTGTACCCGCATGTGCTGGCCGAATGGATTGCGACTTTGGCCTGAATCCTGCGGAAATTTGCTGCGACTAGGGCGTTTCTTGCCGCTCAACCTGCGCGACATAAGCGCTTTGCGGGAGGAGACGCAGCCATGCACCCGGAGGACTCGCCGCTGAAGCCCGAGCGCGAAGGCGGCGTCGCCAGCGCCGAGCAGGGACTGGTGCTGCTCGATGGCCCGGACGGCGTGGCCATCGCCATGACGCCCGAGGCGGCGATTGCCACGGGCAACAGCCTGCTCGCCGCCGCGCGCGAAGCCGAAGGGCAGCGCGCACGGGGTGAGGGCAGATACTGACCCCCTTGCCGAAGCCGCCCCGCGGACCCGATAAGGCAAGCAGATGATTACGGTAGCCAGTTACAATATGCGCAAGGCGATCGGCACGGACCGCCGCCGACGCCCCGAGCGCACGCTGGAAGTGCTGCTCGAAATCGATGCAGACGTAATCGCACTGCAGGAAGCGGATCGCCGGTTCGGCCGGCGCGAAGCGGTGCTGACGCAGGCCCTTCTTGCCGAGCACAGCCCGTGGAAACCGGTGCCGCTCAACATGCGGGCCCGATCGATGGGATGGCACGGCAATGCGCTGCTCGTGCGAAAGGAGGCCGAAATCCTTGGCTGTTCAGCGCTCCATCTGCCTACGCTCGAACCGCGCGGGGCTGTGATGGCGGACCTGCGCGTGAACGGCGTTGCGATGCGCGTGCTGGGGATGCATCTCGACCTGTCCGGCCTGTGGCGGCGGCGGCAGGCCCATGCGATCCTCACCCATCTTTCCGCCGCCGTCCCGCCGCTGCCGACGGTGATGATGGGCGACCTCAACGAATGGAGCGCCCATTCGGGTTGTCTGCGCGATTTCGCGGCGCATTTCGCCTTTGCTGAAACCGGCAAAAGCTTTCACGCGCGCCGGCCGATGGCGCGGCTGGACCGCATTATGGCGTCTCCCGATCTGGACATCGTCGCTGCCGGTGTTCACCACAGTCTTGCCGCCCGCACCGCGTCCGACCACCTGCCCGTCTGGGCAAAACTGCGGCCGCGTTGATGGCGGAGCGGCACGAAAAGGAACTGCGTCTCGCGCTGGTCTGCTATGGCGGGATCAGCCTTGCCGTTTACATGCACGGCATCACCAAGGAAGTCTGGCATCTTGCCCGTGCGAGCTGCGCCGTCCGAGACGGCAACGGCCCGCAGGACGTGTACCGGCGGCTGATCGAGGAAATTCACGAGACGACCGGCATCAACCTGCGCGTCCTTGTCGACATACTGTCGGGCGCCAGCGCCGGCGGGATCAACGCCGTGTTTCTAGCCCAGGCGATCTCCACCGGCCAGTCACTCGATCCGCTGACACGCATGTGGCTCGACTATGCCGATGTCGAAGCACTGCTGGCACCGACGCAGGCGCCGTCGCACCGACTGGCCAAGATCTGGGCCACGCCCATTGCGTGGATGGTCGCCAATCGCGCCCAGACCATCGACGAAACCGTCGAGCCCGGCGCCCGCGAGGAAGTGCGCGGCAAGCTGGAGCGCTTCGTCCGTTCGCGCTGGTTCGAGCCTCCCTTTGGCGGCCAGCAACTGCTCGGCACGCTGCTCGATGCCTTCGATGCGATGGCAAGCGGCCCCGTCGACCAGCGACTATTGCCGCCCGGCCAACCGCTAGACCTGTTCGTGACCGCGACCGATTTCCGCGGCCATCCCGAGCCGTTGCGGCTCAACTCGCCGCCGCAGGTCATGGAGAATGAGCATCGGCTGGTGTTCGGTTTCACCGACCATGGCGATATAAACAGGCCGCTGGCCGACCCCGCCGAACTGGCGTTCGCTGCGCGGGCTACGTCGAGTTTCCCCGGCGCCTTCCCGCCGGTCACGGTCGAGGAAATCGACACGCTGCTGGCCGAGCGCGGGCGACCCTGGCCCGGCCGCGATGCGTTTCTGGAACGCGCCCTGCCCCGGCAGTGGGCCGAAAACCGCGCGGAGCATGCCGTGCTCATAGACGGATCGGTGCTCGCCAACGCCCCGTTCCGCCCGGCGATGGAGGCGCTGCGCGAGCGGCCGGCGCGGCGGCAGGTCGATCGCCGTTTTGTGTTCATCGATCCGGTGCCCGGCTTCCGCTTCGACTTCTATGGCAAGGCCCAGGAGCGGCCCGGCTTTTTCAGCACCATCCTCGGCGCATTATCGGAACTGCCGCGCCATCAGCCGATCCGCGACAATCTCGAAGCGATTGCCGAGCGATCGGCGCGGATCGAGCGCATGCTGGGAATCATCGCTGAGATCCGCGCCGAAGTTGAAAGCCAGGTCGAGTCGCTATTCGGTTATACGCTGTGGCTCGACTATCCGACGCCCAAACGGCTTTCGACCTGGCGGCGGCGCGCGCAGGTCGCGGCCGCGAACCGGGCGGGGTATGGCCATACCGCCTATGCCCTGCTGAAGGTCGACGGCGCGATCGAACGCACCGCCCGGCTGCTTCACGGCCTCGCCCGGGGGCAGCCGCCCGAACATCTTCACACCCTGCGCGAGACGATCGGCCGCAGCGTGCGGGCGCGCGGAGGCGACCGGTTCGGGGCGGCCCTGCCCAATGGCGCAGCACCCGAGGCGCTGGACTTCCTGCGCAGCCATGATCTCGGCTTCCGTGTTCGCCGCCTGCGCTTTCTGGCGCGGAGACTGGCGGAGCTGGAAGTGGCGGAGTCGACGGCGCCGCTGCGCCCGATGCGCGATGCCATATACGATTCGCTTGCCGCCTATCTGGAACTGAAGCGTACCGACACGTTTGCCGATCTCCGCGAGACGGCACGCGGGCTAAGCGGCGATGCCGGGCCGATACTCGACTTGCTCGCGCAGCGCATGCGGCTGCGGACGCTGGATGCAGATACGGACACGCGGCTTTCCGCCGGGTTCAGTGTACTGAGCAAGGATCTGCGTCGCCCGATGCTGCTCGCCTATCTGGGTTTTCCCTTTTTCGACATTGCGACATTGCCGCTGCTGCAGGGCGAAGGGATGGACGAATTCGACCCGATCCGCGTCGATCGCATCGCCCCGGACGATGCCTCCGCGATCCGCAAGGGCGGTGCGGCGGCGACGCTGAAAGGCGTGCAGTTCAACAATTTCGGTGCCTTTTTCAGCCGCGCCTATCGCGAGAATGACTATCTGTGGGGGCGGCTTCACGGCGCGGACCGGCTGATCGACATTGTGCTCTCGACCGTCGATCCCGCCGACCGGCCGCCCGAGGAGCGCATCGCCGCGATCAAGCGGGAAGCCTTTCGCGCAATCCTCGATCAGGAAGAGCCGGTGCTGACCGCCATCCCCGCCCTGTTCGCCGAACTGCGCGCCGAAATCGGGTGAGGCTGGCAAAGCGGGGCCTCCCGGCCTACAATGTCGGTCCAAGGCAATGCGGGAAGGGATGGAATGCGGTTTCTGAAGGTGCTGTTCTGGCTCCTGATCGGGGGGCTTTTCACGGCCTTCGTGATCTATAATGGCGACGAGCGCGTCAGCATCCAGCTCTCGGGCGGACTGATCGCCGATGTGAGCCTGCCGCTCCTGCTGGTGCTGGTGTTCCTGGCCGGGTTCCTGCCGATGCTGGTCGCGTATCAGACGCTGCGCTGGCGGATGCGCCAGCGCTTCGCGGGGCTGGAGCGCGCACTGGCGGACCTCCGCACCATCACGCCGGCACCCGCTATCCGCAGGGACAACCCATCCACCGATGGTCTTCCGCTCGCAGACGAGGCCAAGGCATGAGCGGCCGCATCTATGTCGCGCTCGATACGCCCGAACTAGAACGCGCGAAGGCGCTGGCGCAGAAGGTCCGCAACCATGTCGGCGGCATCAAGCTCGGCCTTGAGTTCTTCATGGCCAATGGGCGCCACGGCGTGCACGAAATGGCCGAGATCGGCCTGCCGATCTTCCTCGACCTGAAATTCCACGACATCCCGAATACGGTCGCCAAGGCGATCCAGGCGCTGCGGCCGCTCAACCCGGCGATCCTGACCGTACACGCCGCCGGTGGCCGGGCGATGCTGGAAGACGCCAAGGCTGCCGCGCCGGAAGGCACCAAGGTGGTGGCGGTGACGATGCTGACCAGCCTGGACGGCAGCGACATGGCCTCGATCGGCCTGAAGCCCGATCCCCACGAGCAGGTCGTCCGCCTCGCCGAACTTGCCCGCTCAGCCGGTGTCGACGGCATCGTCTGCTCGGGCGAGGAAGTGAAGGCTGCCCATGCCGCGTGGAAGGACGGGTTCTTCGTCGTTCCCGGCGTACGCCCGGCAGAAGCAGGTGTCGGCGACCAGAAGCGCGTGGTGACACCGCGCAAGGCTATCGACGCGGGCGCCTCGATCCTCGTCATCGGCCGCCCGATCACGCAGGCGGCCGATCCCGACCAGGCTGCCCGCGCGATCGAAGCAACGCTGTAGAGACTAGCCGATAGGCAACTGCGCCAGCGCAGCCGGCAGGTCGGCGACGCTGTCGATGACGATATGGGCACCCGCTGCTTCCAGACGCGCGCGCGCTGCGGCAACGCGCTCGGCGCGCTCGGCTTCCGGTAGCGCGGTATAGTCCGCCAGCGACAGGCCAACCGCATTGCCGCTCGCCGCGACACCGACGGTCCATACCCCAGCGCTGCGCCCCTCGGCGATGCCAACCTCGGCATCGTCCACCTTGACGCAGGCGGTCGCGGGCCAGGCGCCCAGTTCGACGAGGTTCTTCCACAACATCAGCGGCGACGGCCGCCCCTCGGCGGTGTCGCCTGCGCAGACGAGCATATCGGGCGCATAGCCCTGTTCCGCAGCGCGCGGCAGGATGTCGACCATCATGTCGCGGGTATAGCCGGTGCAGGAGCCGATCCGCACCCCGGCGGCCTTCAGACCCTGCGCCACCTCCGCCGCGCCGGGGATCAGCACCGCGCATTCGCGGGCAGCCTCGCGCATCATCGGTTCGATCTGTGCGAACAGAGCGTCGATGGCCGCATCGTCAGCAGGAGCGCCGTGCAGGGCGGACCAGGCATCCGCCACGCGCGGCTGGCTGAGCAGCGCGCGAATATGATCGCGCTTGGCGCGCCCCATATCGGCGCGGGCCTCGGCTTCGCTTACCGGCACGCCGGCGCCTTCGAACAGCTTGCACAAGGCGAGCACCGGCGCGCGGCTACCAAAATCGATCATCGTGCCGGCCCAGTCGAACACGACGGCCTTCAGTCCGGGTATCATCCTCATTTCCCCCACAAGTCAGTGATTACGTCTTCGGCCAGCGCGAAGCTGGTAGATGCGCCGGTCCCGCTGGTAACCACGACCAGCCGCACGCCCGCTGCCGGTGTTCGCACGATGCTGTGGCCACCTGCCGAGGCATAGGTTCCGGTCCAGCGCGCCAGCACGGGCGGCGGCGCGCCCAGCACGTCCTCGAACGCCTGCAGGATCAGCCGATCGACCGGCTCGGCCGAAAACGGGTCGGGCGTCGGCGCATAGTGATGGCTGTCACCCACGACCAGCGTGCCGTCGGGCGCCTGGACCGCGATCAGATGAATGCCATGCACCAACATGTCGGGCTGCTCTGCCTCGATCCGCGCGCGGAGCGCCGCCGCTTCGGGCAGATCGGCATAGCCCAGATAGCGCACCATGCTGAGATCCGCCATCACGGGCGATGCCAGGCGCCAGCCGGGCGCAGCCAGCCGCAGCATCTGCAGCTTGCAGCGCTGGATGCCGGCGGCGCGGTATTCCTCCGGAAACAGCGTCGACCAGTCATCGCCGGGGCACACGATGACGGCATCGGCCTGATGCACGCCGATCGTCGAATGGACGCGCCCCGCTTCCACGCCATGGACGGCGACGCCATAAGCGAAGTCGACGCCATGCGCCTCGGCCAGCCACGCCGCGAGCCGGGGAATTGCCTGCACCGATTCCACGCGAAGATCGAACGGACTGGTCAGCCCCGCGCGCGCGTTCCGCACCATCGGCCAGTGGGCGGCGAGCTCCGCCGGACCAAGCCGCCGACACTCGCGGCCCATTTCGCTTTCCAGAAAGGCATCGAGCACCTGCTGGGCCTCGGCACGCTGTGCGACCAGCAACAGGCCTTCCTGCGCCACCGTGATGCCGGCAGGTTCGGCAATCTCGCGCCAGATCGCCGCGCTGCGCCGCGCCAGTTCCCAAACCCGGCCCCGCTCCTGCCCCGTGACCGTGACGAAGCCGAAATTGCGGATCGAGGCGCCGTTCGCCTGCGCGTCCCGGTCAAGCACCAGCACGCGCTTGCCGCGCCGCGCCGCCGCCAGCGCATGGGCGAGGCCGACAATGCCGGCACCGACGACGATTATATCATGCTGCGACACGCCCGCGCCTCCGCTCCGCCGTCCAGACAAAGGTGACCGCCGACGCCACCGTCACGCCGGCGACGAGCAGCGCCGTGCCGTAACTGATGCCGATGAAGAATTGCAGCCAGGCCATTTTCGGTGCCGCAAGACTGCGCACCAGCAGCAGCGCGACGCTGCCGACATAGCCCGAGGCATCGGCGACATAGATCAGAAAACCCGCATTGCCCGGCTTGCCCGTCGCCGCGATCATCCGGTCGAACAGCATCGCGTTGAACGGCGTGTAGGCCAGGTACAGGCCCGCACCCGTCAGGATCATCCACGGCAAGGGCGCCAGCAACCCGGCCTGAAAAGCGAGCGTCGAAAGCCCCAGCACCACTGCCCCAAGAATGATCGCCCCATGCATCGCCAGCAGGGCGCGCAGATTGTCGCGCACCAGCATCAGTGCCGCCAGCGCGGCCAGGCTGATCACTGCGACCGGCAATTCGCTCGCGGAGAACACCGAAGCCTCGCCACCAAAACCCATCGCGGTCCACAGCTCGGCAGCGAAATTGTCGCGGAAATCCCGAATCGCCGTCAACAACACATAGCCTGTGACGAGCAGCAGCATCGAAAGCCCGTGCGCGCGCAGGAAAGCTGCGCGGTCTGCCTTGAGCATCGGCACGCGCTCCACCCGCTCGGCCACGTCGCGGGCATCGGGCGGCGGCAGGCGTTCCAGCCACCAGAGCGAAACAAGCAACACCGGCACGAAGGCACCGCCCGTCGCAAACGGCATCCAACGCTCCGCAACGCCGGCGTGCAGCAACAGCACCGCCACCGACTTCACCACGCCCGAGGAAAGGATGAAGCTGGCGCAGAGCATGGAACCGAGCAGTTCGGAGACCCGCCGGCCCTCGACATAGGAAAAGACCAGCCCCCAGATCATCCCCAGCGGCAGCCCGTTTAGGAACAGGCAGGCGACATTCCACGGAGCAGGCAGCAGCGCGAACAGCAAAAGGGCCGCCCAGGCCGAGCCGATCAGCAGCAGGATCAACCGCGCACGCCCGACCCGGCCGAATTCGGCGATCACTTTCACGCCCACCAGCTTCGACAGTGCATAGCCGAACACCTGCGCTATCAGCAGCGTCGTCTTGTAATCGACCAGAAAATGCCAGCCGGCGACATCGGCGTAGGTCGCTGCGGCAAACGGCTTGCGGAAGGCATACATGGCGAAATAGGCGCTGAAGGCGGCAAGTCCGCCTAGAAGCAAGGTAAGCGGCCTGGCGCTACTGGCCGTGCCTGGAATCGTATTCGCGGTCATTGCGCGCTCCCCACTATTTCGCGCCGCCTTGCGACGGGTGCACGACGATCCTGTGACAATGCGGGCACACAATTGCGCATCCCGGCACTGCGCGGCGTCAGATGCAGCCGGTCGCGCACCGTTCCTCCCAGATCGCGTATCTCTATGTCGAGCGTGTCGCGCCACAGCCGGAACAGCCCGACATGGAATCCATCGTACAGCGCAGCGATTTGCGGCGGCCGAAGCGCGGCGGCATGCTCCGTATCCCCGCCGCCGCCGCCCAACTGGATATAGGTGACACCGCCGCATACGGGTGTGCCACCGATCAACGGCCAGCTCCGCGCATAGCTGTGGATATGGCCGGACAGCACCAGATCGACGCCATAGCGCTCGTACAGATCGACGAAATCGCGACGGATCTCCGGATCGCCAGCGGTGGTAGCGCCGGCGCGGCTGTCGCCATAATCATCGTCGTCGGCGCTCCAGGCCGGCTGGTGGTGGACGGCGATCTTCCACCGCGCCGTCGAACGCTGCAGCGCCGCTTCCAGCCAGGCGCGCTGGGCCGCGCGAAAGCCGGGTTCCCACCGCGCGCGCATCGCCAGATTGCCGTCGAGCACAAAGAATTCGGCGTCACCGATGCGCCGGGCATAATAGCCACGGCCGCCGTCAGGCTGGTTGTGATAGCGCGAGAAATTGTCGAAAACGCGCCGGTCGGTCGCCGGATCGACGAGATCGACATCGCCATTGCCGCGTGCAGCGAGTACCGGCACGCGCGAAACCAGCGGCCCCATGCCGACAAAGAACTCGTCGGTCCAATGCCAGCGCCGCTCGTCCTCCTCGCCGCCTATCAGGTCGCCGGCGAGAATCAGAAAATGCGGGCGCTGCTGCCAGACCAGTTCGGAAAGATGGAAATTGACGAAGGGCCGCTCCTGCGTGTCGCCCATCGCAGCAAACACCAAAGGCGCACCTGACGCAGGCATCGTGCGAAACTGGAGCACGCCGCTGTCCAGCACCGTGCCGTCGGCGGCGCGGGCGGTGACGCGATAGAAATAGCCAGTATCTGGCTTCAGCCCCGGCATATTCGTCCGGTGCAGGCGCGCCGCCTCCGTGAACTGCTGTGCGTGGCCGAACGCCGCCGTCTCGCCCCATTGCACCGCGCCCTTGGCGGGCAGGTTCGTTTCCCACAGCAGCGCCTGCTCGCGGTCGCCCGGCGGTGTCAGATAAGGACCAGCGGTAAAGCGCAGGCCGGGTTCATTGCCCCGGCTCGCCGTCACGATCTCCCCCTTTCGCGCGGCAAAGGCGTTCGCGACCTCGGCGGGCGAAAGCGCATGATCGTGCAACCATGCGTCCCGCACCAGATTGGGGAGCCGCATATAGGGTTCGCTACCCAGATACCCCGCGAGGCGCACGCGCGAGAACGGCGCCGGCGGGCCATCCCCCTCGCCCACAAGAACGCCATTGTGATACAGCCGCCAGCGCTGGCCGTCATAGGTACCGACCAGATGGTGGAGATAGCTGCGCCACGGCGAAAGGGGTCCGCCGGCGCGGCCAGGATGCACCTCGACAGGCCCGAAACGCAGCGAGGCGCCCGCGGCGAACTTGTCGTTGCCCAGCGCGCTCATATAGCCGAGCGACCAGGCCATCGTCCCATCAGCCGCCACCCCCGCCATCAGCGCACCGACGGGGTGATTGACATGGTCATCCACCCACAGCTCGACACTGAACGCGCCCGATGCCGGTTCGGCCAGCGCCAGCAGGTCGCTGCGAACATCGTTCGCCTGCAGCCCGAACAGGCGCGGCGGCACCCATTCGGGCGGGCTGAGCATTGGCAGGCGCGAAAGCGGGCCGCCCTCCACCCAGTCGGGGGCACGGTCCAGGCGATAATCGGGCTCGAAATGCCAGTGGCGCTCCGGCGCCGGTGCCAGCAATGCCCAGCCCCAGCCAATCGCAGCGGCAATCACCACGGGCGGGCCGCCAGCGCATGCGCCTCGGCAGCGCAGCGCTGCGAGTCGGGGCGAAAGCTGCCGGGGCGGATGGCGGCGAGCTCGGCCGATGCTGCTGACAGGTCGCGCTGGAACGCGGGGCTCGACTGCAAGGCCGCCAGCGCGACCGAACCGGCCGTCCACCCCGCCTGCACTGCGCTCCACGAATGCGATCCGCACACCACGCGGCTCTCGCCAAAGGCGCGAGCGCGGGCCAGGATCGCCGTTGCCCGGGCAGGCAGCAATTGCGCGAGGACCAACCCTTCCATCCAGCCATTGGCGGCGTGCCCGGAAGGATAGTCGCCATTGCCGGCGAGATGCGCCGTCCTCGCTTCGCAGATCGGCGCATCGGTGCCGAGATAGGGGCGTTTGACCTGATAATAGGCCTTGGCGCGCCCCACGATCGGCCCGGTTCCCATCCGATCGAGCAGATGGGCGAGCGCCGGCGCCTTGGTCGCGTCGAGCCGAAGCCCCATGGCGCAGCCATAGCGCTCCAGCGGATCGTTGGTGACGTCGTCCGTGGCGATCCGCCAGCGCGGCGTGCCGACCAGCGCGCGCGTCTTCCAAAAGATCGCGCTGTCGGCCTTGGCCGCATCGCTGTCCGGCGCCGGCGGCGGGGGCAGGATGGCGACCCCGTCGGGCATGTCCGCATCGGGCACATAGGGGCCGGAATCCAGCCCCTGCCCCGCCGCGCCCAGCAGCAGGCAACAGGCCGCCAGCAGCACTGCCTTGCCACGGGCGATCATACCGTCACCCGCATCGTGCCGATGCCCGGATCGGTGCGTCCCGGCTTGCCCGTTTCCAGCTTGCCGGCGAAGCGGCGCAGGAAATGGCGCTCACCGTCGAGAGTGACAGTCAGGTCGTACCAGTGATCGCTCTTCGCGAGCGGCCAGAGAATGCTGCCATGCCGTCCCGGCGCCAGCTCCAGCCGACGCGCAGCATTGCCCTCGACCGGATAGGCGGCATCCATCACCGCATCGAAGGCGAGTGGCTTGCCGCTGTCGTTGAGCAGCAACAGCTCGACCGAGCCGCGTGCCGGCTGCTGCACCAGCGCAACCTCGCATCGGGCTGCAACCGCATCGAGGCTCCCGGCAAAGCGGCGCCAGAAGCCGTTCGGCCCCCGCACCGTCAGATCATAGTCGGTGAGCGGACCTGCCTCGTGCCAGGCCTCGCTGGCATGGCGATCGCCGGCCCCGATGGTGAAGTGCCAGGGCTCCTGCCGGTCCTGATTGTCATGGACGGTGAAGGTGGCCCCGACCGTTCCCCGGTTGACGAATTCGATCCGCAGCCGACGCTGCGGCGTAACCATCGCCACGGCATCGACGGCATAGGGCAAGGGCCGATGGCGCCGCTGACCGGGCATCTGCACCGTCGGGGCCTGCACCTTGGGGATCGCGTTGGCGCTTCCCGCCAGCGACTGCGCGACCCGCTCGCGGAAATCATCTGTCGCCGGAAGCTTCGGCGTCAGCGGCGCCGACGGCTCCCGTCCGAAATCAAATGCCGAAGTCAGATCGCCGCATACCGAACGGCGCCACGCACTGATGTTGGGCTCCGCCACGCCGAAGCATTTCTCGACGAATTGGAGCACCGACGTGTGATCGAACAGCTCCGAACAGACATAGCCACCGCGGCTCCAGGGGGACACGATCACGGCAGGCGTCCGAATGCCCAGACCGATCGGATGGGCGCCGGGGGACAACACGCCCGTCTCCGGCCAATGCTTGGTCTCGCCATCGGTGGGCACGGTGGAATAGCCGCAATAGCTGCCGACCGGCGGCACCGGCGGCGGGCTATGGTCGAAAAAGCCGCCCGCCTCGTCGTAGATCAGCAGGAACACGGTGTTGGCGAACACTTCCGGATGGTCGACCAGCGCCTCGATCAGCTTGGCCGTGACATGCTCGCCCTTGGACGGTTCGGCAGTGGGATGTTCGGACAGGTCGGCCGCGGTCACGATCCACGAAACGGCGGGCAGTTCCCCCGCAGCAATGTCGCGCCGGAACGCCGCCACCAGTTGCTCGCCGTCAGAGCGGGTCCGGTCCGGGCCCGTCTTGTGCTCGCTCACCCACGATCGCCCGCGGCGATAGAGTTCCGATGCCGGATCACAGGGCCGGAACGGCGGGAATACCGACAGCAGATTGTCGCCGAAATTGTCGTATTCCTGATAGACTTTCCAGGATACGCCCGCCGCCTGCAGCCGCTCGGCATAGGTGGTCCAGCGATAGGCATCCGGCCTTAGCTGCTTGTCCTCACGCATGTCCGCGCTCGGCGTTTCGTCTTCGCCGTAATTGTGCATCTGCGGGTCGCCGCCCACCGTGCCGCCGCCATTGCACCCGCTGAACAGATGCAGTCGGTTCGGATAGGTCTGCGTCATGGTCGAGCAGTGATATGCGTCGCAGACGGTGAAGGCGTCGGCCAGCGCGTAATAGAAAGGAAGATCGCCCGGGCCGTAATGCAGCATCCGGTTGTGCAATTCGCCGCTATGCCCCGAGCGGTCGTAGCGGCCGCGGTTGAACATATGGATGTTTTCCTGGTGCGACTGGTCGGCACCATCGACCTTGAACGAGCGCGTCGTCTTCGAGTCGCCATGATAGGGCAGCACATAACCGTCGCCGTGCTGGTTCGACGGCTGCGCCCACACGCTGCGCCCGCCCGGCAGGCGCAGCGGACGCGGATCTCCGAAGCCGCGCACCCCGCTCAACACCCCGAAATAGTGATCGAAAGAGCGGTTTTCCTGCATATGGATGACGACGTGCTTCACGTCCTTCACGCTGCCCGTGGCGCGATTCGCCGGTATTGCCAGCGCACGATCCACCAGCCCGGCAAGGGCCAGGCCCGCGCCCGCTCCTTGTAGAAAATGCCGTCTCGTCGACTCCATGTGACCCTTCCCCTGGCAGCAGAAACAGGCTAACGCCGCCGCCATTGGTATAGTCCACATTCGCTACAATCTTGCGACACTGGGAATCGATTCGGCGCCGGCTCCGCCTGCGCTGCGCAGTTCCCGGGTCGGCTCCAACTCCGTGAGGCCGCATGACCGCTACTGCCATCGACCAGATTTTCGCGCTTTTCGAACGGTTCGGCACGCAGCATTACGGGGAGGATGCATCGCAGTTGCAGCATGCGCTGCAGACGGCAGAGCTTGCCCGGCGGAACCGCTGCTCGGACGCACAGATTGCGGCATGCCTGCTCCACGATGTCGGCCAGTTCCTTGACGATGCGGGCAACGCCGCCGAGTCGCTCCATGTCGATGCACGACATGAAGTTTCCGGCGCTCACTTCCTAAGCACCTGGTTTTCTGAGGATGTTACCGAACCGGTACGCCTTCACGTCGCCGCCAAACGCTATTTGTGTGCGGTGGAGCCACCCTATCTTGCCGGCCTGAGCCGCGCCTCGATGATCAGCCTGGAGCTTCAGGGCGGCCCGATGCGCGACGCCGAAGTCATGGCCTTCGAAGCCGAACCCTTCTTTGCAGAAGCGATCCAGCTTCGCCGCTTCGACGATATGGGCAAACACCCGAACTGGCCTGTCCCCGATCTAGAAAGCCACCGCCAGCGACTCGAATCGCTGCTTGGCACCGTCGCCTGAAACCAGCCTCGGCAACATCAGCCGACAGCAGGAAGCCCGGTTCGCGACCTTCGCGGGCCGGGCTTCTCCGTTTCTCGCGCCATTAATAAAAATCATTTCGACTCTGATATTTGTCAAAGAATCAGCCAAAAATCAGCACGGGCCAGGCGCCGCTGTCATGCGGATGTCATCGCAAACTGGTTCAGACCAATTCGCGCCGGCTTTGAGTCGGTCAGTCGATAAGCAGCGTATCGCCGCAGGCGCGAACGACCCGCGTCCCACCCAGGGTGCGGCGGCGATGGCGTGCGGCCTGCTTCTGCCCGGGAGGGGGCGAAAGGTTCTGAATTTCGAAGAGGGGAACAGCCATGACCAGACATCACGCAGTTCGATCGAGCATCTTGCATAGTGCAGCAGCGGCGGCGCTGATCGCGGCGACTGCCGCTCCCGCCTTGGCCCAGAGCCAGTCGGGCAACGAAACCAGCCCGGAAGAGGTGCTGATCAACGGGCAGCGCCTGAGCACCGCGAACGCCATCGCCGCCAAGAAAAAAGCCGACAACGTCTCCGAATATATCAGCGCCGACGATCTGGGCCGCATGCCCGACGCGAACGTCGCCGATGCGCTGGCCCGCGTCGCCGGCGTCAACGTCATCGTCAATCAGGACACCGGCGAAGGCGAATATGTCACCATTCGCGGCATGTCGGGCACCTATAACGCCGTGACGATCAACGGCGTGCGCGTCGCCCAGACCGATCCCAGCAGCCGCGACGTTTCGCTGAGCGTGCTGCCGCCCAACGGCCTGGCGGCGATCCGCGTGTCGAAGACGCTCACACCGGATATGGACGGCGATGCGATCGGCGGCGCGATCGACTTCCGCACCCCCACCGCGTTCGACTTCTCGAAGAACTCGATCTTCCGCGTCTACGCCAATGGCGGCGTCAACGGCCGCGCCCATTCGGCGGGCGAGGATTCGGCGCTGTACCAGGGCCAGGTCGATATCGGTAAGCGCTTCGCCGACGATCGCTTCGGCTTCTTCCTGTCCGCCAATTACGGCGTCTCGCACGGCAACGGCCAGGAAACCGAGAACGACGGCGAGTGGGAACCCTATGTGTGGCGGAAGAACTCGACCGAGACGATTTCGCAGACCAACATGCACCTGCCCGGCATCGACCTCGACTATCGCCGGCTGAAGCAGACCCGCTATGGCGGCAACTTCTCGTTCGACTATCACGGTGACACCACCCAGCTCTATCTGCGCGGGCAGATTGCACGCCAGGAACTGGTCGGCACCAACGACACCACCGATTACCGCAACCGCAAATCGAAGCGCCTGACTCAGGTGAACCCCGACGACACGTCGCTGATCCAGCCAGACAAGGCGGTCATCGGCACCGGGCCGAAGGGCCGCATCTACAGCTACACGACGTCACAGATCGTCGACGTAGACGGCGACGGCGTGATCACCGACGCTGATCGCAACTCCAACCAGTATTGGTCACTCAACGGCCGTTCGGGCGTGTGGAACCCGCAGCAGTTCCAGTTCGCGCGCAACATGAGCGTGATCGACGTCAACCAGACGTTGGCCACGATCAACCTTGGCGGTACCTCGAAACTCAACAAGCTCACGCTGACCTATGATCTCAGCTACAGCGGCGGTCTGCGTGAGGCGCCGAACAATTACTCGATCAGCTATAATTGCGACCACTGCACCTATCCGCTGAACGCGACGGGCATCGACTGGGTATCGAACGATCCGCGCTTCCCGCACGCCAGCCTGCCGGCCTTCGCGCAGTCCGTCGAACATGACTCCAGCCTCTTGCCGCTCGACAGCGCCAGCCTCAGCCGCTGGAAGCAGACCGACGACCGGTTCGCCGCGAAGTTCGATGCGCGTTACGATGTCGGCGGCGTGCTCGATCACCTGCAGGCAGGGGCCAAGTGGATCCGCTCCAAGCGCCATTATGATTATACACCGGTGTGGAGCGGCGACTTCAGCGGCACGCCACTGGACGGCAAGAACCTGAAGGCGTCGGGGCTGGTGCTGAAGGAAGTGACCAGCACGCTCAACGGCCAATATTATTATGGCGACATCTTCAATCGTCAGGCCGTGCAGAACGCCATCGACGCCGCGATCAAGGCGCAGGGCAGCAACGCTTCAGCGACCGACCTGGTCAGCAGCGACAAGTGGAGCACCGAGAATATCTATGCAGGCTATGGCCTGGCCGATTTCCGGTTCAACGACGTGCAGGTGATCGCCGGCGCGCGCATCGAGCACCGCGACACCTTCAATAAATTTTGGGTGAGCGATACCAACAGCGGATTCGGCACCACGAACAAGGGCTATACCGTCTTCCTGCCGAGCGTGACGGCCAATTGGCGGCCGAACGACAAGACCACGTTCCGCGGTGCCTTGTGGACCGGCTATTCGCCGCCCGAATATGGCTCCATCGCCGGTGGTGAGACAGTTACCCGCCAGCCGGGCACCAACGAGATCATCGCGATCAGCCGCGGCAACCCGGATCTGCGCCCCGCGAAATCCTACAATGCCGATCTGTCGCTGGAATATTATCCCGACGCAACCAGCATCCTGTCGGGCACGGCCTTCTACAAGCACATCGACGATTTCATCTTCACCAACGGCAATCAGGTGAACGCGCCGACGCAGAGCGGCACGGTCGTGATCACCCAGCCGAAGAACGGCCAGAGCGCCGAAATCTACGGCATGGAACTGACCCTCATCAAGAATTTCCAGGGCCTGATCTCGCCGTTCGATGGCTTCGGCTTCGAAGGCAATCTCACGCTGCAGCACAGCTCGGCTGAAACCGGCCTGGATTACCGCAAGGGCCACCCCATCCGGTTCATCAATACGCCAAACGTGCTGTATAACGCCGCGCTCACTTATCAGAAGTACGGCTTCCAGATGAAGCTGTCGTACAATTATCGCGGCAAATATATCGAAGACCTGCGCGACAATGCCGTGGACAAGTGGGTGCAGCACAACCGCAGCGTCGACCTCCACACCCGCTATGTGTTCAATCCGCACATCTCGCTGGACTTCGATGTCGGCAATCTGCTCGACGACTGGAAATACTATACAACCAAGGGTGATAACCCCAGCTACCAGAAGGATTATATGGAGCCGGGCCGCACCTACCTGCTGCGTTTGAACTACGTGTACTGATCCCCTGGGGCGACGCCCGCAACCTGTGGGGGGAGGTCATCCGGCCTTCCCCCCTTTTTCTCGCCTTGACCACAAGGGCCCGCGCTTGCCATCTCGCTGCGGGCCATGATGCGGCCCAAGCCCTTCCGCCTGACGGGAACCATGCGAAACGACGTTGAAATGCCGCTCGCACGCAGCGAACCCTCCGAAGGGCCTCAATATCTCGCGCTGCGTGACCAGATCGCGAGAGGGATCGAGATGGGCCGACTCGCCCCCGGCTCGCGCCTGCCGTCCGAACGCCGGCTGCAAGGTGATACCGGCGCCGCACGCGGCACCATCCGCGAAGCGCTTTTTCAGCTGGAAGCCGAGGGACTGATCTATCGCCGCGACCGCAGTGGCTGGTATGTGTCGCCGCCGGCAGTCACCTATAATCCCACCCGCTGGTCCGGCTTCATGTCCTATGTCGCCGAACAGGGGCGCGTGCCGGCGACCGAAACGCTGGCCAAGGAAACCACCCCTGCCCCGCCCGCCGTCGCCGATATTTTCCGCACCGCGCCGGGCACGCCGCTCTACGACATCCACCGCCGCCGCTCGATCGACGGCCGCGCAGTGCTGGTCGAGCGGATCATGGTCGATCCCATGCTGGCGCCGGGGTTGCCGGACCATTCGCTGGACGGTTCACTGACCCACATCCTCACCAGCGTCTATGGTCTGACGGTAGCACGTAACCGCGTCGACATGCGCCCCTGCGCGCTGGTGAAGTTCGCGGCCGACGCGCTGGGCGTAAAGCCGGGTACACCGGGATTGCTCGTCGTCCGCACCAGCCTGGCCGCAGACGGGCGCGTCGTTGAATATGACCAGGAATATTGGCGCCACGACGCGATCCGCGTGCATGTCGATCTCGACGTGCGGGGATAGGGTGGGACATTCTGCCCGGTGACACCCGCGCTTGCGGGCGTTAGAACCGCGGTCGTGGGCAGATTCCGCAAGCTTCTACGGGCGCGGCCGGTTCTGGCGTTGTGGCTGATTGCCGCGGCGCTGGCCGTGCGTGCGATCGTGCCGCAGGGCTATATGATCGTGCCCGGCAAGACGCTTACGGTGGCAATGTGCTCGGCAGCCGGCGCTACTGCGATGACGATCGACGTGCCGATGCAGGCCGGCAAGGCTGACCGGGGCCAGGAACGCAAGCTCCAGGACTCGGCCTGCCCGTTCGGTGGCCTGAGCCATGCTGCGATGGCCGGTACCGATCCGGTGTTGTTGGTACAGGCGATCGCGTTCGTGCTCGCGCGCGGTGTGGCGCCGACAGAATCGCCGGACATCGCCGCCCCGCCTCGCCTGCAGCCACCGCTTCGCGGTCCCCCCAGCTTCACCTGAAACCCCGATCGTCGCCGGGGCGCTTGCCGCGTCCCGGTCGTGTGTTCCGGAGCGTGGGTGCGTCGTCGCCCGCGCCATACAGGTGTCGTTACATGCAATATTCCCGTCTGGCGCTGGCGACAGCGCTTGCCCTTTCCTGCTTCCCGCTCGGTGCCGCTCTGGCGCAGACCGAAGGGGCTCCCGCCGAGGCCGACAACATCCTGATCGTCGGCCAGTCGAGCGCACCGATCAGCCTCGATCCGCGCGGCCTGTCGGTCAGCCTGGGCGCGGACCAGTTCGCCGGCGTCAACGCCCAGAATGTCGAAGATCTGATGAAATACGCGCCCGATTTCTTCGTGCGGAAGCGCTTTGCGGGCGATTCGAATGGCGTGCCCGGCTTTCGCGGTACGCACTCGACGCAGAGCGCGCGCACGCTGGTGATGGTCGACGGCTTCGTCGTCTCCAACTTCCTCGGCAATTCGTTCAACTTCACGCCGAAATGGGGCGTGGTGGGCCCGGGGGAAGTCGAGCAGTTCGACATCGTCTATGGCCCCTATTCGGCGCGCTATGCCGGCAATTCGATGGGCGGCGTGGTCAACATCACCACCCGCTCGCCGGAAAAAACCGAGGCGTTCGCCACCGTTCAGGGGCTCGCCCAGCCCTATCGCCAATATGGGACCGACGCGACCTATCTCGGCTGGTCGGGCGAGGCAGGCTTCGGCTGGCGGCAGAAGGACGGCCCCTGGTCGCTACGCATCTCCGGTCGCCATTTCCGTAACACTGGCCAGCCGATGATGTGGTACGGCCTGACACCCGCCAGTGGATCGGGCGGAACGCCGGTAACCGGAGCAGTAATCGACAAGGGACAGGCTATCCCCAATGCGCCCGGCACGGCCGCCAGCCCGATCGCAGCGGCACAAAGCCCCGCCACCATTACCCAGGACCAGGGCAAGCTGCGCATCGGCTATGACGGCAACACCATCACCGGCGAGGCGCTGTTCGCCTATTGGCACAATCTCGACGCGCAATATGCGCCCGAATGCTATCTCCGCGACGCGGCGGGCAACAAGGTCTGCGAAGGACTGGTGCAGACGCTGGGCCGGAGCTGGAACGCCAGCGGCGCGCGCTGGTCGCGCACGGTTCGCGACGAATATCTGGCGGGCGTGAAGCTTGCCGCGCCGATCGGCCGAAACGTGACGGCCAAGCTTAACCTGTCGACCTACCAGATCGCGCGGTCGGACGGCTTCACCTCGAACAGCTATGCAACCGGCGCGTCCGGCGGTGCCGGCACGCTGGCGCGGCAAGGACCGACCGCCTGGTACACCGCGGATGTGTCGCTCGATGGCAAGGCCGGCCCGCTGGCGCTCGCCGCCGGGGTGACCGCCAGCCTCTACCAGACCGACCTGATCAACGACACGCTTCCCAACTGGCGGAGCGACGCCGGTGCGACCTTCTCCAGCCGTACCGCCGGCAAGACCCGGCAATTCTCCGGCTGGGCGGAAGCGCGGTTGCCGGTCAACGCCTTCACCTTCACCCTCGGCGGGCGGATCGAGGACTGGCGGGCCTATGACGGGCTGATTGGCCGTACCGGCACCGGTGCCGCGGCGGGCCGGCCGGTCTATGGCAGCTATGCCACACGTCACGACAGCAAGCTTGATCCCAAATTCTCGGTGGAATGGCGGCAGGACGGCACCAGCGTGCAGTTGAGCCTGGCCAAGGCGACCCGCTTTCCGACTGTGGGTGAGCTGTACCAGGGCAGCCTGAACGGTGACGGCAGCTTCAACGTCAACAGCTTCGATCCCAATCTGAAACCGGAGCGTTCGACCGACGCCAATCTGCTGGTCGGACACCGCTTCGGCCGGGTGAAGCTGACCGGATCGCTATTCTGGCAGCGAGTGAACGACACGATCTTCCAGTTCACCGGTTTCAACCAGAATGGCGTCACCACCTCCTCTTTCAAGAATATCGACGTGACCCGGCAGGTCGGCAGCGAACTGATCGTCGAGGCGCGCGAGGTGCTGCCGGGCCTGGATGTCGATGCAAACGCGGCGTGGATCGATTCCAAGACAGTGCGCAACACCAGCGCCCCCGCCGCCGAGGGTGTGCAGTTCCCGCGCATCCCGCGCTGGCGGCTGAACGCCAATCTCCGCTACCAGGTGACGCCGACGGTGCTCGCCTCGATCGGCGCGCGCTATGCCAGCCGCCCCAACACCGATCTGTTCGGTCTGCAACGCGGCGACACCTATGGCTACACCTCGGAGCTGTTCGCGCTCGATGCGCGGGTGAACTGGCAGGCAACCCGCCAGCTCCGCCTGAGCGCGGGCGTCGACAACATCACCAACGACCGCGCCTGGGTCTATCATCCCTATCCCCAGCGCAGCTTCCTGATCGAGGCAGGGTGGAAACTATGAAGACCGGAGCAGCAACGATGCGGCAGGAAGCCTGGTATCGCGCGGTGTGGCGCTGGCATTTCTATGCCGGGCTGTACTGCGTGCCATTCGTGCTGTGGCTGTCGGTGACGGGCGGACTCTACCTGTTCAAGCCGCAGATCGAGGACTGGCTCTACGCGCCCTATCGCCATGTCGCCGCCGCCGGTCAGCCGATGCTGGCGCCGTCGCGCATCGTCGCGGCGGGCACGGCGGCGGTGCCGGGATCGGTGCTGCACAAATATGTGCTGCCCGAAAGCCCGGACGACGCCGTGCAACTGCTGGTGGGCGTCGGCAAGGACGAGACGCGCGTCTGGGTGCATCCGCAAAGCGGCGCGGTGCTGAAGGCAGTGCCCGAGGAGAGCCGCTTCATGCGCGTGCTGTTCCGGCTGCACGGGGAGCTGCTCGCCGGACGCTGGGGCTCGGCACTGGTCGAGATCGCCACCTGCTGGACGATCGTGATGCTGATCACGGGGCTATTCCTGTGGTGGCCGCGCAAGGGCAATCATGACGGGCTCGCGGGGCTGGTCTATCCTCGCCTTCGCCAGGGCCGACAGCGTTTCTGGCGTGACCTGCACGCGGTGACCGGGCTGTGGATCACCGTCGGCGCGCTGTTCCTGATCCTGTCCGGACTGCCCTGGGCGAAGAACTGGGGCGACTATCTGCGCGAGGTCCGCACCCTCACCGGCACTGCGGTCGCGCGGCAGGACTGGTCGGCCGGATCGGAAGCCGATGCGAAGGCGCGCGCCGAGCTCGACAAGGGCGCGCGGATGATGATGGGCGAGCACGCCGAACATGGCGGCATGGCGATGCCGCATGTCAAGCCGGCGGCCGGATCGCTCGACGCGGTGGTGCGGCGGGCGAGCACGCTGGGGCTCGCCGCGCCCGCAGAGGTAAGTCCGCCGACCAGCCCGCATGGCCGCTGGCTCGCCCAGTCGCAGGCCGAGGACCGCACCCGGCGCGTGCAGGTCCAGCTCGCCGGCGACGGCAGCGTGATCGGCACCGTGACCTTCGCACAGCGCCACTGGATCGATCGCGTGGTCGGCTTCGGTGTCGCGGTGCATGAGGGCGCCTGGGCCGGCCTCGCCAACCAGCTGGTGAACCTGGCGGTGCTGATCGGCCTCGTAACGCTGGCGCTGTCGAGCATCGTGCTGTGGTGGCGGCGGCGGCCGCAGGGGGCGCTCGGTGCCCCCGCCAGCAGAGGCCCGCTGCGCCATAGCTGGGCGCTGGTCGGCCTGGTGCTGCTGCTCGCGGTGCTGATGCCGATGTTCGGCATCACGCTGGGCATCATGGTCGCGCTGGAAGGGCTGGTCAGGACGCAGGCCGGACCGCTGGCGGCATGGCTCGGCCTGCGACGGCCGACCGCTCAGTAGCCGGCTTCGATGGCCATCCGCACTGCGTCCGCCGCGGTGCGGACGCCCAGCGCCTTGAACATCGCCGCGCGGTGCATCTTGATCGTCCGCTCGGTTAGACCGAGGTCATAGGCGATCTGCTTGTTGAGCTTCCCCGCCGCCATCGCGATCAGCACGCTACGCTGGCGGGGGGACAGCCCCTCTATCCGTTCGCGTGCAGCCGCCGAACGGCTCTTGCCGCCCTCGCCCTGATCCTCGATTTCCATCTGCGAGCCGAGAAAATATTCCAGCTCGCCGTCCGCACCGAAAATCGGCGCAACCAGCACGGCGTTGCGAAACGGGGTGCCGTCCTTCTTGTAATTGAGGATTTCCACCATCACCGGGCGCTTCTCGCGCACCCCGGCGCTCAGCGCTTCGCTCAGCCAGGGCTCGGTGCGGTCGCCGGACAGGAAGCGGCAATTGCGCCCGAGAATCTCTTCGCGCGCATAACCGGTCAGCGCCACAAAGGCTTCGTTGCATTCCACAATGGGATTGTCCGGCAGGCGTGGATTGCTGAGAACTGCGGCTACTGCGCTTCCGGCGATCATTTCGGCAAGGGGCATGGTGTTGCCTTCTGCATGCTCTGGGTCGCGACGTCCGGTACCCTTTGGTGCAGCTTGCTGGCTAGCACCCAGACGCCGATGAAAACAACGCTCGAAAACAACAGGCGCGTGGGACCGCGCCGCGCGAAGCGGAAGGTAGGCGCGATGAACTTCATCTTCAACAAGCTGGAACGGGAACGTCCCGAGGACGCCGAAGTGCCCGAAGCGGTACAGGACGCGGTCCGCACCCTGATCCGCTGGGTAGGCGAAGATCCCGACCGCGAAGGCCTGGTCGATACGCCGCGCCGTTATGCCAAGGCGTGGCGCGAATATTGCCAGGGCTATGAGGAAGATCCAGGCCTGCACCTCGCGCGCACGTTCGAGGAAGTCGCCGGCTATGACGAAATCGTCCTGCTGCGCGACATTCCCTTTCAGTCGCATTGCGAACATCATCTGGCGCCGATCACCGGCAAGGCGTCGATCGCTTATCTGCCGCGCAACCGGGTGGTCGGCATCTCCAAGCTCGCGCGCGTGCTGCAGGGCTATGCCAATCGCCTGCAGATCCAGGAACGACTGACGGCGCAGGTCGCTCAGGCGATCTGGGACCATCTCCAGCCTGCCGGCGTGGCGGTGGTGATCGACGCGCAGCATGGCTGCATGACCGGCCGCGGCGTGCGCACGCCCGGGGTCGGCATGGTCACGAGCCGCCTGCTCGGCTGCTTCCTCGATGACAAGAGCAGCCGGTCCGAACTGCTGTCGCTGATGGGCTATTGAAGACCGGGCGACGACCATGGATGTGGTGATCCTCGGTGCAGGCATTGCAGGCCTCGCCTGCGCCGACAGGCTGCAGGCAGCCGGCCATTGCGTGACGCTGTTCGATAAGGGCCGCGGCGCCGGTGGGCGCATGGCCACACGGCGCGTAACGCTCCCGGACGGGCAGTTGCAGTTCGACCATGGCGCGCAATATTTCACCGTGCGTGACCCGCTGTTTCGCCGGCAGGTGTCCTTGTGGGGCGAGCTTGGCCTGGCCGCGCTCTGGCCCGAGGCCGGATTCGATGCCTGGGTAGGCACGCCGGCGATGAATGCGCCGCTGGGGCATATGGCAGCGGCGCATGACACGCGGTTCGGCCATCATGTCGTTGCGCTCACACGCGGGCCGACCGGCTGGACCGTCCGGCTGGAGGATAGCCAGCACGGCCCATTCGATGCGGCAGTCGTCGCGCTGCCGGCCGAGCAGGCGGCGGCATTTCTGGGTACCCACGATCTGATGATGGCGGCTGACGCCATGGCGGCACGCTCGCAACCCTGCTGGACCGCGATGATCGCCTTTGAAGACCGGCTGCCGATTGCCGCCGACACGATCCGGCAGAGCGGGATCATCGGCTGGGCCGCCCGTGACAACGCCCGCCCTGCCCGCCCGAGCGGCGAACGCTGGGTGGTGCAGGCGCAGGGCTCGTGGTCAGCGGCGCATATCGATACCGATGCAGAAGCGGTGGCGGCCATCCTGCATCGTGCCTTGCTCGCACATGCGGAGGGACCGGTCGTGCCGGCCACGCGGCATCGAACGGCGCACCGCTGGCGTTTCGCCATGACTCCCGGCATCGGCAAGCCGATCTTGTGGAACCCGCGCCTTAGGCTGGGTGCCTGCGGAGACTGGCTGCGCGGGCCGCGCGTGGAACTGGCGTGGCTGTCGGGCCACCAACTCGGCGAAACAATCGCCGCAAACGCTCGCGCAGCCGCCTGACGCGCTGCAATCCGTCGCAAAAACACTGTAGAAGCGGCAAACAGTTGCATGGATGCGACTTCCTGCCCTTTTGGCGACAAAAATCTGTGGCTAGGACAAAAGCAATGCGCGCCTTGCTTCTTGTCCTGCCGCTGTTGCTTGCCAACACCGACGATCCGCCGGTCATCCCGGCGACGATAAAGTCGATGCTGGACGCGGCCATGAAGGCGGGTAGCGAAACCGACGTTGCCGTTATCGTCAAATATGCCCAGACCGCCGACCCGGCCAGCGCGCCATTGGTCGCGAAACTTGCCGCCGACTGGCGCAACCGCCGGCGGGAACTCGCGCAGCAGAAATTGCGCGAGTCGCATTTCTTCGATCTGGTGAAGGGCCATGCCGAACTCGGCGGCTATCTCACCACCGGCAATACCGAGAATGTCGGCGTGACGGCGGCGGTGGAACTGCGCCGCGAAGGCGTGGAGTGGCGGCACAAGGTGCGGCTGCAGGCCGACTATCAGGAGAGCCTGGGCGTCACCACGCGCGAACGCTATCTCGCCGCCTATGAGCCGAACTGGAAGTTTGACAGCCGTGCCTATCTCTACGGCGCGGCCCAGTGGGAAAGCGATCGCTTCTCCGGTTTCAGCGATCGTGTGTCGGTATCGACGGGTGCCGGCTACAGCGCGATCAAGAATTCGGCCGTGAAGCTCGATCTCGAGCTTGGCCCCGCCTATCGCTACACGCGCTTCATCGGCGAGCCGGTTGAAAACAACGTCGCGGCACGCGGATCGCTCGATTTCGGCTGGAAATTGTCGCGCGGCATTTCGGTAACCCAGACTGCATCGGCCTATATCGAGAAGCAGAACAGCACGGTCTCGGCCAAATCGGCGCTGCTCGCCCGGCTGATCGGGCCGCTCTCCGCGCAGCTAAGCTACACGATGCAATATGAAAGCGCGCCGCCCATCGGCCGCACCACCACCGACACTACCAGCCGGGCGGCATTGGTCGTCGATTTCTGAACCGGCGGCTATGCCGCACGCAAACATGCATAACGGCGCCGGGGGTGTTCAAACCCGCCGGTTCCGCGCTACCAAGCAGGCATGAGCGAGCTTACGGCTATCGAACGCGCGGCAGTCGAACACGCGCAGGCGGCACCGATGCTCAGCCGAGTCGAAACATGGTGCGCGGTGAACAGTGGCACGCGCAACCTGGCCGGGCTGGCCGCCATGGCGGATCTGCTGGGCGATGCGTTTTCCGTGCTGCCCGGCGAGCTGGCGCTGGTGGCCCCCGATCCGGTCGAGACGGTTACGCCCGCAGGTCTTCGCGAGCCGCTCGACCATGGCCGACACCTGCATCTGGTCGTCCGACCCGAGGCGCCGGTGCAACTGCTGTTCACCGGCCATATGGATACGGTGTTCGGCGTCGACCACGCCTTTCAGGCGAGCCAATGGCTGGCGGACGGAAGGCTGAACGCGCCGGGCGCCGCCGACATGAAGGGCGGGCTGTCGCTACTGCTTGCCGCGCTGGAGGCGATCGAGCGCAGCCCGCTCGCGTCGCGCTGTGGCTACAGTGTCGTCATCAATTCAGATGAGGAAACCGGCTCCTTCTCCTCGCGCGCGCTGATCGAACGGGCTGCGCGCGGCAAGGCTGCTGCGCTCACCTATGAACCTGCACTTCCCGACGGAACGCTGGCAGGTGCCCGTGCCGGTACCGGTAACTTCTCGCTCACAGTCCACGGTCGAAGCGCCCATGCCGGCCGCAACCCCGAGGAGGGGCGCAACGCACTGGTCGCAGCCGCAGCGCTGGCGGTGCGGCTAGCGGATGCCCGCGCGCCAGGTCTTTCTGTGACCCCCGCGCGGATCGACGGCGGCGGCCCGAACAATGTCGTGCCCGATCTCGCCATTCTCCGCGTCAACTTCCGCCCGCATTCGCACGATGCCATCGCCCGCGCCCAGGCGGCAATCGACGATGCGATCACCGCAGTCGCTGCTGAGCACGATGTCCGCATCGCGCTGCACGGCAGTTTCAACCGGCCGCCGAAGCCGATCGATCCCGGCGCAGAACGGCTGTTCGCACTGGTGCAACAGGCCGGCGCCGATCTCGGCATTCCTGTCACGTGGAAAGCCACGGGCGGCGTTTGCGACGGCAACAACATCGCCGCTTGCGGCGTGCCGGTCGTCGACACCATGGGCGCCCGCGGCGGCGCCATTCATTCTTCGGAGGAATTTCTGATCCCGGACAGCCTGCCAGAGCGCGCCGCGCTCTCCGTCCTCACCATCCTTCGCCTGATCGAGCGAGGCCGGCCATGAGCTTCCGCATCCGCGCCGCGCGCGACGAGGATCTTCAGCATCTGTACGAAATGGCGAAACTAACTGGCGGAGGTTTCACGAATCTTCCTCCAGAAAAGGCTGCACTCAAGACGAAGCTGCAGCGCAGCCACCTCGCCTTTGAGCGCGCCGAGGATTCGGACGCGCATGACGATCTGTTCGTACTGATTCTGGAGAATGTGGACACAGGCGACGTGCGCGGCACCTGCCAGATCTTCACCCGCGTGGGCCAGACCTGGCCGTTCTACAGCTATCGCATCGGCACCGTGACCAAGCACAGCCAGGAGCTGAAGCGCACGTTTCGCGCGGAAATCCTCAGCCTCGTCAACGATCTGGAAGGGTGTAGCGAAGTCGGTGGCCTGTTCCTGCACCCCGGCGAGCGTGCCGGCGGGCTGGGGCTGCTGCTGGCACGCAGCCGCTACCTGTTCATCGCCCGCCACCGTGCGCGCTTTGCCGATCGCATTCTGGCCGAGCTACGCGGGGTTATCGACGAAGCTGGCGGCTCGCCCTTCTGGGACGGGGTTGCGGGTCGCTTCTTCGGCATGAGCTTCCAGCAAGCCGACGAATTCAACGCCACCCATGGCAACCAGTTCATCGCCGATCTGATGCCCAAGCACCCGGTTTATACCGCGATGCTGAGCGAGAGCGCGCGGTCGGTGATCGGCCTGCCCCACCCCTCTGGCCGGGCGGCCATGCGAATGCTGGAGCATGAAGGCTTTGCGTTCGAAAGCTATATCGACATCTTCGATGGCGGCCCGACCATGACCGCTCGCACCGACCAGGTTAAGACGATCCGCGAGGCCACCGAGGCGCCCGTCGTCGCCATCGCACCGGGCGGCGAACCGGCATTGATCGCGACGGGGCGACTGGCAGCATTCCAGGCGACGCTGGGCAGTATCACGCCGAGCGAAGGCGGCGTGGTGATCGACCCAGTCGCTGCCGCGGCGCTGAATGTGAAGGAGGGGGACATGGTTCTCCATGTGGCGCGCTGATGCTGGTAGAAATCAACTTCGATGGCATTATTGGCCCAAGTCACAATTATGCCGGGCTGAGCCACGGCAACCTCGCCGCCACGCGCAACCGCGGCCACGTCTCGCAACCGCGCGCCGCAGCCTTGCAGGGCATCGCCAAGATGCGCGCCAATCTGGCGCTCGGGCTGCCGCAGGGCATATTGCTGCCCCATGCGCGGCCCGACCATCGCTGGCTGGCGCAGCTCGGCACCAGCTATGAGCATGCGCCGCCGCACACCCAGGCGCAGGCGCTTTCTGCCTCGGCGATGTGGGCGGCGAATGCTGCCACGGTCTCACCGGCCCCGGATACCGCCGACGGCCGCTGCCATCTGAGCGTCGCCAATCTGGTGACGATGCCGCACCGCAGCCACGAATGGCCGGAAACGCTGGCCCAACTGCGCCTTACCTTCGCCGACGCTGCCTTTGCGGTGCATGGGCCGGTGCCGGCACCCTTTGGTGACGAGGGCGCCGCCAATCATATGCGGCTTGCCGTTACCCACGATGCTCCGGGCGTAGAGGTGTTCGTCTATGGCATTTCGGGCGGTCCCTTCCCCGCCCGTCAGCATCCCGATGCCAGCGCCGCCATCGCCCGCCGTCATGGCCTCGCGCCCGATCGCACGCTGTTCGTTCAGCAGTCCGAGGAGGCAATCGCCGCCGGCGCCTTCCACAATGATGTTGTGGCGGTGGCAAATGGCCGCGTCCTCTTCACGCACGAGCACGCCTTTGCCGACAAGGAGCGATTCTACGACGCGCTGCGCACCGCGCTTCCCGAGGTTGAGATCGTCGAGGTGCCCGCCGCGCAGGTGAGCCTGGCCGATGCCATCGCCTCCTATCTGTTCAACGCCCAACTGGTCACGATGCCGGACGGCAGCATGGCCCTCGTGCTCCCCGGCGAGGCACGCGACACACCCTCGGTATGGAACTGGCTGCAAGACCATGTTGCCGGTAACGGGCCGATTCGGCGGCTGGAAGTGGTCGATGTGCGTCAGTCGATGGCCAATGGCGGCGGCCCGGCCTGTCTGCGCCTGCGCGTCGTGGCTGATCCTGCGACCATCGATTCGCGTTTCCTGGTCGATGCCGCCAGGTTGGACGCCATCGCTGCCGTTATCACTGAATATTGGCCCGAAGCGATCGGCCAGGACGAGATCGGCGACCTGGCGCTCGTCGCCCGGATCGAACAGGCCCGCCGCGCGCTGCTCGAGACGCTAGGAATTGTCGAATTAATTGACAATCAACCATAGCCGTTAAGACGAAAACCGCGGTTTTCCGGGCTTGGCCCAAGGCTTGCTTAACCTTTGGCATGTTGTATCGCGTCAGCCGCCTGTTCGTCATCAAATCGAAGTTCGAGGCCTTCCTCGTCATCTTCGGGCTGGCGAATGGCGCGGTGGAGCGCGGCGTCCATTATCTTGGGCAATATCCGGGCTGGGGCGGCTGGCTGCTGTTCGCCGCCTGCCCGATCGCCGTGTTCATGGCCGGCGCGCGTATTCTCGACAGCTTCGACGCGGCCGACTGAAGCAGCCCAAAACATAAAAACCCCGCCAGGCCCATTGGCCGGCGGGGTTTTTAATGGCGCGCCCGGAACGATTCGAACGTCCGACCCTCAGATTCGTAGTCTGATGCTCTATCCAGCTGAGCTACGGGCGCGCTGTGGAGGCGTGCCTTTAGAGGCGCTTTTTGAAGAGCGCAACCCCGTTGCAGCAACTTTTCCACAGGCATATGGCAATCCCCATGCAATCGCCCCTTCTCCGCGCCCTTCCGCTGCTGCTGCTGGCGGCCTGCAGCCACAGCACCACCCAATATCCGTCGTTATTGCCGCGGGCGAACGAAGGCGAAGGCTTTGCCGAGCCGGTGCGCCCTGCGCCCGTCGCAACGCCCGACGCGACCCTCGACGGGCGAATCGGCAAGCTTTCCGCCGCGCTCGATTCGGCGAATGCCGCCTATCTCGCAGCGGTGCGTGATGCCGAGGCAAAGGTCGCCAGCGCCAAGGGCGCGGCAGAAGGCTCGGACCGCTGGCTCATCGCACAGTCAGCGCTCAGCGCGCTGGACAATCTCCGCGCGCCCACCAAGTCGGTGGTGGCAGATCTCGACCGGCTGGCAATCGAACGCGGCACCGCCGGCGAACCGCCCTATCCCGCGCTCGACCTTGCCCTCACCCGTGCAACCGAGATCGATTCGGCACAGGAACAACAGCGCAGCCAGTTGATCCGCGCCCTCGCCGGGGATTGAGCGCCCACGGTGGGCTATCAGGGCCGCGGAATCGCGTAGGCTACACTGGCCTGTCGATGGTCGCCCGGGGGATGAGCCGGATGATCGAAATCGGCGAACCAATGCATTCCCAGCCGGGTCATCAGGTCGCGACTCTTTGTGTTTGACGCCGCCGTGATCGCGACGATTCGGGGGGCATCCCGGTTCGCCCATCCCCAGGCGATACTCGCCTCGGCTGCCTCGCGGGCATAGCCCTTGCCCCAAAAGGACCGGGCGAGCATCCAGCCGATCTCCAGTTCCCCTGTAATCGGGGTATCGGGCGCACCAGGCTTCAGGCCGCAAAAGCCCGCCACGGCGCCGTCGCTGCGCTGCTCGACCACCCAGAAACCCAGGCCGTGGCTCGCGCCATAGCCGAGATGGCGTGCGATCGTCGCTTCGCTGTCAGCCCGCGTCTTGATCGGGCCAAGCTCGCGCATCACTTCGGGATCGCTCCACATGGCGTGCAGCGCCTCAAAGTCGCGCGGCTCCGGTCGCCGCAGCAGCAAACGCGCCGTTTCGATCACGCGCCGAGCAAGCGCGCCGCCAGTGGCGCGTGGTAGGTGAGAACGCCCGAGCACCCCGCCCGCTTGAACGCCATCAGCGTTTCGAGCACCAGCGCATCGCGGTCGCCCGCGCCAACGGCAGCCGCCGCCTCGATCATCGCATATTCGCCCGACACCTGATACGCGAATACCGGAACTTCAAAGGCATTCTTCACACGGACTATGATGTCCAGATAGGGCAGCCCCGGCTTCACCATCACGCTGTCCGCACCTTCGGCCAGGTCTAGTGCGACTTCGCGCAGCGCTTCCTCGGCATTGGCGGGGTCCATCTGATAGGTCTTCTTGTCGCCCTTCAGCAGCCCGCGCGTATCCACCGCATCGCGGAAGGGACCGTAGAAGCCGCTCGCATATTTGGCGGCATAGGCCATGATCTGCACTTTGACATGGCCGGCGTCCTCCAGCGCGGTGCGGATCTGGCCGACACGGCCGTCCATCATGTCGCTGGGCGCGACGATGTCGGCGCCCGCCTCTGCCTGTACCAGCGCCTGCTGGGTCAGCACCGTCGCGGTCTCGTCGTTCAGCACATAGCCGGCGGCATCGACGATCCCGTCATGACCGTGCGTGGTGTACGGATCGAGCGCCACATCGGTCAGCACGCCGATATCCGGCACCGCATCCTTGATCGCGCGGATGGCGCGGCACATCAGATTGTCGGGATTGAGCGCCTCGCGACCGTCCTCCGTGCGGCGGTCGCGCGGCGTGTTGGGGAACAGCGCCAGGCACGGAATGCCCAGGCTCTGCGCCTCGCGCGCGCGCTCGACGATCCCGCCCAGTCCCCAGCGTGATACGCCCGGCAAAGAGGCGATCGGCTCCTCCGCCTCGCCTTCCGTCACAAACAGCGGCCAGATCAGATCGGCGGGCGTCAGCACATTTTCCGCATGCATCCGCCGGCTCCAGCCGGAAGCACGGGGGCGACGAAGGCGAAGCGCAGGATACTGAGTCATGCGGCGCGAAATGCGCCCTTAGTTGCCGGGTTGCAAGCGCCCCGCGGGCTCTCCGCCGGACAGGCTTTGCTCTACGGCCTCGGCAGGGCGCAGCATCGCCCCGCGCCGCCAGCCACCCCAACGATAATAGACGGCCGCCATCGCCAGCGAAGCAAGCGACCCGATCGGGAAGCTCCACCACAAGGCATCGCCGCCCAGCACAGGCTCCATCCCGATCGCGAAGCCGAGGCGTACCGGATAGAGCCCGACAATCAGGATCGCGAGTGGCATCAGCACGGCGCCATTGGCGCGAACCGTCGAGAACAGCACCATCGTCAGGCCGAACAGGGTGAAGTTCCAGCTCGCGATCAGCTGGATGTGCCGCGCAATCGGCAGCGCCGGGCTGTCGCCGCCGAGGAACAGCGCCATCACCGGCCGGTCGAACGCCAGCACCGCGCCGACCATCACGCCGGTCATCGCCAGCGTCATCAGCAATCCGGCGCGGGTGATGCCTTCCACCCGGTCCCACGCGCCGGCGCCGATATTCTGTGCCGCCATCGCGCTCACCGCCGCGCCCACCGCCATTGCCGGCATCTGGATATAGGTCCAGAGCTGCTGCGAGACGCCATAGGCAGCGACGGTATCGACACCCAGGCGGTTGACCAGCCCGACCATGGTGAGCCCGGCGAACGACATCACCAGCATCTGCGCCCCCATCGGCAATCCCTTGCCGACAATGGCGCCGATCAGCGCGCGACCGGGTATCAGGTAGCCCAACTCCGCACCCGCCAGCCGGATCGGCAGGCCACGAATATAGATGGTGAGGAGCAGACCGAGCGCCGAAACATGGTTGGCGATCAGCGTAGCGGTGGCCGATCCGGCGATCCCCAGCCGCGGCGCCGGCCCCAGCCCGAGGATGAAGACCGGGTTCAGCCCCGCGTCGAGCACCACGCTCAGGATCATGAACCAGAGTGGCGTCATGGCGTCACCCACGCCCCGCAGCGCCATCATCAGCAGAACCAGCAGCATCGCCGCCGGCACGCCCAGAAAGGTGACGCGCAGATAGGCGAGCGCCAGCGGCATCGCGTCGGCGGGCGTCGCCAGCAGGTGCAGGATCGTCGGTGCGAGGAACCAGCCCAGCGCCGCCATGACGATCGCCCCGCCCAGCACCAGGCCCAGCGCCGCGCCGAACGCCCGCTTCGCGCCATCGGGGTCGCGCCGCCCCATTGCCTGGCCGATGAGCACGGTCGCCGCCATGCCGAAGCCGAACACCGCGCCGAACACGAGGAACATGATGATATTGGCGTTCGACGTCCCCGCCAGCGCGCTCTCACCCAGGAACCGGCCGACCCAGATCGTGTTGATCGAGCCGTTCAGCGACTGAAGAATGTTCGACCACAGCGTCGGCAGCGCGAAGAACAGCAGCGTCCGCCCGATAGGGCCCTTGGTCAGGTCGTGGCGTTGGGCGGGTATGGCCATGCGCGTGCATTCTCTCCCTCGCGCCGCGTCGCAGCGGCTGGCCGGATCGCGCCGGCTTGATGCGCGTTAGGGATTTTCGGACACGCAGGAAAGCACAGGATGCAAAATCGAGCGGCGGCGATGGTCGTCAACACCCGGTCGCGCCATGGCCAGGCATGGTTCGATCGCGCCCGCGCCCGCTTCAAGGAGCGCGGGCTGCGGGTAGAGGCACAGGCGGTAGACGATCCCGCCGATCTGGAAGCGGCCGTGCGCGAGGCGCTGCGCCGCGAACCGGGCCTGATGATCCTGGGCGGCGGCGACGGAACGATCAGCGGGCTCATCGACCTGCTGGTCGGCCGCAAACTGCGGCTGGGGGTATTGCCGCTCGGGACCGCCAACAGCTTTGCCCGCGCGCTGGGCATCCCGCTCGATGTCGATGCCGCGGTGGACGCCATTCTCTATGGCCAGCCCCGGCGGATCGACCTGGGAATGATTGACAATGATTATTTCGCCAGCGCCGCCGCGATCGGCCTGTCGCCGCGCATCGCCGAAACCGTGCCGCACGCGGCGAAGCGCTGGTTTGGCCGGGCGGGCTATCTCGCCTGGGCGGCTTGGCAGTTTGCACGGTTTGAGCCGTTCACCGTCATCGTCGAGGGTGAGCGCCTGCGGGCGCTGGAGGTACGGATTTCGAACGGCCCCTATCATGGCGGCACCGAACTGGTGGACGCGGCCCGGATCGATAGCGGCGAGATCGTCGTGCAGGTGGTGCGCGGCGAAGCGAAATATCGGCTGGCCCGCAACTGGATCGCCGCCGCGCTGCGATTGCGCGCGCGGCACGCGGATACGGTGACGTTCCGTGGCAAGGCGCTGCGGGTGGCGACGGAACCGCCGCTGCCGATCTCGATCGACGGCGAAGTGCTCGCGCAAACACCGGTGACCGCGCGGATCGCGCCCGGGGCGATCGAGGTGATGGCGCCGGCGTAACGTCATCCCCCTCACCCTTCCCACCGCCTTCGGCGGCGCAAGGTGAGGGACTAATACCGGGCTGCGTTAATGCGGGCTCATCCGCGTGTCTCAATCCTCTCCACCAGCCGTCACCCCAGCGAAAGCTGGGGTCTCCCGGGGACCGGGTGAAAACGGAACAGTATTATTACGGGAGATGCCAGCTTGCGCTGGCATGACGCTGGGGGATGGGTCGCCATCCACGCAACTTGGTATAAATTTTACCCCAGCCGCGCCACCGCAGCGGACAGCCGTTCCGCCTCGGCGCTCTTCTCCGCATGGTCCGCCCGCGCCTTTTCGACCGCTTCGGGCTTGGCGCGTTCGACGAAGCTGGGATTGCCCAGCCGCCCGGCAAGCGCGTCGCGTTCCTTCTCCGCCGCGGCGATCGCCTTGGTCAGGCGGGCGCGTTCGGCTTCGAGATCGACGACATCGCCCAGGGGCAGCACGAAGGTCGCCTCGTCCACCACGATCTGCAGCGCACCGCCGGCCGGCGCGTCCCCGGCCGTCTGGTCGACGCGGGCAAGCCGTGCCAGTGCTGCCTCCTGCCGCACCAGCCGCGCCGCGGTTTCGGCCGAGGCATCGCGCACATGGATCGGCAGGCGCGCCCCCGGCGGCACGTTCAGTTCCGTCCGCGCCGCGCGGATTTCGCTCACCAGCCGGATCAGCCAGTCGACTTCCTGCGCCGCCGCCGGATCGAGCGCCCGCGCATCGGCCTGCGGCCAGCGCGCGACGATCAGTTCCTGCTCGCGCGACCCCATCTTCGACCAGAGCTCTTCGGTGATGAAGGGCATGAACGGGTGGAGCATGACGAGGATCTGGTCGAGCACCCAGCCGGCCACCGCCCGCGTCTCTTCCGCGCCGGTAGCGCCCTCGCCCTGCAGCACCGGCTTGATCAGTTCGAGATACCAGTCGCAGAACCGGCTCCACACGAACTGATAGATGGTGTTCGCCGCCTCGTCGAAGCGCAGGTCGGCGAGCGCGAGGTCGAGAGCCTGCACTGTCGCAACCGTTTCCGCAATAATCCAGCGATTTGCCGCCAGCTCCGCAGACGGCGCCTCAAGTGTTGTGCTCGCACCGATGCCGTTCGACTGGCAGAAGCGCGCGGCGTTCCACAGCTTAGTCGCGAAGTTGCGATAGCCCTCGATCCGCTTCTCATCCATCTTGATGTCGCGGCCCTGGCTTTCCATCGCCGCCATGAAGAAGCGCAGCGCATCGGCGCCGTACTTGTCGATCAGGCCCAGCGGATCGACCGTGTTGCCCTTGGACTTGGACATTTTCTGGCCGTCGGCTGCGCGGACAAGACCGTGGAGATACAGGGTCTTGAACGGCACTTGCCGCATGAAGTGCAAACCCTGCATCATCATCCGCGCATCCCAGAAGAACAGGATGTCGAAGCCGGAGATCAGCACATCGTTCGAATAGCGGCCGCCCAGCGTCGGGTCGCCATCCTCCGGCCAACCGAGCGTCGCAAACGGCCAGAGCGCCGAGGAGAACCAGGTGTCGAGCACGTCGGGGTCGCGGGTCAGCGCGACGCCCTCACCGGCCTGGGCCTGTGCCTCTTCCTCGGTTTCGGCAACATACGCCTTGCCGTCGGCGTCGAACCACGCCGGAATCCGGTGCCCCCACCAGAGCTGGCGGCTGACGCACCAGGGCTGGATGTTCTCCATCCAGTTGAAATAGGTCTTTTCCCAGCTCTTCGGGACGATCTTAGTCGCGCCGGAGCGGACCGCCTCGATCGCCGGCTGGGCCAGCGTCTTGGCGTCGACATACCATTGGTCGGTCAGCCAGGGCTCGATCACCTGCCCCGAGCGATCGCCGAACGGCGTCTGGATCGTGCGCGGCTCGGCGTCATGCTCGACACCTTCCTTGTCGGTCCAGGGGACGAGGAAGCCCTCGTCCTTCAGCCGCGCGACGAGTGCCTTGCGCGCCTCGAACCGGTCGAGCCCGATCAGGTCGGCGGGGACCAACCCGTCCTGCGTCTGGCAGATCGCCGCCTTGGCATCGAGCATGTTGAGCATCTCGCCGGCTTTAATGCCAGCGCGAACACCAACCTCGAAGTCGTTGAAATCATGCCCCGGCGTGATCTTCACCGCGCCCGAGCCGAGTTCCGGATCGGCATGTTCGTCGCCGACGATCGGGATCAGCCGGCCGGTGATCGGCAGGCGGACCTGCTTGCCGATCAGCGCCTTGTAGCGCTCGTCTTCGGGATGGACGGCAACCGCCATGTCGGCCAGCATCGTCTCCGGCCGCGTCGTCGCGACCTGGATGAAGCCCGATCCATCCGCCAGCGGATAGCGCAGGTGCCAGAATTTTCCGGCGACTTCCTTGGTCTCCACCTCCAGGTCGCTGATCGCGGTGCCAAGGCCGGGATCCCAGTTCACCAGACGCTTGTCGCGATAGAGCAGGCCCTGGCGGTACAGCGCGACGAACACCTTGAGCACGGCCCTGGAAAAGCCGGGGTCCATGGTGAAGCGCTCGTTCGCCCAGTCCATCGAACAGCCCAGCCGGCGCAGCTGGCGGGTAATCTCGCCGCCGCTTTCCTCTTTCCACTTCCAGACGAGGTCGACGAACTGTTCGCGCGTATAGTTGGTGCGCTTGTCCTGCCGCGCGTTGAGCTGGCGTTCGACCACCATCTGGGTGGCGATGCCGGCATGGTCGGTGCCAACCACCCAGCGCGCATCCTTGCCCTTCAGCCGCGCATGGCGGACCAGGATATCCTGCAGCGTGTTGTCGAGCGCATGGCCGATATGCAGGCTGCCGGTGACGTTGGGCGGCGGGTTGACGATCGTCCACGGGTCGGCGCCTGGGCGTTCGGGATGGAACAGGCCCTTTTGCTCCCAATGGGGATACCAGCGGGATTCGATTTCGGCGGGGTCGAAGGTCTTGGGAAGCTCGGTCGTCATGCCGCTGCCTTAGCGGCGGGGGCGGGCCAAGTACAAGCACCGTAGCGCCCCTCCCGCTTGCGGGAGGGGTCGAGGGAGGGAACGATGTGGAAGCAGCGCTACGTCGTTCCAGCCCCTCCCCTAACCCCTCCCGCAAGCGGGAGGGGAACCATATCTCACTCGCCCTTGGTGTACTTCCCCAACCAGCCGAGCACTTCGCCATACCATTGCAGCGAATTCTTCGGCTTGAGCACCCAATGGTTCTCGTCCGGGAACACCAGCAGCTTCGACGGGATTTCGCGCCGCTGCAGTGCGGTGAACGCCGCCAGCCCCTGGGTATAGGGGATACGGAAATCCTTCTCGCTGGTGATCACCAGCTGCGGCGTCTTCCACGCGGCGACATGGTTGACCGGGTTCCATTTCTCGAACGCCTGCGGGTCTTCGAAATAGGCCTTGCCGCCATGTTCCCACTCGTCGAACCACAGCTCCTCGGTCTCGTATGCCATGGCGCGGGCGTCGAACACGCCGTCATGCTGGACGATGCACTTGAACCGGTCGGGCCACTGCCCCTCGATCCAGTTCATCATATAGCCGCCATAGGAGGCACCGAGCGCGCAGGCATTGTTCGCGTCGAGGAACGCGAACTTGTCGGTCGCCGCCTTCAGGCCCTTTTTCAGATCCTCAAGCGGCCAGCCGCCCCAGTTGTTGTGGATCGCATCGGTGAAATTCTGGCCGTACCCCGTAGAGCCATGGAAATCGACCGACACCACCGCATAGCCGGCCCCGGCGAACACCGCCGGGTTCCAGCGATAGGACCAGCTATTGTTCATGCTGCCCTGCGGCCCGCCGTGGACGATGAAGGCGATCGGCGCCTGGCCCCCTGCGGCCAGCCCCGCCGGCTTTGCGACATAGCCCCAGACGGTATCGCCATTGGCGCCGGCGAAGTTGAACTTCGTCACTTCCGGCATCGCCACGCCGGCCAGCTTTTCGGCGTTCACGGCCGTGAGTCGCTCGCTCTTCTTGCCCTTCAGGAAATAGAAGTCGTCGGGCGCGGTCAGGCTGTTCAGCGCATAGACGATGCCGCCCCTGGTCGGCACCACTGCCGAAACCGTGCCCTTGTCGGTCAGGCGCGACACCTTGCCGCTGAGGGGATCGACCGACCAGATCGGCGTTTCCTGCACGTCCTCGGCCGTGACGTAGATCGTCTTCGCATCGGGCGCCCAGGCGATCGAGGCGACCGAGCGGTCCCAGTCCGCCGTCAGCGCGCGGACTTCGCCGGTGGCGAGGTTGCGCAGCATCAGCACCTGCCGATCCGCCTCATAGCCCGGCCGCGCCATCGCGAACCAGGCGAGCCATTTCCCGTCGGGCGACGCGGTCGGCAGGTTATCCATGCCGTGATTGGCTTCGGTCAGGTTGACGGGCTTGGCCGATCCGTCGGCAGGTACGGCGAAGATGTCGAGATTGGTCGATAGCGATTCGATCCGCCCCGCCTCGCGCAGTGCGAAGAACACGGTCTTGCTATCGGCCGACCAGCTCACTTCCTCGCCGCCGCCGAACGGCTTGGAGGGCGAATCGCCGACCAGGCCGCCCTCGATCGCCACGCCATTGCCGGTCGCACCCTTGGGGCCGAACGGCACGACGAACAGCTGCGAGCGCGTGCCGTCGGCCCATGTGTCCCAGTGGCGGACGAAGAGCTGGCTATAGACCCGGCCCGAACCCGCATTGGCGTCCTTCTTCTCCAGCGCCGGTTCCAGGCTCGGCGCGCCGAGCTTGCGATCGGCCCAGATCAGCAGCTTGGCGCCGTCAGGCGAAACCTTGAAGCCGCTGAACCCGCCCGGAATATGCGTCAGCTGTACCGGCGCACCGCCCGTGACCGCCACGCCCCACACCGCATCCTCGCCGCCCTTGTCGGACTGGAACCATATGGTCTTGCCATCGGCGGAGAATTGCGGGCTGGTTTCGTTGACATCGGCTTCGGCGACCAGCTTTTCGGGCCTCGCACCCTTCACCGTCAGGTCGAGCCGCCACAAATCGTAGCGCCCCTTGTTGGCGGCCAGATCGGTCTCGCGCTGTTGCCAGACGAGCCAGTGGCCGTCGGGCGAAACAGCCGGCGCGCCGACGCGGGAGAGGCCGACCACGTCCTGAATGGTGAGATCACGCGCCGATGCAGGCGCGACGGCGGAAGCGAGCGCAACGCCCGCGAGCAGGAAGTGCTTCATATGGCGGAGACTAGCCATAAGCGCGGCCGGCGCACAATCGCCGAAACCGCGTTTAAGCGGGGTTATTTGCCGCCGGTGATGCGCTCGATCTCGCGGCTGACCATCGTCTCGACGATCCGCGGCAAATTCTCGTCCAGCCAGTCACGCAGCATTGGCTTCAGCAGTTCGCGCACCAGCCCTTCCAGCGTATCGGCGCCGGCGACCTGCGGCTTAACCACCATGCGCGACAAGGCTTCCAGCTTGTCGCGGCTGACTTCGGCGGCACGATCGGAAACGATCGATTCGCGCGGCGCCGGCCGGGCTGCAGCGCGCGGCGCCGGTTCCGGCTCCGCCACGCGCGGCGATTCGACAGGCGCTGCTGCGGTCGGTGCGGGAATGTCCCGAACCGGTTCGCGCAGTTCCAGCACCTCGTCTTCGTCCATGTCGTTCTCGACTGCCTCACGCACGCGCGCCGCCGGCGCCTGCCGCGCGGGCCGCCGGGGACGCGATGCGGCGCTGACCGCCCCATCGCCTTCCTCGGCGATGATGCGTTTGATGGACGAGAGAATCTCCTCCATCGACGGCTCGCTGCTGATATCCCCCATTGCTGCCACTCGCTTTCTGGTGCGCTCGGGGTGTCTCAATCAGGGATTCGGGCGGGTCGTGTCAACAGGGCGTTGCAAAACAGGGTCGAGCGAGTCGCCCCGAACGTCTGCCCCCTGCGCCGGCGTGCCCCGAGTCGAAGTGGCGACACCGGCGGGCGCCTTGTCGTCGTTCCAGTCGCTCCAGCGGTTACGCACCCGCTTGTAGTTCGCCGCCGGATCGTAGAGCGGGCCACCATCCAGATTGAGTGCAGATGCCTGCGCCCGGCCCATTGCCGCCAGCAGGCTGAAACCGGCGACATAGGCATCACGCTCGGCCGTGACATACTGGACCTGCGAATTGAGCAGTTCCTGCTCCGCGTTCAGTATGTCGAGGATGGTGCGCGTGCCGACGCTGTTTTCTGCCCGCACGCCCTCCAGGCTTAGCTGGTTGGCCTGCACCGCCACGCGCGACGACTCGATGACCCGGAGCGCCGACTGGTAGCTGGCATAGGCCGAACGCGCCTGGGCGATCACGCCGCGTTCCGTAAGCGTGACATTCTCGATCGCCGATGCTTCCCGCGCCTGTGCCTGCCGCACCTGTGCGGCGGGGCGCCCCCCCTGGAACAGCGGCAGCGTGACCTGCAAGCCCAGCGTCGTCGAAACGCCGTTGTTGGTCAGTCCGCTCTGACGGCCGAGACTGCTGACCGAGCCCAGATAGTTATAATAGGACGCGCCTGTCCCCACGCTCACCTGCGGCAGGCGCCCCGCCTGCGCGACGCGAGTATCGTAGTTCGTCGCTTTGCGCTGCAGTTGCGCCGCTTCCAGAAACGGATTGTTCGCCAGCGCGACCTGCTCTGCCGTCGCCGCGTCGTCGGGCAGATTCGGCAGCGGCGGCGGCGGGGCAAGCACGCCGGGGGGCGAGCCGACCACGCGGATATAGGTTTCGCGGCTGCCGATCAGATTGGCTTCCGCACTGCGCAGCTGCGACTGGGCCAGCGCCAAACGCGCCTCGGACTGCGCCACGTCGGTACGGGTCAGGTCGCCCACCTGAAAGCGATCGCGCGTCGCCTGCAGGTTCACTTCGAGAACATGGACGTTTTCCTGATTCAGCCGGACGATCGACTCGTCGCGAATCACATTCAGATAGGCAGTGACCGTCTGCGTGAAGACATCGGCCTCGACGCCGCGCAGATTGGCGCGACCGGCATCGACCCGCACCTCCGCTGCCCGCACCGAATTGCGAACGCGGCCGCCGCTATAAACCGGTTGCGAAAGATTGATGCCCAGCTGCCCCTGGCGCGTGGGCGACAGCGGCGTCGCGTCGCTGTTGTACAGGCTGTCGTTTACCGACCCGGTGCCGTTGACCGACGGCAGACCCGAAGAGCGGGCGATCGGCACATTCTCGTCGTTCGCGCGCTGGTTGGCGCGCTCGCCCTGCAGGTCCGGGTTGCTGTTGTAGGCCTGGAGCAGCGCATCGCGCAGCGTCGTGGTCGGCGCTGCGGTTGCGGCCGCGGGCGCAGGTGCCGCGGTCTGTGCGGCCGCCGGATGGGCCAGGGCAATGAGGCTCACGCCGAAAACAAAAGGAGTAATTCGCATGAGCCTCATCATCTTCCCCGTCAGAATTTAAACGTTCTCGGCTTTTCGAATCCGGGCAGAATCGCGCATTCCACGTCCGCGAAATCCGCCAGGCCGAATCCACCTTCGCTACGGCGGCCGATGGCGAGCCGCGTGACACCGCGATCGTTCACGCCGGTGGCGACACAGCCTCCCGGCTTGAGCTGGGCGAGCAGCGCATCGGGCAGTGCTTCGACTGCGCCGTCGATGACGATCACGTCATAGGGCGCACCCGCTGCCCAGCCGGCCGCAAGCGGCCCCTGCACCAGCTCGACATTGGCAATTCCGGCCAGACCGCCACGGGCGATCGCAACCAGCGAATCTTCTTCTTCCAGCGCCACGACGCTCGTCACCAGCCGCGAAAGCACCGCTGCACCATAGCCGCCGGCGGCACCGACCAGCAGCGCACGATAGCCGGGCTGCAGCTGCGCCTCGGTCAGCAGGCGCCCCAGCACCAGCGGCGCGTTCTGGCGCCGGCCATTGCCCAGCGGCACCTGCGTATCGCGATAGGCCATCGCCCGCTGGTCGCTGGGCAGGAACACTTCACGCGGCACCAGCGCCATGGCTTCCACCACGCGCGGATCGTTGACCGCGTTGGTACGCAGTTGGCTTGCCACCATCGCGTGGCGCATCGCCTCGAAACGAGCAGTCTCGACGGGCGCAGGGTCGACCGAAAGGGCCATCATAACTCCGCTTTTCTTACACAACCGTATTAGCCGTGCAATACACTTGTTGGGTTCGCGGCGCTTGTATCGCGGCGCGACCGGTCCGCCAAGCGACACGGAAGCGAAATCGAAAGCTTATTGACATCCGCCGGTCCCCCCGTGCATTGCGCGCCCCTCACCGGGCGGCCCGATGGCGGAGTGGTGACGCAGCGGACTGCAAATCCGTATACGCCGGTTCGATTCCGGCTCGGGCCTCCATCTCCTTGCGAGAACATGAAAAAGGGCGTCTGCGATGCTACATCGCAGACGCCCTTTTCAATCTAGTTAACGATGGGCTTACCGGTTGGCGCGGCAGTTCCCGCCGTCAACCTGGCGGCCCGCCAGGGCGCCGACCCCTGCACCGATGATGGTGCCGGTGCCGCTCCGGTGGTAGGAGTCGCCCCGTCCGATCTCACCGCCCAGCAGGCCGCCGGCAATCGCACCCAGAATGGTGCCGGTGGTGCCGTCGCTGCAGCGACGCGGATAATAGTAGCGATCCCGATAATTGTCGCGATAGACATAGCGGGTGCGGTCCGGGCGATAGTCGCGATAATCCCGATACTCGCGATATTCGCGATAGTCGCCGTCATAGCCGCGATAATCGCGCTCATACCGGCTATAGCCATAATCCTGTGCCGCAGCCGGGGTTGCAGTAACCGCACCGGTGAGCAGGGTCGTCGCAATCGCGGCGCCGATCAGAAACTTCTTCATAACTTGCCTCCTCACGGGGCTCTTGTGCCGCCGTCGAGAGACTGTTTGCCCGATTCGGAATGTTACGAGCCTGAACGTCATCGTTAGCTCGCGTTCAGCAAATCTTCGTCGCGGCGGCGTTGCCGCCCGCTGTGGCCTGCCCGACACTATCGGCGCTGATTCGTTTTCCCTCCGGAACTGTCCCGACTCGGCGACGTTCCGGTACAGCAAGCAACGGGGAGTTGGCCCATGTACGACTTCGGTATCCGGCGAGCGCTCAGCGGCTATCGTGTCGCCTATCATCCGCACGAGACGAATCACTGTCCTGGCTGCGGCAATTCGCACTGGATGATCGGGCGGATGACGGCAGAATGCGCCTTTTGCGCCACGGCCCTGCCGCTCCACGCCGGCGCGAGTACGGGCCAGGGCGCACTGCGCGGTACGCCGCGCTCGGGACGTTCGCCGCTCGCCGCCTGAACGGCAGGATGCGGAACTGGTTGGGAGAGGAAGGATGACCGGTATTTCGGTGACGTCACCCGTCGAACGCATCGCCCGCGTGCTGGCGGCCGAAATGCTAAGCCCCAACGGCGAAGGTGCAGGCGATCTTTCGCAACCGGTGAGCGACGTGGTCGACACGATCTGGCCCCGCGAAGTGCCCCGGGCGCTTGCGGTGCTGCGTACCCTGCGCGAGCCGACGCCGGAGATGATCGAGGCCGGCCGTGCAGCGGGCAACGACCCGGCGCGAATCTGGTCTTCGATGGTGCAGATCGCGATCGAGCAGGAAACTGCCCTCACGGCCTGAGCGGCTGCGCCGCCGCTTCGTTCGGCGGGTTTGTACGCGGCGCCGGTTTCGCTATGGGCATGCCATGCACGACGCTCCGCTCACGCTCTACAATTCGCTTTCCCGTTCGCTCGAGCCGTTCCAGCCGCTCGATCCCGACAAGGGCGTGCGCGTCTATTCGTGCGGGCCAACCGTCTACAACTATGCCCATCTCGGCAATTTGCGCGCCTATGTGTTCACCGACACGTTGAGCCGGGTGCTGCGCTGGAAGGGCTACCCCCTCACCCACATCATCAACATCACCGATGTCGGCCATCTGACCTCCGATGCCGACGCCGGCGACGACAAGATGGAAGCCGCCGCGCGCGCCCAGGCCAGGAGCATCTGGGACATCGCGGCGCATTATACGGCGGCGTTCAAGCAGAACATCGCCGACCTCAACATTACCGAGCCGAGCAAATGGTCGGTCGCGACCGATCATATCCAGCAGATGATCGCCTTTGCCGAGAAGATCGCGCCCGCGCATTGCTATGAGCTCGATTCGGGCCTGTATTTCGACGTGACGACCGTGCCCGACTATGGCCGCCTCGCCGGCGCTGCCGATGACGCGGCGGAAGGCCGGATCGATCCGGTCGACGGCAAGCGCCATCCGCAGGACTTCGCGATCTGGCGGAAGTCGCCGCCGGGCGAACAGCGCCAGATGGAATGGGATTCGCCCTGGGGCAAGGGTGCGCCGGGCTGGCATCTCGAATGCTCGGTGATGAGCATCCAGTATCTCGGCGCGCCGTTCGACATCCACACCGGCGGCATCGACCACCGCGAAATCCACCATCCGAACGAAATTGCGCAGAACCAGGCCTATTGCGGCTGTGGCGACACGGGTGCGCATTTCTGGATGCACAATAACTTCCTGGTCGACCGCCAGGGGAAAATGTCCAAGTCGAAGGGCGGCTTCACCACCCTGCAATCGCTGATCGACGCGGGTGTGCATCCCCTCGCCTATCGTCTGCTATGCCTGCAGGCGCAGTATCGCAGCGAGCTGGAATTTTCCGCCGAAAGCCTTGCCGCCGCACTCACCCGGCTGAAGCGGCTGGTGATGACGGTGACGGCACTGAAGGCACGCGCGGAAGGTCAAGGCAATGCGCCGGCGGTATGGCTGGAACGGCTCGACGCAGCGGTGTCGGATGATCTCAACACGCCCAAGGCGCTGCCGGTGCTCGACGAGCTGCTCGCCGACAAGCGCACCGCTCCCGCCGACCGGCTGGCGGCGCTCGTCGAGTTCGACAAGGTGCTGGGTCTGCGGTTGTCCGAACTGACCCGCGAGGAACTGCGCATGCAGCCCAAGGGCGCGACGATTACGCCGAAGGAAATCGACGACCTGCTGGTCGAGCGCAAGGAAGCGCGCGTGGTGAAGGATTTCCAGCGCTCTGACCGCATCCGCGACGATCTGGCGGCGGCCGGCATCGAAGTGATGGACGGCGATCCGCTCGGCTGGGACTGGAAGCCCGCGCTGTAAGGCAATCGGGGGAGAGCATCCCCTCCAAATCCCTCTTGCCTTGAGCCCCCCTCGTCCGCCAGAAACCGCAGCGGCATTTCGGGGGAAGGCATGCGCGGGCAGGTGTTGGGGGTCGATCGGGCAAGCGGCGAGGGCCAGATTTCCGGCGAGGACGGCGTCCGCTACAGCTTCCTGCGCGACGACTGGAGCGACAGCCGCAATCCCGGCGTCGGCGCCCGGGTCGATTTCGAGGCGGACGGCACGCGCGCCCGCAAGATCTTCCGGCTGCTGGAGGCCGGTGAACGCCCGGCGGTGCAGACGCCCGCCAGCGACCGCAACAAATATGTCGCGGCGCTGCTCGCCTTCTTTTTCGGCACGCTCGGCATCCACCGTTTCTATCTCGGGCGGAACGGCACCGGCGTGCTGATGCTCATTTTGTCGCTGACAATCGTCGGACTGCTCGTAACCGGCCTTTGGGCCTTTATCGACGCGATACGCTATCTGCTTATGTCAGATCGCGAATTCGCGCATCGCTACGCAAGGCTATAGCGCGGTGAAGGCCGTCCTCCCCGCGCTGGCAAAACCGCTCATTGAGCAGCACCTGCCGGCGGAGATCACGGCCGAATGGTTCGTCACCCCCGACGAAGCGGTAGCACTGGCCGGCGATGCGGAAATCGGTTGGCTCGACATTAACCGGCCAGACCAGTGGGCGGAGGCCGTTGCGGCGGGAGCGAAGCTGCGCTGGCTGTCGACCATCTATGCCGGCATCGACCCGCTCGACATCCCGTTGCTGCGCCAGCGCGGCACCCGCGTCACCAACGGCAGCGGCGTCAACGCCCATGCCGTCGCCGAATATGCGGTGATGGCCTGTCTGGTCGCCGCCAAGCGCTATGACCAGGTGCTGCGCACCGCCGAGCGCCGCGAATGGCCCGGCGACGCACCCGGCAAGCTCGAAATGTTCGAAAGCAAGGCGCTGGTCATCGGCTATGGCACGATCGGCCGGCTGATTGGCACGCGGCTGGCGGCGTTCGGCGTCGAAGTCACCGGGGTAACGCGATCGGGTGCCGAGGGCACGTTGACGCCGGATGCATGGCGCGAACGGCTGGGCAGCTTTGACTGGGTAGTCCTCGCAGCCCCCGCCACGGACGCGACCCATGCTCTGATCGGCGAGGTGGAATTGCAGGCGATGAAGCCGGGCGCCTGGATCATCAATGTCGGCCGTGGCGAGCTGATCGATCAGGACGCCCTGATCGGTGCTGTTTCGCGCCGACGGATCGGCGGAGCATTTCTCGATACCGTCACGCCCGAGCCGCTGCCGCCAGACCACCCGCTTTGGTCGACGCCGAACATCCTGTTGTCGATGCACCTGTCGGGGCGCAGCCAGACGCGGATGTTCCAGCGCGCGACCGCGCTGTTTCTCCAAAATCTGCGCGCGTTTCTCGACGGCGCCCCCCTTACCAACGAAGTCGACCTCAGTGCCGGTTACTGACCGAGGAACGCCGGCACCAGCGCCCAGACCTGATCGAGCTGCTCGCGTGTAATACTGTAGGGCGGCATCACATAGACGGTGTTGCCCAGCGGCCGGAGCAGCACGCCGCGCTCGCGCGCAAAGGCCATCAGGCGCGGGGCGATGGCGGAGAGATAGCCGCTCTCCGGCTGCTCGATCTCCAGCGCGGCGATGGTGCCCATGCAGCGATGGTTCGTCAGGCCCGGAACGCCCGCGAGCGCATCCAGCGCCGCCTGCTGCCATTCGCCCAGCCGCGCTATCCGCTCCAACACCGGCTCCTCGCGCCAGATCGCCAGATTGGCGACGGCAGCCGCACAGGCGATCGGGTTGGCGGTATAACTGGAGGAGTGGAAGAACATCCGTCCCCGGTCCTCCGACCAATGCGCCTGAAAGATCGGTGCGGTCGCCAGCGTTACTGCCAGCGGCACCGCGCCGCCGGTAAGGCCCTTCGACAGACACAGGATGTCGGGCACGAGGCCAGCCTGTTCGCACGCAGTAAGGGTGCCGGTCCGGCCCCAGCCCGTCATCACTTCGTCAGCGAGGAAGAGCACATCATGCCGCGCACAGATCGCGCGCATTTCGGCAAGGATGGCGGGGGTGTAGAAAAGCATGCCCCCAGCGCCGAGCACCAAGGGCTCGACGATGAACGCAGCAGCACCCGCGCGGCATTCTGCCTCCAGCGCATCGAGCGTCGCCTGTTCAGCACCCACACCGGGAAAGGGTATGGTGCCGACATCGAACAGCAGCGGCTGATAGGGTTTGTTGAACACGCCCCGGGCGCCCACCGACATGCCGCCGATCGTGTCGCCATGATAGCTGTGCTCCAGCACCAGGATGCGGCTGCGATCCTGCCCAAGTTGGTGCCAGTAGCCGAGCGCCATCTTGAGCGCGACTTCCACCGCGGTGGAGCCGCTATCGCTGAAGAAGACATATTCGAGCGCGTCCGGCAGTATCCCGCGAAGTCCCGCGGCGAGCAGCTCGGCCGGTTCGTGCGTCCAGCCGGCGAAGATGATCTGGTCCAGCTTGGCCGCCTGTTCGGCGATCGCGGCCATGATACGCGGGTTGCAATGGCCGTGCGTCGTCACCCACCAGGACGAAATCGCATCGATAAAGCTGCCGCCATCGGCAGTGTAGATCAGCGCGTCGCGGGCGTGGCTGACCTGTGGGATAGGCTCGCCCAGGCCGTGCTGGGTGAACGGATGCCAGACCGAGGACATCAGCTGAAATCCCTCAGGTCGAAGGCGGCGCCAAACGCCTGCGCCAGCGCGCCGGGGTTGAGGTCCGGAAGGATCGGCAGGCGCCCGAGTCGCCTGACCTTACCCATGGCAGCGATCGTCGCCTCGCTGTCCTCGACCTCGTCACCCACGAACGCGATGCCATGGATCGGCACGCCGCGCGCCCGCAGCGCTTCGATCGAAAGCAGGCTGTGGTTGATCGTGCCGAGCGCGGTTCGCGCGACGAGCACCACCGGTTTGCCCCAGCGGCCGAACAGGTCGGCGTAGAGGATATCCCGCGTCACCGGCACCAGCGCACCACCCGCGCCTTCCACCACCAGCGGTCCTTCGACCTGCGGCAGCGCGAGGCGCCCGAGGTCTATCGTCACGCCGTCAATTTCCGCGGCGCGGTGGGGCGAGCAGGGTGTCACGAGGCGGTATGCCTCGGGAAGGATATGCGCGGGCGGCAGGCCCGAGAGCGCGGCAGTGCGTTCGCTGTCGCTGCCGTCATCGAGCCCGGCCTGGATCGGCTTCCAATAACGGGCGCGCAGCGCGCCGGCGAGCGCCGCAGCGAACACGGTCTTACCGATGCCGGTATCGGTGCCGGTGACAATGAAGGTCTGGCTCATGCGGCGATTGTCTCGCTTTCCGGGATCAGGACCGCGAGCCGCGTCGCAAGTGCGGCGATGTCGGCCGGATCAACATTGTTGGTAATCGAAATACGCAGGCGTGAGGTACCGGCGGGAACCGTCGGCGGGCGGATACCGCGCACATCGAAGCCGCTCTCCTGAAGTGCACCGGCGACTGCCATGGTCCGAACATCGTCGCAAAGGATCAGCGGCAGGATCTGGCTTTCGCCGGCCGGCACGCCGAGCGGCGCCAAAGCCAGCCGAGCCGCAGCAATCCTGTCGAACAGCGCGGCGCGAAGCCCGCCCCTCGCCGCGACGATCCGCAGTGCCGCGCGCACGGCAGCGGCCATCAGCGGCGACGGCGCGGTCGAAAAGATGAACGCCCTTCCGCGGTTGACAAGGAAGTCGCGGACCACTGCCGGTCCGGTGACCAGTGCCCCCTCGCACCCGAGCGCCTTGCCGCAGGTGTGCAGGGTAATGAGATTGGCGGTCGGCAAGCCATACGCCAGCCCCTGACCCTGCGGCCCGTAAACCCCGGTGGCATGCGCTTCGTCGACCAGCAGAACCGCGTCCTCGACCTGCGCGAGCGCCGCCAGCTCGGCAAGCGGGGCGAAATCACCGTCCATGCTGTACAGGCTCTCGACTGCGATCCACACACGCCCTGCCCCGCCCTCACGGCGCCATTGGGCAATGGCCGCGGCAAAGCCGGCGACATCATTGTGCGCCACCGACCGTGCCTCCGCCCGGCCGAGCTTCATCCCCTCATGCGCACTGGCATGGACGAGTGCGTCAAACAGCACCAGCTCGCCCCGTTGCGGCAGCGTGCCGAGCAAGGCGGCGTTGGCGGCATAGCCACTGGAGAAGTACAGCGCCGATTCGCGCCCGAAAAACGCCGCCGCCTCGGCTTCCAGCGCCTCGTGCTCGGGATGGTTGCCGCGCAGCAATCGCGATCCACCCGAGCCGATCGGGACGCCGCGCGCCAGCGCCGCCGCGACCGCTTCGGTCAGCAGCGCCGATCCAGCCAGCCCCAGATAATCGTTAGACGCAAAATCGGCGCCGTCCCGGCCGATCAGCCGCCTTCCTCTTCCCCGCGCTGCCAGTCCGGCCAAATCGCGCGCCTGTGCCTCGAATAGGTGCATGAGGCGGGCGGCTACACCCATCCGGCATCACAGGCAATTCGCGCTCCATCAATTTACCCCGACCAGGTAAGATAACGCTTGCACATCTTTACCCGCTGCGGGTAAGTGACACCCATGATGACGTTAGCCGGTTCCAAAATCCGCCACTATCGCGAGGAGCGCGCACTCACTCGTGCCGCGTTCGGTGCCTGGTTCGACACGCCAGGCTCCACCGTGCAGGGTTGGGAGACGGACGGCAAACGCGCCAATACCAAGGTAATGAACCAGATTGCGGCGATGGGTATCGCCGATCATGCGGACTGGCACGTCGCCGTCCGCGACGTGGAGAGTGCAATGGCAAGCTGGACCCCCGATAGCTGGACGCGCGCCGAAGCGCGCCAGATGCCGCAATATCCCGACAAGGGCGCGCTGGATGCGGCGACGCGGCAGCTCAGCAGCTATCCCCCGCTTGTGTTCGCCGGCGAGGCGCGCGAGCTGACCGGCGCGCTCGCCAAGGTGGCGCGCGGCGAGGCGTTCCTGCTCCAGGGCGGCGACTGCGCCGAAAGCTTCGCCGAGTTCCACCCGAACAACATCCGCGACACCTTCCGCGTCATCCTGCAGATGGCAGTCGTCCTCACCTTCGCGTCGAAGCTGCCGACGGTGAAGCTCGGCCGCATGGCCGGCCAGTTCGCCAAGCCGCGCTCGTCCGATACGGAAGTGATCGACGGCGTGGAGCTCCCCAGCTACCGCGGTGACAATGTCAACGACATCGCCTTCACCCCCGAAGCGCGCATTCCCGATCCGCAGCGCATGGTGCAGGGCTACAGCCAGTCGGCGGCGACGCTAAACCTGCTGCGCGCCTTCGCGAACGGCGGCTATGCCAACCTGCATCAGGTCCATAAGTGGACGCTGGACTTCATGGGCAAGAGCCCCTGGTCGACCAAGTTCGCCGATGTCGCGGACCGGATCGGCGAGGCGCTCGACTTCATGGAAGCGTGCGGGATCAACCCCGATACCGTGCCGCAGCTCAAGGGCACCGACTTCTACACCAGTCACGAAGCGCTGCTGCTTCCCTATGAGCAGGCGCTCACCCGGCAGGACAGTCTGACCGGCGACTGGTACGACACATCGGCCCATTTCCTGTGGATCGGCGACCGTACACGCTTCGAAGGTTCGGCCCATGTCGAGTTCCTGCGCGGCATCGGCAACCCGATCGGCATGAAGTGCGGCCCCAGCCTTGAGCCCGACGCGCTGCTGCGCCTGCTCGACACGCTCAATCCTGGTCGGGTCGCCGGGCGGATGACGCTCATCACCCGCTATGGCCATGACAAGATCGAGGCACAGCTGCCCAAGCTGGTCCGCGCCGTAAAGCGCGAGGGCCATCCGGTGGTGTGGAGCTGCGATCCGATGCACGGCAATGTCGTGAAGGCCGCCAACGGCTATAAGACACGGCCGTTCGACCGCATTCTCGCCGAAGTGCGCGGCTTCTTCGCCGTTCACCGCGCCGAGGGCACCTATGCCGGCGGCATCCATGCCGAAATGACCGGCCAGAATGTTACCGAATGCACCGGCGGCGCCATCGCCATCACCGAACAGGGTCTGGCGGACCGTTACCACACGCACTGCGACCCGCGCCTCAACGCGGGCCAGAGCCTGGAACTGGCCTTCTTGCTGGCGGAAATGCTGAACGAGGAAATGGCCGAGCGCCGCAAGGCTGCGGCCTGACAAAAACGGGGGCGGCGGTCAGCCGATCAGGGCGCGCACCGCCGTCACCGCTCCCCAACCGAGCGCAATCACGACGCCCCAGCCGAGAAAAGCACCGCCGGCGATGATCGCAAGCCGGACGCGCGGTGAGTATTTCCCTTCGCTGGCGCTCTCGTCCGAAGAGGCTGGCGTCGGCATCCGCGTGCCGGGAAAGGCAATCGGCTGGGCCACAGGCGCTGCCAGCGCGGTGCGCAGCTCCGCATCCGACAGCGGGATTGCAAATTCGCACCCGAAGCTGCTGCCGTCTCCCCAAATGACTTGCGCCTTGCGCGTGCCGATGCCCGCAATGCCAAGCGCAATTTCGTCGCCAGCCAGCAAATCGAGTTGGGTCGCTACGCGAAAGCCGCCGTTCGACAGCTCTTCCACCGCTACGTCATTCGGCTGCTGCGTGCCGTCGCGCAGCGTCGCGTCGAGTTCGACCGCGTGGCGCTCTGCCCAGCGGCCATCCTGATACAGCCTTGCCGCAATGCCCATGGTTCGCTCCGCCGATACTCTTTGGGTCTCCTTGCGCTGAAATTGGTAACCAAGAGGTGAAGCCGGCGCCGCCAAATGTACGGAAATGCGGGATTCCTGCGACAGACTGGGGAATTTGAGACCAATTGCCCAGAATTGCCTGCCGCAGCGCAACGTAGCGACATGTAGCTGCAACATCCGGGATGCACAGCCCCCTTTGTCGGCGCGTCTCGTTCCCCCTCGCGTCGACTCTCCCCGAACTACGGGGCAGTCGCGCAGCGGCTGCCCCGGCCTTTTCAGGGGAGCGCTCTCCGCCCCTTTCTCGGCGATGTGTCAGGCGCGGTTATCACCCCCCAGGCAATAAAGGTCTGCGCCGCAAAATAGCTGGGCCAGACGAGCAAGTCCGGCAGTACCGAACCCGCCAGCGGCCCCATTCGCGCGAAGAGCAACAGGTCGGACGCCGCGAACAGCGCGGCTCCAAATTTCACTGCTATCGGAAAGCGACTGGTTACGGCGCTGCCGGTCATCGCTCCCAGCCCCAGCGCGTAGAATGCAATCCCAGGCGCCGCGGCTCGGTCCTCAGGCAACGCCCAGGCGAATGCGGCGATCGCCAGCGCGATGAGCACGGCCGCCCAAGCCCGCCAGCGCGACGAAACCGTGCGAGCGTAGAATATTGCCGCGACAACATGACCGCTGAGAAACGCGATGGCACCAATCGTCAGCCCATGCGTCTCAAGCAGCACATCGCCCGCTGCGCCCAGCGACAGAACCAACACGATCGGCAGTTTCGCCCGATCGTGCAGATTGCATGCCGCCCAAAGCGCCAGCAGCGCAACGCCAGCACCCTTCCAGGAAACCTGCCAGCCAAGGGGAATCGGCACCCAGCGTGCCCAGCAATAGCTGATACCGGCAATCAGGGCTGCAAACAGGATAAGACGTGCGCGAGACGGCATGCCGCGGATCATAGGCGATTGTCGGCCTTTGTCATCGTCGCGTCATGACGCTATGCGCCCGCCTGTGACTCACGACATCCATATCATCGGCGGCGGCCTGGCCGGCTCGGAAGCCGCGTGGCAGCTTGCGCAGGCGGGCTACAAGGTCCGCCTGTCCGAAATGCGCGGTTCGGGCAGCATGACTCCCGCGCATCAGAGCGATCGGCTGGCAGAACTCGTCTGCTCCAACAGTTTCCGCTCCGACGATGCCGACAGCAACGCCGTCGGTCTGCTCCATCAGGAGATGCGCGCGCTCGGCTCGCTGATCCTCGCCCAGGGCGACGCCCATGCCGTACCCGCCGGGTCCGCGCTGGCGGTCGATCGCGATGAGTTCGCGGATGGCGTCACCGCCGCACTGGCAGGGCATCCAAACATCACCATCGTTCGTGAGCGCATCGATACGCTGCCTTCGGAGGGCAGGACGATCGTCGCCACCGGGCCGTTGACGGCGCCATCGCTGGCAGACAGCATCGGCCACGCGACGGGCAAGGACAGTCTCGCCTTTTTCGATGCGATCGCACCGATCGTCCATTTCGATACGATCGACATGGAGACCGCCTGGTTCCAGAGCCGCTGGAACAAGGGATCGGGCAAGGATTACATCAACTGCCCCATGTCGAAAGAACAATATCTCGAGTTCCACGCCGCGCTGATGGCGGGCGAGAAGACCGAGTTCCGCGAATGGGAGAATGTCCCGTATTTTGAAGGCTGCATGCCCATAGAAGTGATGGCCGAACGCGGCGTCGACACGCTTCGCTATGGCCCCATGAAGGGCGTAGGCCTCGACGATCCCCGCACCGGTCGCTGGCCCTATGCCGTGGTGCAGTTGCGACAGGACAATGCAAGCGGCACGCTGTGGAATATGGTCGGTTTCCAGACCAAGCTGAAATATGCCGAACAGGTGCGTCTGTTCCGCACGATCCCCGGGCTGGAAAAGGCCGAGTTCGCCCGGCTGGGTGGGCTGCACCGCAACACGTTCATCAAATCGCCCGAACTGCTCGATGGCACCCTGCGACTGAAGGCTTCGCCCCATATCCGCTTCGCCGGGCAGATCACTGGATGCGAGGGCTATGTCGAAAGCGCTGCGATCGGCTTGCTAGCGGGTCGCTTCGCGGCCGCCGAGATCGCCGGCACCGCCCTGCCCCCGCCACCGCGCGAAACGGCGCTGGGCGCGCTGCTCGCCCACATAACCGGGGAGGCCGAGGCAGAGACCTATCAGCCGATGAACGTCAATTTCGGGCTGTTCCCCCCGATCGAGGGTCGCACACGCAAGGCCGATCGCAAGCGCATGTATACCGATCGCGCCCGGGCGGCACTAAAAGGCTGGCTAGCCGCCTGAAACGGCGTTTCAGTCGTCGTCGGCCCTGCTTTCGGGTTCGGGTGCCTTCTTTGTCGGCGCGCAGGCGCAGCGCGGCCCCGGCGCCTTGCGCTTCGGTGCCGTAGTCAGAAACTCGGCGCGCGTGAGCGTGCCGGATCTGTCTACATCGGCGGTGGAGAACTTGCCGATCGTCTTGGCAGCCCATTCCTCGAAGCTCAGCCTGCCATCGCCATTCGTGTCCAGCTTCGCGAATGCCTTGTGCCGCGAGGCCAGATATTCCTCGCGGCTGATCGCTTCGTTGCGATCCTTGTCATAGCGGTCGAAGCGCTTCTGCTCGCGGGTGCGTTCGCCTGCCTCGGGCGCGGCATCAGGCAAGCTGGCTGCCGGGGCACTGTTCGCCATGGCAGGCGCGCGCGGCAATATCGATCGCGCGCCGGCGGGATCGGTCCCGCGGAACAGGAACATTGCACCGAACGCCAGCAACAGCGCCGCAGCCGCTCCCACGAAATAACGCCACATGGACTTGCCCCCCGGTCAAAGTCTGCACGTATCGTAACCCTACGCGCTCTCCGGAGTGTGGCAAGGATTTAGCGGCCGGTCAGACGATGGAAAAACAACCGCGCCACGCGGCCAGGTGCACCAACCGGAATCGGCTGCTCCGATGGGACGGAAAGGTTCATCCGCGCCTGATGCGCCAACGCCCCCAGCGCCCGCGCCTGGCGGCTCCAGCGCCGGCTGAGCGCCGGTCCGAGCAGTGCCGCAGCCTGCTCCTGCGCCAGCGCCGCCTCTTGCGGATCGGCGAGGTGCCGCGCGAGGTCCGCGAGCGCCCACCCGGCACCAGCTTTGGCCAACGGATCGCGAGCAGCACCCAAAGCAGCACCCGCCGCAACGAACAACTGCCCGCGTCCCGCGCCAAAGCGCTGCAACGCCGCGCCGTCCAGCGCCTCTTCCTCGATCAGCACTTCCCAGCCATGAACGATCGACACCAGCGAAGTGCCAGAAACGCCGCGCGGCAACACCGCCTCAGCCAGCCCCTGCAGCACCGGCTCGGCTGGCGGCGGTGCATGATCCAGCTTCGCCAACGACTCCCGCCACCAGGCCAGCCGCAACTGGCCTACTGCCGGCTGGCTGGTCGTGCGCAGCAACTGCGCGAGACTATCGTCGAGCGCGAATAATGCTGCCAGGGCGGGCCGATCAATTAACCGTGCATAAGTCAGGATCAAGTCACGCTCAGGATTAATCATGGAAGATAGGGAGTTATTCACCTTTTTCCCTTAGTTAATTCGCAGTTGCTTTGGCGGGGGGCGCCGCAACGGCCGAATCATCGCAAGCGCGATGTGTGAGGTGCGGGGGATGAACAGCGACTGCAAGCACCATGAACGCCGCTTCCTAGGCGCGCTGCGAAATTTTGTCGCGCGCTTTGGTCGGGACATTGTGGGCAATACCATGGCGATCATGGCGGTGGCCATGGTGCCGCTGACCTTCATCGCCGGCTCCGCGATCGACACCGCGCGCATTTATTATGTGAAGAGCCGCCTGCAGCAGGCCTGCGACGCGGGCGCGCTGGCCGGGCGCAAGTTCATGGTAGGCACCAGCTTCGACGATGTGGCGAAGGCGCGCGCCAATGCCTTTTTCACCAACAATTTCCGCGACGGCATGTTCGGCGCGAAATCGACCAGCTTCACGCCCACCGGCACCGCGGACAATCAGGTCCATGGCGTCGCCACCACCACCGTGCCGATGACCATCTCAACGCTGATGGGTGCGCAGCCCCAAACAATCAGCGTGGCATGCGACGCACGGCTGGAAATTCCCAATGTCGATGTAATGTTCGTGCTGGACACCACCGGATCGATGGCCGGCTCGTCCATCACGGCGCTGCGGGCGGCCGTAATGAGCTTTTACGATACCGTCGAAGGCTCGCGACAGGCGGGCACGCGCGTGCGGTACGGTTTCGTGCCCTATTCGAGCAACGTGAACGTCGGCATGTTGCTGAAGCGCGAATGGATGGTGGACAAGTGGACCTATCAGTCGCGGATCCCCGATGGTTCGACCACCACCACGAGCACCGGCACGACAACCACCACCTATGGCGCGTCGAGCTACACCGGAAGCGCGGTGACGACGACGGTTTCGTCCGGTACGTCCGAGTATTGCGTCGCTCCGCCAAACGAAAACTATTCTAGTGTCTATACTACGGGCACGATCAGCAACAGCGGCGGAACGCGGGTCTGGTGGGAGCAATGGGTCTATAATGGCTCGACCTATTCAGCGAGCTTCGCCAGCGGTACCTGCACGATCAAGAAAACGACCTACACCAACTACACCCAGTACAGGCAAAATACCACCAAGCCGTGCACCAACAACTGTTACAGCACCTCAACCACCTATTACTGGAAATACCAGCCGGTGGAATTCGACGTATCGGGCTACAAGGGCAGCAACCCCAACGGGCTCATGTCCGGTGGAACGATTCCCTTCCAGATCGGCAATAACCAGAGCTGGACCAACGTCACTTGGAACAGCAGCAACGCCTGCATCGAAGAACGCCAGACCGTCCGCCAGTCGACCTATCCCAGCATCCCCAGTGCTGCGTACGATATGGATTTCGACATGATCCCGGACCCCAGCAAGCCGGAGACCCAGTGGAAGCCATGGCTCGCGCCGCTGATCTATGCGCGCAACAGCCCGACAAACTGGAACACGGCGACGGTGCGGACCTCGTCGAATCTGCAGCAGATGGTGAACTATTACAGCGGGGCCTACACCACCTGCCCGTCGCCGGCACGCAAGCTGGATACGATCAGTCGGTCGGACCTGCAGACCTATCTGAACGGTCTCGTTGCGACCGGCGCAACCTATCACGACATCGGTTTCGTCTGGGGCGTGCGCCTGATTTCGCCGACCGGCCTGTTTGCGTCGGAGAACGCGACAGCGCCCAATGGCGGCGATATCTCGCGCCACATCATCTTCATGACCGATGGCGGGACCGACACCGACATCGCAGTCTATGACGCCTATGGCCTTTCCGCGCTGGATCGTCGTCGCACCGATCTGTCGGTGCTGCCGACCAAGGCGCAGCAGGATACCCTTGTCGCAAACCGGCTGACGGCGCTGTGCACCGCCGCCAAGCAGCGCAACCTGACCGTGTGGGTGATCGCCTTCACCACCACGCTTACGCCCATGCTCCAGAATTGCGCCTCGGACGGCCGCGCCTACCAGGCCGCCGACTCCACCCAGCTCAACAACGCCTTCAAGAATATCGCGGCGCAGATCGCGAAGCTGAGGATCTCCAAATGAGGCGACGACTTTCCCCCGCGCGTCTTCGCTCCGACCGGCGCGGGTCGGCCGTCACCGAATTCGCGCTGATCAGCCCGGTGATGCTGCTGGTGCTGTTCGCGCTGTTCGACCTGTGCTTCCAGATCTACGCCCAGTCGATCCTGTCGGGCACGGTCCAGCGCGCGGGCCGCGACTCGGCGCTGGAGGGCAATTCGGCCAACACGCTCGCCGCGCTCGACCAGAAAGTCGCCGCGTCGGTGCACACGCTGATCTCCAGCGCGAACGTGTCGAGCTCGCGCAAGACCTACGCCAATTTCTCGAACATCGCGCCGGAGCCGTTCACCGACACGAACAAGAACGGCCAGCGCGACGCGGGCGAGTGCTTCTCGGACATCAACCAGAACGGCACCTGGGACGCTGACGCCGGCACCAGCGGCCAGGGCGGCGCGAACAACGTCACCGTCTATACGGTCACGGTCCAGTACCAGCCCTTCTTCCCGATGCTGCGCCTGCTGGGCCGCGACACCACCCAGACGCTCACTGCGACGACGGTGCTGAAGAACCAGCCCTATGGCACCCAGTCCAACGCCACGCCGCCGACGGTGTGCACATGAGGGGCGCCATGCTGCGGTCGATCCGCGACTTTCTCGCTGCACGCCGCGCAGTGGCGATGCTCGAATTCGCGCTGGTACTCCCGGTGTTCCTGCCGCTCGGCATGTATGCGGTCGAACTGTCGAACTACAGCGTCGTCCAGATGCGGGTGAACCAGATCGCGCTTACGCTCGCCGACAACGCCTCCCGCGCCGGCGTGGACACCGCGCTCGCCACCCAGCAACTCCGCGAACTCGACATCAATGACGTGTTCCAGGGCCTGCGCATCCAGCAGGGCAAGCTGGACATCGGCAATCGCGGGCGCGTGACGATCACCAGCCTGGAGACGAACAGCGGTGGCGGCCAGTGGATCCACTGGCAGCGCTGCATGGGCAAACGCGCCGGAACGGGGTATGATTCGATCGTCACGGCCGGCATGGGCGCATCGAACAACGGCTTCCCCGGCATCGGATCGGGCGCGACGCTGGTGACGGCGCCGCTCAATTCGGCGGTGATGTATGTCGAAATCAACTATGACTATCAGCCGCTGGTCTCGGCCTATTTCATCGCCACGCCGAAGATTACGGCCACCGCGTCATTCATCGTCCGCGACAATCGCGACCTCGCCTCCGGCGTCACCAATCCGTCGCCGGTGCAGACCTCGATGACCTGCGACAAATACACCGCCTGACCAAACAGAAAGGGGCGCCGAAGCGCCCCTTTCCTTTTCATAAACCGGTCGCCCGCGTCAGCCGCGATAGGTGACCTTCTTTACCGTGGCGACCACCTTGTCGGCATTCACCAGCGCGATCTTTTCCAGGTTCGCAGCATAGGGCAGCGGCACGTCCTCGTTGGTCACGCGGAGCACCGGCGCGTCGAGGTCGTCGAACCCTTCTTCCATCACGAAGGCGGCGATTTCCGACGCGATCGAGCAGACCGGCCAGCCTTCCTCGACCACCACAAGGCGGTTGGTCTTCTTCAGGCTTTCCAGCACCGTCGTCTTGTCGAGCGGACGCAGCGTGCGCAGGTCGATCACTTCGGCGTCGATGCCTTCGGCCGCCAGCTTCTCGGCGGCTTCAAGCGCGACACCAACGCCGATCGAATAGCTGACCAGCGTCACGTCCTTGCCCTCGCGGACGATACGCGCCTTGCCGATCGGGAGGACATAATCGTCGAGCTTCGGAATTTCGAAGCTGCGGCCGTACATCAGCTCGTTTTCGAGGAATACGACCGGATCTTCCGAACGGATCGCCGCCTTTAGCAGCCCCTTGGCGTCGGCCGCGTCATAGGGCGCGATCACGATCAGACCGGGCACCGCTGCATACCACGGGCCATAGTTCTGGCTGTGCTGCGCTGCCACGCGGCTCGCCGCCCCGTTCGGGCCACGGAACACGATCGGGCACCGCATCTGGCCGCCCGACATATAGTTGGTCTTGGCTGCCGAGTTGATGATGTGGTCGATCGCCTGCATGGCGAAGTTGAACGTCATGAACTCGATGATCGGCTTCAGGCCGCCCATCGCCGCGCCGGTACCGACGCCGGCGAAGCCGTACTCGGTGATCGGCGTGTCGATGACGCGCTTCGGGCCGAATTCGTCGAGCAGGCCCTGCGTCACCTTGTAGGCGCCCTGATATTCGGCGACTTCCTCGCCCATCACGAAGATGCGCGGATCGGCACGCATTTCCTCGGCCATCGCGTCGCGCAGCGCTTCGCGGACCGTGACCTTCACCATTTCGGTGCCGGCAGGCACTTCGGGATCGGCCGGACGCGCCTTTTCGACCGCGGCGGTGAGCTGGGTCGTGCCGGTCTCCGGCGCCTTTTCCACCGGGGCGGGCGTCGGTTCGGTCTGCTGGCTGGCGGGTGCCGGTGCGGCAGCGGCGGAGGCATCTTCGCCCTCGCCCGCGATCAGCGCGATCACGGTGCCGACCTTCACATTGTCGGTGCCTTCGGCGACCAGGATCTGGGCGATCGTGCCCTCGTCCACGGCTTCGAATTCCATCGTCGCCTTGTCGGTTTCGATCTCGGCCAGGATGTCACCCGACTTCACCACGTCGCCCTGCTTGACCAGCCACTTGGCGAGCGTTCCCTCTTCCATGGTCGGCGAGAGCGCCGGCATCTTGAGTTCGATCGCCATCTCAATAGGTCTCCACCAGCACGTCGGTATAGAGTTCGGCCGGATCGGGCTCCGGCGTCTGTTCGGCGAAGTCCGCCGCCTCGTTCACGATCTTGCGGATTTCCGCGTCGATCGGCTTCAGATCGTCTTCCTTGACGCCGAGCGCTTCGAGTTCGCGCTTCACCGCCTCGATCGGGTCGGACTTGTCGCGGACCGACTGGACTTCCTCGCGGCTGCGATACTTGGCCGGGTCGGACATCGAGTGGCCGCGATAGCGATAGGTCTTCATCTCGAGGATGATCGGCCCCTTGCCGGCGCGTACCCAGGCGAGCGCCTCTTCGGCTGCACCGCGGCAGGCAAGTACGTCCATGCCATCCACCTGGATGCCGGGGATGCGGAAGCTTTCGCCGCGCTTGTACAACTGGTCTTCGGCCGAGGAGCGGTTGACGCTGGTGCCCATGGCGTACTGGTTGTTCTCGATCACATAGATGATCGGGAGCTTCCACAGCTCGGCCATGTTGAACGATTCGTACACCTGGCCCTGGTTCGCGGCGCCGTCGCCGAAATAGGCCATGGCGACGCCGCCATCCTCATTATACTTGTGCGCGAAGGCGAGGCCGGTGCCGAGCGACACCTGCGCCCCGACGATGCCATGACCGCCGTAGAACTTCTTCTCGGTCGAGAACATGTGCATCGAGCCGCCCTTGCCGCGCGAGATGCCCGCGCCGCGGCCGGTCAGTTCGGCCATGATCACCTTGGGGTCGATGCCATAGGCCAGCATGTGGCCATGGTCGCGATAGCCGGTGATGACCGAGTCCTTGTCGCCGTCGAGCGCGGACTGCAGGCCGACAGCGACGGCTTCCTGGCCGATATACAGGTGGCAGAAACCGCCGATGAAGCCGAGGCCGTAAAGCTGGCCCGCCTTTTCTTCGAAGCGGCGAATCAGCAGCATCTGGCGATAGAATTCGAGCAGTTGCTCCTTCGAGGCCTCGAACCGCTGCGGTTCGTCCGGTCGCTCGCGATTCGGAACTGCGGGTGGGGTCGGTGCTTTGCGTGCCGGTGCTTTGGCCACGATAGAGAGTTCCTCGTCCGGGGAGGGGGAAAGGCGGCTGCCTATAAGCGCGTTTTTGCACGCTGTGCAACTAACGCGCGGGGAAAGAAGCCGCTCAGGGTGCACAAGGCAGTGCGGGGCCGGAAATTTCCTGTCCGCGCCAGCCTTGTAAGCGCTCCCCTCCCGCTTGCGGGAGGGGTCGGGGGAGGGAACGACGTGGAAGCAGCGCTACGTCGTTCCAGCCGCTCCCCTAGCCCCTCCCGCACGCGGGAGGGGAACACCTATCGGGAGGTCAGGGCTATGCCCCCTCAGTTCTTGTCGAGCGGGATGATCACTTCGTCCGGCCTGACGACGTTGAGCTGCTTGCGAGCAAGCTCCTCGACCATGTCCGGATCGGCACCATGCTTCGGATCGAGCAACTGCACCCGATTCTTGAGCTCGGCGCGGTGCTTGTCGAGTGCGGCGAACTCGCGCTTCTTCGCATCGAGCTCGCGCTGCACCTCCTTCGCCGCAACGATGCCGTTCGGCCCCAGCACTGCATTATACGCAAAGAAGCCGATGGCGATCAGCACCGCAGCGGGCAACCCCGCACGGCGCAGCAGCATGGTCATGGGCGATACGCGCTTCATCATCCTGACTTTTCGCTTAACCATCGGCTTCAATCAAGAGTCGTACTGCTACTTATTTTGCGCGACGCAGCACAGACTTGCCGGCATAGATCGCAGCGTCGCCCAGTTCTTCCTCGATGCGGATGAGCTGGTTGTACTTTGCGAGCCGGTCCGAACGGGCAAGGCTGCCGGTCTTGATCTGCCCGCAATTGGTGGCGACGGCCAGGTCGGCGATCGTCGCATCCTCGGTTTCGCCCGAACGGTGCGACATCACCGCAGTATAGGACGAGCGCTGCGCAAGGCTCACCGCCTCCAGCGTCTCGGTCAGCGTGCCGATCTGGTTGACCTTCACCAGCAGCGAGTTGGCCAGGCCCTGCTCGATGCCCATCGCGAGTCGCTTCGGGTTGGTGACGAACAGATCGTCGCCGACGAGCTGGACCTTGCCGCCGACCAGATCGGTGATCGCCTTCCAGCCTTCGAAATCATCTTCGGCCATGCCGTCTTCGATCGAGAAGATCGGGTAGCGCGCGACGAGGTCAGCCAGATAGCCCGCCATCTCCGCCGGCGACAGGATCTTGCCCTCGCCCGAGATGTGATAGGCGCCGTCCTTGAAGAATTCGGTCGCGGCGCAATCGAGCGCGATCATCACGTCGTCACCAGGCGTGTAACCCGCGGCTTCGATCGAGCCCATGATGAAGTCGAGGGCGTCGGTGGTCGAGGCGATGTTGGGGGCAAAGCCGCCCTCGTCGCCCACGCCGGTCGCCAGGCCCTTTTCGTGCAGCTTCTTCTTCAGCGTGTGGAAGATTTCGGAGCCGCAGCGCACCGCCTCGACGATGTTTTCCGCGCCGATCGGCACGATCATGAATTCCTGGAAGTCGATGGGGTTGTCGGCATGTTCACCGCCGTTGATGATGTTCATCATCGGCACCGGCAGGACATGCGCGTTGACGCCGCCGACATAGCGATAGAGCGGCAGGCCGCGGGCATCCGCCGCCGCCTTGGCCGCAGCCAGGCTGACACCCAGGATCGCGTTTGCACCCAGCCGCCCCTTGTTGGCGGTGCCGTCGAGTTCGATCATCGTGCGGTCGAGATCGGGCTGGTCCTCTGCGTCCAGGCCGACGACTGCCTCGGCAATCTCTCCATTCACCGCATCGACGGCGCCTTCGACGCCCTTGCCCATCCAGCGCGACTTGTCGCCATCGCGCTTTTCCACCGCTTCATGCGCGCCGGTCGAAGCGCCCGAGGGCACCGCCGCGCGGCCGAAGCTGCCGTCTTCCAGCAAGACATCGACTTCGACCGTGGGGTTGCCGCGGCTGTCGAGAATCTGGCGTGCGTGGACGTCGATGATTGCGGTCACGTCTTGTTCTCCGTAAACTGTCTGGGAAGAGGCGCGCGTGCCTCTAGCGTCTCCGCAGGGAACTCGCAAACGGGGCCGTGGTTGTTTCGACGAGGCATGGAGGGTTTTTGATCATGACAGACGAAACGACGGGCAATCCGGCCGAAACGCTGGTGCAGGATGCAGCCGGCGCCGCGACCGGGGCCGATACCGAAACCGGCGCGAAAAAGGGCGCCGCCGACACGATCCGCGAAGAAGCTGCAAAGCTGGGTGAGCAGGCCAAGGAACGCGCCCGCGCCTTTGCCGGTGAAGGCAAGGAACGCGCCACCACTGCGCTGGACGAAGTCGCCAATCTGATGCGTACTGCGGCCGGCGATGTCGATGCCAAGCTTGGCGAGCAATATGGCCAATATGCCCGCAGTGCGGCGGACGGCATTGCCGGTTTCGCCGATTCGCTGCGCGGCAAGGAAGTCGAAGACCTGCTCGCCGACGCGACCGATTTCGTTCGCAAGAGTCCGGCGATTGCCGTCGGGACGGCGGCGGCGCTGGGGTTCGTGATGGCGCGGCTGATCAAATCGGGCATCGAGGCCGGTTCGCAGGCCAAGACTGAGGCCCCTGCGGCTGAACCTGCCCCGACCGAAGGCTGAGGCAGGCAGTACGGGGGGATGACCGAACCGGAAACCGAACAGCCGGGCATCGGTGCGCTGCTGGGCCAGCTCACCGAAGACGCCAAGGCCTATGCGCGCGCCGAAACCGACTATTGGCGCGCGCTGGTGCAGGCGAAATTGCTGGCACTGCGGGGTGCGCTGGTTGCGGGCACCATTGCGATCGTGCTCGTCGTTGGTGCGCTCGTCGCACTGGTGGTGGGCGCAGTGTTGACGCTTGCCACGCTGGTCGGGCCCGGCTGGGCGACGTTGATCGTGGTAGCGGTGCTGCTGGCGGTCGCAGCCTTGCTCGGCTGGCTGGCTGCCCGCGGCTTCCAGCGCGCGATGGGGACGGAAGCGTGAGGACGCGCCCCGATCCTTCCTCCGCCCGTTTGCGTGCCGCTGCTGCCCGCGCCCGCCTGTTCGATACGCTGGGCACCGTGCAGGAACGGCTGAAGCCGACCAATCTCGCCCAGGACGCCGTGGAGAGTGCGAAGCAGGGCGTCGCGCATGCAGCGCGCGAAGGGGCGCGTGCCGTGCGCTCACGCCCCTGGGTCGTCGCTGCGGCCAGCGGCGCTGTCGGGCTGCTGCTCGCACGCGGCTGGATCGCGGACATCGTTCGCGGTCGCGCCAGGACGGAAACCGACGAACCCGCTGCGGGTTTGGACCACAGGAACAGCAAGGCAAAAGGATAAAGCCATGAGCGATTCCCGCGAAACCGCCAATCAGGGCCAGGGGCTCACTGAAAATCCCGCACTGCTGATCGCCGGTGGCGTGGCGGTGGGCGTGGTGATCGGCCTGTTGCTGCCCCGCTTCGAACGCGAGCGGGCGGCGCTGGAACCGGTCGGCCGCCGCATCGCCGACGGCGCCTCCGCCGCCGTAAAGGCAGCGCGCGAAGCCGGCCGCGAGCAGATCGAGTCGCTGATCCCCGGCGGCGACCAGGCCAAGGAAAAGGTCTCGGCCCTGTTCGGTACCGTGATCGAGGCAGCGAAGGGCTCGAAGGGCTGATCCGGCCTATAAGGGGGTTGAGCCCCGCCGCAGACCCGCTAAGGGCTGCGGCGTTCCCTCACCCCCAGGAGGCCTGATGAGCAAGCTGCACCTGGTTTTCGGCGGCCGCGTGGCTGATCCGACGACCCTTGATTTTATCGATCCGTCGAAGCTCGACGTGGTCGGCATCTTCCCCGATTACGCCAGCGCCGAAAAGGCGTGGCGCGCCGCCGCCCAGCGCACCGTCGATGACGCGGAAATGCGCTATGTTGTCGTGCACCTGCACCGCCTGCTCGATCCCGATCAGGAACAGTCGGCGGCCTGAGGGCCTCCAGCCCTTCCGCTTACGCGCCCCTCCCGCTTGCGGGAGGGGAATTTACGCCCCGCGCCAGTGCCATAGCAGCAGCGGGCGCGCGAGCAGCAGGCCTGCGAGAAACCCGCCGATATGCGCCGCAGCGGCAATCGCCACGCCGCCGCGCAGGAACGCCCAGCCCATCAGCAGGTTGAGGCCCGTCCAGGCCAGCGCCAGCCACACGACATGCACCAGCCAGGCCGGAATCGGCCCGATCGCCTTGGCCCGCTGGCGTCCGAAATAGAGCGAATAGGCACCCACCACGGCAGAGGTCGCGCCACTGGCGCCGATCATCGGCACGGGCGACATCGGCCCGGCGGCCCATTGCGCAGCCGCGGCGGCATAGGCGCCGACCAGATACAGCACGACGATGCCCTGGGCGCCGATCACCCGCTCGGTCTCGCGGCCGGTGAACCCTAGCATCAGCATGTTCATGCCGAGGTGGAACAGCCCGGCGTGGATCACCGCCGCGCTGAGCGGCGTCAGCCACACGGGCACCGCGATCATGCCGGGAAAGCCGGCACCGGTGCTGATCCGGGCGGGGATGAACCCGCCCAGATATTGCAGCACCTCGCTGTCGGGCGAAAGGCTGACGAGCACGCTCGCCACCACCGTTACGGCGAGGATCGCCGTGGTGGCGCTCAGGCGTTGCACCGCCGCCTCAGATGAATTCGATGCGCGAGACCAGATAGTAACGGTCGCCGGCGGGCACCGAGACTTCGACCTCTTCGTCCACCTTGCGCCCGATCAGCGCCCGGCCGATCGGCGAATTGTACGAAATGCGGCCCTTGCTCGCATCCGCCTCGGTCTGGCCGACGATCTGGTAGCGGATCGGCTTGTCGTCCTCGTCGAGCAGCGTCACCGTCGCGCCGAACACGATCTTGTCGCCCGAAAGCTCCTTCGGGTCGATGATCTGGGCGCGGCTCAGCTTGTCCTCGATATCGGCGATCGACGCCTCTACCTGGCCCTGGCGCTCCTTCGCCGCATGATATTCGGCGTTTTCGGAAAGGTCGCCATGCGCGCGCGCTTCCTCGATTGCGTCCACGATCAATGGCCGCTCGGCTTTCAGGCGCTTCAGCTCTTCGGTGAGCTTCTGATAGCCTTCCGCCAGCATCGGCATCTTTTCGACCGTCGCCATACGCGCAAAATCCTTCGTCAAAACGCCCCGGAACCGACCGTCCCATGGACAGGACGCCCGCACACTTACATCGGTTGGGGAAGTCGATTGTGCGAATGCGAATTGTAAGGTGCAGGGAAAGAAACATCAAGGCAGGGGCAAATAAAGCCAATTAAGGCCCGCCTATCCACAATCGTTCCCCTCCCGCCCGCGGGAGGGGACCCCCTCACCCCCGCGAAGCGAAATAGGCCTGGATCGGCTGCACCTCGATCGGGTTCGTCCGCAGCGCCGCGATCGCCCGTGCCGCCGCCACGCTTGCCGGCGCCGTCGTGAAATACGGCACCTTCTGCGCCAGCGCCGAGGCGCGGATGCTCATCGAGTCCTTCAGCGACTGCCAGCCTTCGGTGGTGTTGAAGATCAGCGCGATGTCACCGTCCTGGATTCGGTCGACGATGTGCGGCCGCCCCTGCGCCACCTTGTTCACGCGCTCGACCGCAATCCCTTCGGCGGCGAGGAAATCGGCAGTGCCGCCGGTCGCGACGATGCGGAAGCCGAGATCCGCGAGAATCTTCACCCCCGGCAGCACCACGGCCTTGTCGCCATCCTTCACGCTAACGAACACCGTGCCGCCCTGCGGCAGCACCGTACCCGCACCAAGCTGCGACTTCGCAAAGGCGGTGGCGAAGTCCTTGTCGATGCCCATCACTTCGCCGGTCGACTTCATCTCGGGCGACAGCACCGGATCGACGCCGGGGAAGCGCGCCCATGGGAACACCGCTTCCTTCACTGCGATATAGTCGATGTCGCGGTCGATCTTCGGCAGCGCTGCCAGATTCTCGCCCGCCATCACCCGGCTGGCGATCTTGGCGATCGGCGCGCCGATGGCCTTGGCGACGAACGGCACCGTGCGGCTGGCGCGCGGGTTCACCTCGATCAGATAGACCTCGCCGTCCTTGACCGCGAACTGGATGTTCATCAGCCCCTTGACCTTGAGCGCACGCGCCAGCGCCACCGTCTGGCGCTCGATCTCGGCGATGATCTCGGCGGGCAGGCTGTAGGGCGGGATCGAGCAGGCGCTGTCGCCCGAATGGACGCCGGCTTCCTCAATGTGCTGGAGCACGCCCGCGACGACCACGTCGGTGCCGTCGGCGATGGCGTCCACGTCCACCTCGATCGCGTCGCGCAGATACTGGTCGATCAGCACCGGCGAGTCGCCCGATACCTGCACTGCGGTCTGGATATAGTCGTCGAGCTGCTGGAGGCTGTCGACGATCTCCATCGCCCGGCCGCCCAGCACATAGCTGGGCCGCATCAGCACCGGATAGCCGATCCGCTCGGCCACGCGCACCGCCTCGTCGCGGCTGCGGGCGATGCCGTTGGCGGGCTGCTTGAGGCCCAGCTTGGCGACGAGATCGGCGAAGCGCTCGCGGTCCTCGGCCAGGTCGATCGCGTCGGGGCTGGTGCCGAGGATCGGGATGCCCGCATCCTCCAGCGCCTTGGCGAGGTTGAGCGGGGTCTGGCCACCGAACTGGACGATCACGCCGACCAGCTCGCCCTTCGACTTCTCGACCTCGAGGATCTCGAGCACGTCCTCGGCGGTCAGGGGCTCGAAATAGAGCCGGTCCGAGGTGTCATAGTCGGTGCTCACCGTCTCCGGATTGCAGTTGACCATGATCGTCTCATAGCCCGCATCAGCCAGCGCGAAGCAGGCGTGGCAGCAGCAATAGTCGAACTCGATCCCCTGCCCGATCCGGTTCGGACCGCCGCCGAGGATCACCACCTTGCGGCGGTCGCTCGGCTCGGCCTCGTTCTCGGGCTCGCCGAAGCTCGGCGCCTCATAGGTGGAGTACATGTACGGCGTCTTCGCCTCGAACTCGGCCGCGCAGGTGTCGATCCGCTTGAACACGGGGCGCACGCCCAGCCGGTGGCGCAGCTTGCGCACCTCCGCCTCGGTCACGCCGCCGGAGATGGCGTTCGCGATCTCGCCGATCAGGCCCGAGCTGCGCGCCATGGCCTCGCTGCCGGAACGCAGGTTGACCGACTTCAGCGCCAGATAGGCCAGCCGCTTGTCGCTGAAGCCCATCGCCTTCAGGCGGCGCATGCCGGCAGCGTCCTGCGGCAGGCCGTTGGTGGCGACGTCCTTCTCCGCCTCGATGATCTCGGCGATCCGCTCGAGGAACCAGGGGTCATAGCTGGTGAAGCGCTGCACCTCCTTGACGGTGAAGCCTTCGCGCAGCGCCTGCGCCGCGATCAGCAGCCGGTCGGGCGAGCGCACCGCCAGCGCCGCCTCGATCACGTCGCGCGGCGCGCCGACCAGCCGGTCGACATCGTTGAAACCGCTCAGGCCGGTTTCCAGCCCGCGCAGCGCCTTCTGCATCGATTCATGGATCGAGCGACCGATCGCCATCACTTCGCCGACCGACTTCATCGCCGTGCCCAGCACCGCCTCGGCGCCCTTGAACTTCTCGAAGGCGAAGCGCGGGATCTTGGTGACGACATAATCGATCGTCGGCTCGAAGCTCGCAGGGGTGGCACCCGTGATGTCGTTGTCGATCTCGTCGAGCGTATAGCCCACCGCCAGCTTGGCCGCGACCTTGGCGATCGGGAAGCCGGTCGCCTTGGATGCCAGCGCCGAGGAGCGGCTGACGCGCGGGTTCATCTCGATCACGATCAGGCGGCCGTCCTTCGGATTGACCGCGAACTGCACGTTTGAACCGCCTGTTTCGACACCGATTTCCCGAAGGCACGCGATCGATGCGTTGCGCATGATCTGGTATTCCTTGTCGGTAAGCGTCAGCGCCGGCGCGACGGTGATCGAATCGCCGGTGTGCGTGCCCATCGGATCGATATTCTCGATCGAGCAGACGATGATGGCATTGTCGTTCCGGTCCCGGACGACCTCCATCTCATATTCCTTCCAGCCGAGCAGCGATTCCTCGATCAGCACCTCGGTGGTGGGCGACAGGTCGAGGCCCGAACGCACGATCGCGATGAATTCCTCGCGATTATAGGCAATGCCGCCGCCCGATCCGCCCATGGTGAAGCTGGGGCGGATGATCGCCGGCAGCCCGACATAGTCGAGCGCGGTCAGCGCCTCGGCCTCGCTATGCGCGATCGCCGAGCGGGCGCTTTCGAGCCCGATCTTGGTCATCGCGTCCTTGAACTTCAGCCGGTCCTCGGCCTTGTCGATCGCATCGGCATCGGCGCCGATCATCGTCACGCCGAACTTCTCCAGCGTGCCGTCGCGGAACAGCGCGAGCGCGGTGTTGAGCGCGGTCTGGCCGCCCATCGTCGGCAGGACGGCGTCGGGCCGCTCCTTCTCGATGATCTTGGCGACGACCGCGGGGGTGATCGGCTCGATATAGGTCGCGTCGGCCAGCTCGGGATCGGTCATGATCGTCGCCGGGTTCGAATTGACCAGGACGATGCGATAGCCCTCTTGCCGGAGGGCCTTGATCGCCTGCGTGCCCGAATAATCGAACTCGCACGCCTGACCGATGACGATCGGCCCCGCGCCGATGACGAGGATGGAGGAGATGTCGGTGCGCTTGGGCATTAGCTTTTGAACACACTTTCGATTAAAAGGTCGAGCAGCTTTTTCGCTGCGTGAGCAATTGCTTGGTCTTTATACTTCTCAATGAGGCCATTAAGAAGCGAAACCCAAGTCTGCTGAAGTATAAACAGGCGAAAAACCTGAGCCCTGATTAGTTCCCGACCCGCCTTCAGCTGCCCTACGACCAACTGACGCAGGTCGGAGCTGCCCTCTAGCGAGTTTTCTCGTTCGACCGCCGCTATCAACTCATCAGAAGCGTTTTCAATTTCTCGCTGCTGATTATGGTTTAATGACACAAGGCGCCCGGCAGCGGGGATGAGAGAGTCCTCGGGCGCGGGCCTAAGTCTCAAATCTTTCCAATCGGAGCTAGGAGCAGACCTTAAAGTCTCTGCAGCATCCTCTGCGTACGGCGAGCCCTTCCGGGCATAAGCCAGCAAGATCGGATAGTTGGCCGTCAGACTGCGAGTGGCATTATATTCCGCAGGATCATCGTTCTGATGAGGATGCTCCTCCAGAAAATAATACCTAAAGTTGTCGTAGACGATGGACCAGAAGCCATCTGTCAGAGGGCTGTACTCCATCTCAGCAGCGCCGAACTGCTCCAAGATAGCGACTGCCTGCGAAACATCTTCGGCGGTTACGAATGAGCCAACCGAATCTGCCAGCTGATCGACAATCCTTCGAACTGAGCCATCGTATGCCTCACCGGGCATCCGCTTCGCGCGATCCAAAAGGATCGCTGCGATATACTGGCTCAAATAGTTCACGCCATCATCCCCACGAACCGCTCGAACAGATAGAGGCTGTCCTGCGGGCCCGGGCTGGCCTCGGGGTGGTATTGCACGCTGAACGCCGGGCGGTCGGTGAGTTCGATGCCGGCGTTGGAGCCGTCGAACAGCGACACATGCGTCTCGCGGGCATTGGCCGGCAGGCTCTCGCGCTCGACGGCGAAGCCGTGGTTCATGCTGGTGATCTCCACCGCGCCGTCTTCCAGCCGCTTGACCGGATGGTTGGCGCCGCGATGGCCCTGGAACATCTTGGTGGTCTGGGCACCCACCGCGAGGCCGAGCAGCTGGTGGCCGAGGCAGATGCCGAACAGCGGCTTGCCGGTCTCGAGCAGCTGGCGGATCACCGGCACGGCGTACTCGCCGGTCGCCGCAGGGTCGCCCGGGCCGTTGGAGAGGAAGAAGCCGTCCGGATTGAACGCCATCACCTGCTCGAAGGTCGCGGTGGCGGGCAGCACGGTCACGTCCGCGCCGGCCTGGACCAGGTTGCGGAAGATGTTGCGCTTCGAACCATAGTCGATCGCGACGACCTGCGGGCGCTTGCTCTCGCCGCGGCTGGTGTCGTAGCCGGCGCCGAGCTTCCACACGCCGCCTTCCCAGCCGAAATGCGTCTCGCACGAGACGGTGATGGCGAGGTCCATGCCCTCCAGCCCCGGCCAGCCGCGCGCCTTCTCCAGCAGCGCGTCGAGGTCGAACTTGCCCTCCTTCGAGTGCGCGATCACGCCGTTCGGCGCGCCGCCCAGCCGGATGCGGCGGGTCAGCGCGCGGGTGTCGATCCCGGACAGGCCGATGCGGCTGTGCTTCGCCATCCAGGCATCGAGATGCTCGGTGCTGCGGAAGTTCGACGGCTCGGTCACGTCCTGGCGGACGATCATGCCCAGCGCATGGGGATCATCGGCCTCGATATCGTCAGGGTTGGCGCCGACATTGCCGATATGCGGGAAGGTGAAGTTGATGATCTGGCCAGCGAAGCTCGGGTCGGTCATGATCTCCTGATAGCCGGTCATCGCGGTGTGGAAGCACACCTCGCCGACGGCCTCGCCCTCGGCGCCAAAGCCTCGGCCCCACAATATCTCGCCGCTCGCCAGAACCAGAACGCCCGTGGCTCCAACGGGCATGGACAAGGGTTTGGCGTCGGCCATTTGGGGCGGGCACTCCTGACTTGGGTTTTGGCGATGTTGCTAAGGGCCGCCCGCTACCCCCCCGGGCCCCATGCGTCAATCTGTTAAGTTTCGCAGGCCTCGGCTATGCTCCCCGGCTTTCCGGACAAGATCGAGAGAAACGATGATTCGCGACGACATCAAGGCTGCGCTGGTGACCGCCATGAAGGGCGGGGACAAGGATACCACCGCGACGATCCGCCTGATCCAGAGCGCGATCAAGAACCGCGACATCGAGGCGCGTACCGGCGGCGCCCCGGCGGACGACGACGCGCTGGTGGTGGAAGTGCTGCAGAAAATGGTGAAGCAGCGCCGCGAATCGATCGACATGTATGTGAAGGGCAACCGCCAGGAACTCGCCGATGCCGAGGCGGCCGAGGTCGTGGTGATCGAACGCTTCCTGCCCGCCCAGATGAGCGAAGCGGAAACGACCGCCGCGATCGAGGCGATCAAGGCCGAGCTGGGGGCCAGCGGCATGAAGGACATGGGCCGGGTGATGGCCGAGCTGAAGGCGCGGCACGCGGCACAGCTCGACATGAGCAAGGCGAGTGCGCTGGTGAAGGCGGCGCTTAGCTGACGGTAGCCATCTGCGCGCCCATCCCGCTTGCAGGAGGGGCCGGAGGAGGGAATGGAAGCAGGTACCTACGCCCGCAAGTTGCGAAACAACCCCACGGATGCCGAACTGGCACTGTGGCAGGCATTGAGCGCGCGGAAGCTGGGCGGGGTGCGGTTCAACCGTCAGGTGAAAGTTCCGCCTTATATCTGTGACTTCGTAGCGCGCAGTCTGAAGCTGGTCGTCGAGGTCGATGGCGGGCAGCACGCAGTCAATGCGGCGGAAGATGCCCAGCGGACGCGATGTATCGAATCGAAAGGCTATCGCGTGCTACGGTTTTGGAACAACGACGTGCTGGGGAATCTCGAGGGCGTCGTCGCGGAGATTGAGCGGGTGATCGCGACAATGGCGCCGGTGCATCGTTCTCGAAGCGAGGTATCGGACGGACAACGCCCCTCCCCCAGCCCCTCCCGCAAGCGGGAGGGGAGCAATAGAACCGAAGCGTCGCAGCCTGCGCTCCCCTCCCGCTTGCGGGAGGGGTCGGGGGAGGGGCTGGCCACCCGCGGGAGGGGGAGCGCTTAACCCATGTCCCTCACCCCCGCCTTCCTCGACGAGCTTCGCGCCCGCACCACGCTCTCCACGCTCATCGCCAAGACGGTGAAACTGCAGCGCGCGGGCAAGGAATTCCGCGCCTGCTGCCCGTTCCACAACGAGAAGTCGCCCAGCTTTTACGTCAATGACGACAAGGGCTTCTACCATTGCTTCGGCTGCGGGGCGCATGGCGATGCGATCCGCTGGATGACCGACCAGCGCGGCCTGCCCTTTATCGACGCGGTGAAGGAACTCGCCCAGGCCGCCGGGCTCGACATGCCGGAGCAGGACCGCCGCGCCGCGCAAAAGGCCGAGCGCGCCAAGGGCCTGCACGAGCTGATGGGTGACGCCGCGACCTGGTTCAGCGAGCGACTGAACGGCATCGAGGGTGCCGAGGCGCGCGCCGTGCTCCAGCGGCGCGGCATCCGCGAGGAGACTGCCCGCAGCTTCGGCCTCGGCTTCGCCCCCGATTCGCGCGGCAAGCTCAAGGAAGCGCTGAAAAGCTATGGCGATCCGATGCTGGTCGAATCCGGCATGCTGATCGCGGTCGAGGGCAAGGAACCGTACGACCGGTTCCGCGGCCGCCTGATGATCCCGATCCGCGACGTGCGCGGGCGGGTGATCGCGTTCGGCGGCCGCATCATCGGTGACGGCGAGCCCAAGTACCTGAATTCGCCCGAGACCCCGCTGTTCGACAAGGGCCGCACGCTCTACAATCTCGATCGCGCCCAGGCCGCCGCGCGCAAGGCGAACCGGGTGATCGCGGTCGAAGGCTATATGGACGTGATCGCCCTCGCCCAGGCCGGGTTCGGCGAGGCGGTGGCGCCGCTCGGCACTGCCCTCACGGAGCACCAGCTTGAGCGGCTGTGGCGGCTCTCCGATGTACCGCTACTCTGCTTCGACGGCGATTCGGCCGGACAGAAGGCCGCTCTCCGCGCCGCCCACCGCGCCCTGCCGATGCTGGCCCCTGGCCGCAGCCTCGCCTTCGTGACGCTGCCCCAGGGCCTCGACCCCGACGATCTGGTGCGGTCGCAGGGTCCTGCCGCGTTCGAGGCGCTGCTCGGCAAGCCGGAGCCTTTGGTCGATCGCCTCTGGGCCAGCGAAGTCGCCGCCGAACCGCTCGACACGCCGGAGCAGCGCGCCGGGTTCAAGCGCCGGCTGGCCGAACTTGCAAACCAGATTCAAGACAATACCGTAAAGCACGAATATATCTCAGAATTTCGTGCCAGAGCGGACGAGCATTTCGGTCGCTCCGTGCGCAACGTTCGTCACGATAGCCGCCCTGCCCCGCCCCGCCCGCAGCGCGGCAGCCGGAATGCCCGGGGCGTCTGGCAACCGCCCGAGCAGCCGCCCTCGCCGCTGATCCGCGGCGTGCAGGCCAGCGGACTCGACCCGATCCTCGCCCGCGCCGTTCTCGCCGGGCTGATCCGCCACCCGGCCGAAATCGCCCGGCACATGGAAGTGCTCGGCAGCCTGCGCAGCGCCTCCGATGCGCTCGGCAAGCTGTTCGAAGCGGTGATTGATGTCGCGCTTGCCGACAGGCAGCTTGATAGCAGCAAAGTCCTCACCATATTGGCGCGGTCTGGATTCGATTCAGTGGCTGCTGACTTGCTCAAGGCGAGCACGTTGCCCTTCTCCTTTACGCGCCAGGGTGGCGACGAGGCGAAGGCGCGTGACGATTTGAGCGAGGCAATCGCCGTCATGGTCGCGCAACCCGCGGTAGATGCCGCACTTGCGGAGGCCACGGCAGCGATGCGCGAGGATTTTGACGATGCAGCTTTTGCCCGCCAGGTCGCGTTGGTACGGCAACGGCAGGAGCTGGAAGCACGGCTTGCAAATCTGATGCTTGCGGACGACGGCGTTTTTGAGGAATAGAGGCGGTGTAAAATAGCCGCCATCTGAGTTTCGAGGAATTTGATGGCGAAGGCGAACATGGCAGACGTCACCGACGCAGGCGATACGAGTGACGCGCCCCTGATCGATCTGAACGAAGGTTCGATCAAGAAGCTGATCGCGCGCGCGAAGAAGCGCGGCTATATCACCGTCGACCAGCTGAACGAGATGCTTCCGCAGGATCAGATGACCTCGGAGCAGATCGAGGACATCATGGCCGCGCTCAACGACATGGGCATCAATGTCGTTGAAAATGAGGACGCCGGCGAGGACGCAGAGCCCGAAGACGAGACGGTCGACGAAGTCGATTCGTCCGATTCTGGCGACGACTCCGCACCTGCCTTCGAAACCGCGAAGAAAAAGGAAACCGTCGATCGCACCGACGATCCGGTGCGCATGTACCTGCGCGAGATGGGCGCCGTGGAGCTGCTCAGCCGCGAAGGCGAGATTGCGATCGCCAAGCGGATCGAGGCCGGTCGCGACACGATGATCCTGGGCCTGTGCGAGTCGCCGATAACCTTCAACGCGATCATCGGCTGGTCCACCGCGCTCAATGAAGGTACGATGCAGCTCCGCGAGATCCTCGATCTCGACGCGATGCTTTCCAAGGGTCCGTCGGCCGAACAGGTCGAAGGCGCCGAGGACGACAATGGCGAGATCAGCGAATCGAACGCCGGCCCGTCCTACAAGGAAGAAGAGGATATTGAGGAAGAGTCGTCCGACGAGGATGACGAGCTCACCGAACGCCGAGCGCGCCGTCCGTCGGACGACGAGGAAGAGGATAACACCCTCTCGCTCGCGCAGATGGAAGAACAGCTGAAGCCGCAGGCGCTCGAAAAGTTCGCCAATATCACCGCGGTGTACAAGAAATTCGCGAAAATGCAGCAGCAGCGGCTCGATGCGATGGCGTCGGGCGGTGAGATGCCGGCTGCCGAGGAAAAGAAATATCAGAAGCTGCGCGAGGAACTGACCGCCGAGGTTGAATCGGTGCAGTTCCACCAGGCGAAGATCGAATATCTCGTCGACCAGCTCTACAGCTTCAACCGGCGCCTCACCGCGCTGGGGGGCCAGATGCTCCGCCTTGCCGAACGCCACAAAGTCAGCCGCAAGGACTTTCTCGACCGCTATGTCGACCATGAGCTGGACGAGAACTGGCTGCAGACCGTCGCGACGCTCGACAAGAAGTGGAAGAACTTCGCCGAGAACGAAGCCGGTGCGGTCGACCGCATCCGCACCGAGATTTCGGAAATCTCGCAGCAGACCGGCATGGCGCTCAGCGAGTTCCGCCGCATCGTGAACATGGTGCAGAAGGGCGAGCGCGAGGCGCGTATTGCGAAGAAGGAGATGGTCGAGGCCAATCTTCGTCTCGTGATCTCGATCGCGAAGAAGTACACCAACCGCGGTCTGCAGTTCCTCGACTTGATTCAGGAAGGTAATATCGGCCTGATGAAGGCGGTGGATAAGTTCGAATATCGCCGCGGCTATAAGTTCAGCACCTATGCGACGTGGTGGATTCGCCAGGCAATTACCCGCTCGATCGCCGATCAGGCGCGCACCATCCGCATTCCGGTGCACATGATCGAGACGATCAACAAGTTGGTGCGCACCAGCCGCCAGTTCCTCCACGAGCAGGGCCGCGAGCCCACGCCGGAGGAAATGGCCGAGCGCCTGAGCATGCCGCTCGAAAAGGTGCGCAAGGTGATGAAAATCGCGAAGGAGCCGATCAGCCTCGAAACGCCAATCGGCGACGAGGAGGATTCGCACCTCGGCGACTTCATCGAGGATAAGAACGCGATCATCCCGGTCGACGCGGCGATCCAGGCGAACCTGAAGGAAACGGTAACCCGCGTCCTCGCCAGCCTCACCCCCCGCGAGGAGCGCGTGCTGCGCATGCGCTTCGGCATCGGCATGAACACCGACCACACGCTGGAGGAAGTCGGCCAGCAATTCTCGGTGACGCGCGAACGTATCCGCCAGATCGAGGCCAAGGCGCTTCGCAAGCTGAAGCACCCCAGCCGCAGCCGCAAGATGCGCAGCTTCCTCGATCAGTAACTGCCGCGACGATCGCGATCGACAAAGGGCCTCGCCAGAAACTGGCGGGGCCCTTTTGATATCAGCGCGATATGCACAGATCCGAAGACATCGCTGCCGTTATGGTTAAACGCGCGAAAACCACGTTCCTACGCGGTTCAGTAGATTTCCCTAGCTTATAGAACGGCTCCGCACTTCGCGGGACTTTGCCACTGCTTTTTTTGGGGCGCGTATGCCGTTTGATTCCGTTCAGATTGCCCAACTCGGTGCCGCCTGGAGCACCATGGGTTCGCTGGCCGAAGCCGATGGCAGTGCCAACCACTCCTATTTGCGCTCCCTGCGCGTAAGCGATGCGCCGATACGCGACCTTTCGGACGCGATCCATTATATCTGCCGCCTGCACGCGCGCCATCCCGGGATGATCGACCATGCCCTGCGCCAGGCGCGCCAGCCGATCGAAACCGGCTGGCTCGAAGCCTGTGCGGACGCCTTTTCCGACGAGCGCGCCTATATGGCGCGACTGGTGGCCGCCGCCGGCCCGCTGCCCAGCACGCCCGGCCATGCGGAGTCGGAGGCGGCTGCGGCGGCCCAGCGCCACGCGCTGGACATGCTAGCCCAGTCTGGTCGCGCCGGTTGCGCGACCGGTGCCGCGGTGGCGCTGGTAATCGATTGGGTGGAGATTCGCGCCACGCTTGATGCCGCAGCCCGCCGCTGGGGCGTGGCCATCGCACCGGCCCAGTTCCCCCTCGCGGCGGAGACCGTCAGCATGGTCGACGCTCTAGCCCGTGAGGGTTCGATCGAGCGCGCAATGCTGTTCGGCGCGCAACAGGTCTATGCCCAGCATCGCGGCCTGTGGGATCTGCTGGAGGCACGGGCCGGGGCTCGCGGCCGGCACTGAGCCTTGCCACCGGCGCCCTTCGGCCGGTACACCCTGGGACATGCGCTTCGAAGGTACCCAGAGCTACGTCGCGACCGATGACCTGAAGGTCGCCGTCAACGCCGCCGTCACGCTCCGCCGACCGCTGCTCGTCAAGGGGGAGCCCGGCACGGGCAAGACCGTGCTCGCCTATGAGATCGCCAAGGCGGTCGGCGCGCCGCTGATCGAATGGAACGTCAAATCGACGACCAAGGCGCAGCAGGGGCTGTATGAATATGATGCCGTTGCCCGGCTGCGCGATGGCCAGCTCGGCGACCCGCGCGTCCACGACATCGCCAATTATATCCGCAAGGGGAAGCTGTGGGAGGCGTTTACCAGCCCCACCCTGCCCGTGCTGCTGATCGATGAGATCGACAAGGCCGATATCGAGTTCCCCAACGACCTGCTTCAGGAACTCGACCGCATGGAGTTCCACGTTTACGAAACCGGCGAGAATGTTCGTGCCGCCGAACGGCCGATCGTCGTCATCACCTCGAACAACGAGAAAGAACTGCCCGACGCCTTTTTGCGCCGGTGCTTCTTTCACTACATCAAATTCCCCGATCGCGAGACGATGCAGGCGATCGTCGACGTCCATTTCCCCGGCATTCAAAAGCTGCTGGTCGGCAAGGCACTCGACCTCTTTTATGAAGTGCGCGAAGTACCAGGACTCAAGAAAAAGCCCTCGACCAGCGAGTTGCTCGACTGGCTGAAGCTGCTGCTCCACGAGGACATGCCGCTGGAGGTGCTCCAGTCGCGCGATCCGACCAAGGCGATCCCGCCGCTCCACGGCGCGCTGCTCAAGAACGAGCAGGACGTGATGCTCTTCGAACGGCTCGCATTCATGGCGCGGCGCCAGCGGCCGAGTTGAGCCGGCAGGCCCATGTTCCTCGCCTTCCTCGACGCGCTGCGCTCGGCGGGCATTCCGGCCAGCCTGAAAGAACATCTGCTGTTACTAGAGGCGCTTGATCGGGACGTGATCGATCGATCGCCCGAGGCCTTCTACTATCTCGCCCGCGCCACTTATGTGAAGGACGAGGGCCTGCTCGACCGGTTCGACCAGGTTTTCGCGCATGTCTTTCGCGGCATCGAAACGCGCTTCACCGATGGCCGACCCGACATTCCCGAAGAATGGCTGCGCGCAGTCGCCCAGAAGTTCCTGACACCAGAAGAGATGGCGGCAATCGAATCGCTCGGCTCCTGGGAAAAGATCATGGAGACGCTGAAAGAGCGCCTCGCCGAGCAGCAGGAGCGGCACGAAGGCGGCAATCGCTGGATAGGTACCGGCGGCACCTCCCCCTTCGGCAATGGCGGCTATAATCCCGAGGGCGTTCGCATCGGCGGCGAGAGCAAACACGGCCGTGCAATCAAGGTCTGGGAGAACCGCGAATTTCGCAACCTGGATTCGACGCGCGAACTCGGCACCCGCAACATCAAGATCGCGCTGCGCCGCCTGCGCCGTTTCGCCCGGGAAGGCGCCGCCGACGAGCTGGACATCGATGCGACGATCGCCGGTACTGCGCGTCAGGGCTGGCTCGACGTGCGCATGCGCCCCGAGCGCCACAATGCGGTCAAGCTGCTGCTGTTCCTCGACGTCGGCGGTTCGATGGACCCATTCATCAAGCTATGCGAGGAACTGTTTTCGGCTGCGACCGCCGAATTCAAGAATCTCGAATTCTTCTATTTCCACAACTGCCTGTACGAAGGCGTGTGGAAGGACAATCGCCGCCGCGCCACCGAACGCACCCCCACGGCGGAAATCCTGCACAAATACGGGCACGACTATAAAATCGTGTTCGTCGGCGATGCATCGATGAGCCCCTATGAGATCACGCACGCGGGCGGATCGGTCGAGCATTTCAACGAGGAAGCGGGAGCAGTGTGGCTGCAGCGCGTCGTAGATACCTATCCCGCGACGGTCTGGCTTAACGTGCTGCCGGAGGCGCAGTGGAGCTATTCGCAATCGGTGGGCATGATCCGGGGGCTGATGCGCGACCGCATGTACCCGCTGACGCTCGACGGCCTCGACGCCGCAATGCGCGAGCTCAGCCGAAAGCGGTGAGGCTCAGAGTCGCTCGACCGCGCGTTCGATCCGGCGGAGCAACGTCCTGTCCTGCGCTGTGCGCGATACGGCTTCTTCAGCCAGCGCCATCAAGCGGACCGCGCCAAAGCTGGCAGCCAGGCTCTTGAGCCGCAGTGCTGCGGTTGCCCATTGCTGCGCGCCTTTTGCGGCTTTCAGCCCTTCGAGCGCGCTGCGGACGCCCGCCAGAAACTCCGCGCGCAGTTCGGCAATGAGCACGGGCTCATCTCCCACCGCCGCTGCGAGCGTCGCATCGATAGCACCCGGATCATAGGCCATGAAAACGATCTAGCGCGGCAGCGTTAACCCTTCGTTTCAGCGTCAAATTCGCTGTCCGCTATTGGTCGTGCGTGCAATTATGGTACATCAGGAGGCATGACAGGGGGCAGAAGGGCCAGAATGGCGCCCGGCGCAGAAGTTTTGCAACATGAGGAGCTGGTTCTGAGCGAACCCGCCTTGCCATCCGACGTGGTGGATGAATCCGCAACCTGGGACGATGCGGAACCTGCTCGACCGCGCCGCGCCGGTTGGCTGGCGCCTGTAATTGCGTGGATCGCCGCCTTGGCCAGCGTCGGGGGGATGCTCGCTCTGCTTTGGCCCGCCCTCCGCGCCGGCATGACGCCGCCGCAGCTCGTCCAGTCGGTCGCTGCACTCTGCGTCCCACCCGTGCTGGTCGCGCTTCTCTACTTGCTGGCGCTGCGTACCAGCCGTGCCGAGGCACAGCGTTTCGGCGCCACGGCCCGGGCAATGCGCGCCGAGGCATCCTCGCTGGAGCGCACGGTCGCAACCCTTGCGGCCCAGATCGACGCCAATCGCGTCGCCCTCGCTGAACAAGCGACTGCGCTGCAGGATATCGGCACGCGCGCCGTCGAGCAAATCGCCGTTGCCGCTGAAGCCGCAGCCCGCCAGGCCCAGGCAGTCCAGTCCAGCGTGCAACAGCTTGGGGACACGACCGCCGATGCCGAGCGGCGCGTGGCGGTGGTCCTTTCCACCCTTCCCAAGGCCCATGACGAAATGCGTGGGCTGGCGGAGCGCGTCGATGCCGCCGGGCTCCTCGCCAGTGAACGCGCTGCAGCGCTGGATGCGCAGCTTTCCGCGCTCGGTGAGCGTGGTCGCGAGGCCGACCAGATCGCCAGCGGTGCTGCCGAGCGGCTGGCCGCCAATATTGCCCGGATGGAAGCCAGCAGCGCCGCTGCCAGCAGCCGTCTGGAGCAGCTTACCGGTCAGATGTCCGCCGATGTTGACGCGGTGCTCGAACGCGCATCGCAGGCAGTCGACGAATCCCGCCGCGGCATCGCGGCCACGGGCGAAGCGATGCTGGCGATGGTCGCCGCCAATCAGGCCTCGCTGGAGCGCGCCGGGCTGGAAAGCACGACCGCGATGGGCGACCGAATTGCCGCCATCGAGGAAGTCATCCAGCGCATCTCTTCGCGCCTCAGCGAAGAAAAGATGCGCAGCGACGCGCTGTTCCAGCGCCTGGCGGACGGCGCTGCGCAGCTCGATCGCGAACTCGACGCGCTGCACGCGACCGGCATGGAGCGCACCCAGTCGCTGTCCGCGACCATCAGTGTCCTCCATCAATCGATGGATGCGATGACCGACGCGATGCGCGCAGGCGACACCACGGCCCGAGTCGTTATCGGCACCGCTGAGGAACTGCTGACCGCGCTCGACGCCGCCGCGCGCGAGATGGACGAGACGATGCCGGAGGCGCTGGCCCGGCTCGACGCGCGAATCAACGACAGCCGCAAGGTCGTTTCCGCGTCCAAGCCCGAGCTGCTTGCGCTGGTCACGGCCGCCGAGAGCACGCACGATGCGATCGAAGCGATCGCCGATGTTGTATCGAAGCAGCGCGACACCCTGGCGAAAACGCAACAATCGCTGCTGGATACGCTGGCGACCGGTGGCGAGCAGGCCGAAACGCTGGGTCGCATCGTCGACGAGACAATCGCGACGACGCGACGCTTCACCGACAGCGCCGCGCCCGACCTCGTCGAAGCACTGGTGCGGGTGCGAGAGACCTCGCACGCCGCCGCCGACCACGCGCGCGAAACGCTCGCCGCGATCGTGCCTGACGCTGCCCGTGCGATCGAGGAAGCAAGCGGCGAGGCACTGCAACGCGCCGTGGAGAATTCCGTACAGTATCAGTTGCAAGCGTTGCAGCGCGAAACGGATGCCGCCGTGCAGGCTGCGGCCCGCGCCTCAGGCCGCCTCAGCGATCAGATGCAGGCTCTCAGCGACGCCAGCAGCGCGCTGGAGGCACGTATCGAGGAAGCGCGCGAGGCGCAGGAGCGCGCCGACAGCGATTCCTTCTCGCGCCGCGTGTCGCTGCTGATCGAGGCGCTGAACTCGGCCTCGATCGACATCGCCAAGACTTTCTCCGCCGAAGTGACCGACAGCGCCTGGGCGGCCTATCTCAAGGGGGACCGCGGTGTCTTTACGCGCCGTGCGGTACGCCTGCTCGATCCGCAGGACGCGCGGGAAGTGCTGCGCCTCTATGACGGCGACGAGACCTTCCGCGACAATGTGAACCGCTATATCCACGACTTCGAGGCCATGCTGCGCCAGATCCTCGCGCTGCGCGACGGATCGCCGCTGGGTGTCACCTTGCTGTCGTCGGATATGGGCAAACTCTATGTCGCGCTTGCCCAGGCAATCGAGCGGCTGCGCACCTAAGGCTTGCGAGCGCCCGGGCCGACGCCCAGCTTTTCTGCACAAGGAGTCTTGCGAACGATGATCCAGCGTCACCGCTAAGGCGGCAATGCACAAGCGGGCGGCCCGGCGCCGTCGCGGCTGGACTCTATCTGCGAGACAATCATGCAAAGACTGAACGGCAAGACCTGCGTCGTAACCGGCGGCGCGCGCGGCATCGGCCGCGCAATTTGCGCGCGCTTCCTGGCCGAAGGCGCCACCGTGATCCTGACGGACCGCGACATCGATGCGGGTGCGACGGCGGCGGCAGCGCTTGGCTGCGATTTCATCGAACTCGACGTGGCGGAGGAAACCGACTGGGAGCGGCTGGCGCAACTGGTACCCACCGCCGATGTGATGGTGAACAATGCCGGGATCACTGGCTTTCAGGACGGACCCGCCGCCCATGACCCGGAGCATGCAACACTGGCGGACTGGCGAGCGGTACACCGCGTCAATCTCGACGGCACCTTTCTTGGCTGCCGCTATGCGATCGGCGCGATGAAGGACCGAGGCACCGGCTCGATCATCAACCTCTCGTCGCGCTCGGGATTGGTGGGCATTCCCCTCGCGGCCGCCTATGCCTCCTCCAAGGCGGCGGTGCGCAACCACAGCAAAAGCGTCGCGCTCTATTGTGCGCAGCAAGGTTGGCGAATTCGCTGCAACTCGATCCACCCGGCGGCGATTCTCACGCCGATGTGGGAACCGATGCTCGGAGACGGGCCGGATCGGGAAATCCGCATCGCCGCTTTCGTCGCCGACACGCCGCTACGGCGCTTCGGCACGGCCGAGGAAGTCGCGGGGGTCGCTGCGATGCTGGCGGCCGATGAATCGGCCTATGTCACCGGCGCCGAATTCAACATTGATGGCGGCCTGCTCGCCGGATCGGCGGCCGCGCCCGGGTGAATACCGTCAGTTTCGCCAGCGAGAATTGCGCGCTCGCGGGCGATCTCCTGCCGCAACTTGCTGCGGATTACCGCCGACGCACGACAATAACCGGCCCAGTCACTGCTTACCCGTCGCAAGGTCCAGGTGCCGATATGATGGCTCGATTCAGCGCGCGAACGGCGTGTGTCGTCCCGCAGTGCGACGATCGATGCATCGCCGCGCCCTTCGGCAATTGCGCGCTCGCAAAGGCTGGTAACGCATTGCCGACGGGCGGTGCTCAAGCGCGTCAACCGGTAACGCCCGGCCATTACCGCTTCTTCCTCGCAGCGCGACGCCAGGCACAGCCGCTCCATCTCATCGAGCGCGGCAAGCATCTGAACATGCAGGCTATTTAAGGCGTCCATCTCTTCTTTATAGAAGAGGCACCGCCTCTGGCTGGTAGTACGAAGCTAATTCGCGTTGGGCATGTGCACCCAGTCGAGCATATCCGGCGTCAACCAGCCATAGACATAGTTGAGGTAGAATAGCGCGAACAGCACGGCCGACACGATCGTCGTCCGCAGCGCGATGCGCCCCGCATTGAACTGGTGCGGCGCGCTGGGTGCCTGGCCCGGAACCAGCGGAACGCCGGCTTCCTCGCTCGTCCGTACGCCGAACGGCAGCACAAAGAAGACCGACATCGCCCAGAACAGGAAATAGATCGCAAGCGCCGACTGCCACTTCATGGGCAGATGCTACGCCTCGATCAGCAGCACGTCCACCACCGGTTTCTTGCCAGTGAAGCGCGTCGCCACTCGCCGTACCGCCAGCCGGAGGGCCTCGCGCAGCTTCTCGCGGTCGCGGGTCTCCTTCGCCACGGCTTCCGTGGCGGCATCGGCAGCGGCGTCGATCAGATCATCGCGATCTTCCTCCACCGGCACGCCCTGAATGCGGATCTGCGGGCTGCCTAGCAGCCGCCCCTTGCGATCGATCGCCACCGCAACCGACATCTGGCCATAGAGCGCGATGCGGCGCCGTTCGGTCATCGTCGCGCCGTCGGCTGGCAGGATAACGTCGCCGTCGAGCACCAGTCTACCGGCAGGCGCAAAGCCGATCTTCTCCGGCTTGCCCGGCGCCAGCCGAACGATTTCGCCATTCACCTGCGTAACCGCCTGCGGCACGCCCTGCGCCAGCGCGAAGCGAGCCTGTTCGTGCATGTGGCGGATCTCGCCATGGACCGGGAGGATGATCTCCGGCCGAATCCACTTGTACATCGCCGCAAGCTCGGGCCGCCCGGGGTGGCCGGAAACATGGACGAACGCCTGACGATCCGTGACGATGTCGACACCCTTGTCCGCCAGCGTGTTCATGATCTTGCCGATCGCGATTTCGTTGCCCGGAATCTGGCGCGACGAGAAGACGACCAGATCGCCCTGGTGCAGCTTCAGCACATGGCTGCCCTCAGCAATGCGATTGAGCGCGGCACGCGGCTCGCCTTGGCCGCCAGTCGCGACGATCAGCACGCGCGAGGCGGGCAGCGTCATCGCGGTTTCGAAATCCACCGTCTCGGGGAAATCGCGCAGATAGCCTGTCGCCTTGGCGACGCGGATGATCCGGTCGAGCGAGCGGCCGGCGACGCACAGCTCACGGCCGGTATCGCGCGCAACTTCGCCAAGCGTCTGCAGGCGTGCTGCATTCGAGGCAAAGGTGGTGACGAGCACCCGCCCCTTGGCGGCGCCGATCACTTCGTCGAGCCCCTTGCGGACCTCTGCCTCCGAGCCTGAGGCCTCGGGATTGAACACGTTGGTCGAATCACAGACCAGCGCCAGCACGCCGCGATCGCCGATCGCCGTCAGTTCTTCGGCGGTAGAGGCGCCACCCAGCGACGGGGCCTCATCCAGCTTCCAGTCGCCGGTGTGGAACACGTTGCCATAGGGCGTTTCGATCAGCACCGCGTTGCCCTCGGGAATCGAGTGCGCCAACGGCGTGTAGGTGATTCGGAACGGGCCGATATCGAACGGCCCTTCCTCGTCGACCACGTTCAGCTCGACGCGGTCCTCGATGCCCTCTTCGGAAAGCTTGCCGTGGATCAGCCCGGCGGTGAACGGCGTCGCGTAAAGCGGCACGCCCAGATCACCCGCCAGATACGGCAGCGCGCCGATATGGTCCTCGTGCCCGTGGGTCAGCACGATCCCAAGCAGGTCGTCCAGACGATCCTCGATGAACTGCAGGTCGGGCAGGATCACGTCGATGCCCGGATAGCTGGCATCGCCAAAGGTAATGCCGCAATCGACCATCAACCACTTGCCCTGGCAACCATAGAGATTGACGTTCATGCCAATCTCACCCGACCCGCCGAGCGCGAGAAAAAGCAGTTCGTTTCCTGGAGTCACTTAACTTCCTTGCTGGCTGCGTTCCCACAGCATGGAGAGGCCCTGGATCGTCAGATCGGGCTCGATGGCGTCGAACACCGATATATGCTTTTCGAACAGGATCGCGAGGCCACCCGTCGCAATTACCTTGAGCGGACGGCCCACCTCGGCCTTCAACCGCGCGACCAGCCCCTCGATCATCGCGATATAGCCCCAATAGATGCCGATATGCATCTGATCGACGGTGTTGCGGCCGACAACGCTGGTGGTTTCCGGCGCGGTGATGGCGATGCGCGGCAGCTTCGCAGCGGCCGTCACCAGCGCGTCGAGCGAGAGGTTGATGCCCGGCGCGATGATCCCGCCCTTATAGGCGCCGCGATAATCGACCACGTCGAATGTCGTCGCGGTGCCGAAATCGATGATGATGAGGTCGCCCTCGTGCCGCGCATGGCCGGCGATGACGTTGAGGGCCCGGTCAGCGCCCAGATTTTGCGGCTCGTCGACATCCAGCGCAAAGCCCCATTCGGCGCGGCCCTGACCGGCGATGACCGCTTCGGTGCCGAAATATTTCGACGACAACACCTGCAGATTGTGGAGCGCGCGCGGCACCACCGTGCCGATGATCACCGCGCTTACGACGCTGCGCTCAAATCCTTCGAGCGCCAGCAGCTGGCTGAGCCAAACAGCATATTCGTCGGCGGTGCGGCGCGGGTCGGTGGCGATGCGCCAGCGCGCACGCACCTCGCCCTTGTCGAGCAGCGCGAACACGACATTGGTATTGCCGGCATCGATCGCGAGCAGCATCCCCTACCCCTTCGTCCTTACAACAGGAACACGTCGCCCGCGTGAATGGCACGGCTGGTGCCATCGGCCAAGCGCAGGATGAGCGCGCCTTCGCTATCCATGCCGCCAAACAGCCCATCCACGCTGCTGCCATCGCTCAGGCGCGCCGTAAGCGCCGTACCTTCGGGATGAGCGCGTGCCAGCCAGCGCTCGCGGACCGGCCACAGCCCTTCGCCGCGCCATTTGCCCAGCCAACGGCCAAAGCTCTCGGCCAGTACTTCGGCGAAAACATCGGGCACCACCGGCACACCCTGCGCCGCGAGACTGGTAGCCGCGCGGTCGAGGCCTTCGGGGGCGGCAGCAAGATTGACACCAATCCCCACTGCGACCGCGTCGCCGGCGCGTTCCAGCAGAATGCCGGACAGCTTGGCGCCGCCCACCAGCAGATCGTTCGGCCATTTAAGCATCGCCGTCACGCCAAAGGCGCGCACCGCCTCTTCCAGCGCAACGGCGGACACCAAGGCCAGCGTCGCGGGCGGCGGATCGGTAGGCCGCAGCCGTACCAGCGTGGAGATATAGCAATTGCCGACGGGCGAAACCCAGGGTCGGCCCTGCCGACCCTTGCCAGCAGTCTGGCGCTCCGCCCGCAACCAAAAGCCTTCCCCGGCGCCCGAAAGCGCCAGGGAGAGCATGTCGGCATTGGTCGATCCCGTCTCGGCGACGGTACGGATAACCGCCGTCAGAACAGCGCCTTCGCTGCGACCACGGCCCAGCTACCCAGTGCGCCGAACACCAGCCAGCCAATCGGCGAGATCGCCACCGCGCTGATCGTGATCAGGCCGCCCTCGATAAGGTCGGTCTTGCCGGCAAAGGCCGGGGCCGGCTCGTCAAAGTACATCGTCTTGACGATCTTCAGGTAATAATAGGCACCGATCGTCGAGGCAGCGGCACCCACCGCAGCGAAGACCCAGAGGCCGGCATTCACAGCCGCGATGAACACGCCCAGCTTGGCGAAGAAGCCGAGCAGCGGCGGAATACCCGCAAGGCTGAGCATGAAGATCATAAGAGCCAACGCCAGACCCGGCCGCGTGCGCGACATGCCCGACAGGCTGGAAATCGTCTCGACCGGCTCGCCATCCTCACCGCGCATCTGCAGCACCACCAGGAAGCTGCCGATCGTCATGACGACATAGATCGCCATGTAGACGAGCACGCTCGACACACCTTCCGGGCCGCCGGCGGCAAGGCCGATCAGCGCGAAGCCGACATTGTTGATCGACGAGTAAGCGAGCAGACGCTTGATGTTGGTCTGGCCGATCGCCGCCACAGCGCCGAAGATGATCGAGGCGAGCGACGCGAAGATCACGATCTGGCGCCAGTCATGGATGGCCGGACCCATGGCATCGATCGCCACGCGCACCGCAAGCGCCACCGCCGCCATCTTCGGCGCCGACGCGAAATAGGCGGTCACCGGGGTCGGCGCACCTTCATACACGTCGGGCGTCCACATGTGGAACGGCACCGCCGAGATCTTGAACGCGAGACCAGCGAACACGAATACCAGCCCGAACAGCAGGCCCAGATGCTGCGGCGACTTCAGGCCGGCGCTGTATGCGTTGGCGATACCGTCGAACAGCGTCGTGCCGGCAAAGCCATAGACCAGGCTGATGCCATAGAGCAGGATGCCGGAGGCCAGCGCGCCGAGCACGAAATATTTGAGGCCCGCTTCGGCCGACCGCGTATCGCGACGCATGAAGCTGGCGAGGATGTAGGCCGACAGGCTCTGCAGCTCGAGACCGACATAGAGGCTCAGCAGGTCGCCCGCCGACACCATCATGCCCATGCCGACCGTCGAAAGCAGGATCAGCACCGGATATTCCGGCCGAAGATCATCGCCCGAGGTACGCTCGAAGAATTTTGGCGCGATCAGGATGGCGATACCTGCCGCGACATAGATAACCACCTTGGCGAAGGTCGCGAAGGCGTCCGCGCGATAGAGACCGCCAAAGGCCACGCCGCCCGTGGCCGAAGGCCCCGCCAGCGCGATGCCGGCACCCGCGAGCAGCGCCACCGACACCCAGCTTACCAACTTGGTCGATGCCTGGCCGCCCCAGGCGGCCACGAGCATCAGCACGATCGAACCGACCGAGAGCACCAGCTCCGGCAGCGTCATCAGCAATTGCGTCGAATAGGTCATCAGTGCGCCTCCCCGTGCGCGGAGGCCTCATGGGCGGGTGCCGCCTGCGGCGTACCCGGCGTGGGTTTGGAGTCGCTGATCGAAGCGGTATGGGCGGCGCTGTTGAGGCGCGCAGTCAGCCGTTCGACATCGGCACGCATCGGCTGCAGGAAGCTGGTGGGATAAACGCCCATCCACAACACCGCCGCCGCCAGCGCGACCAGCATCGCGATTTCGCGGCCATCAAGGTCCGGCATCGCCTTCACATCGTCCTTGGTCAGGTCACCCCACACCACCCGACGGAACAGGTAGAGCATATAGGCGGCGCCGAGGATGATGCCGGTCGTGCCGATCAGCGCGGTCCAGGTCGAAACCTGATAGGTTCCTGCCAGACCGAGGAATTCGCCGACAAAGTTGCTGGTCCCCGGCAGGCCGATCGAGGCCATGGTGAACAGCAGGAACAGCACCGCATAACGTGGCATGTTGATCGCAAGACCGCCGTACCGGTCGATCTCGCGGGTGTGCAGACGGTCGTAGATGATGCCGACGCACAGGAACAGCGCGCCCGACACCAGGCCATGGCCGAGCATCACCATCATCGCACCGTCGATGCCGTTCGCGTTGAAGGCGAAGAGACCCATGGTAACGATCGCCATGTGGGCGACGGACGAATAGGCGATCAGCTTCTTCATGTCGGTTTGCACCAGCGCGACGAGCGAGGTGTACACCACGGCGATGCACGACAGCGCGAACACCAGCCACATGAACTGGACCGAGGCCAGCGGGAACATCGGCAGCGAGAAGCGCAGGAAGCCATAGCCGCCGAGCTTCAGCAGCACGCCCGCCAGGATGACCGACCCCGCGGTCGGCGCCTGCACGTGCGCATCGGGAAGCCAGGTGTGGAACGGCCACATCGGCATCTTCACCGCGAACGAGGCGAAGAAGGCCAGCCACAGCCAGGTCTGCCAGTTGGCCGGGAAGTCATGCGCCATCAGCACCGGGATCGAGGTGGTGCCGGTATTGAGCACCATTGCGATCATCGCGATCAGCATCAGCAGCGAGCCGATCAGCGTGTACAGGAAGAACTTGTACGACGCATAGATGCGGTTCACGCCGCCCCAGATACCGATGATCAGATACATCGGGATCAGGCCACCTTCGAAGAAGATGTAGAACAGGAACAGATCCTGCGCCGCGAAAGTGCCGATCATCAGCACTTCGGTGGCGAGGAACGCCGCCATATATTCGGGCACGCGCTTGGTGACCGACAGCCAGCTTGCCCCGATGCAGATCGGCATCAGGAACAGCGACAGCATGATCAGGTTGAGCGCGAAGCCGTCAATGCCCAGCGCCCAGGCGAAATCGACGCCGCCGAGCTGGAACAGGCTGACATGCTCAACAAACTGCCACTGCGGCGCGCCGGCGCCCGACTGGAAGTGCATCCAGAGGACGACACCCAGCGCCAGGTTCACCAGCGTGGCGAGGAGCGCCGTCCAGCGGGCTCCCTGCGCACCGACGAAGAGGCAGAGCACAGCGGCAACCGCAGGCACCGCGAGCAGGACGGAAAGGATCGGAATGCCGGTCATTTTTCCATCACCCCGCAATGACCCAGGTGAGCGCGGCCGTAAGCCCGATCAGCATGACGAAGGCATAGGTGTAGAGATACCCCGATTGCAGCTTGACGGCACCCACACTCCCGATCTGCACCAGTCGCGCGGCGCCATTCGGGCCGAACCGGTCGATCGTCTGTTCGTCGCCCCGCTTCCAGAGCAGGCGGCCGATGGCCATTGCCGGGCGGACGAACAGGAAGTTGTAGAGCTCGTCAAAATACCATTTGTTGAGCAGGAACAGGTACAGCGGACGGAACTGCTCGGCGAACGCCGCCGGGAAGCCCGGCGAAACCAGATAGGCATACCAGGCGATCGCCAGACCGCTCAGCATCGCCACCGTCGCCGACAGCTTCACCCACACCGGCACCGCATGCATCGCGTGCATCAGATGCTCGTTGAAGGCGAGTGCGCCGTGCCAATAGGTTTCGCCAGCCGTCGGCTCGATGAAGAAGCCGTGGAAGACGAAGCCAGCGAGCACCGCGCCAACCGACAGGATAATCAGCGGCAGCAGCATGACCGGCGGGCTTTCATGCGGGTGATAGCCCGCCGTGCCGTCGCCATGGTCGTGCGCGTGGTGATGATCGTGACCGTGCGCGGGGTGCGCGGCATGCGCATGATCGTCATGGCCATGGCCGTGCGCGTCATGCACCGCGTGCTGGATGTGCTCGGAAGCCGCCCAGCGCGGCTTGCCATGGAAGGTCAGGAACACCAGACGCCACGAATAGAAGCTGGTGAGCAAGGCCACGATCACGCCGACCCAGAAGACGCCGGTGTTGCCGGCAGCATAGCTCGCCTCGATGATCGCGTCCTTCGAGTGGAAGCCGGCAAAGCCGAACGCCACCGGGTTCCCGAACAGCGCGGGGATGCCAACGCCGGTGATGGCGAGCGTGCCCATCATCATCGCCCAATAGGTGATCGGGATGTGCTTACGCAGGCCGCCATAATAGCGCATGTCCTGCTCGTGGTGCATCGCGTGGATCACCGAGCCGGCACCCAGGAACAGCAGCGCCTTGAAGAAGGCGTGCGTGAACAGGTGGAACATCGCCGCGCCATAGGCGCCGACGCCCGCCGCAAAGAACATGTAGCCGAGCTGCGAGCAGGTCGAATAGGCGATCACGCGCTTGATGTCGGTCTGCGTCGTGCCGACGGTTGCGGCGAAGAAGCAGGTCGCGGCGCCGATCGTGGCGACCACGCCCATCGCGACATGGCTCTGTTCGAACATCGGCGACATGCGGCAGACCATGAACACGCCGGCGGTCACCATGGTCGCGGCGTGGATCAGCGCCGACACCGGGGTCGGGCCTTCCATCGCGTCCGGCAACCAGGTGTGCAGGCCGAGCTGCGCCGACTTGCCCATCGCGCCGACGAACAGCAGCAGGCAGAGCACGGTCAGCGTGTCGAAGCGGTGGCCGAGGAAGCCGATGGTCGAACCGGCATGGCTCGGCGCGGCAGCCAGGATCGTCGGGATGTCGACGGTGCCGAACACCAGGAAGGTGCCGAAGATGCCGAGCATGAAACCAAGGTCGCCGACGCGGTTGACCACAAAGGCCTTGATCGCCGCGGCATTGGCGCTCGGCTTGCGGAACCAGAAACCGATGAGGAGGTAGGACGCGAGGCCCACGCCTTCCCAGCCGAAGAACATCTGCACCAGATTGTTCGCGGTCACGAGCATCAGCATCGCGAAGGTGAACAGCGAGAGATAGGCGAAGAAGCGCGGCTGGTCCGGCTCCTCGCTCATATAGCCCCAGCTATAGAGGTGAACGAGCGCCGAGACGCTCGTGACGACGACGAGCATCACTGCGGTCAGCGCATCAACGCGAAGTTCCCAGGTGAAATTCATCGTGCCCGAGCTGACCCAGTGCAGCACCGGCGTGACGCTCGGCGCGGCATTGCCGCCCAGATATTGAATGAAGATGGGCCACGAAAGGCCGCATGCCACGAACAGCGAGATCGTGGTGACCAGCTTCGGGAGCGCAGCCCCGAACGACTTGTTCACCAGACCCGCAACGGCTGCCGCGATCAGCGGCAGGAATACGATGATCAGAATGGACGACATCAGCCCTTCATCCGATTGACGTCGTCGACCGAAATCGTGCCGCGACCGCGGAAATAGATGACCAGGATCGCAAGGCCGATCGCGGCCTCACCGGCGGCGACGGTCAGCACGAACATCGCGAACACCTGACCGACCAGGTCGTGCAGGAACGACGAGAAGGCGACGAGATTGAGGTTCACGCTCAGCAGGATCAGCTCGATCGCCATGAGGATGACGATCAGGTTCTTCCGGTTCATGAAGATGCCCAGCACCCCCATGGTGAACAGGATCGCCGAGACGACCAGATAATGGGTTAGCGTGATCACAGCTCCATCCCCTGCCCGACAGCCGGGTTCATGTTGCGGGTGGCATCCTTGGCGCGGCGCGCGATCTGCTTGCCGACATTCTGCGGCCGCACGTCGCTGCGCTTGCGATAGGTCAGAACGATCGCACCGATCATCGCGACGAGCAGCACCAGGCCGGCGCCTTCGAACACGAAGAGGTAGCGCGTGTAGAGCAGCTGGCCGATCGCTTCGATATTCGGCACGCCGCCGTCCACCGGCGCGACGCGGCGACCCAGCGCCAGCGTGCCGGCGCTCCACGCACCAACCGCGACGATGATCTCCGCGACCAGCGCCACCGCGAGCAGGCCGCCGACAGCGGCATATTTCATCACGCCAGCGCGCAGCTCGGCAAAGTCGATGTCAAGCATCATCACGACGAACAGGAAGAGCACCGCGACCGCGCCGACATAGACGATCACCAGCAGCATGGCGATGAATTCGGCGCCCACGAGCACCATCAGGCCCGCTGCGTTGAAGAACGCCAGGATGAGCCACAGGACGGAATGTACCGGGTTGCGCGACAGGATCGTGAATGCGCCGGAGACGCACACGATGATCGCGAACAGGTAAAAGGCGAGAAGCTGGATCACGGAATCGGATGGCCCCTTTGAATGGTGCGGCGCTTAACGGTACGGCGCGTCGGCGGCAAGGTTCGCCGCAATCGCGCGTTCCCAGCGATCGCCGTTCGCGAGCAGCTTATCCTTTTGATAAATCAGCTCTTCACGTGTTTCGGTGGAAAATTCGAAATTCGGCCCCTCGACAATCGCATCGACCGGGCACGCTTCCTGGCACAGGCCGCAATAGATGCACTTGGTCATGTCGATGTCGTAGCGCGTCGTGCGGCGGCTGCCGTCGTCGCGCGGTTCGGCCTCGATCGTGATCGCCAGCGCCGGGCACACCGCCTCGCAAAGCTTGCATGCGATGCAGCGTTCCTCGCCATTGGGATAGCGGCGCAGGGCGTGCTCGCCGCGGAAACGCGGCGACACCGGGTTCTTCTCGTACGGATAGTTGATCGTCGCCTTGGGCTTGAAGAAATACTTCAAGGTCAGGGCATGCGCCTTCACGAACTCCCAGAGAGTCCAGGTGCGGACGAAACTTGCGACGCTCATGCGGGCACTCCAACCCGGGTCAGCATGAGGTACCCGGAAACGAGGAAGACGAAGAGAAGCGACAGCGGCAGGAAGATCTTCCAGCCCAGGCGCATCAGCTGGTCATAGCGATAGCGCGGGACGGTGGCCTTCACCCAGCTGAAGCAGAAGAAGAAGAACAGCATCTTGGCGAACAGCCAGATGATACCCGGCACCATGTAGAGCGGCGCCCAGTCGAACGGCGGGAGATAGCCGCCCCAGAACAGCGTGGCGTTCAGCGCGCACATCAGGATGACGTTGGCATACTCGCCGAGCCAGTAGAGCGCGAAGGCCATCGACGAATATTCGGTCTGATAGCCCGCAACCAGCTCCGATTCCGCCTCGGTCAGGTCGAACGGCGCGCGCTGCGTCTCGGCAAGCGACGAGATGAAGAACACGATCGCCATCGGAAACAGCAGCGGGTTGACGAAGTTGCCGTTGATGCCGAAGCCGCCGAGGAACTGGCCGTAATAGCCCTTCTGCGCCTCGACGATGGTGCCGAGGTTGAAGCTGCCGGCCCAGAGCACGACCGAGATCAGCACGAAGCCGATCGAGACTTCGTAGCTCACCATCTGTGCGGCGGCGCGGATCGCCGAGTAGAACGGATATTTCGAGTTCGAAGACCAGCCGGCGAGGATGATGCCGTACACGCCCAGCGACGAGGCCGCGAGCACATAGAGCAGGCCGACATTGATGTTCGACAGCGCGACGCCCGCCTGGAACGGCACCACCGCCCACACGATCAGCGCGACCGTGAAGGTGATGATCGGCGCGAGCAGGAACAGGCCCTTGTTCGCACCCGACGGCACAATGGTTTCCTGCAGCGCGACCTTCAGGCCGTCGGCAAACGACTGGAGCAGGCCGAGCGGACCGACGACGTTCGGACCGCGACGCAGCGCCATCGCCGCCCAGATCTTGCGATCGGCATAGATGACCATCGCGACGGCCAGCATCACCGGCAGCGCGATGACGAGAATGTCGATCAGCGTGGCGATAAACCAGGCCGCCTCGAACGGCAGGCCGAGATAGGTGAACCAGGAGGTCATTCTGCGGCCTCTGCGAAATCTTCGCCATGGAGCAGTTCGGCCGAGCAGCGCTGCATCGTCGGCGACGCACGGCAGATGGCGTTGGTGAGATAGAAGTCGGCGATCGGATAGGTCACCGGGCCGGAAGCCTGCGACGGCAGCGACGGCGGATTCCACGCATAACCGGCCAGACCTTCCTGGCCGAGCGCCGGAACCTCGGCGGCCATCGCGGCGCGCAGTTCGTCGAAGCTGTCGAACGGCAGCGTGCGGCCGAGCTTTTCGGAGAGCGCGCGCAGGATCGTCCAGTCCTCACGCGCCTCGCCCGGTGCGAACACCGCCCGATCGGCGCGCTGCACGCGGCCTTCCAGGTTCACATAGGTGCCCGGCTTCTCGGCATAGGTGGCGCCCGGCAGGATCACATCGGCATGATGCGCGCCCTGATCGCCATGGTGGCCGATATAGACCTTGAAGCTGCCGGCGAACTTGGTGAAGTCCACCTCGTCAGCGCCCAGGAAGAAGGCGAGCTTCGGCGCAGCTGCGACGATGTCGGCAATGCCGCCCTTCTGCGCATAGCCGAGCATCAGGCCGGCCATCCGCGCCGCCGCGGTGTGGACGACGTTGAAGCCGTTCCATGCCGCTTCGGTCTCGGTCGCGGCGCGCTGGAACGCACCGGCAATCGCGAGTGCAGCACCATGGCCGTTCTTCAGCGCGCCCGGGCCGAGGATCAGCGCAGGCTTCTTCGCATTGTCGATCGCCTGGGCGAGATGCTCCGGCAGGCTGTTCAGCAGCCCCAGATCATCGCCCAGCCACTCGACCTTGTAGGTCAGGTCGACTTCCGGCCCGATCGCGAACACCTTGGCGCCGCGCTTGATCGCCTTGCGCACGCGGGTGTTCACCAGCGGCGCTTCCCAGCGCAGGTTGGTGCCGACCAGCAGGATCGCATCGGCCTCTTCGAGCGCCGCGATGGTGGTGTTGAACGCCACCGCCGACAGGCTCGACGTGTCATAGGCCATGCCGGTCTGGCGGCCTTCGAGCAGGTCCGAACCGAACGCCTTCACCAGCGCCTTGGCAGCATACATGGTCTCGGCATCGAGCAGATCGCCGGCGATCGCCGCGACGCTGGAACCCGCCGTGGCGGCCACGCCCGCAATCGCGTCGAACGCTTCTTCCCAGCTCGCCGGAACCAGCTTGCCGTCCTTGCGAACGAACGGGCGGTCGAGACGGCGGCGGACCAGCGCGTCAACATGGTAGCGGGTCTTGTCGTGCGCCCACTCCTCGTTCACGTCCTCGTTGATGCGCGGAAGGACGCGCATCACCTGACGGCCGCGGCTGTCGAGGCGGATGTTGGTGCCGACCGCGTCCATCACGTCGATCGACAGGTTCCGCTTCAGCTCCCAGGGGCGATATTCGAACGCGACCGGCTTGTGGGTCAGCGCGCCGACCGGGCACAGGTCCGCGACATTGCCCGAAAGCTCGCTCTTGAACGCCTTTTCGAGATAGGTCGTGATCTGCATGTTCTCGCCGCGATAGATCGCGCCGATATCCTCCACGCCTGCCACTTCCTCGCCGAACCGAACGCAGCGGGTGCACTGGATACAACGGGTCATCACCGTCTTGATGATGGGCCCCATGTACTTTTCCGTGACCGCGCGCTTGTTTTCCTCGTAGCGCGAGCTCCCACGGCCATAGGCGACCGACTGGTCCTGCAGATCGCACTCGCCGCCCTGATCGCAGATGGGGCAATCGAGCGGGTGGTTGATCAGCAGGAATTCCATCACGCCTTCGCGCGCAGCCTTCACCATCGGGCTGTCGGTGCGGATTTCCTGATTGTCGGCGGCCGGCAGCGCGCACGAAGCCTGCGGCTTGGGCGGTCCGGGCTTCACCTCGACCAGGCACATGCGGCAATTGCCGGCGATGCTAAGCCGTTCATGATAGCAGAAACGCGGAATCTCCTTGCCCGCGGCCTCGCAGGCCTGGAGCACGGTGGCGCCCTGCGGCACCTCTACTTCGATTCCGTCAACCTTGAGCTTGGGCATTACTCTGCCGCCTCTTGCATGGTTTCGATGCCGCCCGACTTGCGCTCGGTGATCCGGCGCTCGATCTCGGGGCGGAAATGGCGGATCAGGCCCTGGATCGGCCAGGCGGCCGCGTCGCCCAGGGCGCAGATGGTGTGGCCTTCGACTTGCTTGGTGACCTGCTGCAACGTGTCGATTTCGGTGATGTCGGCGTCGCCGGTGCGCAGCCTTTCCATCACCCGCCACATCCATCCGGTGCCTTCGCGGCACGGCGTGCACTGGCCGCAGCTCTCATGCTTGTAGAAGTAGGAGAGCCGGCTGATCGCGCGGACGATGTCGGTCGACTTGTCCATCACGATCACGGCCGCGGTGCCGAGGCCCGAGCCGAGTGCGCGCAGGCCGTCGAAATCCATCGGACAGTCCATGATCTGGGCTGCCGGAACCAGCGGCACCGACGAACCGCCCGGGATCACCGCGAGCAGATTGTCCCAGCCGCCGCGGATGCCGCCGCAATGCTTCTCGATCAGCTCGCGGAACGGGATCGACATGGCCTCTTCGACCACGCACGGCTTGTTCACATGGCCCGAGATCTGGAAGAGCTTGGTGCCCTTGTTGTTCTCGTTGCCGAAGCTGGCGAACCATTCGGGGCCGCGCCGCAGGATCGTCGGCGCAACCGCGATCGACTCGACGTTGTTGACCGTGGTCGGGCAGCCATAGAGGCCCGCACCCGCCGGGAACGGCGGCTTCAGGCGCGGCTGGCCCTTCTTGCCTTCCAGGCTCTCGATCATCGCGGTTTCTTCGCCGCAGATATACGCCCCGGCGCCGCGATGGACGAAGACGTCGAAGTCATAGCCCGAACCGCAGGCATTCTTGCCCAGCAGGCCCGCAGTATAGGCCTCGGCGACCGCCGCGAACAGCGTCTCAGCCTCGCGGATATATTCGCCGCGGATGTAGATGTACGCCGCACGCGCCCGCATCGCGAAGCCCGCGACCAGCGCGCCTTCGATCAGCAGATGCGGATCGTGGCGGATAATCTCGCGGTCCTTGCACGAACCCGGCTCGGACTCGTCGGCGTTGATGACGAGGAAGCTCGGGCGCTCCGGCGTCGGGTTCTTCGGCATGAAGCTCCACTTCATGCCCGTCGGGAAGCCGGCGCCGCCACGACCGCGCAGGCCCGAAGCCTTGATGCGGTCGATGATCGTGTCCGCGCCCAGTTCCAGCAGCGCCTTGGTATTGTCCCACGCGCCGCGCGCACGGGCGGCGTCGAGGTGCCACGACTGATAGCCGTAGAGATTGGTGAAGATGCGGTCCTTGTCCTGAAGCACCTTAGCGTCCCTTCCCGACCAGCTTCTGCACGAACAGATAGAAGACTACGGCCAGACCGATCAGGACGACCGTCCCGATCAAGTTAAATGCGAGCTTGAGCACCCAGCCGAGCACGACGATGCCGCCGATGATGGCCAGGATGGTGACGATCAGGCTGTTGCCCCGCATCACCATTCGCTCCGATAATCATGGTTCTCGCCCACCATCGCGGTCAGCGTGGTCGGCCCGCCCAGCGGCTCGACGGTGTGGCGGCCCGGCTCCTGCGTACCCGTCTTCGGGGTCTCGCCCTTGGCCAGCGCGTCGAGGATGCCAAGCGTGCGATCGTAGTCGAGATCCTCGTAATTGTCGTCGTTGATCTGCACCATCGGCGCCGACGCGCAATTGCCCATGCACTCGACCTCGGTGAGCGTGAACAGCCCGTCCTCGGTGGTGTGGCCCTTCTTCAGCCCGCGCGACTTGCACGCGGCCATCACGTCGTCCGACCCGCGCAGCATGCACGGCGTCGTGCCGCAGACCTGCACATGGTAGCGGCCGACCGGCGCCAGATTGAACATGGTGTAGAAGGTCGCGACCTCGAACACGCGGATATAGGGCATGTCCAGTTCGCGGGCGACGAACTCGATCACCGGAACCGGAAGCCAGCCCTGCGTGTTCGTTTCCGCGCCGACCTGGCGCTGCGCCAGATCGAGAAACGGAATGGTGCACGACATCTGCCGACCCGCCGGATAGCGGGCCATGATTTCCTTGGCCTTCTCGGCGTTGGCCGGGGTCCAGGCAAAATTGCCCCAGCGCGCGCGGACTTCCGCTTCATCGGGGAGTTGGGGTGCGTCAGCCATCAGCGGTCACATTCACCAAAAACGATGTCCATGGCGCCCAGAATGGCGGTGATGTCCGCCAGCATGTGCCCCTTGGACATGAAATCCATCGCCTGCAGGTGGCTGAACGCGGTCGGGCGCACCTTGCAGCGATAGGGTTTGTTGGTGCCGTCCGACACCAGATAGACGCCGAATTCGCCCTTCGGGCTTTCGGTCGCGACATACACTTCGCCCGCCGGCACGTGATAGCCTTCGGTGAAGAGCTTGAAGTGATGGATTAGCGCTTCCATCGACTGCTTCATCTCGCCGCGCTTCGGCGCACCGACCTTGCGGTCGAGCGTCAGGACCGGGCCTTCCGGCATTTCCTGAATGCACTGCTTGATGATGCGGGCCGACTGATAGACTTCCTCGACGCGGACCATGAAGCGATCATAGCAATCGCCCTTGGTGCCGACGGGGATTTCGAAGTCCATGCGGTCGTACACGTCGTACGGCTGCGCGCGGCGGATGTCCCACGGAATGCCGGCGGCGCGGATCATCGGGCCGGAGAAGCCCCATTTGATCGCGTCGTCGCGGTTCACGATCGCGATGTCGACATTGCGCTGCTTGAAGATGCGGTTCTCGGCGACCAGGCTGATCGCGTCGCCGAACAGCCGCGGCAGGCGCGTATCGAGCCATTCCGCAATGTCGTTCAGCAGCTTGACCGGCACGTCCTGCCGAACCCCGCCGACGCGGTAATAGTTCGAGTGCATGCGCGCACCCGACGCCCGTTCGAAGAAGTTCAGGCAGTCTTCGCGGATTTCGAACATCCACAGGTTCGGCGTCATCGCGCCGACGTCCATCACGTGCGAACCCAGGTTCAGCATGTGGTTGCAGATGCGGGTCAGCTCCGCAAACAGCACGCGCAGATACTGGCCACGCAGCGGCACTTCCAGATCGAGCAGCTTCTCGACCGCGAGCACATAGCTGTGCTCCATCGCCAGCGGCGAGCAATAGTCGAAGCGATCGAAATAGGGCAGCGCCTGGGTGTAGGTCTTGTACTCGATCAGCTTTTCGGTGCCCCGGTGGAGCAGGCCCACATGCGGATCGATGCGCTCGATGATCTCGCCGTCCAGTTCGGTGACGAGACGGAGCACGCCGTGCGCCGCAGGATGCTGCGGGCCGAAGTTGATCGTGTAGTTCGCGATCTGGGTCTCACCCGTCACCGGGTCGACGCCGTGATCGATGATCTGTTCGACGGTATCGGTCATTGGTTCTGCCCCTCACCCTTGGTGGGGATCACGTCCGAGTCCTTGGGCTTTTCGCCAGGCTGGTTGCCCGGGTGCGACTGGCCGGCGCCGGTCTGGGCCGGGCTGTCGGTGGTCTTTGCCTGGACAGCCTGTGGCGGCGCGGGCGGCGCAGCGGGCGCCTTTTCGTCGCCCGGCAGCACGTATTTCGCGCCTTCCCACGGGCTCATGAAATCGAAGTTGCGGAAGTCCTGCGCCAGGCTGACCGGCTCATAGACGACGCGCTTCGATTCCTCCGAGTAACGCAGCTCGACATAACCCGTCATCGGGAAGTCCTTGCGCAGCGGATGCCCCTGGAAACCATAATCGGTCAGGATGCGGCGCAGGTCGGTATTGCCCTCGAACAGCACGCCGTACATGTCGTACGTCTCGCGCTCGAGCCAGCCGGCGACCGGCCAGATGCCCGTCACGCTCGGCACCGGCTTTTCCTCGTCGGTGGTCACACGAACGCGAATCCGGTGGTTCCGCGTGAACGACAGCAGCTGGTAGATCACGTCGAACCGCTCCGCGCGCTGCGGATAGTCGACGCCGGCGATTTCGCTGAGCTGCTGATATTCCAGGCCCAGCGTATCGCGCAGCGCGATCATCGCCTCGACCAGCTTCTCGCGCACCACGGTGAGCGACACTTCGCCCACAGCGTCCTTAGCCTCGACCAGCATGTCGCCCAGCGCGGCCCGCGCAGCATCGATCACGCCGTCATTGGCGGCATATTTCGGAGCAGGCGCCCTCACCGTTCGAAACTCCCGATACGGCGAATCTTCCGCTGAAGCTGCATCACGCCATAGAGCAGCGCCTCTGCAGTCGGCGGGCAGCCGGGAACATAGATGTCCACGGGCACAATCCGGTCGCAACCGCGCACGACGCTGTAGCTATAGTGGTAATAGCCGCCGCCATTGGCGCAGCTGCCCATCGAAATCACGTATTTCGGTTCCGACATCTGGTCATAGACCCGGCGCAGGGCCGGGGCCATCTTGTTGCACAGCGTGCCCGCGACGATCATCACGTCCGACTGACGCGGCGACGCGCGCGGGGCGGCGCCGAACCGCTCCATGTCGTAGCGCGGCATGTTCACGTGGATCATCTCCACCGCGCAGCACGCCAGACCGAAGGTCATCCACCAGAGCGAGCCGGTGCGGGCCCACTGGAACAGTTCCTCGGTGGAGGTGACGAGAAAGCCCTTGTCGGCGATCTCGGCATTGATGTCGTTCAGGAAGCCGACGTCCGGGAGCGTTCCCGGCGGGGGCGGCGCCGAAAGCTCTACTCCCATTCCAGGGCTCCCTTCTTCCAGGCATAGATTAGGCCAAGCGCAAGCTCGGCGACAAAGATCATCATCGAAATCCAGGCGGTCCAGCCGAGCTTGAACACGCTCACCGCCCATGGATACAGGAAGGCAGCTTCCAGATCGAACACGATGAACAGGATCGCGACGAGGTAAAAGCGCACGTCGAACTGGCTGCGCGAATCCTCGAACGCGGGGAAGCCGCACTCATATTCGGTGAGCTTTTCCGGCGACGGCTGGTTCGTGCCGGTCAGGCGCGAAATCAGCATGGGCAGGAACACGAAGGCGCTGGAGAGCACCAGGGCGACCCCGAGGAACAGCAGGATCGGCAGATATTGTGACAGGTCGACCAATGGCCTTCTCTTCTCGCGAATGCGGAATCTTGCGGCGGCTTCTAGGACGGTGCCACCGGTGCGGCAAGAGCCGGAACCAGTGAGAATCACTCGCAATAATTTGCCGCCCGCACGCTTCCTGAATAGCGAATGGATCGCCGGAAAGGTTGCATCGACCAATCCGGACTTTGGGACAGGATTTACCGGGACTTAGCGCGCACGCGCGACGTGCCCGGGCAAGCAAGCGGACATTTTCCATCGAGCCGAAAAGCCTGTGGAAAATCCCCGTCTGCCATGCGCGACAACGCCGGATCAGCGCAGCGCGTTCGCCACCAGCTTGTGCAGCTTCGAATGCAGCCCGTCATTGGCGGCAAGGAACTGGTTCCGCTGCATCGCCATGTCCTGACCGCGATAGTCGGTGACGAAGCCGCCGGCTTCCTTGACCAGCAGCATGCCCGCCGCCACGTCCCAGGGCTTCAGGTCCGATTCCCAATAACCGTCGAAGCGACCAGCCGCGACCCAGGCGAGGTCGAGCGCCGCAGAACCCAGCCGGCGAATCCCCGCCACTTCCGGCGCCACCGCACCGAAGATTCGGCTCCACTCGGCAAAATTGCCATGACCCATGAAGGGAATGCCCGTCGCGATCAGCGCTTCGGTCAGGTCGCGGCGTGAGGATACGCGCAGCCGCTGGTCCTGCAGCCAGGCACCACGGCCCTTCTCCGCCCAGAAGCTCTCGTCGGTAAGCGGCTGATAGACCAGGCCATGGGTGATCTCCGGCTTGCCCTGCGAACCGTTCGGATCCTCGACCGCGATCGCGATCGAGAAATGCGGGATGCCGTGGAGGAAGTTGGTGGTGCCATCCAGCGGATCGACGATGAACCGGGGCTTGTCAGGGTCGCCCGGCAGTTCGCCGCCCTCTTCAGCCAGAATGCGCCAGTCGGGACGCGCCTTGCGCAGTTCCTCGATCAGCGTCTGCTCGGCGCGCTTGTCGGCCATGCTCACGAAGTCCGCCGGCCCCTTGCGGCTGACCTGCAGGTGCTGGACCTCGTTGAAGTCGCGGCGCAGGCGGGGAGCCGCCTTGCGCGCGGCGCGGTCCATGACGGTGAGAAGGCCGGAATGCGCTACCATATCAATCTCTCTCCCTGCCGCTCGTGCGGGGGACTAAGGAAGGCCTGACCCGAAAACGGGAAAAGGGGACGCAGGCCTGCCGTCCCCTTCCCTTCGATAGGTTCGGCCGAAGCCGGCAGATCAATCCGCGCGGCGGACGTAGGTCTGCTCGTACACATCAACGACGATGCGCGTGCCCGATGCGATGTGCGGCGGCACCATGATGCGCACGCCATTGTCGAGTACGGCCGGCTTGTACGAAGACGAGGCCGTCTGGCCCTTCACGACTGCGTCAGCCTCGACGATCGTCGCTTCGATCGTGTCGGGCAGCTGCACGCTGATCGGCTCTTCGTCATAGAGCTCCATCAGCACGTCCATGCCGTCCTGCAGGAAGGCAGCGGCGTCGCCGAGCAGGTCGCGCGGCAGCGTCGTCTGGTCATAGGTTTCCTTGTCCATGAAGACGAGCATGTCGCCTTCCGGATACAGGAACTGGAAATCCTTGGTGTCGAGGCGCACGCGCTCCACGGTCTCGGCCGAGCGGAAGCGGACATTGTTCTTGCGGCCGTCGCGCAGGTTCTTGAGTTCGACCTGCATATAGGCACCGCCCTTGCCGGGCTGGGTGTGCTGGATCTTGACGGCGCGCCAGATGCCGCCCTCATATTCGATGATGTTGCCGGGACGGATGTCCACGCCGCTGATCTTCATGGATCGTGCCTGTCGTTGAGAAAGAGCTGAGCGCGGCCCTTTAGCTCCCGCTGCGCTTTGCCGCAAGCGGGCGCAGCCGTAACAATTTTCGTGCGTCTGCGGTCGCTACGAATAGACAGATGCGCGCGCCTCTGTCGTAATAGATGGCGATGCGGCGGATATTGGCAGATGCAGAAAGCGTACTCGGCTCGCCGACGCGCAATCTCGTCTCCATTCTCGTCTTCGTACTGGTCGTCGCAGTGCTTTCGACGATCGGCTATATGGCCGCAGGGTGGAGCTTCGCCGACGCCAGCTACATGGTGGTGCTGACGCTCTACACGGTCGGTTATGGCGAGGTCCGGCCGATCGACACGCCTTATCTCCACGCGCTGACCATGGGCACGATGGTGCTGGGCTGTACCGGCATGATCCTGCTCACCAGCGCGCTCGTCCAGTTCTTCACCGTCTTGCAATTGCGTAGCATTTTCGGAGCTTCCCGTATGCAAAACCGGATCGACCGGCTTTCGGACCATGTCGTCATCTGCGGCTATGGCCGGATCGGCATGATGCTGGCGCAGGAGCTGACGCGGGCGGGCATGCCGCTCGTCATCATCGAGCGTGGCCTGGAAAAGCGCGCCGAGGCCGAGGCGGCAGAGCATTGCACGCTGGGCGGTGATGCCACCGAGGAAGAGGTACTGATCGCCGCCGGTATCCAGCGCGCGCGGGCGCTTGCCACCGTGCTGCCGGACGATGCTGCCAATGTCTTCATCACGCTGAGTGCCCGCAACCTCAACCCGCGACTGGAAATCATCGCGCGTGGCGAAGCGACGACCACCGAACGCAAGCTGATCCACGCCGGCGCCGACCGGGTGATCTTCCCCACCCATATTGGTGCCGAGACGATGGCGCGGATGATCCTCTATCCGCACAGCCAGGAAGTGCGCGGCGATGCGCAGCTCGGCCGGTTGCGGACCGAACTGGAAGCGCTGGGGCTGGAGATCGAGCGGATCGAGGCTACTCCCGATGCCGCGCTCTGCGGCCTGACCGTTGACGAGGCGGAGCGGCGTGCGAGCAACGGCCTGTTCATCGTCCAGATCGACCGGGCCGACGGCCATGTCCTGCCGCGCCCGGCCCGCGACGAGCGGATCGAAGCCGGTGACAGCGTGCTGGTCGTAATGCGCGATGCCGCAGCCACCGCGCGCGCACTGTTTACCACGCGGCGCCAGATCCGGGCGGGCCGGAACATCTTCTGATCCACCCGGCTGCTGCGCTGCAAAAATTTTCGTCCGAACCGGCCATTTTCGGGCGCCCGCCGGGTTGCATTTTCGCGCCTTCGCTTAATCCTGCCTTCAGCTAGTCGATTGCATGGGGCCCCGATGGCGAATCGCGAACCAACTGCCGCGGCGGCACCGCGTCTACGCTGGCGGCGCTGGACCGCGACCCTTCTCGCGGTGCTGGCTGCAGCAATAGCGATTCTCTACTGGAGCGCCGGTTTCTTCGATACGAACGCAGTGCGCGTATATAGGGCGGACGGCCCTTCGCGGCATATGGCGGTCGTCTATTTTTCCGGCGATATGGGCCTGCACTGGGGTATGGGCCCCTATATTGTCGACGCGCTGACCGAGGCGGGAATCCCGGTCTATGCGGTGGGCATGCCGGCATTGTTCGGAAAGCGCCGAAGCCGCGCCGATGTCGATGCGCTGGTCGCCCATTCGGTACGCGATGCGATGCGTCGAACCGGCGCAACCCGCGTGATCCTGTCCGGGCAGTCGTTCGGTGCCGATATTGCGCGGGTGGGCATCGCCCATCTGCCCGCCGATCTGCGCCCCCATGTCACCGCACTGGTACTGGTGGTGCCGAGCGCCAGCGCCTATTTCCGCGCCGATCCGCTCAACCTAGCCTATCTCGGGACGCCCGACGTAGAATCGATCGAAGCGCGCGCACTGCACTGGCTGCCCGTTACCTGCATCAGCGGCGCGACCGAAAGCGACAGTCTGTGCCCAACCATGCTAGGCGCGAATGTGCGGCGGATCGCCCTGCCCGGCGGCCATTATCTGCGCATGGACCATGACCTGCTGGTCCGAACCTTTTTCACTGCCCTTGCTCCCGTGCTGGGAGCGCAGACAGCGCCGCATCGACCATGAAACGCACGCTCGCCCTGCTCGCCGCCGCGCCCTTTTCCGCCCCCGCTGCGCAGAGCGACGGCAATGATGCGGTGCTCGGCGTCTGGCAAAACCCCCGCCACAGCATTTCGGTTCGCACCACCATGTGCGGCGAGGAGCTGTGCGGCACGATTATCGCTGCCAATCAGGAAGCGCTGGAGGACGCCCGCGAGTCCGGCGTACAGAATCTGATTGGCACCCAGCTGTTGCGCGCCTATCGGCGGGATACGCCCAAGCGCTGGACCGGGACGGTCTATGTGCCTGACATGGGCCGCAGCTTTTATTCGCACATCCAGGTGGTCTCACCGTCCAAACTGCGTATTTCCGGCTGCATCCTCGGGGGTTGGATATGCAAGTCGCAGGAGTGGACCCGGCTGTAGAAGCGCCGACACCCGCAGAGAAAGGGCTGATCGCCCGGATCCGGCGCTACAAGCGACCGCTGCTGGTGCTGCTCGCCCTTGCCGTTGCGCTGCTGGGGTTCGAAGCAGTGCGCGCCATCCTGGCCCAGGTCCGGCTGCACGACGTGCGCCAGGCGCTGCACCAGATCGGTGGCGACCGGCTGGGAATCGCGATCGCGCTGACGACCTGTTCCTACTTGCTGCTCACACTCTACGACTGGTTCGCGGTCCGCACGATCGGCAAGCGGCTGCCCTGGCGCACCGCAGCGCTGGCATCGTTCACCAGCTACACGATCAGCCATAATCTCGGCCTGTCGCTGCTCACCGGCGGCACTGCCCGGCTGCGCGCCTATACCGCCGCAGGACTGGACTTTACCGATGTCGCCCGGATCACGCTGATCGCCTCGGGCACCTTCTGGGGCGGCGTGTTCGCGGTGACGGCGGCGGCGCTGCTGCTCGGCGCGCAACCGCTGGCGGTAGCGGGGTTCAGCATTGCCGCTTCGGTGCAGCACGCGATAGGCGGAGCGCTGGTGTTGGTCGCAATCGTCCTGTTCGCCCTTCGCGCGCGGGGATGGGCAACGGTGCGGATCGGCGAAGCGGTGCTCCCACTACCTACCCCGCAACTGATGGCGGCACAGATCGGTGTCGCGGCGCTGGACCTTGCCTGCGCTTCGGGCGCGCTGTTCGTACTGGTGCCCGGCGCCGACCCGGCGCTGATCGGCAGCTTCTTCCTTGCCTATGCACTGGCGATCGTCGTCGCGCTGATCACCCATGTTCCGGGCGGGATCGGCGTGTTCGAGGGGACGATGCTGGCGCTGCTGCCGCTCGGCCGCAGCGAGTTGTTCGCCGCCCTCCTGCTCTATCGCCTCGTCTATTATCTGCTGCCCCTGTTGGTTGCCGGCGCGCTGCTCGTCGCGGTGGAGGGGAAGCGGCTGCGCCATCCGATCGCTGCTGGCCTGTCGGTTGCGGACCGGATCGGACAGGCGCTGGCGCCGCCGCTACTCGCGCTGCTGGTGTTCGCGGGCGGACTGGTGCTGCTCGTCTCCGGCGCGCTGCCCCCCGCGCATGGCCGCATGCACCCGCTCCACAAGCTGTTGCCGCTGCCGTTCGTCGAAGGCTCGCACTTCGCTGCCAGTCTGGTGGGCACCGCGCTGCTGCTGATCGCCCCGGCCGTGCAGGCGCGGCTAAAGAGCGGCTTCCACGCCGCGCGGGTGCTGCTGCTCGCCGGCGCGCTGTTCTCGTTGCTGAAGGGCGTGGATTATGAGGAAGCGACGGTGCTGCTCGTCGTCGCGGGGATGCTGCAATATGCCCGGCCGGGCTTTTACCGCAGCGCCGGCATCGGCTCGGCACCGGTCGCGCGCTGGTGGTGGGCGGCGGCGCTGATCGCGCTGGCACTCAGCGCCTGGGCGGGCTTCTTCGCCTACAAGCGCGTGCCGTACAGCGATGCGCTGTGGTGGGACTTTGCCTGGCGCGGCAATGCCCCCCGCTTCCTGCGCGCGACGCTGGGGGCGACGATGCTGCTCGTCGGCTGGGCGTTCTGGCGCCTGATGTCGGCTTCGCCGCACATCCGCGAGGGGCAGGAATTGCCCGAGGATGTCGCCGAACGCGCCATCGCCGTCAGCAGCCGCGCCGACGCGATGCTGGCATTTACCGGCGACAAGGACTTCCTCGTCTCCACCTCAGGCGATGCCTTCCTCATGTACCGCGTGCAGGGGCGTACCTGGGTGGTGATGGGCGATCCGGTCGGTCCCGAAGCGGCGTGGTCGGAACTGATCTGGGAAATTCGCCGCCGCTGCGATGCCGCGCGCGGGCGGCTGTGCCTGTTTCAGGTGAGCGCCGCGATGCTGCCGCTGGTGGTCGAGCTGGGCCTGCAGCCGATGAAATATGGCGAAGAGGCGCTGGTCGATCTGCGCCAGGGCTATGCGCTGAAGGGCGCACCCTACAAGTCGCTGCGCCACTGCGTGAACAAGGCCAATGCCGCCGGGCTGGTGTTCGAGGTCATTCCCGCCGCGCAGGTGCCAGCCGCCCTGCCCGCGCTGCGCCGCGTGTCCGATGCGTGGCTGGAAGGCAAGCCCGGCGCGGAAAAGAGCTTCAGCCTAGGCCGGTTTGATCCAGACTATCTGGCCCGCTTCGATTGTGCGGTGCTGCGCCTGCACGGCGAGATCGTCGCCTTCGCCAATATCTGGGAGACGCCGAACCGCGAGGAGATGTCGGTCGACCTGATGCGCTATCTGCCCGGAACGCCCTATGGCGCGATGGACCTGCTGTTCGTCCGGCTGATGCAATATGGCGCGGCGCAGGGCTTCGAGCGGTTCAACCTCGGCATGGCGCCGCTGTCGGGGCTGAAGCCGGGGCCGCTCGCGCCGATCTGGTCGCGGCTGGGCGCGGCGGTCTATGGCCATGGCGAGCGGTTGTACGGCTTTTCGGGCCTGCGTGCGTTCAAGGCGAAATATGAACCCGTCTGGGTGCCGCGCTATATCGGCACCAGCCCCGGCGTATCGGTGCCGCGCGCGCTGATCGACCTTACTGCGCTGGTCGGCGGCTGAGCCGGTCAGGCGAGCCCGGGTTCGCCCGGCACGCTGCCCAGCTCGCCCCGCGCCCGCGCCAGCCGGCCATAGACCAGCTCGAACAGCGGCGACGCCATCATCGTCGTCACGATCGCCATCAGCACCAGCATCGCGAACAGCGTGGGGCCGATAATCCCCTTTTGCAGGCCGATATTGATGATGATCAGCTCCATCAGCCCGCGCGAGTTCATCAACGCGCCGATGCCCAGCGCGGTGCGGTTGTCCTCGCCCGAAAGCCGCGCCGCCGCCCAGCAAGCGCCGAACTTGGCAAGGATCGATACTGCCAGCACCGCCAGCGTGATGCCGATCAGCGACACCGAATTGACCATGTCCATCCGGGTGTTCAGCCCCGAATAGGTGAAGAACATCGGCAGCAGCAGCACCACTGCCAGCGGCTCGATCTTGCGCTTCAGCTCGGCGGCGAAGCGGCCGCGCGGCATCACGGCGCCCAGGATGAAGCCGCCGAAGATCGCATGAATACCGATCGCGTCCATGAAGAAGGCGGACAGGCAGAACAGCGCCATGGTGATGCCGAGCACCGTCAGGCTCATTTCGCCGCTGCGCTCCACCGCCGCACCCAGCGGGGCCAGCAGCCGCCGGCCGACCAGCACCAGGAACAGCGTGTAGAGCAGGCCCCCGCCGATTGCGAGGATCGCCACGCCCGGCCCCGCGCCGAACGTCGCCAGCACGATCGCCAGCACGCACCACGAACAGGCATCGTCGAACGCGCCCGCCGTCAATGACAGCGTTCCCAGCGACGATTCCGCCAGTCCGCGCTCATTGATGATCCGCGCCAGCATCGGGAACGCCGTCAGCGCGATGCAGGCGCCCAGAAACAGCGTCGCGTTGAAGTTGGAAATACCTGCCGCGAACAGGCCGGGTACGGTAACCAACATCGGCGCGACAATCGCCGCCAGCAGGAACGGCACGGCTATTCCGGCGGCAGAAACGGTCATCGCACTTCGCGCCTTGGATCGGAAATGCTCGACCTGCAGCGTGGTGCCGACAAGGAACATGTACAGCCCCACGCCGAACTGCGCGCCGACATAGAGGACGTTCTTCGTCTCTTTGGGGAAGATCGCTGCTTGCAGGTCCGGAAAGACCAGGCCGAGGAGCGACGGCCCCAGGATCACCCCGGCTATCATCTCGCCCACCACCTGCGGCTGAGCGAGCAGCTTCTGCCCCAGCCAGCCAACGACGCGGCAGGCAACAAGGATCACTGCGAGTTGCAGGAAGAAATGGATGCTATAATCGCCCGGCGCGAAGCTCTTCGCCGCACCGGCGGTCGCCGGGCCATGCGCCCCCAGCATCGTCGTCACTGCGTGGACAAAGCTCTGCCAGACGTCTTCGTGCGTCAATCCATTCCCCCTTCCCGCCTGCACCTTCTCACGCGATGCTTGTGTTGTAACACGTCGATACTATTGGAAATTCGCTTTGGCGAGCCCCGGCGGCTAAGCGCATCAGGAGATTGACATGAATGTTGCATTTCTCGGGCTGGGTCAGATGGGTTTCGGCATGGCATCGGCGCTGCTCGATGCCGGACACAGCCTCACTGTCTGGAACCGCTCCGCCGACAAGGCAGCGCCGCTGGTCGCCCGCGGCGCCCGGCTGGCAACCACGCCGCGTGCGGCAGCGGAGGCGGCCGGCGCCGTGATGACGATGGTGGCGGACGATGCTGCGCTCGATGCGCTGCTGGATGGGCCCTACGGGATGCTCGCCGGCATGGCACCGGGTGCGCTGCACCTGTCGCACAGCACGATTGCAGTAGCGACGGCCGACCGGCTGGCAGAATTGCATGCGGCAAACGGCCATCACTTCGTCTCCGCGCCCGTATTCGGCCGCCCGGCCGTCGCTGCTGCGGGCAAGCTCGCCATCGTCGCAGCCGGCGCACCCGATGGCATGGCTGCGGCCGCACCCCTGTTCGAGGCAATCGGGCGCATTGTCTTCCCGATGGGCGAAACGCCCTCGGCCGCCAACCTCGTCAAGCTGGCCGGCAATTTCATGATCATGGCGACGGTGGAAGCCTATGGCGAGGCGATGGCGCTGGGCGAAAAGGGCGGCGTCTCCCGTGAAAAGATGCTGGAAGTGTTCGCCGGCACGATCTTCGACGGCGCGATCCACAAGGCCTATGGCCCGCCGATCGCCGAGCGCCGCCACCGCCCGGCCGGCTTCACCGCACCGCTGGGGCTGAAGGACATGCGGCTGGCGAGTGAAGCCGCGGCGGCGGTGGGCGCGCGCCTGCCGCTGCTCGATCTGGTCCAGGCGCATCTGGTCGAGACGATCGCTACCGAAGGCGCCGACGTCGACGTGACCGCCATGGCGGAGACGATCGCGAAGCTTTGACGAAAAGCATCGATTCCCCTCCCTGCAAGGGAGGGGACAAAGGGGTGGGTGCGCGCGTCTGCGCGCTACAGGGGCTCTATACTTTGCCGAAAGCGAGCCCCGCCGCCTCACGGCGGCGGCCCCACCCCTAGCCCCTCCCTGCAAGCAGGGAGGGGAATCTGTTCGCCTGACTGATTGCGACAGCCTCCATTCCTGCAAGCCCCCACCACAAACAGCACCGAATTCAGGACCAACGCCCTTCCCCGCCGCCCCGTTCGCCGGTACAATTCCCACATGATCGATCGGCTTTTCCTCGCCCATCCGCGTAGCGTCGGCGAGAGCTATGGCGCCCATGCGGCCACTGCGGCGCGCTTCGGCATCACGATGATCGCAGGGGGCGCCGCGTGCCTCATCCATGCGGCACTGCCCTTCCTGTTCGTCCGCACCGCCAGCGACTCGATCAAGCGCCTCTACGGGGAGATGAAGGCGCGCCAGCCCGCCTTTGCCGACGAGAAACCGGCCTTCACGGCGCCGGAATGGCAGATCGACTACGAAATCTGAGCCGGGGGGCCAGTACATGATCGAACATGTCGCCATTATCGGCGCCGGCTTTTCGGGCACGCTTCAGGCGATCAACCTGATCCGCCATCACGGGCCGCGCGCCACGCTGATCGAGCGCGCGCCGGTGGCGGGTACCGGGCTCGCCTATGGTGCCGCCCATCCCTCGCATCTGCTCAACGTCCGTGCCGCGAACATGAGCGCCTTTCCCGACGAACCCGGCCATCTCGTCCGCTGGCTGGAGGCCCGCGGCGTGGAGAATGCCGCCACGGCCTTCGTGCCGCGCCGCGTCTATGGCGAGTATCTGCGCGAGATGCTGGCGCAGGCGCTGGCCGAGCATCCCGACCGCCTGCGCCTGGTCCATGGCGAGGTGCAGGATGTGACCTTCGATGCCGGCGGCGCCACGCTGCAGCTCGACGGCGAGACGATACGGGCCGATGCCGTAGTGCTGGCGGTCGGTAACTTGCCGCCACACGACCCGCCTGGCCTTGATCCCTCCGCGCTGTCGGGCGTCCGATATAAGGGCGACCCGTGGGATTCGAGCGTACCCGAAGGCCTTGGCGATGCCGACACGGTGCTGGTGATCGGCACCGGGCTTACGATGGTTGACGTAGCGCTGCTGCTCGAGGCCCGCGGGTTCGGCGGGCGGATCGTTGCGGTGTCCCGACGCGGCCTGTTGCCCCGCCCGCACGGGCCGAGGCAGGACTGGGATAGGATCACCGAGCGACCACGCACCCGCGCCTCGCAGCTTGTCCGCACTGTCCGTACCCGTGCCGGGCACGTCGGCTGGCGCAACGCCGTCGATGAGCTGCGCCCCTTCACCCAGCCGATGTGGGCGAATGCCAGCATAGCCGAGCGATCGCGGTTCCTGCGCCACCTGCGGCCCTGGTGGGATGTGCACCGCCACCGGCTTGCGCCCGAGGTCGATACCCGGTTGCACGCGCTGATCGATCGCGGCCAGCTGGAGGTGGTTGCTGCCAAGACGCTGGGCTTCAGCGAAAGGACCGATGGTGTCGACGTGACACTGCGCCGGCGTGGCTGTGACGCCACCGAAGTGCTGACCGTTCAGCGGATCATCAACTGCACCGGCCCCCTCGGCGACCTTGGCCGCACGACCGAACCACTGCTCCAGAAACTGGTCGCGCGCGGGCTGATCCGACCCGACGCGGCGCGAATCGGCATCGATGTCGACAATCAGGGGCAGACGATCGGCGCCGACGGCCGCGCCAATTCCCAACTTTATGCGCTGGGGCCGATGACGCGCGGCGCCTTCTGGGAAATCGTCGCGGTGCCCGACATCCGCACCCAGACCTGGGCAGTCGCCCGCCGCCTCTCCAACGCGCATTGGGTGGGCGGCGAGGGGTTATGACGAACTAGTAACATTTGACACTAAATTGGGAGATGCGGTATCAGGTCGTCATGACCGATACCACCAATCCGCTCGGCCTGAATGGCTTCGAGTTCGTGGAATTCACTTCGCCCGATCCGGACGCGATGGCGCGCCAGTTCGAGCAGCTGGGCTTCGTTCCCACCCACCGCCATCCGCGCAAGAACATCACGCGCTACAAGCAGGGCCGCATCAACCTGATGCTCAACCGCGACGATGCCGGCCGTGTGGCGGCGTTCCGCGGCGAGCACGGCCCCTCGGCCAGCGCGATGGCGTTCCGCGTCGCGGACCCCAAAAAGGCAATGGAATGGGCGCTGGCGCATGGCGCGAAGCCGACGGATGAAGACGACACCGTCATTCAGGGCATCGGCGGCTCCTATCTCTATTTCATCCAGGACGGCAGCGACCTCTATGCCGACTGGGCCGAGTTCCCCGGCTGGCGCGAGGCGGAAGCGAAGAACAGCGTCGGGCTCGACCTGCTCGACCACCTCACCCACAATGTCCGCCGCGGCCAGATGCGCGTGTGGAGCGAATTCTACCGCACGCTCTTCGGCTTCGAGGAGCAGAAGTATTTCGATATCAAGGGCAAGGCGACCGGCCTGTTCAGCCAGGCGATGATCGCGCCCGACAAGGCGATCCGCATTCCGCTGAACGAGAGCCAGGACGACAACAGCCAGATCGAGGAATTCCTGCGCGAATATAAGGGCGAAGGCATCCAGCACCTGGCCCTCACCACCGACGACATCTACGACACCGTGGAGCGGCTACGCGCGCGCGGCGTGCGGCTGCAGGACACGATCGAGACCTATTACGAGCTGGTCGACAAGCGCGTGCCCGGGCATGGCGAAGATCTCGAGCGGCTGCGCAAGAACCGCATCCTGATCGACGGATCGGTGGAGAATGGCGAAGGCATCCTGCTCCAGATCTTCACCGAGAACATGTTCGGGCCGATCTTCTTCGAGATCATTCAGCGCAAGGGCAATGAAGGTTTCGGCAACGGCAATTTCCAGGCGCTGTTCGAGAGCATCGAGCTCGACCAGATCCGCCGCGGCGTCATCAAGGTCGACGCCTGACAGTTTCGGAGAGGGAGAGAGCCGGGGGTGCCGCCGCAGGAACAGTGGCATACCCCGGCCCCACCGAACGCCCCCTCCCCGTCCTGATCCAAAAGGGGAGACGCGCTGGAGAGGACGAACCACGTGACCCAGTATTTCCCCGGCTTCGGCAACCATGTCTCCACAGAGGCAGTCCCCGGCGCGCTGCCCATCGGTCGCAACAGCCCGCAGCGGCCGCCTTACGGCCTCTATGCCGAGCAGCTTTCCGGCACCGCGTTCACCGCGCCGCGCGCCGAAAATCGCCGTAGCTGGCTCTATCGCCTGCGGCCCAGCGCCGAGCATCCGCCCTATCGCCCCTACACCGGCGCCCCGCGCTTCGGCACGGCCGCCGCTGCCGGGCCGCTCGCGCCCAACCGGCTGCGCTGGGATCCCCTGCCGGCGCCCATACGCCCCACCGACTGGATCGACGGGATGACGACGATGCTCGTCACCCGCGATCCCGCCGATCTGGAGGGCGTGGTGATGCACGGCTATGCCGCCAATCGCGACATGGACAATCGCGCCTTTGTCGACGCAGATGGCGAACTGTTGTTCATCCCGCAGGCGGGTCGCCTGACCCTGCTGACCGAACTCGGCCGGATCGACATCGACCCCGGCCAGATCGCGCTGGTTCCGCGCGGCGTGCGGTTCCGGGTGCTGCTGCCCGATGGCGAAGCGCGCGGCTATGTCGCCGAAAACCACGGAGCGATGTTCCGCCTGCCTGATCTCGGCCCGATCGGCGCCAATGGCCTGGCGAACACGCGCGATTTCGAGACGCCGGCCGCCTGGTTCGAGGATCGTGACGAACCGTTCGAGCTTGTGCAAAAGTCGTTGGCAAGCCTGTGGATAACTACCCTCCCCCACAGTCCGCTCGACGTGGTGGCATGGCATGGCAACCTCGCACCCTGCCGCTACGACCTTAGCCGGTTCAACACGATGAACACGGTCAGTTTCGACCATCCCGATCCGTCGATCTTCACGGTTCTCACCTCGCCAAGCACCGTTCCGGGGCGGGCCAATGCCGATTTCGTGATCTTCCCGCCGCGCTGGATGGTGGCGGAGGACACGTTCCGCCCGCCCTGGTTCCACCGTAACGTGATGAGCGAGGCGATGGGCCTGATCCACGGCGCCTATGATGCCAAGGCGGACGGTTTCGCCCCCGGCGGCCTCTCGCTCCACAACATCATGGCGGGCCACGGACCGGACGTTGCCAGCTGGCGCGGCGCGACCGACGCAGAATTGCAGCCGCACAAGATCGACGACACCATGGCCTTCATGGTCGAGACCTGCTGGCCCTACCGCCCCACCGACTATGCAGCCGCACATGCCCAGCCCGACTATGATGCGGTGTGGGAGGGCTTTCCGAAAGCGCGGTTGCCGTGAGGCAGTGCCCGGACGCAGTCTGCGTTCCCCTCCCGCTTGCGGGAGGGGTCGGGGGAGGGAAGGACGTGGGGGCAGCGCTAAACCGGCTCATCCCCTCCCCTAGCTCTTCCCGCAAGCGGAAGGGGAACGCGAACCGTAAAGCGTTGGGAGCCCTTCGCCCCGCATGACCGAACGCCTCACCACCACGCCCGCCGGTGTAACCCTTGGCCCGCTGGACCTGATCCCCGACGGCACCGCCCGCAACTTCGTACTGGAAATGCGCGCCGGCCGTTTCCACGGCTTCGTCGTTCGCCGGGGCGCGGCAGTTTTTGGCTATGTCGATCGCTGCGCGCACATGGCCGTGCCACTTACGCAACAGCTCGACGCCTATCTCACCCCGGACGGCGACCATATCCAGTGCAGTTGGCACGGCGCGCTCTACACCGTGGAGGACGGGCGCTGCGTCGGCGGCCCTTGCGTTGGCGCGCGGCTGCTTCCATGGCCTGTACGCATAATCGACGGCATGATCGTGACCGTTGGAGAGGAACCGCAATGACCCCCGATTTCGATTTCGCACTGGGCGATTCCGCCGACATGATCCGCGAAACCACCGCGCGCTTCGCTCGCGACCGGATCGCTCCGCTCGCCGCCCGGATCGACGCCGAGGACTGGTTCCCGCGCGACGAGCTCTGGCCGGCGATGGGCGAACTGGGCCTGCATGGCATCACAGTTCCGGAAGCCGATGGCGGCCTGGGTCTCGGCTATCTCGAACATGTCATTGCATGCGAGGAAGTGGCCCGCGCTTCTGCCTCGATCGGGCTTAGCTATGGTGCACATTCGAACCTCTGCATCAACCAGATCGCCCGCTGGGCCAATGCCGAGCAGAAAGCCAAATACCTTCCGAAGCTGATCTCCGGCGAGCATGTCGGCAGCCTGGCCATGTCCGAGGCCGGTGCAGGGTCGGACGTCGTTTCGATGAAGCTGAAGGCGGATAAGACCGATCGCGGCTACGTGCTGAACGGCACCAAATTCTGGATCACCAACGCGGCGTACGCCGACACGCTCGTCGTCTACGCGAAGACCGGCGAAGGCTCGCGCGGCATCACCACCTTCCTGATCGAGAAGGACATGCCCGGCTTCGCGATCGGCCAGAAGATCGACAAGATGGGCATGCGCGGCTCGCCCACCGCCGAGCTGGTTTTCACCGATTGCGAAGTGCCGGAGGAAAACGTCATGGGTCCGGTCAATGGCGGCGTCGGCGTGCTGATGAGCGGGCTGGATTACGAGCGTACCGTGCTCGCAGGCATCCAGCTCGGCATCATGCAGGCGTGTCTTGACGTGGTGTTGCCCTATGTCCGCGAGCGCAAACAATTCGGGCAGCCGATCGGCAGCTTCCAGCTGATCCAGGCCAAGATCGCCGACATGTATGTCGCGCTCAATTCCGCCCGCGCCTATGTCTATGCGGTGGCGCGCAGCTGCGATGCGGGCAGGACGACGCGGTTCGATGCGGCGGGCGCGATCCTGCTGGCTAGCGAGAACGCCTTCCGCGTCGCCGGTGAGGCGGTGCAGGCGCTGGGCGGCGCGGGCTACACCAAAGACTGGCCGGTCGAACGCTTCCTGCGCGACGCCAAGCTGCTCGACATCGGCGCAGGCACCAACGAGATTCGCCGGATGCTGATCGGCCGCGAACTGCTGGGGGCGGCGTAATCCCAGATGTCCGCGCCCGTCCTCCCCACCCAGGTTCAGCCTGACAGCGAGCAGTTCCGCACCCAGGCCGCGCATAACCGTGCGTTAGCCGAGAAGCTTCGCGCCGATGTCGCCCGCGCCGCACTCGGCGGCAGCGAGTCCGCCCGTGCGAAGCACACCGCGCGCGGCAAGCTGCTCCCGCGCGAGCGCGTCGAACGGTTGCTCGATCCCGGTGCGCCGTTCCTTGAAATCGGCCAGCTTGCTGCGTTCGACCTGTATGACGGCGAAGTCCCCGGTGCGGGCGTGATCACCGGTATCGGCCGCGTCTCCGGCCGCATGGTGATGATCGTCTGCAACGACGCCACCGTGAAGGGCGGCACCTATTATCCGATGACGGTCAAGAAGCATCTCCGCGCGCAGGAGATTGCCGAGGCCAACCAGCTGCCGTGCATCTATCTCGTCGACAGCGGCGGCGCGAACCTGCCGCATCAGGCGGAGGTGTTCCCCGACAAGGAGCATTTCGGCCGCATCTTCTTCAATCAGGCGAACATGTCCGCCAAGGGCATCCCGCAGATCGCCTGCGTGATGGGCAGTTGCACCGCCGGCGGCGCCTATGTCCCCGCCATGTCGGACGAGAGCGTCATCGTCCGCAACCAGGGCACGATCTTCCTCGCCGGCCCGCCGCTGGTCAAGGCGGCCACGGGGGAGGAGATCAGCGCCGAGGATCTGGGCGGCGGCGAACTTCATGCCCGCCGTTCGGGCGTGGTCGACCACCTTGCCGAAAATGACGAACACGCGCTCCAGATCGTCCGCGACATCGTCAGCACGCTTCCGGCCGACCGGACGCCGGACATCGCATTGCGCGATCCGCGCCCGCCGAAATATGCGGCCGAGGAACTATACGGCATCCTCCCCACCGACGTCCGGGCGCCGTACGACGTGCATGAGGTAATCGCGCGGCTTGTCGACGGATCGGAATTCCATGAATTCAAGGCGCTGTATGGCAGCTCGCTGGTGTGCGGCTTCGCGCACATCTGGGGGATGCCGGTGGCCATCCTCGCCAATAACGGCGTGCTGTTCAGCGAAAGCGCGGTGAAGGGCGCGCATTTCATCGAGCTTGCCTGCCAGCGCCGGGTGCCGCTGCTCTTCCTCCAGAACATCTCCGGCTTCATGGTCGGCGGCAAATATGAGGCGGAGGGCATCGCCAAGCACGGTGCCAAGCTGGTGACGGCAGTGGCGACGGCGAGCGTGCCCAAGCTGACCGTGCTGATCGGCGGCAGCTTCGGCGCCGGCAATTACGGCATGTGCGGCCGGGCCTATTCCCCCCGTTTCCTGTTCAGCTGGCCCAATGCCCGCATCAGCGTGATGGGCGGCGAGCAGGCGGCGAGCGTGCTGGCGACGGTCCACCGCGATGCCGCAAGCTGGACGCCGGAGCAGGCCGAGGCGTTCAAGGCGCCGATCCGCCAGAAATATGAGGATGAAGGCAATCCCTGGCACGCCACCGCGCGGCTGTGGGACGATGGCATCATCGATCCGGCCCAGACACGCGACGTGCTCGGCCTCGCGCTCGCGGCAACGCTCAACGCACCGATTCCGGAGCGCCCGCAGTTCGGCGTGTTCCGGATGTGAGGGAGAAGCTAGGCTCCCCGTCCCGTGCTCCGGTCAAAGGATAACAGATGCTCCTCTCCCTCCTCGCTTTCACCTTGGCTTTGCAGGACAAGCCGCTGCCCCCGCCGCCGGCAAATCCCCCGCGGAGCGCAAAGCCGTCGGACAAGCTGCCGCCCGCCAATCCACTGCCCTATCAGGATGCGGATGCCGCCGCAGTCCTCGCGCCGGTCAAGGCACTGCTCGCCGCGATAGGATCGGGTGACCGGACAGCCTTCCTCGCCACCGTGCGCAGCGAAGGCGGCGCCACGGCGGTCATCGCGCGTGCCGATGGCAGCCGCCGCATCGCCCATCTGGGCTGGAGCGAATTCGCCCCCACGATTGGTTCTGGCAAGGAACCGGTCGCGGAACGATTGATCGATCCCGCCGTCGAGATCGATGGCGATATCGCCATGGTCTGGAGCCCTTATGTCTTCACCGTCGCCGGGCGGACGCAGCATTGCGGCACCGACCATTTCGACCTGGTGCGCGAGAACGGCGTGTGGAAAGTGCTGAACGCCACCTGGAACGAACGAACCACGGATTGCCCGGCATGAGCCGCGACACGCTGTTCGTCCTCGACACCGACTGGGCCGATCCGGCGTTCGGCGGGGAGCGGCGCTTTTACTGCAAGGACTGCATCACCGTGGAGGGTCTGCTCGCCGCCTTTCCGGAACGCGCCACCAATATCGAGGTCGTCCGCGTCCCCTGGCCGCGCCCGCGCGGGCCGGTAGTCGACCGGCTGGGTGCGGAGAACCAGAACCTCCCTGCATTGGCTTTCGCCGAAGGCGGTTTCGTCAATGACGTCGAGGGGGTGCTTGCAGCCCTCCACACTCGCCACGGCTTTCCGGAGCGACACCCGTGATCCAGTCCTTGCTAATCGCCAATCGCGGCGAGATCGCCTGCCGCATCATCCGTACCGCCCGGGCGATGGGCATCCGCACCGTCGCGGTTTATTCGGACGCCGACGCGCAGGCATTGCACGTGCGGCGGGCCGACGAGACCGTGCATATCGGTCCCTCCCCGGCGCGCGAGAGCTATCTGGTCGGTGAAAAGATCATCGCCGCCGCCAAGGCCACCGGTGCCGAAGCAATCCATCCCGGCTATGGCTTTCTTTCGGAAAATGCCGATTTCGCGCAGGCCGTGATGGATGCCGGGCTGATCTGGGTCGGCCCGAAGCCCGACAGCATCCGCGCGATGGGCCTGAAGGATGCCGCCAAGGCGCGGATGATCGCGGCGGGCGTACCAGTAACGCCGGGCTATCTCGGCGACGACCAGAGCCCCGCGCGGTTGCAGGCAGAGGCGGACGCGATCGGCTATCCGGTGCTGATCAAGGCGGTGGCCGGCGGCGGCGGCAAGGGGATGCGCCGGGTGGACAGCGCCGCCGATTTCGCCGACGCGCTCGCCAGTTGCAAGCGCGAGGCCGCCTCCTCCTTCGGCGACGATCGGGTGCTGCTGGAGAAGTACATTCTCTCGCCGCGCCATATCGAGGTGCAGGTGTTCGGCGACACGCACGGCAATGTCGTCCATCTGTTCGAGCGCGACTGTTCGCTTCAGCGCCGTCACCAGAAGGTGATCGAGGAAGCCCCCGCGCCGGGAATGGACTCCGAAACGCGCGCGGCGATCTGCGCGGCGGCGGTGCGCGCGGCACAGGCGGTCGACTATGTCGGCGCGGGTACGATCGAATTCATTGCCGACGCCAGCGAAGGCCTGCGCGCCGACCGCATCTGGTTCATGGAAATGAACACGCGCCTCCAGGTCGAGCATCCGGTGACCGAGGCGATTACCGGCGTCGACCTGGTCGAATGGCAACTGCGCGTGGCGAGCGGTGAGCCACTGCCGAAGCAGCAGGACGAACTGGCGATCAACGGCTGGGCGATGGAAGCGCGGCTTTATGCGGAGGACCCGGCTCGGGGTTTCCTGCCCAGCGTGGGTCGGCTCGACTTTTTCGAGGTCGGCGAACGGCATCTCGTCCGGATCGAAACCGGGGTGACGCAGGGCAGCAGCATCTCGCCCTTCTATGATCCGATGATTGCCAAGCTGGTCGTCCATGGCAGCGATCGGGAGCGGGCACGGACGCAGCTCTCGGCCGCGTGCTACAACACGATTGTAGCGCCGGTGAAGACGAACGCCGCCTTTCTCGCGCGCTGTCTGGCGCAGCCCGACTTTGCCGAAGGCCGCATCGATACCGGCTTCATTGCCAGGCACGAGGCTGCGCTTGTCGGCTCGGCCAAGCCCGACCGGGCGGTGGTCGAAGCGGCCGCGATGGCTATCCTCCATCAGGAGATGGGCGATGCCGATGCGGTGCAGCTCTGGCGGTATGAAGGCCGGCGGGCACCCGAGCCCGGGCCAGGCGGCATCTGGCGCGATATTGTAGGGTTCCGAATGAACGCCCGCCCGCGCATTCGCATTGCTCTCCGCCACGAGCACGAGACGTACACGCTCGACCGGATCGTTGAGGAGCCCGCAAAGGTGAGCACGATCATCAAGGGCGATCAGGTGCTCGTATCCGACATGGGCCAAAGCTTTCTGTTCGAGCGGGAACGCGTCACGGCTGGCGCGACCGGCACCGCCACCGATGGTGCCCTGCTCGCCCCCATGCCGGGCCGCGTCACCGCAGTGGACGTCGCCCCCGGCGCCAGCGTCACCAAAGGCCAACGACTGGTCACGCTGGAGGCGATGAAGATGGAGCATGCTCTGGTGGCACCGTTCGACGGCGTGGTTGCCGAACTGCCCGTAGAGGTCGGCGCGCAGGTGCAGGTGGATGCGCTATTGATTCGCATCAGCGCAGCGCAGGAGGATTGAAATGGCCGGCCGCTTCTATGACGAATGGCAGATTGGCGACCGTATCGAACACGCGCTGCGCCGCACCGTTACGGAAACCGATAACCTCCTTTTCTCCACGCTTACCCACAACACCCAGCCGCTACACCTTGATGCAGAGGCCGCACGGGCGAGCGAATTTGGTCAGATCCTCGTCAACGGCACCTTCACCTTCAGCCTGATGGTCGGCATCACCGTCGGCGACACCACGGCGGGGTCGCTGGTCGCCAATCTGGGCTATGACAAGCTGGTGATGCCCAAGCCGGTTTTCCTGGGCGACACGCTACGGGCGTCGTCCGAAGTGGTGGAGCTGCGTCCCAGCAAGTCGCGGCCGGGCCAGGGCATCGTCACCTGGCGGCACCAGATGCACAACCAGCGCGACGAGCTGGTCTGCGAATGCCTGCGCTCAGCCTTGCTCCGCAGCCGCGCTGCCGCCTGAGACCGGCTCAGGCAGCGTCGCGGCGGGCCGGCGGCGGATTGGAGAACTCCATTTCCTCGTCGATCCCCCCAAAGCGCAGCGCCATCAGGTCGCGCGTATAGTTCTGGTGGAGCCGCCACGGCTTGCGGTTACCCTGCCGCGGCAACACCGCCGATGCCCGCTGAACATAACCGGACGTGAAGTCGATGAACGGCTCGGCCGCCACCGGCGCACTCGGCCGCGGCGTCACTTGCCGCATGCCGCGCTTCGCCATCGCATTGAGCAGGCGCGTGACATAGTTGGCGGTCAGATCCGCTTTCAGCGTCCAGCTCGCGTTGGTGTAGCCAAAGGAAATCGCTAAGTTCGGCACCCCGGCAAACATCATCCCCTTGTAGGTCAGCCGATCCGACCAGCGGACTGTCTCGCCATCCACTCGCACCGGCACGCCGCCCATCAGTTGCAGCTCGAGACCGGTAGCCGTGACGATCAGGTCGGCTGGCAGCTCGCGACCCGAGGCCAGCCGGATACCACCGGGCGTGAACCGCTCCACCGTGTCGGTTACAACGTCTGCGGCGCCACCGCGGATCGCCGCGAACAGATCGGCATCCGGCACCAGGCACAGGCGCTGGTCCCACGGGTTGTAGCGCGGCGTGAAATGGGTCGCGACGTCATAGTCCGGCCCCAGTTCGCAGCGGACCATCTCGACCAGCCGCTCCTTCGCCTTGTCCGGGTGTTTGCGCATGGCGCGGTAAAAATACTGGCCGAGCAGCACATTTTTCCATCGGGTGAGCGCATAGGCAGTGCGTGAAGGCAGGAACCGTCGCAGCCAATTGGCAATGCCGTCCTCCGACGGGCGCGCAACGATATAGGTGGGCGAACGCTGCAGCATCGTTACATGCGCCGCCTGCTTCGCCAGCTCGGGCACCAGCGTAACCGCCGTCGCGCCGCTGCCGATCACGACAACGTTCTTGCCGGCATAGTCGATGTCGGGCGTCCAGAATTGCGGATGAACGATACGGCCGCCGAAATCCTCGACACCGGCAAAGTCCGGGCTGTGGCCACGGGCATAGTCATAATAGCCGGCGCACATGAACAGGAAGCTGCAGCGAAACTGCCGCTGTTCGCCATCCACTTCGGCCGTCACGGTCCACAGCGCCTCTTCGCTCGACCAGTCGGCGGCGACTACGCGGTGGCTGTAACGGATATGCCGGTCGATGCCGTAGGCGGCGGCTGTCTCCTCCAGATAACGCAGGATCGCCGGTCCGTCGGCGATGGCCTTGGCCTCGGTCCAGGGGCGGAACGAAAAGCCCAGCGTGAACATGTCGCTGTCCGACCGGATGCCAGGATAACGGAACAGATCCCAGGTGCCACCCAGACGCTCCCGCCCTTCCAGTATGACATAGGTACGATCCGGGCTCTTGTTCTGCAGATGATAGCCGGCACCGATCCCGGAAATGCCGGCGCCCACGACGACAACGTCGAAATATTCTTTCATGTCTGCCTCTCCCGACAGCCATGTTTACACAAAGGTAAGTAAGCCGCTACTCAATAATCCTTCGAATAGCGGATGCTCGCGCCCGAACCGCTGAACGAACTGGTCTGCGACAACAGGCTGAGCGCCCGTGTTAGCGAGACTTCTATCTGGGTGGCGGTGAAGCCCCGCGCATCGGTGATGATCTCGATATAGATATTGTTGGTAATGTACTTGCCGGCGGCCAGCGATGTGCCCCGGCCGGTGGTATCGTCAGCGCCCAGCACACGCAGCCGGTCGATCCCGGTCGCGGACTTCAGCCGTCCGAGCGGATTGAGTCCCCCGCCCGTCGCCCGCAGCGAGTTGAGCGCTGCAGCAAGCTGAATTGCCTCTGTCGCCGACAGGTTGGTGACGTTGGTGCCGAAGAACAGCCGCGACAACACCTCTTCCTGCGGCAAGCTTGGCGTGGAGGTGAACGCGATCTGTGGCTTCTGTGCGGTACCGGTGATGTTGAGGATCGCAGTTACGCCCTCGGCAGTGGTACTCGCCGACAGGTCGATCGTCGGGTTGTTCAGCGCCTCACCCTGGAAGCTGATCGTGCCCTTGGTAATGTCGAACCGCCGGCTGGCGAAGCTGTATGTGCCGCGGACAATTTCCATCATCCCGCGCACTTCGGGCGCGACCGTGGTACCGCCGATAGTGATCCGCGCCTGCCATTCGGACTCCAGCCCCATGCCCGACACCATCAGCCGGTTATCGGCGCTTACCTGCACATTCAGGTCGAAATTGCCGAAGTCGCGGGCCGGCTTTGCCTGTTGCGCATTGGGGTCGAGCGCGTCGCCCTTGCGACGTACGCCGGTAAGCTCGGCCACTTCGGCGCCGCCCTGGCGGATCACCTGATAATTGGCCTCGGGAATGCGCAGCCGCCCTTCGATTTTCTGGACTTGCGGATTTTTGGTGACGGTAAGCCGTCCCGTTGCCGTGGCACCGATGGACTCGCTGCGCGCCAGCCGGGCATTGTCGAGATCGACAGTGAGTTCGATCGGGAAATTGTCGGCGGAGGAAAGGCCGACCCGGCCTGCCGCACTCACCCGGCCATCGCCCGCGCGCGCGGAGAGCTGATTGAGCACGAAGCTGTCGTTCGAAAACTGGCCGTCGATCTTCATATTGGTCAGCCGCGTGCCGAAATTCTCGTTATCGTACGTCAAATTATCTGCGCGCACGACGCCGGTCAGCTGCGGCCGGTCCAGCCTGCCGGCGAAGTCGGCGGCGATGCCGATCGGCCCGGTGAGCTGCTGGTTCGCCAGCCCTGCCAGCGAGAAAGGCAGCGCTGAGGGACCGTTATAGCGGATGCCCCCCGACAGCGGCGCGGCCTTCAGTCGCTCGATCCAGTCGCCCGCGCCGGGGCCGAGCGGCCGCAGCGTGGCGATGACACGGCCGATGGTGGCATCCCCGCGCCGGATCAGCATCCGCGCATCGCCGCCATCCGGCAGCAACTTGCCCACCAGACTGACATGGACCGGCGCCGATACGCGCGCCAGGCTAGACCGGGTCAGGTCGTCGAGTTCAAGCCGCGCGTCCGCACTGGGGAACGCATCGGGCGAGGTCTGCGCGAAATCCAGGCTGCCGGTCGCGCTGCCGCCGATGCCCAGATCAGGCACAAAGGCGTTGATGATCGCGAGGTCGAGGCGATCGAGCCGAAGTTGCAGAACCATGCCATGGCCATATTGCCCGGCAAGCCTGACATTGCCGTCCTGGAACGCGATCTCGGTCGGCAACAGACTATAGACGCCGTTCTGCACCGCAACCCGCGCGGGGGCAGTGGTATGGAACGGAACCCCGCTCGCCTGCCCCTGGATCGCAGCAGTCCACAAATCCGGGGTCATCCGGCCGTTCAGCGCGATTTGAAAGGGCACGCCTGACGATCCGCTCGCGACTGCCTGCACAGTGCCATTGCCGCCGCGATAATCGATCTTTGCCCGGGCCGTCTTGAGCAGGAAATTGCCGCGTCGCAGATCGGCGACCTGCACATCGGCCACCACCTGCGGCGTATCGGCCAGTATGATGCTGCCGGTGGCGAGCGCCCTGCCGATGGTGAAATCCTTGATACCCGGGATCGCGGCATTCGCGGCCCTGGCATTGAAGTCGGCACGCTGCAGCTTGCCCTCCGCCGCCAGCCGCGCTGTGCCGGTAATGCCGGAGCCGTCAAACGCCAGTTGGCCGGTAAATGGCCCCGCCTCGGACCGGACCAGTTGCCCATTGAAGTCCATCCCGGCGAAGCGCGCGGCACGGACATCGATCGTCAGCGCCTTGGCGGTATCGACCAGCACATCCGCGCTGAATGGTCCGTAATCGCTGCCGCCCTGCGCCGTGACCGCATAGGCGCCGCCGCGCCCGACGACCTTCGCCTCGACATCGGCAAGCCCGACACCCAGGCCCGGCTTTGCGGCACGCAACAGCAGTTCGGGTGCCGCAAGCGTCCCCGTCACACGCGCCGAAAGCGGCCCATAGCGCGTCGACTCCGCATCGGCGTTCAGGCGGATCGGGCCACCCGGATCATAGCTGCCAGACCCGCGCAACACGCGGAACTCCGGCGCGCGCATCCGCAGGTCGTCCACTGCAATCACGCCGCGCGGATCGAGCGTTACGCGCGCAGAGGCCGTCGCATTGCCGCCCAGAAAATCCCGCACGCCTTGATTGAACAACTTGCGGCTGCGGCCCGCCACCCGGCCGCGAATGCCCCACCCGCCGCGGGGGGTGGTGTAAAGCTGGGCGTCGGTATTGAGATCGACCACGCCGACGCTTTCGATGCGGTAGTCGTTCACCTGCCCCTTCAGCGCGCCGGTATAGCGGCCTCGCGCGACATCAGCGGCAATGATGGCCGTCGCGTTCACCCGGTCCGAATGCAGCTTCAGATTATCCGACAGGATGCGACTGCCCGAAACGGCGAGATCGCCGTTCACGGTCAGATTGGTAACACGGCCGCCGGCCGCCGCATTCAGACCAGATACACGTGCCGCCCGTGCCCGTACCGGCACCAGAATGCGGTCGGAATCGACCCGCGCCTTGCCCTCGGCATAGAGTTGCTCGATCACCGTATCGCCCACGCCCAGCGCGCCGGCCTGCAGCTTGTAATCCACCACCGGCGTCGCGAATGGGCCGTCGAGCGCAAGTGCCAGCCGAACCGAACGCCCGACCAGCTTGGGCGCGATCGCCGCAGGCTTCAGTAGCAGCGCCTCTATCCGAAGATTGCCGAACCGATTCGTACCCAGATCGACGCGCCCGCTCACCTGTGCGGAAAGCGATGGCGACGCGATCTGCACCGTGCCGTCTGCCGCGCGGTCGCCCCAGCGGAAATCGCTGTCCAGCCGAACACCCGGCGCGGCAAGCTGCGCGGCCGGCCCTTCCAGATAGAGCGCCGGATGCGTCATCCCCCGTATCTGGAAGCGGCCACTTTGTGCGAGGATCGACAGCTCGGCGAGTTGGCGCCCGCCCAGGCTGCCGGCCACCTGCCCGCGCCAGTTCCGCCAATCACCCCGGCCCCGCACCGTCGCGAGGAGCGGCGCCTTCAGCTTCGCAAGCCCCGCCACCAGCCCGCCCTTTGGTGCATCGAGCGTCAGGTCCATCGCCAGTCGATTGGCTGCCGGCACAGCATCGAGCACGAGCGCAAGCCGGTCGCCTCCGGCAATGCCCTTCGCGGCGAGCGTAGCGGCATGGAGCTGCAACTGGGCGCGCCCCTGCGCGATATGGCCGGCGCCATTCAGGCGTGCGATATGGCGCCGGCCGTCAACGCCGGGGCCGATCTCGATCCGGGTGACATTCAACCGGGCGATGTCGATCTTGAGATCAGGCAGCAGCGGCGCGTTGGGATCGCCCGAGGGTTTGAGCGCCGGCAAGCGCGCCAGCCGGATTTCCGGGCTCTCCAGATCGCGGATGTCGATATGGTTGCGCAGATAGGCGAAGGGCCGCCAATCGAGCCGTATCTCGCGCGCCGAGGCGAATTCGCCCTGGCTGTCGCGAACCCGCACATCGCGCAGCACCATTGCGCCATAGATCGACCCGTCGATCCTGCCGATGCGGAAACCCAGCCCGGATTCGAGCTGGAGCCGCCCGATCTGGTCCGCGAGCAGGCGCCGCCCGGGCTGGGTATTCAGCCCCAGCACCAAAGCAGCCGCGAGCGCCGCGAGCCCCAAGACACCCAGCAAGGCGCCTTTCAGGATCCGCGGCCAAAGCGGCCGGCGGCGGGCGGTCTGCACGGTTGCAGGGGCCTCGGGCGGCACTTGCTCGTCCATCAAAATGCCTGCCCGATCGAAATGTAGAGTGCGACGCGCGACTCGCCACGCTTGCGATTGATCGGCGTCGCCACGTCAACGCGGATCGGGCCGAAATTGGTATACAGCCGGCCGCCGATGCCAGCGCCGAACCGCAAACTGCGTCCCGTCGGGGTCGTCGAATCATAGACCTGCCCGGCATCGAGGAAGGGCACGATGCCGTAATTGCCGAAGCGGTAGCGCGCCTCGATCGCGAACTCATTGAACGAAAGACCGCCGACCGGCTTGCCATCGGGCGAGCGTGGCCCAAGCTCCTGATAGCCGAAGCCCCGCACCGATCCGCCTCCGCCCGAATAATAGCGGCGCGACGGCGGCAATTCGTCGCGGTCAATGCCGAAGATCGAGCCAACCCGCGCGCGGCCGGCAATCACGATATTGTCGGTCGCCGGATAATAGCCATCGGCTTCGAGCATGAAGCGGACATAAGGACGCGGGGCGCCGCGCACCGAAGTCTCGGGGCTTACATTGCCCTTCAGCCGATAGCCGCGCGTCGGGTTGAGAAGATCGTCAGAGCTGTCATACCCGAGGAACGAAGGCAGCGCCGCGATCAGCCAGGTACCGCGGTCGCGCTTGCCAAGGTCGAAATTGTACCGGTCTTCGTTCGAGCCCACGAGTTCAGCGCCGGTATAATAGGTCCAGTGCTTCTGCCAGATCGGCGTCGAATCGCGCGACAACCGGATCGACAGCGACCCGGTATACGACTCGTACGCATCATAATCCGAGTGGTTGAGCCCTGCGCCGATCAGCAGCGTCCGGTCGCGCAGGCCCGCATTGGAACGGCGGAACGTGGTCGTAAACGCCTGTTCCTTCGTGCCCATAATGCCGCTAAACGTCAGGGCCCCTTCGGGCGGGAACAGATTGCGGTGCGTCCAGCTACCGGTCAGGCGAATGCCCTGCCCGGTACTATACCCCGCTTCGCCGGCAAGCGTGCGCGGCTTGCCGGCATTCTGATGGACGAGCAGGTTCACCGTCTCCGATCCATCGGCGGCGATTTCGCCGGTCCGTACCGGCTCCACCGTCACGGCGGAGAACAGGCTGGTTGCAATCAGCGCCTGGCGGAGATCGTCGATCTTGCGGCTGTCATAGATGTCGCCCGGCCGATAGCGGCGAAACACCTCGATATGCCGAGGCGTGAAAACCTGCCGTCGTCCGTCGGTGGTGATACTGCCGAAGCGCGCCCGCGGCCCCAGTTTTACCGGCAGCGTATAGTCGGCATTGTGCGTCTGATCGTCCAGCAACACGTCGCGCTGGCCGAGCGTGATGAAGGGATAGCCTTGTTGCGGCAGGCGCAGGCTGACATTGGCTTCGGCGGCAAGCACGCGGTCTGCCTGCAGCGGGTCGCCCGGGTTCAGGTTGAGTTCGCGATCGAGCAGGCCCGGCGGTATGGTGGGATCGCTTTTGATCGTGATCGACCCCAGCCGATAAAGCTTGCCGGGCGTGGCCGTCAGCGTCGCGCGAACATTGCCCGAATTCTTCGGCGTCTGCTCGATGGCGACCGCGACCGTGCCGTCATAATAGCCCATCGACTGCATCAGCCGGACCATCAGCTTCTCGTCCTCGCGGGCGCGGGCGCTGACCATCGCGGCATTGGCCGCCTTGCCATGGCCCTGATGCAGCGCTGAGAGATCGTTGAACCGGTCGGTCAGCCGCAGCGCGTCCAGCCCTTCGATGACGGTGGTGTAGCGGATCGTCGGCTGCTTGTCCGGGTCGTCCGCCGTATCCGCCACGGGCGTGACCTTGAACGACGAAAGCGGCGGCAGCGGCTCGGCAAATTCGGGCGCTTCCGGACCGACGGGCACAAATCCCTGCTCGCTTGCGGCGGCCGGCGGAACCGCCCCCTTTTCTGCTTGGGACGCCGTTTCCGCCGGCTTAGGCTTCTGGAAGCCTGCCATGGGCTCGAGCGGCGCGTTGATGTCGTTGCTCAGCTTGGGCAGCGCCGCCTCAAACGCACCATCAGGAACGATCGGCGTTTGTGACTGTGCCGGCGCCGTTTCCGCGGATGGCAGCGGCGCCGCAGGCGCGCCCTGCCCCGGCTTGGGATCGCTGGCCTGCGCATGCGCGACAAAGGGCATCATCCCCGCCCCTGCCAGCGCGGCGACCCAGACCGCCCGAACCCCTTTCTTCACGCGCCTCCTTCGGGAGCCGCGATTGTTTCCGGCCCGTCCACACTCGAAACAACCGAAAAGCTTTTTGGCTCCACCGCCTGCCTCCAAGCAAGGCACGCCGTGACATGCAAGAGGCCGAAGCACGTGCCGGAGCAATATTGATCCTGCGCGGGAAAGATTGCGCTCTGGCCCCAAGTCAACCTTCGTGAAGCGCCTCGACCGCCTGCTCCATTCGCGCAAACATCGCCATCAACTGGCGCCGCTCCTCAGCGGAAAAGCCGGCGAACAGCGTCTTTTCCAGATCCAGCGCCTTCGGGGCGATCTGTTCGTACAGCGCCCAGCCCTGTTTGCTCAGCGTCAACAATTGCGAACGCTGATCCTCGGGATTGGCCGTCCGCACGATCACCCCACGATCGGCAAGCGCGATCGCCGCACGGCTGACAGTCACCTTGTCCATGCGCGTGCGGCCACACAATGCCTGCTGGGTCATCGCACCGCCTTCTGCCAGCACGGCAATCAGCCGCCATTCGGGGATACGCAGTCCGAACAGCGTGCGATAAGCCGACGCGACCGCATCCGACACGACATTGCTCGCGATCGAGAGGCGATAGGGCAAAAACTCGTCTAATTTCAGCGTCGTCATTGATCTATGTGTGCCCCCAATTCCGCCTGGCGCATGTGACAACGCTGCCAGATTGCAAATTTTGCAATGATACCGATAACATTTCGCACTTGCAGCAGATGCCTTCGCGGTGCAGAAAGATCGGGCCTTTCAGGCATCCTCTCCTAAGACTTTCATAGGCCGCCCTCCGGGGCGGCCTTTTTTTTTATCCCTTCATCTGGCGGCGAATCGTCGTCCAAACCGCCTTGCCATAAGGCGGTTTCATCCCCGCAATCTTCGCGACATCGAGCCGGGACTGGCGGAAGACGCTGCGCGCGTGGCTGAAAGTACGAAATCCCGCTTCGCCATGATAGGCACCCATGCCGGACGGGCCGATGCCGCCGAAGGGCAGCTCCTCCTGGCTGACGTGCATGATCACATCGTCGAGCGTCACGCCGCCCGAAACGGTCCTGTCCATCACGCGCCGCCGTTCTGCCGAGTCGCGCCCGAAATAATAGAGGGCAAGCGGCCGGTCGCGCCGGTTGATTTCGTCGATCGCCGTGTCGATCCGCGCATAGCGGCGCACCGGCAGGATCGGCCCGAAAATCTCTTCCTGCATCACCTTCATATCGTCGGTGGCGCCGCGAACGATGTGGAGCGGCATCTTGCGCGTGTTCGATCCGGCAAAATCCTCGCCCGCGGGGTTCACGGCAATCACCTCCGCCCCTTTGGCGCGCGCGTCGTCGATCCACTCGGTCAGCCGGGCATGGTGCCGGTCGTTGATGATGGCGGTGTAATCCGGATTGTCGATCAGCCGCGGATACATGGTGGATGCGGCGCGGGTGATCCCCTCGACCACCGCTGCCTCCTGCTCCTCGGGCACCAACATGTAATCGGGTGCGAGGCAGATCTGACCGGCATTGAGCATCTTGCCCAATGCAACCCGCTCGGTCGCCTGCGCGACATCAGCCGAGCGGCCCAACACCACCGGCGATTTCCCGCCCAGTTCCAGCGTGACCGGCACCAGATTGTCGGCCGCGGCGTGAAGTATATGCCGGGCAATGCCGGTGGCGCCGGTAAACAGCAGATGGTCGAACGGTAGCTCGGCAAAGGCCTTGCCGACATCAGGCCCGCCGCTCACGAACGCCAGCTCTTCTCGTGCGAAGTAACGGGGCGCCAGCTCTTCGAACAGCGCCGCGACGGCCGGCGTAAACTCGCTGGTCTTCACCATCGCGCGATTACCGGCCGCGAACACGCCGGCCAACGGGCCGATCACCAGATTGACCGGGAAGTTCCAGGGGGCGATGATCCCCACCACGCCTTTGGGCTGATATTCGATCCACGCCTTCGCCCCCAGCAGGCCGAGCGGGAACAGCGTCGGCTTTCGCTCCGCCCGCGCCCAGCGGGGCAGATGCTTCAGCGCGTGCCGAAGCGGCGCCACCGAGGCGGCAATGTCGGTCAGCATCGATTGCTCGCGGCTGCGATGACCGAAATCGGCGCTGAGTGCGTCGCAGAACCGATCGGCATGGTCGCCGACCAGCGCAATCGCCCGCGTCAGCCGATCGCGGCGTACCTCCAGCGAGACCGGCATTTCCGCCATAAAGGCGGCGCGCTGAGCCTCCAATATCTCCCGCATCTCACTCTCCCGCTTTTGGCACCGCTTCTAGCATAACGACGGCGCCTTCGGGTATTGGCGGCGGCAATTGCGTTATTCCGAGCCAGATGGTCCATGCGGCGGCCGCAAGCAGTACCCCGAACGCGAGCCGGTCGGTGCCCTGCACCCGCTTGCCCGCGCTCAGCATACCGAGCACTGCCGCCAGCCCGATCAGGCAGGCCGCCAGCAACACCAGCGGCAACGCTTCCCAGCCGAGCCAACATCCGATAGCGCCGAACAGCTTGGGATCGCCGCCGCCCAGCCCCTGTCGTCCGCGCAGCCGCTTATATCCCGCGGCGACCAGCCATAGGGCTAAAAAGCCAGCCACACCGCCGATCAACCGTTCTGGCAGTGGCACGCCGATCCCGGCCGCACCGACAGCCAGGCCCGTCATGGCCAGCAAGGCATTCAGTGCATTGGGCAGCCAGAAGGCGGCGAGGTCCAGCGCCGCCAGTGCCAGCAGCAGCCAGCCGAACACCGCCCCGGCAGCGCCTGCCAGGCCGGGCGCAGCAACGCCTGCCAAGACGCCGATCGCGAGACCCACTAATTCCGTCACCACATGGCTGCGCGCAATGGGCCCGGCGCAGTGGCGACATCTGCCCCGCTGCCAGAAAAAGCTGAGTACCGGCACCAGCTCCCCCGGTCCAAGCAGCACGCCGCAATGGTCGCAGGCGGAGCGGCCTTGGCTAATCCCGCGCCCTTCGGGCCAGCGGATCGCCAGCGTCGCGATAAAACTGCCGAACGCCGCCCCCAACAGGCCGAGCAGAATCGGCCAACCCCAGAGTTCAGCGGCCGTCACGCGGCGATCGCTTGCGGATCAGATAGCGATACACGCCGAACAGATTGATCGCGAACAGCACCAGATTCTGCGCCCATAGCGGTTCGTCGCCGGTCAGGAAGGCACCGCTGATCCAGCAGATGCTCGATCCTACGAAGAGCACGAATCCCCAGCCGGTCGCGCGGCGCCCCAGATCGAGCGAGACCATGAACGCCGCGATCATGCCGCTGACTGACGCGCCCCATTTCAGAATGTCGACCAGGTTCACCCACGGCTCCTTCATGCGGGTGCGCGAAGGCTTTTGCAAACCGGGCTGCGCACCCCTAGATCGGCGCCAAACAGTCGAGAGGTGCCTTTATGTCCGCCGACCCCGTCGTCATTGTTTCCTATGCCCGCACGCCGATGGGCGGTTTTCAGGGCAGCCTGACCGACGCCAGTGCAACCGAACTCGGCGCGACGGCGGTCGGCGCTGCAGTCGAACGCGCGGGCCTGAAGGGCGAGGCGATCGAGCGCATCTATATGGGCTGCGTGCTTCCGGCGGGCCTGGGCCAGGCGCCGGCGCGCCAGGCGGCGCTCAAGGCCGGCCTGCCGCAGCACATCGAAGCGACCACGATCAACAAGATGTGCGGATCGGGCATGCAGGCGACGATCATGGCCGCCGAGGCGCTCGCCGCCGGGTCCGTCGACCTGCTGATCGCCGGCGGCATGGAGAGCATGACCAACGCGCCCTATCTGTCGCTGCGCCATCGTGGGGGCGCGCGGATCGGCCATGATGTGCTGAAGGACCATATGTATCTCGACGGGCTCGAAGATGCCTATGAGCCCGGCCGACTGATGGGCAGCTTCGCCGAGGAGACGGCGAAGGAATACCAGTTCACCCGCGAGGCACAGGATGCCTTCGCCATCGCCAGCCTGGAGCGTGCCAAGGCCGCCCACGCAAGCGGCGCGTTCGATCGCGAAATCGTGCCCGTCGAAGTGAAGACTCGTAAAGGCGCGGTGACGATCGACAAGGACGAACAGCCGCTAAAGGCCGACCCGGCCAAGATCCCGACGCTGAAGCCCGCCTTCAGCAAGGATGGCACGATCACCGCCGCCAATGCCTCGTCGATCTCGGACGGCGCCGCCGCGCTGGTGCTGGCGCGTGCTTCGGTGGCGGAAAGGCTGGGGCTGACACCGGTGGCGCGCATCGTCGGCCATGCCGCCCATGCCCATTCCCCTGCCCGTTTTACCACCGCGCCGGTGTTCGCGATGCGCAAGGCACTGGAAAAGGCGGGCTGGTCGACCGGCGATGTCGACCTGTTTGAAGTCAACGAAGCCTTTGCCTGCGTCGCGATGATCGCCATGCAGGATCTTGGCCTCAGTCATGAGGTGGTGAACATCCATGGCGGCGCCTGCGCGCTAGGCCATCCGATCGGCGCCAGCGGTGCGCGAATCCTTGCGACATTGCTGTCGGCGCTGGAGCGCAACGGCCAGAAGTGCGGTCTCGCGTCGCTATGCATCGGCGGCGGCGAAGCCACGGCGGTCGCGGTCGAACTGCTCGACTGAGCAGGCCTCAGGCCGCTTCGTCGGCAACATGATCCGGAAGCGGCGGCCCGCCGAACAGCGGGCTCGCCGGCTTTTCGACGTCCGCAAGCTCCAGGTGCATTTCGGCGAGTTCGCAATGGGCACGGACGGCCTCGCGGCACAGCGAACGCTGCGCCAGTTCCAGTTCGGCAACGGCACGGGTATAATGATAGTCGTTCATTTCAATCACTGCTGCAAATCCTAGCTGGATCAACGCAGTAGGACCGAAACTTGATCCCTGTCGTACGCAGATTGGTGCGTGGAAAATCGGGCGCTCAGTTGAGCGATTCGCCCGGCTCGGTGCCCCAGATACGCGACTGTTCGATATAGCCGCCACGGCCCTTCACGTCGAACCAGCACCAGCCGGCGCTGCAATGGCTGATCCGACCCACCACACCGGGCGCTGCCCGCCAATTCACGCCTGCGTCCAGCTTCGGCGCCGACCGCATTTCGGCAATCGAACCCATCACGATGGCCGTGCGCTTCTCGTCGAGCAGGCTCGCCAGCATCCAGCCCTGCGTGCCATCCGGGTCTTCCACCTTGCGCCACTCGCCATAGCTGGCGAGCACCCGCACCGGCAGTTCCCGACGGCGATACAGCCAGCTTCCGGGATAGTTGCGTCCCGGTCCGGCGCGCATCAGCGCCTTGTTCGACTTGAGCGACATGAAAGTCGGCAGTTTGCGTTCTGCCAAGGCGGGCACGGCGATGCCCAGCGCCGCTGCGCCCATCGCCAGCCAAAGGAACCCCCGTTTCGTCATAACTACGTCTATTCACGAGCATTGGCCGCGCTTCAACCGTTGACTGGCGCGCAAGCTGCCGCCAATCGAGACTCATGGCCCAGCCGCCACGCCCTTCCCGCCCCCGGGTGATCGTCACCCGCGCGTTGCCGCAAGCCAGCGAAGCGCGCATGGGCGAGCTGTTCGATACGGTGCTGAACGCCGACGACACCGCAATGGACGCTGCCGCACTCGCCGCGGCAATGGCCGACGCCGATGTGCTGGTCCCAACCGTTACCGACCGGATCACCGGCGAGTTGATCCGCGCCGCGCCGGACCGGCTGCGCCTGATCGCCAATTTCGGTGCCGGCATCGAGCATATCGATCTGAAGGCCGCGCGCGAACGCGGCATTGTCGTCACCAATACGCCGGGTGTGCTGACCGACGATACCGCGGACATGGCGATGGCGCTGATCCTCGCCGTGCCACGCCGGCTGGTTGAAGGCGACAAGCTGGTGCGCAGCGGCGGCTGGACCGGCTGGAGCCCCACCAGCATGCGCGGCCACCGCATCGGCGGGCGCAAGCTGGGCATCCTCGGCATGGGCCGGATCGGCCAGGCGGTCGCGCAGCGCGCCCGCGCCTTCGGCCTGCAGATTCATTATCACGGCCGCAACCGCGTGCCCGAAGTGCTCGAACACCAGCTCGGCGCGACGTATCACGACAATCTCGACGCGATGCTGGAGGCAGTCGACATCCTCAGCATCCACACGCCGAATACAAAGGCGACCGCGGGCATGATCGATGCGCGCCGGCTGGACCTGCTCGGGCCGGATAGCTGGCTGGTCAACACCGCGCGCGGCGAAATTGTCGACCCGGAAGCGCTGGTGCAGGCGCTCGAGCAGCGCCGCATCGCCGGTGCCGGCCTGGACGTCTATGTCGGCGAGCCGCATGTCGACCCGCGACTGGTCCCGCTGGAGAATGTCGTTCTGCTCCCGCATCTCGGCTCGGCGACGTTCGAGGCGCGCGAGGCGATGGGGATGAAGGTAATCGCCAATATCCGTAGCTGGTCCGACGGGCATCGCCCGCCGGATCAGGTGTTTGAGGGATGGCTTTAAGCGCTTAAGCCCCTCCTCCCTGGAGGAGGGGCTTGGAAGCCAATCAATCTCCGGTCAGGATCCGGTCGACGAGCTGCTTCACCGTCGGCACGAAGCCGTTCGAATAAAACGGATCGCGCTTGAAGTTGTACGCGGCGTGGCCGGCGAACATCAGATTCTCGTCCGGATTGCCGCCATGAGCGATGTCCTGCAGCGTCTTCTGGATGCAGAAGCTGCGCGGGTCGGCGAGGCGACCGGTCGAGTTGGTCTCGCTGTCGGCCCAAGACGAGAACTGGCACTGGCTGAGGCAGCCCATGCAGTCGGCCTGATCCTTGCGGATGAGCTGCTGTTCCTCGGCAGTCACGAACACCAGCGTGTTGTCCGGCGTCTTGAGCGCGCTGGTGAAGCCCAGGCCATACCATTCGCGCGCGCGCAGCAGGTCGTTGCGCGTAACCCAGAAATTCTTGCCCTTCACACCGACGTCGAGCTGGAAGGTGTGGTCCCCCGCCGCTTCGGTCGAATAGGGAATCTGGCGCTCGCTCCGCGCTTCCAGGTTGCGCAGGAACGGGTTGCGGACCGCGCTGGAATAGAAACCGGTCGGCGAGAAGCGGTGCAGCAGCACGTCGCCTTCCTCGATGCCGAGCAGCTTGGCCTTCCACGCATCGGGAATCGGGCTTTCCTGCGTCAGCAGCGGGCGCGTGCCGAACTGGAAGGCGATCGCGCCCAGCTCCGGATTGTCGATCCAGTCGTTCCAGTCGCGCAGATACCACACGCCGCCGGCCATCACGATCGGCACGCTGTCCGGCAGACCGCCCTCGCGCATCGTCTCGCGCAATGCCTTCACGCGCGGATAGGGATCCTGCGGCGCGCGCGGGTCTTCGGCATTCGACAGGCCGTTATGGCCGCCGGCAAGCCAGGGGTCTTCATAGACCACCGCCGCCAGCCATTCCTGCGCCTTGGAATAGGCCCGCTTCCACAGCGCGCGGAAGGCGCGGCCGGAGCTGACGATCGGCAGATAGCTGACATTGTAATGCGCGGCGATCTCGCTCAGCTTGTACGGCATACCGGCACCGCAGGTGACGCCCGCCACCATGCCGCGGGTACGTTCGAGCACGCCCTGCAGCACGCGCTGGGCACCGCCCATTTCCCACAGCACGTTGATGTTGATCGCGCCCTTGCCACCGGCAATGTCGAACGCACGCTTCACCTGCTGCACGGCGCCTTCGATGGCGTACTGGATCAGCTCTTCATGGCGCTCGCGGCGGGTGAGGGCACGGTAGATCTGCGGGATGATCTTGCCATCCGCATCATAGCTGTCGGCGTTGACCGCGCTGACGGTGCCGATGCCGCCGGCGGCCGCCCAGGCTCCCGCGCTTGCATGGTTGGTCGCTGCGACGCCCTTCCCGCCCTCTACCAGCGGCCAGACCTCACGGCCGTTGTACGTAATGGGCGAAAGACCCTTGAACACATTGCCTCCACAAAAATTGCCGCGCGACGCTAGCCGGAACGGCCGAAACAAGCGAGTAACATTTACAGCGGGCGCGTGTCAGCCCAGCACGCCGGGCCGGCCCATCGCCTGCGCATAGAGCCGCGCATAGGCGGCGACCATGTCCGCCTCGTCGAACAACGCAGCAGCCCGCGCGCGGTTCGCCTCACCTACCCGCTTGCGCTCGTCCGGATATTGCGCGAGCAGGTCGAGCCGATCGCGCATCGTCACCTCTCCGCGATCGGGGCAGAGATAGCGGTCATTCGCCTCCGACACCATTGCCGGAATATCCCCTACCCGCGGCGCGACGACAGGCAACCCGGCCGCCATCGCCTCGATTACCGAGACCGGCGCCTGCTCGCTCTTCGACGACAGCGCGAACAGGTCGAACAGGCCCAGATAGCGATGCGGTTCGGGCAGGAAGCCAGGCAGGAACACCTGGTCCTCAATCGCCATCGCCTCAGCCTGGTCGAGGATCGCCTGGCGTTCCGGCCCTTCGCCGATGATGACCAGTTTGAAACGCGAGCTCATGCCGGCCGCCGCACGGACGAGCAGCGGCAGATCTTTCACCGGCCGCAACCCCGCGAGCGCAGCGATAAACACCTCGCCCTTGCGCCGCTTGGCCAGCATCGGCAGCAGCGAGGGATCGGGCGCCCCAGCATAGCGGGCAACCGGCACGCCGTTGGGAATGCGCACCAGCCGTTCGGCGGGCTGCTTCCAGAATTTGAGCGCCACCTGCTCCAGCTTGGTCGACGGCACCACCAGCGCGTTGGCGGCGGGCAATGCCATGCGGCGATACATGTTGCGAACGGTGCTGAGCTTTTCGGCCTCGTCGGCGTTGAAGCCGTCTTCGTGGTGGATGACCGGCGGCAGGCCCTTGCCGAACACCCGCGCCGCCATCACGCCGTCGATCGCGCCCCAATTATAGGTCAGCACCAGATCGAAACGGCGCATGAACCGCGCAATCGCCTCATAGCGACGCACCGAGGGTTTGCCGGTCAGCGGCGGGGGATCGAGCGCGATCTCGTATTTGATGCCCGGCGCAATCGCATCCCGCGCGCCGAGCTGGTCGGGCATTGCGGAGACGATGGTGTGCCGGGCACGGTCGCCAAACGCATTCATCAGTTGCACCGCGCGCGCTTCCTTGCCGCCGAGTGCAAAGGTCGAATGAAGGTGGAGGATATGGATCGACATGAGGGCCGGCGTTTAGCGGGCGATTGCGCCTGCGTCATCCGTTAGGATGCGCAGTTTAGCTGCATCGCCGCCTGGGCGAGAATCCCCGCTCAGTTCTGGGCCTGCCTGCCTCCACGCAACGCATCGTCATACCAGGCAGACAGGTCGCGATGCATGTCCCCCAGCGCATCGGGGTTCATATAGACCATGTGCCCGGCCGGATAATATGTGAAGCGGACATTCTTCTGCAGCTGCGGCGACAGCAGCATGTGGTTCACGTCGAACTCGGTGCCGTAAAAGGGCGTGGCAAAATCGAAATAGCCGTTGATGAACAGCACCTTGAGATAAGGGTTGGCGCGCATCGTATAGGCCAGGTCCACCGCGCTGTCCGGCATCAGGTGTTCGCCGCCCTCGCCCGGCGCCCGGTGCCGCCAATCCCAGCTGAAGTCCGGCCCGCGCGCACTCATGCGATAGGGCATGTCGGTCTTGTAGCCGAGCACGCGGGTCGCATAGTCCTGAAACGTCGCGACGAACGCCCCGGTTACGGCGGTCGAGGCCGGATCGTCCACGGGGCTGTCGGCGTTGGCGTCGCTCACGTTCAGCAGATAGCGCGAATCGAGCCGTCCGACGGCAACCCGGCCATCCCGCATCAGCTCGGTCTGGAAACGTGGTAGGGTAAGGCGCAGATCGGCACGCAGAATATAGGCTTCGCTGATGCCGGTATATTCCGACATCTTCTTCGCAACGGCCGCCTTTTCCTCAGCGGAGATCGTCGATCCCTTGGCCAGCGCCGCGGCATAGGGGCCGCTGGTAAAGGCACGCACTTCCTGCACGAACGCCGCCAGATCGGCAGGGCGATTGGCGAGCCGGTTATGGTACCAGGCCGTCGCCGCCATCGTCGGGAACAGCGTCAGGAAATTCTGGTCATAGCCCGGCTGGCGGACGCCGTAATTCATGATGGTGGAAAACTGGACCATGCCGTTCAGGCTGAGCCCTGCATCTTCCAGCTTTGCCGCCACCACGGGATTGCGCAGCGTGCCGTAACTTTCCCCGAACAGGAATTTCGGCGACGGCCAGCGATCGAACTTGCTGGTGTAGCGCAGGATCGCGCGGGAAAAGCCGTCGGCATCCTGATCGACACCCCAGAAGTCCTTGCCGGTCTTCTCGCCCAAAGGCCGCGACCAACCCGCACCGATCGCGTCGATGAACACCAGGTCGCTCTTGTCGATTAGCGAATGGGGATTCGGACCGAAGCCATAGGGTGCCGGGCGGATATATTCCGGGTTGCCGGTGGTAACGCGGACGGGTGCGAAGCTGCCCATATGCAGCCAGATCGTCGGCGAGCCCGGTCCGCCATTGTAGAAGAAGGTGACTGGCCGCGCCTCCCGCGCCGCGCCGTCGCGCGTATAGGCCGTGTAGAAATAGGATGCAGTCGGCTTCCCATCATTGTCGCGAATGGTGAGCGTACCGGCGGTCGCGGTATAGGCGATCCGCTGACCGCCCACTGTCACCGTGCCGTGACTTACTGCTGTCGCTTCCTCGACGGGCGGCCGGACCCAGGCGGCTTCGGCTTCCGCCTTCATCTGTTCGCGATGATCCTGTCCCTTGGTCGCCTCACGCGGCTTTTCCTGGGCGAGCGCCGGCATGGCGGCACTAGCGAACAACAGGGCCAAGGCAGCGGTGCGGCGCATCAAATTCCCCCCAATCGAAAATCAGGAGGCGATGTTAGCGACCACCGCTGCCGAAACAAGCGGTGCGACGCGCGTTACATCTCGCCGCGCGCGCGGCGGAGGGCATACCATTTCTGCACGTTCGCCTGATGCTGCTCATAGGTATCGGCGAAAACATGCCCGCCGGTACCGTCGGCGACGAAGTAGAGCGCGTTCGAACTGGCCGGGTTCAACACCGCGTCGATCGAGGCGCGGCCGGGATTGGCGATCGGCCCTTCGGGCAGGCCGGTCATGGTGTAGGTATTGTAGCCGTTCTTCGCGTGAAGTTCTGATTGCAGAATGCGGCGGCCGAGCGGCTTGCCCTTGGTGATCGGGTAGATGATCGTCGGGTCGGCCTGTAGGGGCATGCCGCGCTTCAGCCGGTTGGAATAGACGGCGGCAACCGTCCTTCGTTCCTCGGGCTTGGCGGTTTCCTTCTCGACGATCGAGGCGAGGATCAACGCCTCGCGCGGGGAGGAAACGGCGATGCCGGGCTGGCGCCGGGCCCAGGCGGCGGCGAGATAGTCGACCATTGCCTTCTGCATCCGGTCGAGCACCGTCTGGCGGGTATCGCCCCGGTTATAGGCATAGCTGTCGGGCAGCACCGTGCCTTCGACCGGCACCTGCACCGGCCCCGACAATTCCGGCGCCTTCATCAGGTTTTCGTACACCAGAATCGACGGCAACCCTTCCGGCACCGTCACGAAACGCTGCAGCGTTCGACCGCCCTGCAGCATGGTGAGGATGTCGCGCTGGCTCAGGTGCGCGGGCACGCGATATTCACCGGCCTTGATCGCAGTGCGGCTCCCCAGCAGCTTGGAGAAGAGCACGAAAATGCGGGCCGAACGGATCGCCCCCGCCTTTTCCAGTTCGCCTGCCGCCCGCGCCAGCGTGGCACCCGGCGGAATCAGCACTGTCACATTCTGCTGGGCAGGCCCGGGGCCGCCCCAAAGGCGCAGGGCGATGCCGCCAACCGCAAGGATCAGCAACACCGCCACGAGCAGCGCGCAGCCGCCCCGCCGCCGGCCGATATTGCCGACGATCTTGCCCTTTGGCGGGGCGGACGGAGGCGTCTGCTCGCTCAGCTCAGACCGCCTTCATCACCAGGCTGGCATTGGTGCCGCCAAAGCCGAACGAGTTGTTCAGCACAGCCTTGACCTTACGCTGCTTCGCGATGTGCGGGACCAGATCGATGCCGACGCAATTCTCGCTGGGATTGTCGAGGTTGAGTGTCGGCGGCACGACCTGATCGCGCAGCGCCAGGATGCAGAAGATGCTCTCCACCGCGCCGGCGCCGCCGAGCAGGTGGCCGATCGCCGACTTGGTCGAGCTCATCGACAGGCCACCGATCGCATCGCCGAACAGGCGGCGGACGGCACCGAGCTCCAGCTCGTCACCCAGCGGCGTCGAAGTGCCATGGGCGTTGATGTAATCGATCTCGTCAAGCGCGAGGCCGGATTTGCGCACAGCCATCTGCATCGAACGGAATGCGCCCGAGCCTTCCGGGTGCGGCGCCGTGACGTGATAGGCATCGCCCGACAGACCATAGCCGACGACTTCGGCGTAGATCTTCGCGCCGCGGCGCTTGGCATGCTCATATTCCTCGAGCACCACCACGCCGGCGCCTTCACCCATCACGAAGCCGTCGCGGTCCTGGTCCCAGGGGCGGCTCGCCTTGGTGGGATCGTCGCGGAAGCCGGTCGAGAGCGCACGCGCCTGGCCGAAACCGGCGATGCCGATCGGGCAGACAGTGCTTTCGGCACCACCGGCAAGCATGATGTCCGCATCGTCCATGGCGATCATCCGCGCGGCGTCGCCGATCGAGTGGGCGCCGGTCGAGCAGGCAGTGACGACCGCGTGGTTCGGCCCCATCAGGCCGTATTTGATCGAGACCTGACCCGAAATCAGGTTAATCAGGCGGCCATGGACGAAGTGCGGCGAAACGCGCTTCGGCCCCTTTTCGTGGAGCACGAGCGATTCGCTCTCGATGCCCGGCAGGCCGCCGATGCCCGAGCCGATCGAGCAGCCGGCGCGGAACCGCATTTCTTCCGGCATGTCGGTAAGGCCGGCGTCTTCGATCGCCTGGCCGGCGGCATCGATGCCATAGACGATGAAAGGATCGACCTGGCGCTGCACCTTGTGATCGACGCGCTTGCCGGCGTCGAAACCATATTCATGGTCGGCAGGCTTCACTTCGCAGGCATAGTTGCTCTGGAAGTCGGTCGCGTCGAACCGCGTGATCGTGCCCGCACCAGACTTGCTGGCGAGGATGTTCTTCCAGGCAGTTTCGACATCGGCACCCAGCGGGGTGACGAGCCCAAGGCCGGTCACGACTACGCGGCGCATGGCAGTTCTCCGTCAAATAGAATCGGTTCTGGTTCTAATACAAAACGGCTCCCCGTCCGCGCGCCAGAGGCATGGGAACGGGAAGCCGTTGATACGCTATTCCGGCCCACACGGGCTGGGAGCGCCGTTCGGGCGTCAGCCCTGCTGGTGCTCGCTGATATAGGCAACGGCGTCGCCGACAGTCGCGATCTTCTCTGCGGCGTCGTCCGGGATTTCCACCCCGAATTCTTCCTCAAAGGCCATCACCAGCTCGACGATGTCGAGGCTGTCCGCGCCGAGGTCGTCGATGAAGCTCGCAGTCGGAACCACGTCCTTCGCGTCGACGCCGAGATGGTCGACGACGAGCGCCTGCACGCGGGTGGTGATCTCTTCCTGGTTGGCCATGGTCCCTGTTTTCCTTCGTGGCTGGGGCTCAGATTTCGTGAACCCGCACCTAGAATGCCGTTGGTGCGGTTGCAAGAGGGTCACGCGCGCCCGGGCGTGCCCTTATGCAGAGAAATCATGCGCAGCATATTCCAGCGTGTTGAGAAACGCAAAAAACTCCGCCAGCAGCTCTGCGTTCTGGCGAGTCTGTTTGGCGGGGTCGGTTACCGCATCGCGGATAAGGCTCTGGGTAGCCTGGGGGTCGAGCGGCTGGATCCGAGTCTCTTGCGGCAGCGCGGCGAACTGCTTCGCGAGCGCGTCCGGATCGAATCCCTTTTCCCGCACCACGCGCCGGGCAATCGGCAGGCCCAGTTGCGCGATGGCATAGATGCCGGCCGCCCGCGGTGCGTAGCCGGTCCAGCCATGCGCATTGGCGCAGGCCAGCGCCGCATCATTGAGCCCGCGCGTGACGCTGGGATCATAATGCGGGCGCTCGCCGCTGGTATTCAGGTTGCGCTCAACGTCTGACTCGAGCTGGGCTTTCACGGCAGAATCCAGCTTCTCGGCAACGCAACCGATCGTAGAAGGATCAGCAGGCCGGGCAGCAGCCGGAGTGGCAAGGGCAAGCGCGGCAGCAGCCGCAACAACGAAACGCATGTTCATCCTACCTCCACGCCCCCCGGCATTCCCGAATCAGAGCATCGCCATTCCGCCGTTAACGTGCAATGTCTGGCCGGTGACATAGGCGGCCTCCTTGCTGGCGAGATAGACGACCGCTGCGCCGATATCCTCGCCCTCGCCCAGCTTTCCGGCAGGAATGCGGCCAAGCAGCGCCTCTTTCTGCGCATCCGGCAGAACGTCCGTCATAGCCGACCGGATGAAGCCCGGCGCCACACAGTTCACCGTGATGTTGCGGCTGGCGAGTTCCTGCGCCAGCGCCTTCGACATGCCGACCAGCCCGGCCTTGGAGGCGGCATAGTTCGCCTGGCCCGGATTGCCGGTCGCGCCGACGACCGAGGTGATAGAGATCATGCGGCCGAAGCGCGCCTTCATCATCGGCTTCGCGGCGGCGCGCATCAGGCGGAAGGCGGCTTCCAGGTTCACGGTGATGACCTGTTCCCACTCCTCGTCCTTCATCCGCATCGCGAGATTGTCGCGCGTGACGCCGGCATTGTTGACGAGGATGTCGAGCTTGCCGCCCAGCGCTTCCGCCGCCTGCGGCACCAGTGCATCGACGGCAGCGCGGTCGGAGAGGTTGCACGGCACGGCAACATGCTCACCGCCGAGTTCGGCACGAAACGCCTCGAGCTTTTCAGCATTGGAACCCGAAACCGCCAGCCTCGCCCCCTGCGCCGCCAGCGCCTTGGCAATCGCCGAACCGATACCCCCAGAAGCGCCGGTAACCAGCGCAGTCATGCCTGTCAGATCGAACATGTTCATCCTATCAATCAAGAAGAAGAAAGTGGTTGGTTCACGCGGAGGCGCGAAGACGCGGAGGGGTGATGGTCGTTGACCACACGTTTCAACCCCTCCTTCAGCGTTTCGCCTCCGAAATTCAGCAGCAGCCCTACGGGCTGCTTCATCAAGCGAAGATATGTCAGGAGCTGCTTGCTATGGACTGGGTTTAGTCGCTCGACTGACTTGATCTCGACGATCAACCGGTTCTCCACAAGCAGATCGATGCGGAAAGCCCCCTCGAACCTCAAGTCCTCGAACGCAATGTCCACCGGCAACTGCCGCTCGACCGAATATCCCATCCTCGCGAGCTTGCTGGCGAGAAGCGCCTCATACACGCTTTCAAGAAGGCCCGGACCGAGCTCACGGTGCAAGCGGATCGCCACATCGATCACATCGCCGCTGATCTGGTCGATATCCATGATGATGAACCAGCCCTCCGCGTCTCCGCGCCTCCGCGTGAACCACTCTATTCCTTTTTAAAGCACCTTAACCAGCGCCTCGATATCGTCCATCGACACCACGCTGGTGATGCCGGCATCGGGCGTGATGCGCTTCACCATGCCGCCCAGCACCTTGCCGCCAAGCTCGACGAAGTCATGGACGCCGCCCTCGAACATCGCCGCGACCGATTCGCGCCAGCGCACCATGCCCGTAACCTGCTCGACCAGCAGGGTGCGGATCGTCGCCGGGTCGGCCACCGGGGCGGCCGTGACATTCGCATAGACCGGCACCAGCGGCGCCTGGATCGCCACCTCGGCCAGCGCAGCCGCCATCGCATCCGCCGCCGGCTGCATCAGCGGGCAGTGGAACGGTGCCGAGACCGGCAGCAGCAGCGCCCGCTTGGCGCCATGTTCCTTGGCAATCGCAACAGCCCGCTCGATCGCGGCACGCGCGCCGGAAATGACGACCTGGGTCGGATCATTATCATTGGCTACGGTGCAGACTTCGCCCTCAGCGGCCGCATCGGCAATTGCCTGCGCCTTCACCAGATCCGCCCCCAGCAGCGCGGCCATCGCCCCCTCGCCTACCGGCACCGCAGACTGCATGGCGTCACCCCGGCGCCGCAGCAATTTCGCCGTCGTAGGCAGATCGAACGCGCCGGCTGCACACAAAGCGGTATATTCGCCCAGCGAATGGCCGGCGACGAAATCGGCCTTGTCGGCCAGGCGGATACCGCCTTCCTTCTCCAGCACACGCAGTACCGCAATGGCATTGGCCATGATCGCCGGCTGCGCATTGGCGGTCAGCGTCAGTTCGTCTTCCGGCCCCTCGGTCATCAGCCGGAACAGATGCTGGCCCAGCGCCTCGTCGACTTCCTGGAAGACTTCGCGAGCGGCAGGGCTCGCCTCGGCCAGCGCCTTGCCCATGCCGACGGCCTGGCTGCCCTGACCGGGAAAAATGAAAGCGCGCATTATCGTTGTCCCTCCTCGCGAGCGCCTTGAATGGGTGCGCGCGTTAGAACCGAAGCTCTGCACAGTGCAAGCCCGTCTCGCTCCTCCGCCGAAGCGTTCCAGCAACGGCTGCGTCGTTTCATTCCGAAACAAGAACCGCGAAAGTTAGTGATTTTATCTCCATTAATACATCGCTAACCAACAAGGCGATTTCTGGACACGGGGGAGTAGAGGCAATGGGTATCAAGACAAAGGTGGCGGCTGCGCTCGCAGCAATTTTCCTGCCGGCGGCAGCGAGCGCCGCCGTTATCGTTCCCGGCAAATGCGCGTCGGTCAACGCACCGGCCGGTTGCCTTTTCCTGGGCAACATCAACGGCAGCACCAACCCGCTCAACATCAACAGCTATGTGAACTCCGAGCTCGTTTACAATCTCTACAACAACTTCGTCACCAGCGCGCAGCCGAACATCAAGCTGAACTATCTGTTCGATACCAGCACCACCTCGGGCCTGATCACGGGCTTCGGCGGAGCCTCGGGCACCTGGTCCACGCCGGGTTATGCAATCGACTATCTCGCGGTGAAGGCGGGCAATTTCTTCGTGCTGTACGGCATCGCCGATGCCTCGTCCGGCACCTGGAACACCAACGACATCCCGCATGGCAAGAACCCGAAGGAACTTTCGCACATCGTCTTCTTCGGGCATGAGGCGGCAGCCGCGGTTCCCGAGCCTGCCATGTGGGGTATGCTGATTGGCGGGATGGGCCTGGCCGGTGGCGCCCTGCGCCGCCGCAAGGGCGCGGCAGCCATCGCCTGAATGGGCTTGCATTCCGGCGCCAGATACAGCATAGGCGACCCTTCGGAGCGGAGCAGCAATGCGTCCGCTCCGTTTGCATTAGGAAGACGACAGCCGGAGGGGCGTCCGCAAGGGGCGGCGTCAGCGATCGGCCAACAGGAAGAGAACGAATGGCTCTGTACGAGCATGTGTTCCTTGCGCGCCAGGATCTGGCACAGGCGCAGGTGGACGCACTGGCGGAAACCGCCACCAAGATCGTCGAAGACAATAACGGTAAGGTCGTGAAGACCGAGACCTGGGGTCTTCGCAGCCTGGCTTATCGCATCGCGAAGAACCGCAAGGCGCACTATGTCATGCTCGAGATCGACGCGCCGGCCGGCGTGGTCGCCGAGCTGGAGCGCCAGACGCAGATCAACGAAGACGTCATCCGCTACATGACCGTCAAGGTCGACGCGCATGAGCAGGGTCCGTCGGTGATGATGCGCAAGGGTGACCGCGAGCGTCGTGGTCGTCGCGAGCGCGACGGCGGTTTCGACGGCGAATAAGGAGCGATAGACCATGGCACGACCGTTTTTCCGCCGCCGCAAGAGCTGCCCCTTCTCCGCGAAGGATGCGCCCCGGATCGATTACAAGGACGTCCGCCTGCTGCAGGGCTTCGTCTCCGAGCGCGGCAAGATCGTCCCCTCGCGTATCACTTCGGTGAGCGCGAAGAAGCAGCGCGAGCTGGCCCAGGCCATCAAGCGCGCCCGTCACCTGGGCCTGCTGCCCTACATCGTTAAGTAAGGAGCGGATCCATGGAAGTCATTCTGCTGGAGCGCGTTGAGAAGCTCGGCCACATCGGCGACGTGGTGAAGGTGAAGGACGGCTTTGCCCGTAACTTCCTCCTCCCGCGCAAGAAGGCACTGCGCGCCAACGAAGCCAACCGCAAGGTCTTCGAAGCCAATCGCGAGCGCATCGAGGCTGAAAACGCCGCCCGCCGCGTTGAGGCCGAGAAGGAATCGAAGACGCTCGAGGGCGTTTCGGTGACCCTGATCCGCCAGGCGTCGAACACCGGCCAGCTCTACGGCTCGGTCGCGGTGCGCGATCTGGTCGATGTGCTGACCGCCGACGGCCACAAGGTCAACAAGGCGCAGATCGTCCTCGACCGCCCGATCAAGGCGATCGGCGTGTACGAAGTGAAGGTTGCGCTGCACCCGGAAGTGGCGGTGACGATCAAGGTCAACGTCGCCCGTTCGCCGGAAGAAGCCGACATGCAGGCGCAGGGCGTCGACGTGATGGCTGCGATGTTCGAACGCGAAGAAGCCGGATTCACCGAGGATTACGATCCGAACGCGGAACCGGGCGAAATCGCGACCGAAGCACCGGCCGAGAACGCCGAGGGCTGATCGCCGCTTCATCGCGACAAGAAAATGGGCCGCCCCGATCCGTTCGGGGCGGCCTTTTTCGTACGCCGCCCACTTCCGGGATCAGGGGCAAACCAGCCAGGCGCCGACCATCACCATCAGCGGCACCGCGGCGAACAAGAGCGATAGTATCTTCATGGTATCCAATCGCTTTTCCGTTTAGCCCGAGCAGGGAACGGGCCGCCGGGCCAATGGTTTCGCCACGGCCGCCGGAATGTGGTTAACGCCCCGCTAGGTATCCGCAGCGATCCCCGATTAACCCCATGGTGCGAGACTTCGCCGTCACTGTTCGGCGAAGGGGCGGGATTTGGTTCGGGCCATACGCATCGCGGCAGCGCTGATCGCAGCCTGCATCAGCGGTATTGCCACCCCGGCACTGGCGCAGACGCTGGAAGGCGCGGTGCTCGAACGGATCAATTTCGCCCGCGAACATCCGCAGGAATATGCGCAGCGGCTCCGTGAATATCGCCGCTATTTCAATGGCCAGATCCTGTACCTGCCCGGCGACGCCAATGGCGTTATCACGCGCGAGGGCCCTGCCGCGGTCGATGAAGCCATCGACTTTCTCGAACATCAGCCGCCGCTGCCGCCGCTGGATATGGGAACCATCCTCGCGCTTGCCGCCCGCGACCATGCTGACGCACAGGGCCGCACCGGCAACCGCGGCCATATCTCGCCCGACGGCAGTTCCCCCGGGGATCGCGTGCGCCGCCACGGCGGCGACATCTATGTCGGCGAGAGCATTTCCTATGGCTTTGCCGAAGCCGATGGTGTCGTCCGCCAGATGATCGTCGACGATGGCGTGCCCGATCGCGGCCACCGCGCGCTGCTATTCGACCGCAGCTTCCACTTTGCCGGCGTGGGCTGCGGCGCCCACCGGGCCTATGGCCATATCTGCGTCGTCGATCTGGCGGATACCCGCGACGGACGTGCAGACATGGCCCGCTGGGCGCAAGCCGCACGCTGACCCGGGATCACTTTCGGCCGAACAGCTTCTCGATATCGCCGTGCGCCAGCTTCACCCAGGTGGGGCGGCCATGGTTGCACTGGCCCGAATGCGGCGTCGCTTCCATTTCGCGGAGCAAGGCATTCATCTCGGCGACAGAGAGGATCCGCCCTGCTCGTACCGATCCGTGGCACGCCATGGTCGCGGCGACATGGTCGAGCCTCTCCTTCAGGCTGAGCGCCTCGTCGAAACTGGCAAGTTCGTCCGCGAGATCGGTAACGAGCCCCTGCACATCCCCCGTCCCCAGCGCCGCCGGCACGGCCCGCACCAGCATCGCGCGCGGACCGAAGCGTTCGAGTTCGAGACCAAAGGCGCGCAACTCGTCCGCACGGGCCTCCAGCCGGTCGCAACCGGGCTCGTCGAGTTCGACCACTTCGGCGAGCAGCAATGCCTGGCTGGGGACCGCCCCGCCCGCCATCGCGCGCCGCATGCGTTCGAGCACCAGCCGTTCGTGCGCGGCGTGCTGGTCCACCAGCACCAGCCCGTCCTCTGCCTCGGCTACGATATAGGTCTTGGCGACCTGCCCCCGCGCGACACCCAGCGGGAAGTCGGTGGCAAGCGGCGCCTCGTGCCGGGCCGGTTCGGCGCGGGCGGCGGGCGGCGCGGTGAAGAAGGTGCCGGAGTCGCGGACGGCGCCGGAGTAGCTTCTTAGCCCCTCCTCCTGGGAGGAGGGGTTGGGGTGGAGGGATTCCAGTCCAGAGGTTGGCCTCGGTGAGGCACCGCCCCACCCCATCGCCTCCCCTGAAGGGGAAGGGCTAACCGCCGGCGAACCCGCCTGCCAAAGCCCCAGCGCCGCCTCACTCGGCCGCTGGACGCTGCGATGCCCAGCCTCGTCGAGCGCCCGCCGCAACCCGCTGACGATAAGTCCGCGCGCCAGCGACGGATCGCGGAAGCGCACTTCGGTCTTGGCCGGGTGGACGTTCACATCGACGGCATCAGAGGGCACGTCGAGGAACAGCGCGACGACCGGATGGCGGTCGCGCGCCAGCATCTCGGCATAGGCGCCACGCACGGCCCCGGCGAGCAGACGGTCCTTCACTGGCCGTCCGTTGACGAACAGATATTGATGGTCGGCCACGCCGCGATTGAAGGTGGGAAGCCCGGCGACGCCGCCCAGCACAATCCCCTCGCGCTCGAAATCGATCGGCACGCAATTTTCCTGAAGCGCCCGGTCGGTCAGCGCAGCGACCCGCGCCGGCCGGCTCTCGCCCGCCTGCACGCTCAGCGCGCGGCGGCCCTCATGCTCAACCGAAAAGGCAATTTCCGGCCGCGCCATCGCCAGCCGCTTCATCACGTCGAGGCTGGCCGCATATTCGGCGCGCGATGAGCGGAGGAACTTCCGTCGTGCCGGCACGCGCGCAAACAGTGCCTCCACTCGCACCCGCGTACCGGGCGGGAGCGCCGCCGGTCCTTCGGCAACCACTTCGCCATTGTCGACCGTGCGCGCCCAGCCCTCCGCGCCGCGCACGCGGCTCTCCAGCGTCAGCCGCGCGACACTGGCGATCGAGGGCAGCGCCTCACCGCGAAATCCCAACGTCGCGACGCGATCGATATCGTCGTGCGGCAGCTTGGAGGTGGCATGCCGCTCCAGTGCGAGGGCCATTTCTGCCGGCGCCATGCCGCAGCCATCGTCGATAACTTCGATCAGGTCGATGCCGCCCGAAGCGAGTTTCACGGTGATGCGTGTCGCGCCTGCGTCGATTGCGTTTTCAACGAGTTCCTTCAACGCGCTGGCGGGGCGTTCGACCACCTCGCCCGCTGCGATACGATTGACAAGATGTTCTGGCAGGCGGCGTATTGACATGGCAATCGCTGTAGCCCAAGCGGCGGCATCCCGCGACCCGCATCCGCAAGGCACCAGGCCGGATTTCTCGTCCGTCCCGGGAGGGTTGGGGCTAAATTCTTGTGCGAACAGCCGGAACGGGGCTTCCTCCGGCAGGGACGGATCATTCAATGGCTTTCTCCCGCTTTTTCAAATTCATGTCCCACGACATGGCGATCGACCTCGGTACCGCGAACACGGTTGTCTATCTGCGCGGAAGGGGCGTGGTGCTGAACGAGCCCTCGGTCGTCGCGGTCGAGACGATCAATGGCGTGAAGAAAGTGAAGGCGGTCGGCGACGACGCCAAGCTGATGATGGGCAAAACCCCCGGCTCGATCGAGGCGATTCGTCCGCTTCGCGACGGCGTGATCGCCGACATCGATGTCGCCGAAGAGATGATCAAGCACTTCATTCGCAAGGTGCACGGCCAGCGCCGCTTCATGCGTTGGCCCCAGATCGTGATCTGCGTCCCCTCGGGCTCGACCTCGGTTGAACGCCGCGCGATCCGCGATGCCGCGTCGAACGCCGGTGCCAGCCAGGTGTGGCTGATCGAAGAGCCGATGGCGGCCGCAATTGGTGCCGACATGCCGGTGACCGAACCGATCGGCAGCATGGTCGTCGACATCGGCGGCGGCACCACCGAAGTCGCGGTGCTGAGCCTGCGCGGCCTTGCCTATTCCACCTCGGTTCGCGTGGGTGGCGACAAGATGGACGAATCGATCGTCTCTTATGTCCGCCGCAACCACAATCTCCTGATCGGCGAAGCCACGGCTGAACGGATCAAGCAGGAAGTCGGCGTCGCCAAGCCGCCGGTCGACGGCATCGGCCAGACGATCCACATCAAGGGCCGCGATCTGGTCAACGGCGTGCCGAAGGAAATCCAGATCAACCAGGGCCAGATTGCCGAGGCGCTGTCGGAACCGGTCAACACGATCGTCGAAGGCGTCCGCATCGCACTGGAAAACACTGCTCCCGAGCTGGCCGCGGACATTGTCGACCAGGGCATCGTGCTCACCGGCGGCGGCGCACTGCTGCAGGGTCTGGACGAGGTGCTGCGCGACGAAACCGGCCTTCCGGTGACGGTCGCGGAGGATCCGCTGACCTGCGTCGCGCTCGGCACGGGCCGGGCGCTCGAAGACCCGGTGTTCCGCGGCGTCCTCATCCAGGTCTAAGCGGGAGCGCAGGCGATGGCGCCGCCACGTAACCGGCGCCCGGGTTTCTCGCGGCGGGCGCAGGTTGGAGTTTTTCTAGGCTATGTGGCGTTGATCGGCGGAGCGCTGATCGGCGCCACATTATATATGCTGTCGACCTTCAACCCGCAGGCCTTCTCCACCCTGCGCCGAACCGTCGCCGAAGTGACGACGCCGGTTTCCACCGGACTCGATTGGATGCGCCGCGGCATTGGCGGCATTCCTGAAGGCATCGGCAGCTATCTGGGCGTTCGGTCGGAAAACCGTCAGTTGAAGGCGCAGCTCGAAAACGAGCGGGCACAGGTCATTCGCGCACAGACCCTGGAGCGCGAGAACAAGCGCCTGCGTGCCTTGCTCAAGCTGCGCGAAGGCGCGACAGATACGGTGGTCGTCGCACGACTGGTCAATTCCTCGATTTCGAGTACGCGCCGCTATGCGACGCTCAATGCCGGGTCGTGGCAGCATGTCGAAAAGGGCCAGCCCGTGCTCGAAGCCGCAGGCCTGATCGGCCAGGTTCTCGAAACCGGCCCCAATACCGCCCGCGTCCTGCTGATCACCGATGCCGAAAGCGTCATCCCCGTCCAGCGCGTAAGCGACGGGATGCCCGCGATCGCCACCGGGCGCGGCGACGGCACGCTCGACATCCGCTCGGCAAATGTATCCCAGTTGATATTCCGCAACGGCGACGCCTTCGTAACATCCGGGACCGGCGGTGTCTTTCCGCCGAACATTCCGGTCGGCCATGTCCGGCATGCCAGCCGCGACTTCGCCATCGCCCAGCCCGACGCCAACCCCGACACGCCCGACTTCGTGACGGTGCTGCGCCTGTTCCTGCCGGAGCCGGCCCCTGCCCCCACGCCGACGCCAACGCCAACGCCGACCGGGCGCAAGGCGAAGAAGTGATGGCTCTCGACCTCGCCCCCCTTGGCGAGACTCAGCCCCGGCCAAGGGCGCGCTGGCTTGCGCCACTCTCGGTGATGTTCGGATCGCTGATGGTGCTGATCCCGATAGTGTCGGTCGTGCCGTTTCTGCCGCCGTGCGGACTGATGATACTGCTCGCCTGGCGCCTGCTGCGGAGCGACGCGATCGCCGTATGGGCTGCCGTTCCGCTCGGCCTGTTCGACGATCTGGTCAGCGGCCAGCCGCTCGGCTCGGCGATGATGCTATGGGCGGCATGCTTCGTGATGATCGATGTGATAGAGACTCGCCTTGTGTGGCGTGATTTCTGGCAGAACTGGCTGATCGCAACCGGCGGCATGGCGTTCGCGCTGATCGCCGGCCGCTTCCTCACCACGCCGTTCGGCGCCAATGTCGATACCGCGATGCTGCTGCAGATTGCAGCTTCGGCTGCCTTGTTCCCCATGGCCTCGCGGTTGGCCGCCTGGCTGGACCGCGACGTCAGGAAACCCTGAGCGATGGCGCGTATCACCGAAGCCACGCAGACCTACAGCTTCTCGCGCCGGGCCGTGGTGCTGGGCGCGGCGCAGGGCGCGATCGGCATGGTGCTCGCCGGGCGGATGACGTGGTTGTCCGTGTTCGAGAACGAACGCTACAAGCTGATGGCGGAGAGCAACCGCGTCAACATGACCCTGATTCCGCCACGGCGCGGCTGGCTGCTCGATCGCGCTGGCAAGCCGTTGGCCAATAACCGCACCGATTTTCGCGTCGACCTGATTCCGGATCGCATCCAGGACAAGGAGAAGCTGCTCGGCACGCTCACCCATCTGCTGCGGCTGACGCCCGAAGATCTGCAGCGGATCGATACCGATCTTGGCCGCTCCAACGGCTTCCGCCCGGTGCAGGTGATGGAAAATCTCGACTGGGACCGCTTTGCGGCCGTGCTCGTCCGCCAGCCGGAGCTGCCGGGCGTGGCGCCGGCGCGGGGCTATGCCCGCAACTATCCGCTGGGCGCCGGCGTCGGCCATCTGATCGGCTATGTCGGCGCGGCGTCGGCCGAACAGTTCAAACAGGAAAAGGACCAGCTGCTCGTCACCCCCGGCTTCAAGCTGGGCAAGGACGGGCTGGAAAAGACGCTGGAGCACCGGCTGCGCGGAAAGCCGGGCGCCAAGCGCGTCGAAGTCACGGCGCATGGCAAGCCGGTGCGGGAACTGGAAACGCGCGCCGACCAGCCGGGCGAGAATATCCGCCTGACCATCGATGCCGGCTTGCAGGAATATACCGCGCGGCGGCTGGGCACCAATTCCGGTTCGGCGATCGTTATCGAAGTGGCGACCGGCGACATCATGGCGATGGTGTCGATGCCCGCCTATGACCCCAACAGTTTTTCCGACGGCATCACCCAGAGCGAATGGAAGATGCTGTCGGAGGACGACCACGTCCCCTTGATGAACAAGGCGCTGCAGGGCCTGTATCCGCCCGGTTCTACGGTGAAGCCGATGAACGGGCTGGCACTGATGCAGGCGGGCGTCGATCCGCACGACCGCGTCGTTTGCACGGGTGCGCTGCGCGTTGGTAACGGCGTGTTCCACTGCCACAAGAAGCATGGCCACGGCGCGCTCGATCTGAAGAACGCCATCATGCAGAGCTGCGACATCTATTTCTACGAAATGGTGCGCCGCATCGGCTATGATAAGGTTGCCCCGCTCGCGCGTCAGCTGGGCCTTGGCCAGAAGTTCGACCTGCCCTTCACCACCCAGCGATACGGCACCGTGCCGGACAGCGCGTGGAAGCTGCACAAGTACAAGCACCCCTGGACGGTGGCCGACTCGCTCAATGCCTCGATCGGGCAGGGATATGTGCTCGCCAATCCGCTCCAGCTGGCGGTGATGGCCAGCCGCCTCGCCTCCGGCAAGGTGCTGGTGCCGCGGCTTATCGCCAGCGATCCGATGCAGCCGGCCCAGCCCCTGCCGGTGACGCCGGAGCAGCTCGCGATCATCCGCGAGGCGATGTATGGCGTGGTCAACGCCGGCGGGACCGGCGGCGCGGCGCGGATGCTCGTGCCGGGCGTTTCGCTGGCCGCGAAAACGGGTACCGCGCAGGTGCGCCGCATCACCATGGCTGAGCGCAAGGTGGGCGTGCTCAAGAACGCCGCCTTGCCCTTCAAGCTGCGCGACCACGCGCTGCTGGTGTGCTTCGCGCCCGCCGACAACCCGAAATATGCCGCCGCGATCGTGCTCGAACATAATGGCCATACCGTGCGCAACCTCGACGCGCCGCTGATCGGCCGCGACATCATGACCTATTTGTTCGACCGGGACCGGGCGATGGCCACGCTCGCCGAAGTGGAGCCGACCTGGGGTGGCGACTATACCACCCGGATGAAGGCGCAGGCCGATGCCTTCCGCGCCGCGCAGGCCGCCCCGCCCCCGCCGGCGCCAGAAGACACCGAAGAGGCAGCCTCGACGCTCGCCTCCGAAGCCGCGAACGCGACCGCCAACACCACGGTGGGCGATGTCGCCCCCGGCGGCAGCCAGGACGGCGACTGATGGCACGCCCCGGCGACGGCATCGTCCCCCGCCAGCTTGCGCAACTGCCCTGGCGCATCCTGTTCCTCGTGACCGGCATCGCCGCCTTCGGCCTGGTCGTGCTCTATTCGGCCGCCGGGGGCCATGTGCAGCCCTGGGCGTTCAACCAGGGAATCAAGTTCGCCATCTTCATGGCCGGCGCAATCGTCATGTCGCGGCTGCCGGAGCGGTTCTGGGCCAATTCGGCCTTCCCCATCTACGTCACGCTGGTGGTGATGCTCGTGGGGGTGGAGGCGCTCGGTAAGATAGCTGGCGGCAGCCAGCGATGGATCAGCCTTGGCGGCTTTCAGCTTCAGCCATCGGAGCTGATGAAGCCGATGATCGTGCTGGCGCTTGCCCGTTTCTATGAAATGCTGCCAGCGAGCGAGATCCGGAAATTCGTTGCGGTGTGGCCCGCCGCGGTGCTGATCGGCGTGCCCGCGCTGCTGGTGATGAAGCAGCCCGATCTCGGCACGGCGCTGATGATCAGCGGCTGTGGCGCGATGGTGGTGTTCCTGGCCGGCGTGCCGCTGCGCCTGTTCATCGGCGGCGGCCTCGCTGCGGCGATCGCCGCGCCGCTGGCGGTCAATTTCCTGCTCCACGATTATCAGCGCAACCGCGTGCTGATCTTCCTCGATCCCGAGCGCGACCCGCTGGGCACCGGCTATCACATCACTCAGTCGAAGATCGCGATCGGGTCGGGCGGCGTGTTCGGCAAGGGCTTCCTGCACGGCACGCAGAGCCACCTCGACTATCTGCCCGAAGGCCAGACCGACTTCGCGCTGGCGACGATGATGGAGGAATGGGGCCTCGTGGGCGGCGTGCTGCTCATCCTGGCGTTCGGCGCGCTGATCTGGTGGGCGATCGGCGTCGGCCTGCGCGCCAAGACCCGGTTCGGGCGCCTGACGGCCGCGGGACTGGCCGGCACGATATTCCTCTATGTCTCGATCAACATGGCGATGGTGATGGGCCTGGCGCCCGTGGTGGGCGTGCCGCTGCCGATGATCAGCTTCGGCGGCACGGCGGTAATGACCTTCATGATCTGCCTCGGCATCCTGATGTCGATCGACCGTGAAAGCCGCGCAACGAGCCACTGGTGATTTTTTTTGAAATAGGGGCTTTACAAGCCGCGAAACGGGAGGCTAAAGGCGCGCCTCCGAACGGGCGGCGCCGCTACCAACGGCCTCGCAGAAACCCCGGAATGGACGCATAGCTCAGTTGGTAGAGCAGCTGACTCTTAATCAGCGGGTCCTAGGTTCGAGCCCTAGTGCGTCCACCATTTTCAATGACTTAACTGGGAAGTTCCCGCGCCGTCTGACTGGGACGCCGAGACCCTCAGGCGCGCGCTGTATCAGCAGATCCTTGAGGTTTTCGCGCCGCTCTCTCCGGATAGGGGCGAAGTCAGGCCAACGGTTGCGGAAATGCTCCGGCCTGTGTCAAAAACTGCTGCAGGCATATTCTCGATGGGAGCGAGTGCGCGTGCTGAATTTCCGCTGCGGAATAGTGGTTGTGGCAGCGGTCGCCCTTTCAGGATGCGCCAAGGAGCATTCGGGAAAGCCGATACTTACCCCCAAAGCCGCCCAACATATCGCCACCAAATAAGCGAATTTCCCCAATACCGCCGAGTAGCGCAGTCAGTCGGCCGGCAGCGGCTTGCTACATGCCGGCGTAACGAGAAAACGGGAGCGTGCGGTAAACGCGGCGGGGCGCTCGCGACGATCCCCGTTGGCGCCTTCCTGCACCGTAAGTTTATGAAGTTTACGGCTTCAGCGCGTTTGTGAAGTTTACGAAGTTTAGGCCTAAAGCACGTTTCTTGGGGCAGAGACTGATCCTCCATCGTCATGCCAGCGCACGCTGGCATCTCCCGCAGCAGCGCTGTTCCGGTTTCGCCGAGCCCCCGGGAGACCCCAGCGTTCGCTGGGGTGACGGCTGTGGAGAGCATCGCAAGGCGCGGATAAGGCCAAGCGTCGACGGGTGAAGTTTAGGAAGTTTACGGTCTCGCGCAGCGTGTGAAGTTTATGAAGTTTACACCCTCGCGCGATTGCGGGGCAGCTGCTGCGTTGACGGGTTCAAAGAGCCGGGCCGCCCGCAGGCGGCATGGAACATATAGCGAACACTTCCACGAAAACAAGGGAATTACAGGCCCCCGCTCCGCCTCGCCCGCTAGAAAAGCGGCTGCTGCTCCGGCGAGCGCGCGGCGGCATGGCGGCTGGGCATGACGGCAAAGGAGAGGCCGGTCACGATGCCCAGCACCAGGCCCGACGCGACGCCGCCCACCAGCCCGCGGAACGCGATCTCCAGCGATCCCGGTGCGCTGCTGCCCACGGACGCTGCGATATAGATGCACGGCAAGGCCGCGCCCCAGCCCACAGCATTGGTCGCCACCCACCAGTGCGCGTTGCGGGCGACGCCGCGCAGTACCAGCGCCTGTGCCGCGCCGAACAACAGCCCCACGCCCAAGCCGAAGCCGGCTGCGGTCAGGGCCGTCTGGAACAGGGTCTGCACCGGCGGCATCAGGTTTTCGCCATCGGCGGGGGGGAAGACCGCATACCAGGCGCCGATCGTCCACAACAGGATTGCAACCAGCGTCGTCACCAAGGCCCAGCGGCCGGGCCGCAACGCCGGGAACTGCCGGCGCAGGGCCCATCCCTGCAGAAACCCGAGCACGACGCCCTGTAGCAGCCCGCTCGCGCTCTTGGCGAGGAACATCGTAATTTCAGCGCCTTGCCCTACCGGGACAGGATCGAACCGGTCGACGGTGGTCCACCACAGCACGGCCGTGGCGATGCCGAGCAATTCACCCGCGGCGCACGCTTCCATCCATCGCGTGAAGCCGTCCTCTTCCTGCATCGTGCCCCTCCCGGTCCGGCAGCACCCGCGCAGGCCCGCCGGTACTTTTTGCCCCGGCCCGTTCTGCGACAATCATGCTTAACTCGGCAATCCCTGAAATAACCAAGAATGCCGAACGAGCTGCCTAAAAGGGCATATCGCGGGGAAGGTTCAGCGAGGGCGCGCGATCCTCATTCGAATTCGAGGATCGCCGCGTCCACCACGAGGCTGTCGCCGGCACCGAAATTCGCCGCCTTCACCACCCCGGCGCGTTCGGCGCGCAGGATATTCTCCATCTTCATCGCCTCGACGACCGCCAGCGGCTGGCCGGCCTCCACCTTGTCGCCGGCCGCGACGTGCAGGCGGGTGAGCAGGCCCGGCATCGGCGCGAGCAGGAACTTGCTCATGTCGGGCGGGATCTTCTCGATCATGTGGCGGCGATAGCCGGCGATATGCGGCGGATAAACTTCCAGCCGGTGGGCGGCGCCGTGGGCGGTCAGCTTCCAGCCCGTGCGTAGCCGGTCGACCGCCACGGCGAAGGGCACGCCGTCGATCGCTGCGGCGAACAGCGGCTCGCCCGGCCGCCAGCTGCCGGTCAGCAGGATCGGCGCGCCGGCACCTTCGACTTGCCAGCCTTCCGTCTGTTCGGTGACGTGCAGCGTCCATTCGCTCTCACCGAGCCGAACAACGCGCGCCGCACCGCTGGAGACGGGGCCGTCGAGCTGGCCGGAGATACCGGCGGCCCGCTCGGCGCGGATCCGGTCGAGCACCGCTGCGACCGCCACCAGCTTGCGCTGAAGCTCCGGCGCGGCCGGCGCGCCGTGGAAGCCCTCGGGATATTCCTCGGCGATGAAGCCGGTGGTGAGTTCGCCCGAGCGGAAGCGCGGGTGCTGCATGATCGCCGACAGGAAATCGATATTGTGGCCGATGCCGTCGATGCGGAACTGGTCGAGCGCCTGAACCTGCAGGTCCGCCGCAGCGTCGCGGGTCGGCGCCCAGGTGATCAGCTTGGCGATCATCGGATCGTAGAACATGCTGATCTCGGAGCCTTCGGTGACGCCGTCGTCCACGCGGATATAGCCCTCGCCCGCTTTTTCGGCCGCAGGTGGCCGGTAGCGCACCAGCCGCCCCGTGCTCGGCAGGAAGCCGCGATACGGATCCTCGGCATAGACGCGGTTCTCGATCGACCAGCCGTGGATCTTCACGTCGTCCTGGCCGAACGCCAGCTTTTCGCCCGCAGCAACGCGGATCATCTGCTCGACCAGATCGAGCCCGGTGATCGCCTCGGTCACCGGATGCTCCACCTGCAGGCGGGTGTTCATTTCGAGGAAGTAGAAGCCCTGCCCGGTCTTGTCGGCGCCCGAGACGATCAGCTCGACCGTGCCCGCGCTGTAATAGCCGACCGCCCGCGCCAGCGCGACCGCCTGCTCGCCCATCGCCTTGCGCATTTCAGGCGTGACGAAGGGCGACGGCGCCTCTTCGACCACCTTCTGGTGGCGGCGCTGGATCGAGCATTCGCGCTCGTTGAGGTAGACGATGTTGCCGTGCTGGTCGCCCAGCACCTGGATTTCGATATGGCGCGGGCTCTCGATGAACTTCTCGATGAACACGCGGTCGTCGCCGAAGCTGGCCAGCCCCTCCCGCTTGGTCGCCTCGAAGCCTTCGCGGACATCCTGCTCGCTCCACGCGAGCCGCATGCCCTTGCCGCCGCCGCCGGCCGAGGCCTTCATCATCACCGGATAGCCAATCTCTCCCGCGATCCGCACCGCATGCTCGGTATCCGCGATCTCGCCGACGAAGCCGGGGACGACGTTCACGCCCGCCTGCTTTGCGAGCTTCTTCGACTCGATCTTGTCGCCCATCGCGGCGATTGCGCCGGGCGGCGGGCCGACGAACGCGATGCCCGCCTCGGCACAGGCCCTGGCGAAGCTCTCGCGCTCGGAGAGGAAGCCATAGCCGGGGTGGATCGCGTCGGCGCCCGTCGCCTTGGCGGCCGCAAGGATCAGATCGGCCTTGAGATAGCTCTCCGCCGCCGGCGCCGGCCCGAGCCGCACCGCCTCGTCCGCCATCCGCACATGCGGCGCGCGGGCATCCGCATCCGAATAGACCGCGACCGTAGCGATGCCCATCTTCCTGGCGGTGCGCATCACCCGGCACGCGATTTCGCCACGGTTGGCGACGAGAATTTTCTTGAACATTAGCGGCTCCGCTGATGTGTAATGCTATTGGCAATCGTCTGCCCCAGCACCATGCTAAGGACAAAATAGGCAAATCCGCCGATTATCAGCGTCATGCCTCTCGCCTCCGGCGACCATCGCTCAAGAATGGTATTCGCCAGCAGGGTCCATATCAGCCAACCGAATACCAACATGGGGAGGGCTACTGCGAATTTGATCCATTTGATCCGATTCACTACTCTGCCGCCTCCAGCTCCACCTTGCACTCCGCTGCCATCGGCGTGAGCCCCAAGCGCGCGAACAGCGCGGCGTCCTTGTCGTCGCCGGCATTGCCCGCGGTCAGCAGCTTGTCGCCGGTGAAGATCGAGTTGGCGCCCGCGAGGAAGCAGAGCGCCTGGGTCGCGTCGCTCATGCTCTCGCGGCCGGCCGAGAGGCGGACCATCGAGCGCGGCATGGTGATGCGCGCCACCGCCACGGTGCGGACGAACTCGATATCGTCGATCTTGGCGAGCGGCGTGTCGGCCAGCATGTCGCCCAGCACCGTGCCCTTTACCGGCACCAGCGCGTTGACCGGCACGCTGCCCGGATGCACCGGTAGCGTCGCCAGCGCATGGATGAAGCCCACCCGGTCGCCGCGCGTCTCACCCATGCCGACGATGCCGCCGCAGCACACATTGATACCCGCCTCGCGGACATGCTCCAGCGTCTCCAGCCGTTCCTCGAAGCTGCGGGTGGTGATCACCTCGCCGTACCGCTCCGGCGAGGTATCGATATTGTGGTTGTAGTAATCGAGCCCGGCATCGGCGAGCGTCTTTGCCTGGCTGTCAGTGAGCATGCCGAGCGTCATGCAGGTTTCCATGCCCATCGCGCGGACGCCCTTCACCATCTCGACAATGGCGGGCATGTCGCGGTCCTTGGGGTTGCGCCAGGCGGCGCCCATGCAGAAGCGGGTCGAGCCATGGTCCTTGGCCTGCGCCGCCGCCTGCAGCACTGTGCGCGGGTCCATCAGCTTGGTCGCCTTCAGGCCGGTATCTGCGTGTGCCGACTGGCTGCAATAGCCGCAATCCTCCGGGCAGCCGCCGGTCTTGATCGACAGCAGCGTCGAGCGCTGGACCTGGTTGGCCGGGTGATTGGCGCGATGCACTTCGGCCGCGCGGAACACCAGTTCGGTGAACGGCAGGTCGAACAGCGCGGCGATTTCCTCGCGGGTCCAGTCGGTACGAATTGGCTGATTTTCAAACACAGATCGATCCATCAAATTGGAGAGGAGGCGCAGAGCGCCAGGCGAATCTCGCCGTCCTTGCGTTTAAGCCGCCTGTTGCATAGCAATTTCTGCACCTTCGCCGTCGACCGTTGCAGCAGGCCCGGGCTCTGCCGGGCCATAGCCGCGCCGGCGCGTTCTCCCTCAAGGCTGGACGGTGCATCGCGCTCGATTACCGGAAAAGGAAAAAGGGCGTATGGCGTCAATCCATTCAGCCAAAAGCGGCCCATTTCGTCATCGACGGGCATATCGATCGATCGAACCGTCGCCAGAAACCGCGCGGCAGCATCTTTTCGAATTAGATAGGCCTGCGTCCCATAGGGGTCGGTGAGGAAGCGGATGACGTTCCGCGTACGCCAAAGACCAAGAAATTCCGAACGCTTCCAGTATTTGGCGTACAGCCGCATGTAACCGATGTCGTTGCTGTCACAAAAGGCGGAAAGCGCTGCGAAGTCGAAAGCGGTATCGACCCAGACGTCATCCTCCAGCACCAAGAGCCATTGCGCGGGTGACGAACGGACAAAGGCATCCAGAACCGACAGATGGCTTTTCGCGCATCCGATTTCGCCGTTTGTCAACGTTCGTCCAAACAACTGCCTCTGGCGATCAACATCCGGTTCGACTGCGCAGGGCGTGTCCTTGTCGCAGGCATCGAAAAAATGCCACGCATGCGGAAATGCTTTGAGGGCATCTTGCACCGCCGAACGGCGCGCAGTTTGATTGCGCAAACTTATGACGCGCACGTCCAGCCCGCTCATTTCACAAGCCTCCGAGTAGTGGCATGTCCCGGTTTTACCGAGTTACGCCACCGGCAGCTAGCAGACAGGTGCGGGAGCGAGCTTGGGGTCACGCCGCCAGTTCCCCGGAGGGGGGCATGTTGTGCCCCAGCAAGCGGAGCACTTCTGCCGCCGCCTTAACGACATTCGTGCCAGGGCCAAAGATGGCCTGTACGCCCGCCGCACGCAGGAACTCATAATCCTGCGCCGGGATAACCCCCCCGGCGATGACGCGAATGTCGCTGCGCCCCGCTTCGCGCAGGCCGCGGATCAGCTCGGGGATCAGCGTCTTGTGCCCGGCGGCGAGGCTGGAGGCACCGACCACGTCGACGCCGCTCTCCAGCGCGAGCACGACGGTTTCCTCCGGCGTCTGGAACAGCGGGCCGCTGACGACCTCGAACCCCATGTCCGAAAAGGCCGAGGCGATGACGTTGGCGCCGCGATCATGCCCATCCTGCCCCATCTTGGCGACGAGCAGGCGCGGCTTGCGGCCGAGGCGGCGCTCGACCGCCTCGACGCCGCGCACCACTTCGGCCCAGCTATCGTCCTCGGCATAGGGGGCGGCATAGACGCCCTTCACCGGGGTGGGGACGGTGGCGTAGCGGCCGAAGGCATCCTCCATCGCCGCGCTGATTTCGCCGAGGGTGGCGCGGGCGCGGGCGGCCTCGACAGCCAGCTCCAACAGGTTCCCGCCAGCCCTGGCCCCGGCCCGGAGCGCGTCGAGCGCCGCCTGGCACGCCGCCTCGTCGCGGCCCGCCTTCACCCGCTGGATGCGGGCGATCTGCGCCTCGCGCACCGCCGCGTTGTCCACCTCGAGCGTTTCGAGCAGTTCCTCGTTCGGCAGCCGGTATTTGTTGACGCCGACGATCACGTCCTCGCCGCGATCGACGCGCGCCTGCCGCGCGGCGGCGGCTTCCTCAATCATCGCCTTGGGCCAACCCGCTGCCACGGCCTTCGCCATGCCGCCCTCGGCCTCGACGCGCTCGATGATCTCCCAGGCCTTGTCGACCAGCTGCTGCGTCAGGCTCTCCACATAATAGCTGCCGCCCAGCGGATCGACGACCCTGGTCATCCCCGTCTCTTCCTGCAGCACGATCTGGGTGTTGCGGGCGATGCGGGCGGAGAAGTCGGTCGGCAGCGCGATCGCTTCGTCCAGCGCGTTGGTGTGGAGGCTCTGGGTGCCGCCCAGCATCGCCGCCATCGCCTCGATCGTGGTGCGGATGACGTTGTTGTACGGGTCCTGCTCGGTCAGCGACACGCCGCTGGTCTGGCAGTGCGTGCGCAGCATCTTCGAGCGCTCGTCCTTCGCGCCCAGCTGCGTCATCACCCGGTGCCACAGCACGCGCGCGGCGCGCAGCTTCGCGACTTCCATGAAGAAGTTCATGCCGATCGCGAAGAAGAAGCTCAGGCGCCCGGCGAACTTGTCGATATCGAGGCCCGAGGCGACACCGTATTTCACATATTCCATGCCGTCGGCGATGGTGAAGGCAAGTTCCTGCACCTGCGTCGCCCCGGCTTCCTGCATGTGATAGCCGGAGATGGAAATGCTGTTGAATTTCGGCATCTTCGCGCTCGTATAGGCGAAGATGTCGGAGATGATCCGCATGCTCGGTTCGGGCGGGTAGATATAGGTGTTCCGAACCATGAACTCCTTGAGGATGTCGTTCTGGATCGTGCCTTCCAGCTTCTCCTGCGGAACCCCCTGCTCCTCGCCCGCGACGATGAAGAAGGCGAGCACCGGAATCACCGCGCCGTTCATCGTCATCGAGACCGACATCTGGTCGAGCGGGATGCCGTCGAACAGGATCTTCATGTCCTCGATCGTGTCGATCGCCACGCCCGCCTTGCCGACATCGCCGACGACGCGGGGATGATCGCTGTCATAGCCGCGATGGGTGGCGAGATCGAACGCGACCGACAGGCCCTTCTGACCGGCGGCGAGGTTGCGGCGGTAGAAGGCGTTCGATTCCTCGGCGGTGGAGAAGCCGGCATATTGCCGGATCGTCCAGGGCCGGCCGGCATACATCGAGGCGCGGACGCCGCGGGTGAAGGGCGCGAAGCCGGGCAGGCCGGGGTCGACATCGGCGACATCCTCGGCGGTGTAGAGCGGCTTGACGGCGATCCCCTCCGGCGTGTGCCACGTCAGGTCGGCGCCCTTCACTTCCTTCGCGGCAGCGGCGGACCATTGGTCGAGGGAGGGTTTGGTCACAACACCTCTCCCTTTGGGAGAGGGAGGGGCCCGCCGCCGCAGGCGGTGGGAGGGTGAGGGTGAAGGGCGAGCGAGAGCGTGCCACCCTCACCCTTCCCATCGCTGACGCGATGGGCCCCTTCCCTCTCCCAAAGGGAGAGGGAGATTTGCTCAATGCTCCCCACGCGGCGTCTCCATGATTTCGGTGAGCACCCCGCCCATGTCCTTGGGGTGGACGAAGAAGATCGGCGTGCCGTGCGCCCCGATGCGCGGTTCGCCGAGCACCTTGCAGCCCTTCGCCTCGAACCAGGCCTTGGCTTCGTGAATGTCCGGCACTTCATAGCAGAGGTGGTGCTGCCCGCCCGCCGGGTTCTTCGCGAGGAAGCCGTGGATCGGCGAGGCCTCGCCCAGCGGCTCGATCAGCTCGATCTGGCTGTTGGGGGTGTCGACGAAACATACCTTCACCCCCTGCGCGGGCAGGTCGAAAGGCTCGCGGATCACCGTCGCGCCCATCACGTCGCGGTAGAAGGCGATCGACGCTTCGATCGATGGCGTGGCGACGCCGACATGGTTGAGACGGCCGAGTTTCATATGCGCTCCCCGCCCGCTTGCGGGAGCCCCTCCCGCAAGCGGGAGGGGAACTCACAGCGGGATGTTGTCATGCTTCTTCCACGGGTTTTCGAGCTGCTTGTTACGCAGCTTGCGCAAGCCCAGCGCGATCCGCCGCCGCGTGGAGTGCGGCATGATGACCTCGTCGACAAACCCCTTGCTCGCCGCCACGAACGGATTGGCGAAGCGGCGCTCATACTCTGCCGTACGCTCGGCGATTTCCTCGGGCGTCTTGCCCCGGAAGATGATCTCCACCGCGCCCTTGGCGCCCATCACCGCGATTTCGGCGGTCGGCCAGGCATAGTTCAAATCGCCGCGCAGATGCTTCGAGCTCATCACGTCATACGCGCCGCCATAGGCCTTGCGAGTGATGACCGTGATCTTCGGCACCGTCGCCTCGGCATAGGCGAACAGCAGCTTGGCGCCGTGCTTGATGATGCCCGAATGCTCCTGGCCGACGCCCGGCAGGAAGCCCGGCACGTCGACAAAGGTGACGATCGGGATCTCGAACGCATCGCAGAAGCGGACGAACCGCGCGGCCTTCTTGGAGGCATTGATGTCGAGACAGCCCGCCAGCACCATCGGCTGGTTCGCCACCACGCCCACGGTGCGCCCCTCGATCCGGCCAAAGCCGATCAGGATGTTGCCGGCATGGCCCGGCTGCAGCTCGAAAAACTCGCCTTCGTCCAGCGTCTTCCGGATCAGCTCGTGCATGTCGTACGGCTGGTTGGCGCTGGGCGGGATCAGCGTGTCGAGGCTCTCGTCGATGCGATCCCAGGGATCGTCGCACGGCCGCTCGGGCGGCGCCTCGCGGTTCGAGGCTGGAAGGAAGTCCACGAAGTCGCGGGCCGCGAGCAGCGCCTCGATATCATTATCGAAGGCCACATCAGCGACCCCCGACTTCGTGGTATGCGTCACCGCTCCACCCAGCTCCTCCTGCGTGACGATCTCGTTTGTAACGGTCTTCACTACATCCGGGCCGGTGACGAACATGTACGATGAATCCTTCACCATGAAGATGAAGTCGGTCATCGCGGGAGAATAGACGGCGCCGCCCGCACACGGCCCCATGATGAGGCTAAGCTGGGGCACCACGCCCGAGGCGAGCACGTTGCGCTGAAACACCTCGGCATAGCCGCCAAGGCTGGCCACGCCCTCCTGAATGCGCGCGCCGCCGCTGTCGTTCAGGCCGATCACGGGCGCGCCGACCTTCAGCGCCATGTCCATGATCTTGCAAATCTTCTGCGCGTGCCGTTCCGACAGCGAGCCGCCGAACACCGTGAAATCCTGGCTGAACACGAACACCAGCCGGCCGTTGATCGTGCCCGATCCGGTGACCACACCGTCGCCGGGGATCACCTGATCCTGCATGCCGAAATCGGTGCAATTGTGCTCGACATACATGTCGAGCTCTTCGAAGCTGCCCTGGTCGAGCAGCACTTCGATCCGCTCGCGCGCGGTCAGCTTGCCCTTGGCGTGCTGCGCATCGATGCGCTTCTGCCCGCCGCCCAGGCGAGCGGCCGCGCGGCGGCGTTCCAGTTCCTCGATCGTCGACGACATCGGCATCTCTCTCCGTGGCCGCGCCTTCTGCAACGGGCCATGCCATGGCGGCAAATGCAATGTTGCAAAGTTGCGTTGATCGAGTTTGCGGAATATCAAGGCACATGGCCAGCAACCCCGCCATTGCGCCCCGCCGCCGCCTGTTCGAAGGCTTTCGCCTGCGCGAATTGCGGCGCCGGCTGGGCATCCCGCAGGCGGGCATGGCCCAGCGGCTGGGCATATCGGTATCCTATCTCTCGCAGATCGAGAATAACGACCGGCCGATCACCGATGTCGTACTGCTCGCGCTCGCCCGCGAATTTCCGGTCGAGGCAGCGGAGATCAACGGCGAGGCCGTGACCGCCGCGCTGCTCCGCGCGATCGACGCGGCGACCGACAGCAGCATTCCTGCCGACCGGATCGAGGAAGCCGATGTCCGCCGCGGCATCGAGCAGCAACCGCTGCTCGCCCGGAGGATGGTGGCGCTGCACGACGCCTGGCGCCGTAGTCAGGAGCAGTTGCGCGTGCTCGATGACCGGTTCGATACCGGCTCAGGCGATGCAGCCCCCCTGCCCTGGGAGGAAGTGCGCGACTGGTTTCAGGCCGAGGGCAATTATATCGACGCGATCGACCGATCGGCGGAAACGCTGGCCGATGCACTGGCGCTCGACGACGACAATATGATCCGCGCGTTCGAGGACCGGCTACGGCTGTGGCACGGCGTCCGCGTGATCGGCAGCACGCCCGAGAGCGGCGACCTGAGCCGGTTCGACGAGGCGACGCGCACACTCGCGCTCGATTATGCGCTGCCGCCCGAAAGCCGCGCGTTCCTGCTCGCGCACCGGCTGGTGCGCTACGAATTTTCGAACGAGATGCGCGCGGTGATCGACGGCGCCGGCCTTGCCTCGCCGGCCGCGCGCGAACTGCTGAGCGTAGGCCTCGCCAATTACGCGGCGGGCGCGCTGCTGATGCCCTATGGCCGGTTCCGCGCCGCCGCCTATGAAGTACGGCACGACATCGACCGACTGCGCCAGCGCTTCGCGGTCAGCTTCGAACAGGCATGTCACCGGCTGTCGACCTTGCAACGACCGGGCGCGCAAGGACTGCCGGTGTTCTTCTGCCGCGTCGACATGGCGGGCAACATCACCAAGCGGCATTCGGCCACGCGCTTGCAGTTCGCGGCCTTGGGCGGCGCCTGCCCCTTGTGGATCGTGCATGAAGCGGTGGCGATCCCCGACCGCATTCTCGTCCAGCTTGCCGAGATGCCGGACGGGACACGCTATGTCTCGATGGCCAAGGGGCTCGTAAAACCTTCAAGCAGCTTCACCCGGCCGCCGCGCCGCTATGCTGTGGCGCTGGGCTGCGAGGAGGAACATGCCGCGGACTTCGTCTATGCCGACGCGCTGCGCACCGGGGGTTCGGCAACGCCGATCGGTGCCTCGTGCCGCATCTGCCCGCGCATGGACTGCGACCAGCGCGCCTTCCCACCGGCGGGATCGGCGATCGAGATCGATCCCGACCGGCGGCGCGCGGTGCCATACGGGTTTCGGTAAGGGCAGCGCGTCACCCTCACCCTTCCCATCGCTTGCGCGATGGGCCCCTTCCCTCTCCCGCCGGGAGAGGGAGCAAGACACCTCTCCCGGCGGGAGAGGGAGGGGCCCGCTGCCGAAGGCAGTGGGAGGGTGAGGGTGACCGATGGCCCAATTGCCCTCCCCCGTCCTTTCATGGCATACCCGCCACTCGAAAATTACAATCCGGAGAGGTTCCATGGCCACCGCCCTTGCCCAGAAGCAGCAGGTCAGCGACGCCGAATGGGAAGCGCGACAGCAGCTCGCCGCCTGCTACCGCGTGTTCGACATGCTCGGCTGGTCGGAGATGATCTACAACCACATCACCGTGAAGCTGCCGGATCAGGAAGGCGCGTTCCTCATCAACCCGTTCGGGCTGCATTTCAGCGAGGTAAAGGCATCCAACCTCGTCAAGATCGACATCGACGGCAACAAGCTGGACGATTCGCCCTATCCGGTGAACCGCGCCGGCTTCGTCCAGCATGCGCTGTTCCACCGCCATTTGCCCGATGCGCATTGCATCATGCACAGCCACACCACTGCCGGCATGGCAGTCGCGTCACTGGAAGGCGGGCTGCGCGCGACCAATTTCTATGCCTGCAATTTCATCGGCCAGATTGCCTACCATGATTTCGAAGGCGTGACGGTGCGCGAGGAAGAGGGCGAACGGCTGCTCGCCAATCTGGGCGACAAAAGAGTGATGCTGCTGCGCAACCACGGCATCCTGGCAATGGGTCGCACTTTGCCCGAGGCATTCATCAAGCATTGGGCGCTCCAACGCGCCTGCGAGATCCAGGTCGCGACGATGGGCATGGGCGCACCGATCGAGATTTCGCCGGAGGTCGTCGCCGTCCACCAGCGCGACCTGCACATGGCACAGGTGCCCGGCGGCCCGGGCACGGCCGACTTTGCCGCGATGGTCCGGCTGGTCGACCGGATCGACCGGAGCTGGCGGGAATAGCCCGCCAGGCGCACGCATGGCGCCTCATCCCCCGGCGTCATGCCAGCGCAAGCTGGCATCTTCTGCAGCAGCACCGTTCCGGTTTCGCCCGGCCCCACGAAGACCCCAGCTTCCGCTGGGGTGACGGCTGGTGGAGAAAACCTCCAGCCGTCAGGCCGCTGTCAGGCTGCCGCCAGCGAATAGTTCTTGTACTGCTCGCGGATCGCCATTTTCAGCAGCTTGCCGGTCGCGGTGTGCGGCAGGCTGTCGACGAAATGGATTTCGTCGGGAAGCCACCATTTGGCGACATGGCGCGCAAGATGCGCCTGGATTTCCTGCGCGGTCACGCTGCTGCCCGGCTTGCGCACGACGAGCAGGATCGGCCGCTCCTCCCAGCGCGGATGATGCACGCCGATGGCGGCCGCTTCGGCCACGCCCGCGCAGCCGACCGCGCAATTCTCCAGTTCGACCGAGCTGATCCACTCGCCGCCCGACTTGATGACGTCCTTGGCCCGGTCAGTGATCTGCATCACGCCGTCAGGATGGAGCACGGCCACGTCGCCGGTGTCGAACCAGTTATCGCCATCGACCGCCGGCTTCTCCTCGCGATAATATTGCCCGATCACCCAGGGCCCGCGCACCTGCAACCGGCCCGAGCTCTTGCCGTCGCGCGGCAGCACATTGCCTTCGTCGTCTACCGTGCGCAGCTCGACGCCGTACGGCACCTTGCCCTGCTTGCTCACCTGATCGACCTGGGCGTCGAAGCTGAGTTCGTCCCAGTCGGCCGAGGGCGCGCCCATCGTGCCGATCGGACTCGTCTCCGTCATGCCCCAGGCGTGGTTGACGCGCATCCCCATGCGCATCAGCCGCTCGATCATCGCGCGCGGCGCCGCCGATCCGCCGATGGTGACGATTTTCAGGTATTTCGGCGCCTCGCCGGTCGCGTCGATATGCTGGAACATCGCGAACCAGACGGTCGGCACCCCGGCCGAATGCGTCACCTTCTCCTGGTTCATCAGCTCGCACAGCACCTTGGGATCGTTGACCGCGGAGAAGACCAGCTTCGCCCCCACCGCCGGCGCCGCCCAGGGCAAGCCCCAGCCGACCGCATGGAACATCGGCACGATCGGCATCGCGACCGACTGGGTCGAAAGATCGAACTCGGCGGGCTGCAACTCGGTGAGCGCGTGGAGCACCGTCGAGCGGTGGGTGTACATCACCCCCTTGGGATTGCCGGTGGTGCCGCTGGTGTAGCAGAGCATCATCGGTTCGCGTTCGTCGCCCTTTACCCAGGCATAGTCGCCATCTTCTTTCGCGATCCATGCCTCGAAGCCGTCGGGGCCGAGATCGTCGAAGCAGATATAGTGCTCGATCGTCTTCCACTGCGGCTTCAGCCGTTCGACCACGGCCGCGAACATGCGGTCGTAGAGCAGCACCCGGTCTTCGGCATGATTGGCGATATAGGCAAGCTGGTCGTCGAACAGGCGCGGGTTGATGGTGTGGATCAGCGCGCCCATGCCGGTCGCGCCATACCAGGCGATGAGATGGCGGCCATGGTTCATCGCCAGCGTGGCGACGCGGTCGCCCTTTTGGATACCCAGCCGCTCCAGCGCCTGCGCCATCCGCCGCGCGTCGTGCGCGATACCCGCCCAGCTGGTGCGGGTCTCGCTGCCATCGGCCCAGCGCGTGACGATCTCGCGCGGCCCATGTTCGCGCGCGGCGTGATCGAGGAGCGTGGATACCCGAAGTTCAAAATCCTGCATGCCGCCCAGCATATGCCTCTCCATTGCGTGGCTGTTTTGGCGGCAGGATACGCCTTCATCGGGGGAAGTCGAGAGGGCGAAGGGTTACATAGCATTTCCCGAAAGTACGTACCGGTTGTTGGATACGCACGCTCGCCCTCACCCTCCCGGCGCTTCGCGCCTCCCTCCCTCTCCCAAAGGGAGAGGGACTTACACACCTCTCCCCTTGGGAGAGGGAGGGGCCCGCCGCCGCTGGCGGTGGGAGGGTGAGGGTGAAAGACTGTGCCTACGCCGCCGCCGCCAGCTTCATGCTCGCCGGCATCAGCGACGCCGCCTTCACTCCCGGCATCGCCTCGATCCGCGCCGCCAGCTCGGTATCCAGCCGGAAGCCGCGGCCCAGCATCACCGTCGCCTCGCCGCCTTCGATCGGCGCGTGGACCAGAATTTCGCCCCTGCCCCCACCGCGCAACTCGCCGACCAGCTCCGCAAGCCGCGCCGGCACTGCCGGATCCTCGATGCGGATTTCCATCACGAGCTGGGTGGTACCGGCCAGCGTGTCGAAGGGCTGCACGCGCTTCACCGCCGCGCGCGGCGTGTCCTCGCCCGGTCGCTTGTCCAGCTCCAGCGTCAGGATCGCGCAGCCCGCGCCCTTGGCGCACTCCTCCATGTCCTTCGCGATCAGCTCGTCGAAGCAAGAGGTCTGTATCTGCGCGCTCCGGTCCGAAATTGACGCCATCAGATAGCGGTTGCCGCGCGCCGAGGTGCGATAGCGGCAATCCTCGATCAGCGCGGCGATCTGGGCGTTCACTCGCGCGCCTTCGGGAATGTTCATCTCCGGCAGCGAGGCGATGTCGCGCACGCCCTGGCCCCGGAACAGATGCTCGTACCGATCGAGCGGATGCGCCGAGAAATAATAGCCAAAGGCATCCTTCTCGGCGTTGATCTTGTCGGACATCGTCCACACCGCGTCGCGCGGTACGGTGACGCCGCCGCCCGCCGGCTCGGCATCGCCGAACAGGCCGCCCTGCCCGCTGACCCGGCTGGCATGGTCGCGCTGCGCAACCGCAAGGATCGTCTCCGCCGCCGCATGGACGCCCGCCCGGTTCGGCTCGATACTGTCGAATGCGCCGGCGGCCGCCAGCGTTTCCAACTGCCGCTTGTTGAGCACGCGCGGATCGACACGCTTGGCGAAATCGTCGAGGCTGGCGAAGCGGCCCTTGGCCTCGCGCTCCTCGACCAGCAGTTCCATCGCCCGCTCGCCCACGCCCTTCAGCGCGCCCAGCGCATAGCGCACCGCCAGCCCCTCGCCCTGCGTCTGCACGGTGAAGTCGGCTTCGCTTTCGTTGATGTCGGGCGGCAGCGCGTCGATGCCCAGCCGCCGCATATCGTCCGCGAACACCGCCAGCTTGTCGGTCTGGTGGATATCGTACGCCATCGACGCGGCGAAGAATTCGTGCGGATGATGCGCCTTCAGCCACGCCGTCTGATAGGCGAGCAGCGCGTACGCCGCGGCGTGCGACTTGTTGAAGCCATAGCCGGCGAACTTGTCGATCAAGTCGAACAGCTCGTTCGCCTTGGCGGCGGAGATGTCGTTCACCTCCTTGCAGCCCTTCACGAAAATGGCGCGCTGCGCGTCCATTTCCGCCTTGATCTTCTTGCCCATCGCGCGCCGCAGCATGTCTGCGCCGCCCAGCGTATAGCCGGCCAGGATCTGCGCGGCCTGCATCACCTGTTCCTGATAGACGAAGATCCCGTAGGTCTCCTTCAGGATCGGCTCCAGCAGGTCGTGCGGATAGACGATCGGCTCCCGCCCGGCCTTGCGCGCGCCGAAGGTCGGGATGTTGTCCATCGGGCCCGGGCGATAGAGCGAGACGAGCGCGACGATGTCGCCGAAATTGGTCGGCCGCACCGCCGTCAGCGTGCGCCGCATGCCTTCGGATTCGAGCTGGAACACGCCCACCGTGTCGCCGCGCTGGAGCAGGGCATAGACGCCCTCGTCGTCCCAATCGAGCCGGTCGAGATTCACGTCCACGCCGCGCTTGGCGAGCAGCACCACCGCCTTTTTCAGCACCGACAGCGTCTTGAGGCCGAGAAAGTCGAACTTCACCAGACCCGCGCCTTCGACATTTTTCATGTCGAACTGGGTGACGGGCATGTCCGAGCGCGGATCGCGGTACAGCGGCACCAGCTGGGCGAGCGGCCGGTCGCCGATCACCACGCCGGCGGCGTGCGTCGAGCTGTGGCGCGGCAGGCCTTCCAGCCGCATCGACAGGTCGATCAGGTTCTTCACATCCTCATTGCCGTTATATTCGGCAACGAACTCGCTGACGCCGTTGAGCGTCCGCTCCAGCGTCCACGGGTCGGTCGGATGGTTGGGGATCAGCTTGGCGAGGCGATCGACCTGGCCATAGCTCATCTGCAGCACGCGGCCGACATCCTTGATCACGGCGCGCGCCTTCATCGTACCGAAGGTGATGATCTGCGCCACATGATCGCGGCCGTATTTCTCCTGCACATAGCGGATCACTTCGCCACGCCGGGTTTCGCAGAAGTCGATGTCGAAGTCGGGCATCGACACACGTTCCGGGTTGAGGAAGCGTTCGAACAGCAGGCCCAGCTTGAGCGGATCGAGATCGGTGATGGTCAGCGCCCAGGCGACTGCCGAGCCGGCGCCCGAACCACGCCCCGGCCCCACCGGAATGTCGTTCGACTTCGCCCACTGGATGAAGTCGGCAACGATCAGGAAGTAGCCCGGGAACCCCATCTGGATGATGATGTCGAGTTCGAACTGCAGGCGCTGGTTATACACCTCCACTTCGGCCGGATCGGTGATGCCGGCGAAATCGAGCCGCTGGCGCAGGCCCTCCCAGCTACGCTCGCGCAGCATCGCCGCCTCGCCCTCGCGGTCGCCGGCGAGGCTGGGCAGGATCGGCTTGCGCTTCGGCGCGGCATAGGCGCAGCGCTGGGCTACGACGAGCGTGTTGGCGATTGCCTCGGGCAGGTCGGCAAAGTCGCGCTGCATCGTCTCGGCCGGCTTCAGCCATGCCTCGGGCGAGGAGCGCGGGCGATCGTCGCTGGCGATGTAGGAGGAATTGGCGATGCACAGCATCGCGTCATGCGCCTCGTGGAACCCGGAATCGGCAAAGCAGGCCGGGTTGGTGCCTACCAGCGGCAGGTTGCGCGCATAGGCAAGGTCGATCAGCTTTTCCTCGGCCAGCGTCTCGGCTTCCACGCCGCGCCGCGACAGCTCGATGTAAAGCCGGTCGGGGAAGAGCGCTTCCAGCGCGACAGCATAGGCCTCTGCGGCGCGATCCTGTCCCTCAGCATAGAGCCGCGCCAGCGCGCCCTCGCCACCGGCGGTCAGGCAGAGCAGCCCATCGGTCCGCCCTTCCAGCGCCGCGAAAGGCACATGCGCATCCTCTTCGATCGGCCGGTCGAGATGCGCCTGCGAGACGAGATGGCAGAGATTGCCATAGCCGGTCTCGTCCTGGGCATAGAGCGCCAGCCAGTCGATCGGCACATTGGCACCTTCGGCCAGGTTCGATCGCTTGACCGCCAGCAAGGTGCCGATGATCGGCTGGACGCCTGCCTTTTTGCAGGCATCCGAAAAGCTCATTGCCGCATAAAGACCGTTGCGGTCGGCAACGGCGATGGCGGGAAAGCCATGGCTTTTCGCGTGCTTGGCGATCGCCTTGGGGTCGATCGCACCTTCCAGCATGGTGAAGGACGAAAAGACCCTGAGGGGGACGAAACCGGAATGCGCCATGCCGGAACCTTGGGGTCCAGCGGGCGATTTGCCAACCCGCAAGCGCCTGCTGTCCACAGAAATTCACGATCGTTACGGGGTTATCCGTAACGCGCAGTAGCGGATGGGAACCCTCCGAACTGGCGACTCGGCGAGCCGCGCGGCACAATTTGGTTAACGGCCGGAAAGCTTTCCCTCCCTCGGCTTTCCGGCCGCCCCCTTCCCGATTTGTGCACGCGGGCACCGATCGTGACGGGTTGTACAAACGTTTGTGCTTCCCTGTCGGGCAGCATGGGTAAAGCGAGTTCGAGCCGATGAACGCCCTCTATCATGGCAGCGCGATTTGCGAAGTCGATGCGGAAGGTAAGGTACCGGTTCCCGACTTCGTCGCCGACGCGCTTCCCGCGGAAGCGGATGGTCTCGTCGTGGCCAAGCATGAGTCCGATCGTTGCCTTGTCGCCTATGGGCGCGGCCAGCTGAAACGCCTGCGGGCACGCGCCGAACGGCGGCGGCGGCTGGAAGAAAGCCGCGGTGATGATGCGCGCAATCACTATCGCCGGATGCGCCGCACCTTCGGCCTTTCCGACCGGCTGTCCTGTGATGCCGAAACGCTGCAAATTTCCCCCGCCATGCGCCATCTCGGCCGGATCGACGGGCTGGCGCTGTTCATCGGCACGGGCGACGGCTTCGAAATCTGGAATCCCGACATCGCGCTACAGAGCGAGGATGAGCAGTTCCGCAGCATCGCAGAATTCCGCCTGCGCACCCGCAGGCCTGTTCAACCGTCCCAAGGAGTATCGTAACATGACGCTGCTGTGCACCATGACCGGGCATGTCGCGGCGAGCGAGCATCGTCGCAATCAGGGCCTGGAATTCAGCCAGTGCCACCATTGCGGATGCGACCTGATCCGCACCGAACATGGCGACTGGACGCAGGTGCCGCGCGGCATGCGGGTGGTGTGGCGCGAAGCCTCGCGGTTCGGGGATTCGGCGGCAGTGGCCGATCGCATGCATCGCCTGTCGCGACCGCCGCGGCGGCGCGTGCCCCGCAACGGCCCTGCGACCAGCTATCGCGATCCGCGTGGCGGCTCGTTCGACGGCGCCACGGCGATGCTGTCGATGCTCGCCCATCTCGGCCGGCTGGTCAGCGGCGACGAGCGCGACGATGCCGCACCGCCGCCACAGCAGCAGCGCCCGATCCAGCTACCCGGCGCACTGCATTGAACGAAGGGGACTATCCCGAGTTGCGTCGATAAGAACCCATCGCTGCTCCGCAAACCGTCGCCCCGGCGAAAGCCGGGGTCCATTGGGACTTCGCTCTCGGCTCTTGCTGAGAACGAGAGGCGAATGGATCCCGGCTTCCGCCGGAGTGACGACGGAAAGCGGGATGAGTCCGGGCCGTTGCGCCTTGGGATTAGCGGCTGAACTTCGCCGCCAGTTCGATATGGGTCGACCAGCGGAACTGCCCCACCGGTTGCACCCAATCCAGCCGATAACCGCCCTTGCACAATGTCTCCGCATCGCGGGCGAAGGTGCTGGGATTGCACGACACATAGGCAATGTGCGGCACGGTGGATGCGGCCAGCGCCTCCACCTGCTCACGCGCACCGGCCCGCGGCGGATCGAGCACTACCGTGTCGAAATTTCCGAGTTCAGCCGATGTCACCGGGCGGCGAAACAAGTCGCGATGGTCGGCGAAGACCGTACGGCCCGCGCGTGCACCTGCCGCCTTCAGCGACAGGATCGCGTCGCGCGCCGCCTCGCCTGCATAGACGCGCGCGCCTTCCAGCGCGAAGGTGAAGGTGCCCAGTCCGGCAAACAAATCCGCCACGTTGCGGGCGCCCCCGACCACCTCGCGTACACAGGCGACCAGCGCCGCCTCTCCCTCTGGCGTCGCCTGCAGGAAGCTGCCGCTCGGCATCGGCACCGGCACGCCCCCCAGCGTGACTGTCACCGGCTCCGGTTCCCAACGCGCGGTGGGGCCGAAGCCTTCGTCGATCGCGAACCGCGCCAGCCGCTCTGCCTGGGCGAAGGCGGTGATCGCTTCCGCAGCGGCGAGGCCATCGGGATCGATGCCTTCGACCAGCACGTCACGGCCCTGATCGGTCTGGGCGAGGTGGACATTCACACGCCGCGCATCAGGCAGCAGCGTCATGAACAGCCGCCGCAGCGGGGCGAGCAGCGCGAACAGGTCCGGCGCCAGAATATGGCATTCAGTCAGGTCGATCAGCTTGTGGCTGCCCGCCTCGGTAAAGCCGATCCGCACCTGCTTGCCGCGCCGTTCGGCATGGAGCGTGGCCCGCCGGCGCGTGCGCGGGGCGGAGAGCAAAGGCGTACGAATCTCCGCCGACAAGCCCTGCGCCGCCAGCGCCGAGCCAACCCGATCGGTGATGAAGCGGCTCCAGGCCGCATCGTCGAGATGCTGGAGCTGGCAGCCACCGCATTGCGAGAAGTAGCGGCAGGGCGGCTGCTGGTGGTGGGGACCGGGCAGGACTTCGCCCGCCGCCGTCACGCGATCCCCCGGCGCCGTCAGCGGGAAATGCCGGCCGTCCGCTGTCACGCCATCGCCACGCGCGGCGACGCGCACCACTTCCACTTCGCTCACAGACATTCGGCAATCGCTTCCGGCAGTTGAGCGACGAGCTGATCGGCGAAAAACGCCGGCCCCGCAAGCTGCGCCGCGCGGCCATGCAGCCATGCCGCCGTCGCCGCCGCGGCAACCCCGCCGGCGCCGCCCGCCACCTGTGCGCCGAGCAGGCCCGCCAGCACATCGCCGGTGCCCGCCGTGGACAGCCAGGAGGACGCGCCCGACAGCACGCGGACCGTGCCATCCGGGCTGGCGATCACCGTGTCGGCGCCCTTGTGGACGACCGTGGCATTGGCGCGCCGCGCCGCCTCCAGCGTGCGATCGATCTTGCTGCCGTCGCCGGTGAACATCCGGTCGAACTCGCCGGCATGCGGGGTGATCCAGGTCGGTCCGGCGCGCCGCGCCAGCCAGTCGGGCGCTGTCGTGGCGAGCAGGCTCAGCGCGTCGCCGTCGAGCACCAGCGGCTTGTCCACCGCCATCGCCGCGCGCAGGAAGGTTTCCGCGCGCCGATCGCGGCCCAGTCCCGGCCCCAGCACCACGGCGTCGATCCGGTCCCAGCCCAGAAATTCGGTGAGATCCTCGACCGTGCCGATGCCGCGCCGCACCAGCGCATCCGGCCCGGGCCCGCCCACATCCGGCCCTGCGAGCACGACATAACCGGCGCCGCCCGCCATCGCCGCCCGCGCCGCCAGCCGCGCCGCCCCCGGCATCGCGCCTTCGACCACTGCGACAAGCCCGCGGCTATATTTGTGGCTTTGCGGCCCCGGCGCCGACAGCTTCGGCCGTGCGACGCTCTGCCACCGGCCGGTGACAGGGATGCCTATGTCCGCGAGCAGCACATGGCCGCACCGTGCCAGCCCCTCGTCGAGCAGGTGCGCGGGCTTGAGCGCGCCCAGCGCCACCGTCACGTCGATGCCGGAGGGGCAGCCGAGATCGGCGCCGGTGTCGGTATCGAGCCCCGAGGGAATATCGATCGCCACGCGAAACGCAGCCGCCCCGCACAACTCGCGGAAGATGGCACCCAGGCTGCGCTCCAGCGGGCGGGCAAGCCCGGTGCCGAACAGCCCGTCGACCAGCACCGGCCGCGCCTTGGCGGCATAGAGCGAGGTCGTCTCGCCGTCCCAGCGCGCGTGCATTTCCGCCGCAGCGCCGGCCTTGGGTGCGCCGGATGCAGCGACCAGCACGTCCAGCCCGGCCGCCTTCAGGTGTCGCGCGGCGACATAGGCATCGCCGCCATTATTGCCGGGCCCTGCGAGCACCAGCACCGGCCGCCCGGTGGCAAAGCGCACTACTTCGCGCGCCACGGCCGCGCCGGCCCGCTCCATCAATTCGGCCTGCGGCACCCCGCGCGCGAACACCGCCTCCTCGGCGGCGCGCATTGCGGCGGCGGTCAGGATGGGGGCGCCTGCGGGGATCATCGGCTCGCTACCGTGCGGATCGTCGCGGGCAGGCGATAGCGCATGTCGCCGATCGCCACTTCAATCTCATGGGGACCAACCGGCGTGACCTGCGCCGGTTCGGCGCCGTCGGCCGCGACCACGCCGCGCCCGTCCTGCGTCACCAGCAGCCGGCGGAACCCGCCGTCGGGGTGGCGCAGCGTCAGGAACAGCCCGTCCTGCGAATAGACCCGGTCGATGGCGCAGACGAAGGCGAATTGCGTGGCACCGGCGGCGGCGCAGGCGATCTTGCCCTCCGCCCGTGCCATCGCCTCGGCATTGGCCCGTTTGCGGGCCTCGGCGACCTTGTCGGTCACCTGGGCGCCGCAACCGGCCAGCAACAGGAGCAAACCTGCGCTAGATGTCCGCGTACACATGGGTTTCGGCGCTGGCTCCGGGGTGCGTCACCGCGCCCTTATACGCCGGGCCGACATTCTGGGAATAGCGCCACAGCGCCCCCGCCTGATAGTCGTTGGTCCGCGGCTGCCACCGCGCGCGGCGCTCGGCGAGCACCGCCGCCGGCACGTCGAGGTCGATGGTACCGGCCTCGGCGTCGATGCGGATCGTGTCGCCATTTTCGACCAGCGCGATCGGGCCGCCCTCGGCTGCCTCGGGCCCGACATGGCCGATGCAGAAGCCGCGCGTCGCGCCCGAGAAGCGGCCATCGGTGATCAGCGCCACCTTCTCGCCCATGCCCAGGCCATAGAGCGCGGCGGTGGTCGACAGCATCTCGCGCATGCCCGGGCCGCCTTTCGGCCCTTCATAGCGGATGATGATGACTTCGCCTTCGTTGATCTGGCGGTGCTCGACCGCCTGGAACGCATCCTCTTCGCAATCGAACACGCGGGCCGGCCCTTCGAACTGGAGCCGCTTCATTCCCGCTACCTTCACGATCGCACCCTCGGGCGCCAGCGTGCCGCGCAAGCCCACCACGCCGCCGGTCGGCGACAGCGGCGTCTTCACGTCGTAGATCACCTTCTGGTCGGGGTTCCAGGTGACCTGGTCGATATTCTCGCCCAGCGTCTTGCCGGTCACGGTCATGCAGCTGCCGTCGAGCAGGCCGTTCGCCAGCATCGTCTTCATCAGCATATAAACGCCGCCGGCCTCGTGCATGTCCTTGGCGACATAGCGGCCGCCCGGCTTGAGGTCGGCGATATAAGGGGTCGACTTGAACGCCTCGGCCACGTCGTGCAGGTCGAATTCGATCCCCGCCTCATTGGCCATCGCCGGCAGGTGCAGCGCCGCGTTGGTCGAGCCGCCGGTCGCCGCCACCACGCGCGCGGCGTTGATGAAGGCGGCGCGCGTCGCGATGTCGCGTGGGCGAATGTTCCTTTCAAGCAGGTCCATCACCTGCACACCCGCCGCAATCGCAATTTCCTCGCGGCTCTTGTACGGCGCGGGCACCATGTTGCTGTTCGGCAGCGAAAGGCCCATCGCCTCGCCGACGCACGCCATGGTGTTGGCGGTGAACTGGCCGCCGCACGCGCCGTGGCCGGGGCACGCAACCTTTTCGAGCGCGGTCAGATCCTTGAGCGGGCAGTTGCCGGCGGCGAACTTGCCCACCGCCTCGAACACGTCGACCACGGTGACGTCGCGGTTCTCATAGCGGCCCGGCAGGATCGAACCGCCATAGACGAAGATCGACGGGATATTGAGGCGCAGCATCGCCATCATCATGCCCGGCAGCGACTTGTCGCAGCCCGCGAACGCGACCAGCGCGTCATAGCAATGGCCGCGCACGCTGAGTTCGACGGAATCGGCAATCACTTCGCGGCTGACCAGCGAGGATTTCATCCCCTGATGGCCCATGGCGATGCCGTCGGTGACGGTGATGGTGTTGAACCGGCGCGGCATGCCGCCGCCGGCGATCACGCCCTGGCGGGCGGCATCGGCCTGGAAATCGAGAGTGGTGTTGCACGGTGCGCTGTCATTGCCGGCGCTGGCCAGCGCGACGAACGGCTTGGCGATATCCTCTTCGGGAATCCCCATGGCGTAATAATAGCTGCGGTGCGGCGCGCGCTCGGGCCCCACGGAGACGTGGCGGCTGGGGAGCTTCGACTTGTCGAATCGGTTGGTCATGGCGCGCAAGCCTATGTCGCGGGAACACCCTTTCGCGCAAGACTATTGCGCAAGAAATTTGCGAGGTCGGCGAGAATTTCGGCCCAGCGGGCAACGCCCCCGGCGTCGCGGATCAGATCGTTGCGGATTTCGATGGCAATCGACGGGATGCCCTGCCCCTCGGCATGGCGGTTGAGCGTCGCATTGAGCAGCCGCCCCGAATAGGGCTCGTTATCGCCGGTCACGAGGCCCCGCCCCCGCAGCCAGTCGATCGCCGGGCGTGCCGCGCGGGTATCGCGGTTATAGAGCACGCCCACCTCCCACGGCCGCGGTGTCCCGCCATGTTCGAGGCACGGCGTGAAGCTGTGGATCGACAGGATCAGCGCCGGCCGCTGGCGCCGCACCTGATCGCGGAGTAGCCGGTGATAGGGCGCGTGGAAGCGGACGATGCGGCCCGCGCGATCCACCGGCGCATTGCCGGGAATGAGGTGCCCGTCGCTGCGGTGGGGGATCAGGCCGCTATGGTCCGGCTCGCGGTGCAGGTCGATCACCAGCCGCGACACGGTGGCGAGGATCGCCGGCGCGTCGAGCCGCGCCGCCAGCGCGCGGGTGACATCGGCCGCGCCGATGTCGATGGCGATGTGCAGATCGAGCAGCGCCGGATCGATGCCCAGGTCGATACCGTCGGGCACGGCGTTCGAAGCATGGTCGCACAGCAGCAGCAGATCCTGCGCGCCGCCGCCCAGTTGTTCGGCGACACTCATGCGAAGCTCGCCGGCCGTCGGGCGCGGAATGCGGCAAGGCCCTCTGCCAGTTCGTCGCCGCCAAAGGCCGCTTCAAATTCGGCATCGAGCGCGGCGGTTGGCGCATGGATCGCCCGCTTGAGTTGCCGGATCGCCTGCGGGGCATTGGCGGCGATGACCTGCGCGCGCTCGGTCGCCGCCGCCAGCGCGTCCGCTGCGCGATGTTCGACCAGACCGATCCGTTCGGCGCGATCGGCATCGATCCGCTCGCCGCTGAACAGCAAGGCTGCGGCATGGCCCGCACCGACCCGAGCGACCAGCCGGGCGACATCGCCGCGCGGATAGCCGAGCCCCAGCTTTGCGGGCGTGACCGCGAACTGGGCGCCCTCGCCCGCAATCCGCAGGTCCGCCGCCAGCACCAGCGCCACGGCCGCGCCGAAACAGCCTCCATCAATCGCCGCGATCACCGGCATCGGCAGCGCAGCGATGGCCTCGATCCCGGCCTGCATCGCCAGGCGAAAGCGAGTCCGCATCGCCGGCTCCGCCTGCAACCGGGCGAACTCACCGATATCGGCGCCCGCAGAGAAAATGCCGGGAACGGCAGAGGCGATCAGCACCACGCGCGCCGCTGCAACCTGTCCGGCAGCCGCGGCAAGTCGGTCCCACCCGGCAATCGATATGGCATTGCGGGCATCGGCGCGCGCAAAGGCAATCGTGGCGACCGGGCCATCCCATCGGACATCAAACATGTCGAAGCTCTGCCCGATCGCGGGCGCCGAGTCACGGCATGGCGCGCGGGCGAGCCGTTTCCGACGCGCCCGCGAGCCACCGGCGAACGATGCTGGCCGGGCATGATCCGCTAGGGTCGGGCATAACGGCCTGCGGTCAAGTATCGCTTAGCAGAGAGGGTAAAGGTCAGCGCAACAGCGTCGCCGCTACCCACCAGCCGGGCCGGGCGACGGCGGCCGCAGCGGCATCCCGCGCGGCGGCACTGTCGAACAGCGCAAAGCAGGTGGCACCCGAACCGGACATGCGCGCCAGCACCACCCCGGGCTGGGCCGCGAGCGCAGACAGAACATCGTCGATCGCCGGCGCAAGCGCACGCGCCGGTGGCTCCAGGTCGTTGCGGCCAGAAAGCGCCACCGCGAGCAGATCGCCCGATCCGATCGGTCCACGATCCACCCCGTCCCATGCGCGGAAAACCTGTGCCGTGGACACCGCAACGCCGGGGTTCACGAGCAGCACGGGCATGCCCGAAAGCCCTTCCACGGCCTGCAATGCCTCACCCCGCCCCGATCCGAACGCCGTGCGCCCCAGCAGACATGCCGGCACATCCGACCCGAGCCCGTCAGCAATGGCGAAAAGGCGCGGATCGTCGCGCGGCACGTCGTGCAACCCGGCCAGCGCCCTGAGCGTGGCCGCCGCATCTGCCGATCCGCCGCCAATGCCAGAGGCGACCGGCAGATGCTTTTCGAGTTCGATCGCGTGGGCGCCCCCGCCAAATGCCTCGCGGAACCGCAGCGCGGCGCGCGTGACCAGATTGTCGCCCTCCCCCGCCAACGCCGACGCGAAGGGGCCGGTCAGCGCGAAACTGTCTTCTGCCGCCGGCGTCAGCCGCACCCGGTCACCATGGTCGACAAAGGCGAACAGCGTCTCCAGCGCGTGATAGCCGTCGGCCCGGCGATGGCGCACGTGCAGCGCCAGGTTGAGCTTGGCGGGGGCGAATTCGGCAATGGTCATGCCACCGCCCCTAGCGCGTTCAGGAGGTGCCCGTCAGCCCCTCTGCCAGCTTGCGTGCAATCCGGCCGGCCGCATCGGGGTCCGCATAGATTGCCGCCGCGCGCCAGGCATAGCGCGCCTCGTACCGGCGGCCGACCTGCCAATAGGCGTCGCCCAGATGCTCGTTCGCCACCGATCCGCCGGGATCGCCCTGCACCGCCTTTTCGAGCAGCGGCACCGCCCGCATCACCTCGCCCTGCTGGAAATAGGCCCAGCCCAAAGCGTCGGCGACACCGGCATCGTCAGGCTTCAGCAGGCGGGCGCGTTCGAGGAGGCGGATCGCCTCGGCCTTGTCGTCCGCGTGATCGAACAGCGCGACGCCCAGATAGCGCAACGGCTCCACCTGATCCGGCGCGAGCTGAACGGCGCGATCCAGTTCGGTTCGTGCCGCCGGCCACTGGCCGGCACGGTCCAGCGCCATGCCGCGCTGGAAATGGAGTTGCCAATCTTCCGCACCGCCATCCGCGATGGCGCTGGCATAGAGTTTGGCGGCGGCCTCGAACTGACGGGTCTGGAGGAGCAGGTCGCCGTAATTCTGCAGGTCGCTGCGGGTTGCGCCCGGCCCCTCTGCAAGCACGCGCGCCGCCGCAACCGCTGCGTCGATCTGCCCGGCATCGGTGAGCACACCCAGCCGCGCAGCAGCAGCACGCCGGCCATAGGGGCTATCCGGCGCAATCGCGTCCAGCGTGGCCAGCGCAAGGCTGGTCGCGCCTTCGCGATCGAGCGCACGCGCCAGGTACAACCGCGCCCGGTCCTCCTGCGGATCGAGCAGCAGCACGGCCCGCGACAGCGAGATCGACAGGTCGGGAAGCTGGTCGTTCGCGAGGTCCGCCGCCAGCATCAGCAGCAGCCGCGAGACGCCATAGCGGGCATCGGCGCGGCGCGGCGCACCCAGCGACTGCCCGATCGCCACCAGTTCCGGCGATCCGCGCCGCAACAGCGCCTGACCGCGCGCACCGCCCAGCAGTCGGGCGATGTCGATGCGTGCATCTTCGTTCGAGGAATCGGCCAGCGCCTCCGGCAGCAGCGCCAGAATCGCGTCGTCGCTGCGGCCGGCGGCAATGGCGAGCAGCACACGCTGCCGGGCGATATAGTGGCGGGACAGCGCGCTGCCCTTTTCACCGTCGAGCAGCGCCAGTCCCTTCTCGCCACGATCCTGTGCCAGCCATGCCGCGAGCACCGGTGTGATGAAGTCGAACGGCCCCTTGTGCAGGCGCGCAAGGGCAGCCTGCGCGCCGGCTGCGTCGCCCGCCTGCATCGCGGCAGTAAAGGCGATCAGCGCGGCGTCGGGCGGTGCCGTGCCCGATTTCTCCAGCACGGCGGCAGCGCGACCGGCAAGGCCGTAATCGCCGGCAACCAGCGCCTCGCGATAGGCCCTGAGCGCGACCACCTCGTCGCCCGGCGCCGCTGCCAGCGCCCGGGCATAACCCTGAACCGCCTGGGCGGAAGCGCCCTCCGCATCGGCGGCACGAGCGCGGACATAATCGCCCAGATCGGCCTGCGCCGCTGCCGGGGCTGCCAGCAGCAGCGCTGCGGCGAGACTACATGTTCGGATAATTGGGACCACCGCCGCCTTCCGGTACCACCCAGTTGATGTTCTGGGTGGGATCCTTGATGTCGCAGGTCTTGCAATGCACGCAATTCTGCGCGTTGATCTGGAACCGCAGATCATCGCCTTCCCCTACGACCTCATACACACCGGCCGGACAGTAACGCTGCGCAGGCTCTGCGTACATCGGCAGATTATAGTCAATCGGAATATCCGGGTCTTTCAGCGTCAGATGGACCGGCTGGTCCTCCTCGTGATTGGTGTTCGAGATGAACACGGAGGAGAGGCGATCGAAGGTAAGCACGCCGTCGGGCTTGGGATAGTCGATCTTGGGTGCCTGATCGGCGCGCAGCAGCTGCTCGTTGTCGCGGTGCAGCTTCAGCGTGAACGGCCAGCGGATGCCGAGATGCTCGCTCCACATCGCTGCGCCCGCGAGCAGCGTGCCCCAGGTGTCGCCGAACTTCTTCACCAGCGGCACCACGTTCCGAACGCCGCGCAGTTCCTTGTACACCCAGCTGGCTTCATAGGCTTCCGGATAGGCGGCGAGTTCGTCGCTGCTCCGGCCTGCCTGGATCGCCGCGAACGCCGCCTCGGCCGCCATCATCCCGCTCTTCATCGCGGTGTGGGTGCCCTTGATGCGCGGCACGTTGAGGAAACCGGCCGAATCGCCGATCAGCGCCAGACCCGGCGCGACCAGCTTAGGCACAGCCTGCCAGCCGCCGTCGGAGATGGCGCGGGCGCCGTAGGATACGCGCTTGCCGCCCTCCAGGATGGCGGCGATCTCCGGATGCGTCTTCCAGCGCTGCATTTCCTGGAACGGCGACAGCCACGGATTGCGATAGCCCAGCCACACGACGAAGCCGAGCGCGACCTGCCCATCTGCCTGATGATAGAGGAAGCCGCCCCCGTTCGCGCCGTCGGTCAGCGGCCAGCCCTGGGTATGGATCACCCGGCCCGGCACATGCTTGGCGGGGTCGATGTCCCACAATTCCTTGATGCCGATGCCATAGACCTGCGGCTGGCTGTCGCGATCCAGCTCGAACTGGCGGATCATTTGCTTCGACAAATGGCCGCGGCAGCCTTCGGACAGGAAGGTGTATTTGGCGTGGATTTCCAGCCCCGGCTGGTAATCGGGCTTGTGCGTGCCGTCCTTCGCCACGCCCATATCGCCGGTGGCGACGCCCTTCACGCTGCCGTCTTCGTTGAACAGCACTTCGGCGGCGGCAAAGCCGGGGAAAATCTCGACGCCCAGTTCGGCCGCCTTCTCGGCCATCCAGCGGCACAGATTGCCGAGGCTGCCGGTATAGGTGCCCTTGTTGTGCAGATAGGGCGGCGTGAGGAATTCAGGGTAAGCCGACTTGCCCTTCTCGCTCAGCACCCAGTGGTGGTTTTCCGTCACCGGCGTGCGCGCCAGCGGGCAGCCATCGTCGCGCCAGTTCGGCAGCAACTCGTCGAGCGACTTCGGATCGATCACCGCGCCGGACAGGATATGCGCGCCGACCTCGGAACCCTTTTCCAGCACGCAAACCGACAGTTCGGCACCCGCCTCGTTCGCCATCTGCTTCAGCCGGATCGCCGCGGAAAGGCCGGCAGGCCCCGCGCCGACGATCACGACGTCATAGGGCATCGACTCCCGTTCGCTCATTGTCAGTCCCCTAAGTCTATCGCCACACCCTCGCAGCCGCCTGTCGTCGCGCGAAGGAAACGTTCTGTCTTTCCCGCGATGAAGCCAGATTGACCCCGCCGTCAACCGGGATTCAAAGGATGGGTATGGGGGTCGAACCAGACAATAGCTGGCATCGCGCGCTCGCCGGTGCGTTGCAATGGTGGGACGAAGCCGGCGTGGACATGCTGGTGGAAGACACCGTGCGCGACTGGCTGGCGCGCCCTGCGCCGCTTCGCGCACCCGAGCCGGCCCAGCCTGCCGTAGCGACCCCGACGCCCGACGCCCTGCCCCAAACACTGGAGGCGCTGTTCGCCTGGCGCACCGGCGCGGCTGCCCCGGAGGCAGCCTGGATGGCGCCGAGCATTCCACCTGTGATCGTGCCGGGCGCCAAATGGGTGGTGATGACCGACATGCCGGAAGCCGAGGATCGCGACACGCTGCTCGGCGGCGCGGCCGGCCGGCTGCTCGACCGGATGCTCGTGGCGATCGGCCTGGCGCGCGAGTCGGTGCAGTTGCTGCCGCTCGCCTTCGCCCGCCCCGTCACCGGCCGCATCGCCCCCGAACAGGAAGCGCCGCTCGCCGATCTGGCACGCCACGCGCTGACGCTGGTGGCGCCCGAACGCCTGCTATTGCTCGGCCAAGCGGCCAGTCGTGCGGTTCTCGGGGCAGAAAGCTGGCCGCCGGCAAATAGTTTACACGTCGTTAACGATTTCGCGGCCAAAACAGCCGTGGTGGCGACATACCATCCGCGCTGGTTGCTGGAGCGACCCGCTGCGAAGAGCGAAACCTGGAAACATCTGTTGTTGCTGAGCCGGGGAACGAACCTGTGACGTTGCGTATCCTGCTTGCCGCCTCGCTGGTGGCGCTTCCGATTGCGGCCCATGCCGATAATCACGCGCCCGCAACCGGCGCAGCGAGCGACGACGATACCGGCGCCGCCGGTCGCCGCGAGGATGACGGCATTCCGCCGCAGCTCGATGCCGGGCAGAAGGCCGATTACCAGTTCGTCTTCGCCGCGATCCGCGCCGGCCGCTGGTCGGACGCGCAGATCAAGCTCGATTCGATGAAGCCCGGGCCGCTCCACGCGATCGCCCGCGCTGAGCTGTACACCGCCAAGGGCTCGCCCCGCGTCGAAGCCGGACAACTCGTCGCGCTGCTCAACGAAGCCCCCGAACTGCCGCAGGCCGAACAGCTCGCGCGACTGGCGCGGGCGCGCGGCATTACCGATCTGCCCCAGCTTCCGGCCGCCCAGCGGCTGGTGTGGTTCGATTCGGCGCCGATCCGCCGCCGCACCCGCTCGATCCGCAGCGACAACGCCGCGACCGAAGTCGCCATCGTCATCCAGCCTTATGTGAAAAGCGACAACGGCCCCGCCGCCGAGGCGGTGGTCGATCGCTTCGCCGCCGATCTGACGCACGAGGCGCTGACCGAATGGCAGCAGAAGGTCGCCTGGATCTATTACACCGCTGGCGACGACCTGAACGCCCGGCGCATGGCCGCCAAGGCGCAGCAGGGCACCGGCGACTGGGTTGCCGCCGCCGACTGGACCGAAGGCCTGGCCGACTGGCGCCAGCAGGATTGCAACAACGCCGCCGCCGCCTTCGACCGCGTCGCCACCCGCGCCGGCGATACCGAGCTTCGCTCCGCCGGTCTCTACTGGAGCGCCCGCGCCGAAATGGCGTGCGGCCGTCCCGACAAGGTCGCGCCGAAGCTGCGCGCCGCCAGCCAATATGGCGAGACCTTCTACGGCCTGCTCGCCCGCACCTCGCTCGGCATCGAGGAAAAGCCGCTGAAGGGCGACCGGCTGGTCAATGACGACTGGAAGCTGCTCGAGCGCCGGCCCAATGTCCGCATCGCGGCGGCGCTTTCCGAAATCGGCGAGGATTCGCTGGCCGATCAGGTGCTCCGCCATCAGGCGAAGTTCTGCAATCCGGGCGAGCACGCCGCGCTGACGCGCCTTGCCGCACAACTCAGCCTGCCCCAGGCCGAATTGTGGCTCGCCCATAACGGACCGCAGGGCGCCAGCCCGATCGTCGCGGCCCGCTATCCGGCGCCGAAATGGACGCCCGCCGGCGGCTGGCGCGTCGACAAGGCGCTGGTCTTTGCCCACACGCTGCAGGAATCGAACTTCCGCACCGAAGTCCGCAGCGCCGCCGGTGCGATGGGGCTGATGCAGGTGAAGACGAGCGCCGCCATCGATGTCGGCCGGCGCCACGGCGTGGCCTATGCCGTGTCCGACCTGACCAAGCCGTCGGTCAATATGGAGATCGGCCAGTCCTATCTGGAGCAGCTGCGCGACATGCCGCTGACCCAGGGGCTGCTGCCCAAGGTGATCGCTGCCTATAATGCCGGGCCCAGCCCGGTCGACCAATGGAACCAGGTCTCGCGCGACGGCGGCGACCCTCTGCTTTATATCGAGAGCATCCCCTATTGGGAGACGCGCGGCTATGTGATGACGGTCCTGCGCAACTACTGGATGTACGAGCTGCACGAGGGCCGCAAATCCGCCAGCCGCACGGCGCTGGTCGGCGGCATGTGGCCGCGCTTCCCCGGCATGCCGGGCGCGGCCGCGGTCAAGATCGCCACGCGCCGCGCTCCCGCGCTCGTTTTCCCGCCGGTGCAACAGTCGCCGCTGATCCAGCCGGCGCCGCAGGCGGGCACGGCAAGCACCGCCGTGACGCTGAGCGCCGCGACGATGCCGCTGGGGATTTCGCGTGGAAATCGATGAGAGCATTGCCTTTCGCCCGGTTCGCATTGCCGTTCTGACCGTCTCCGACACGCGGACGCTGGCCGAGGATCGCTCCGGCGACCGGTTGGTAGAGCGCCTGACCGGCGCCGGCCATCTCCTCACCGACCGCATGGTGGTGCGCGACGATGTCGACGCGATCGTCGCGCAGCTCGAAACCTGGATCGCCGCCCCCGGCGTCGAAGTTGTCCTCACCACCGGCGGCACCGGCGTCACCGGCCGCGACGTCACGCCCGAGGCATTGGCGCGGGTGTGGGACAAGGAAATCCCCGGTTTTGGCGAGCTGTTCCGCTGGCTCAGCTACGCGAAGATCGGCACCTCGACCATCCAGTCCCGCGCCGCGGCCGGTGTGGCCCGCGGTACCTATATCTTCGCACTGCCGGGTTCGACCGGCGCCGTTACCGACGCGTGGGACGGCATTCTCGCGAGCCAGCTCGACATCCGCCACAAGCCTTGCAACTTCGTCGAACTGATGGGGCGTTTGCAGGAACGCTGAGCCGCCCCTGCCCCTGCGCAAGCTGGGCAACGGCAGATCGAAGGCCACTCGTCACGCCTCCATCACCCACGCCGCCAGTTCGTGCCCCTGCGGGTCGCGGAAGTGAAAGCGACGCCCGCCGGGAAAAGAGAAGATCGGTACTGTCACCACGCCGCCGGCCGCCTCCACTGCGGCCAATGTCGCTTCCAGATTCTCCACCGCGATCACCGGCAGCAACAAGGTGCGCCCCTGCGCATCGCCGTCGAGCCCGACATCGGTGTCGCCCGAAGTCGTTGCCGCATAGCCCGGTCCGAAATCGGTGAAATGCCAGCCAAAGGCTTTGGAATAGAAGGCCTTGAGCGCCGGCACATTGCCCACCGGCAGTTCCAGATAATTCAGCCGCGCCATCACTCCCTCCATCAATGTTCTTGCTATGTTCTATCGCACGCACTAGCTTTGCGCAATGGCAAAGAGTCGCCCCGTGCGCGGCGCCACGCACAATGCGGAGAGCAGCCGTTTCAACCTTCCCGCGCGGGAGGCGGATGGCGATTGGCTCGACGCGCAGGACGTGATCGACGGCGCGCCGCCGCCGCTGCGCACCACCGTCACGGTCGAGACGCCACGGACGATCATCACCCGCAACCAGTCGCCCGACATCGGCTTTCAGCAATCGGTGAACCCCTATCGGGGCTGCGAGCATGGCTGCATCTATTGCTTCGCGCGGCCCAGCCACGCCTATCTCGATCTGTCGCCCGGGCTGGACTTTGAAAGCCGGCTGTTCGCCAAGCCCGATGCCCCCGCCCTGCTCCGCGCCGAACTCGGCAAACGCGGCTATGTCTGCCAGCCGCTGGCATTCGGCACCAATACCGATCCCTATCAGCCGATCGAGGCGAAATGGCGGATCATGCGGGGCTGCCTGGAGGTGCTTGCAGAATGTCACCATCCGGTGATGATTACCACCAAGTCGAACCGCGTTACGCGCGACCTCGATCTGCTCGCGCCGATGGCGGCGCAGGGGCTGGCGGTGGTGATGCTGTCGGTCACGTCGCTCGACCCGCGCATCGCGATGACGGTGGAGCCCCGCGCGCCCTATCCCGAACGCAGGCTCGCGGCAATCCACAGCCTGACCCAGGCGGGGATACCGGTATTCGTCTCCGTCTCGCCGGTCATCCCGCACGTCACCGATCACGAGCTGGAACATATCCTCGAACGCGCGGCGGAAGCCGGTGCGCGGGGCGCCTTCTTCCTGCCGGTGCGGCTGCCCTGGGAAGTCGCGCCGCTGTTTCGCGACTGGCTCGATACCCATTTTCCCGAACGCGCAGGCAAGGTGATGGCAACGATCCAGTCGATCCGCGGCGGGCGAGACAATGATCCGGGCTTCTTCAGCCGGATGCGCGGCCAGGGCCCGTGGGCGGATCTGCTCCGCACGCGCTTCACCCGCGCAGTAAAACGCTATGGCCTTGAAGGCGAACGCATTCGCCTGCGCACGGACCTGTTCCGTCCGCCGGCCGGAGCGCAGGGGGAACTGTTTTGAGCGGCAGGCTGGCCTGGAAATGCGAAAGCCCGGCCGCCTCGCCTGTTCGGCGGCGGCGCGAACGCGCAGGCGAGGGTCGCGCGCGCACGCGAGTCACCCTAAACTTCCTAAACTTCGCACTGTGCGTGAACGCGAAAAACCCGCCGCTGCCGGCGGCAGCAGAGCGCGTGCGGCCCCCGTTATCGCAGCAGCGCCAGCGGTACCGCCGCCGCCATCGCGGCATAGCCAGCCACCGACGGATGCAGGCCATCGCCGCTGTCATAGTCCTTACGCAACCGCGCCGGGTCGGCAGGGTCGCGCATCGCTGCGTCGAAATCCACCACCGCATCGAAATGCCCCGGCGTTCGGATCCAGCGGTTCACAGCCTGTCGATCCGCCTCATTCTGCGCATCGGGATGATAATAGCCCGATCCGCCATAGGGCATGATCGTCGCGCCGATCACGCGAATGCCATGGGCATGGGCACGGGCGATCATCTGGCGATAGGCGCCGATCATCTGCTCGACCAGCGCGCGGTGGGCCTCCGGCGTCGCCGGTGCCTCGCGGGTGAGCGTGCCAAGATCGTTCACCCCTTCCAGCACCAGCACATGGCTGACGCCCGGCTGGCTCAGCACGTCGCGGTCGAACCGCGCCAGCGCATTGGGGCCCAGCCCGTCGTTGAGCAGCCGGTTCCCGCCAATGCCCGCATTCAGCACTGCCACATTGCCCAGGCCGGGGGCGCGGCGCAGCCGCTGCTGCAGCGCATCGGTCCAGCGCAGGTTGGTGTTGGGCTTCACGCCATAGCCATCGGTGATCGAATCGCCGAACGCCACGATGGCGCGCGCGCGGGGCGCCACGGCTTCGATTCCCGCGATCTGAAACCAGTGGTCGGCAGTCTTGGCCCCGCTCAGGTCCGCATCGGCGAGATGATTGCCATGGACGAGATAGGAGGTGGCGCGCGATCCCGGATGGCCGGTCTGCTGCGCGGGGGGCTGCGCGAAGTAAAGCGACACCGCCACGTCGGCGCCGGCAGGCAGTGCGAGCGACACCGGATCGCTCCAATATTCGGCGCCGGCCGGAATGGTGACGGCAGCAGCGCCGCCGAACTGCAGGCTGCGGGCACTGTTGGCCTCGATCCGCGCGCCGGCCGCATCGCTCGCGCGGGCGATACCGGCACCATCGATCCGCAGCGGCGCATTGCCGAAGCAATTGGAGATGCGCACCCGCAGGCGCGTAGTCGGCAGTTGCACGCGGACGATCTGGCGCAGAGTTGCATCGGTAAGGTCCGCCGTCGCAAGCGCGTTCTGCCCGTCAACGGCCAGTTGCGACGTCGACCATATGGCCACCCAGCGTTCGCCCGGCGCAGCCTGCGCGGTGGCGGCAAACAACAGCGCCAGCAGCGCCCAGCGCAACGTCCGCACCATCGTTCCTCTCCCTTTGCTTATGGTATCGTTACCATAGCCATTCATGGCCTTGCGGCAAGGAGAACTGGCGATGTGGATACAGTGTACCATTGCAATAGGGCAGCTGGCACCATAAGCATCGCCAGTCTTCAAGAGGAACCCTGATGCGCGCCATTCTCTTCGCTTCCAGCGCCCTGCTCATTCCTGCCGCGGCGCTGGCCCAGACGCCGCCGCAGCCCACCGGCAAGCTGCCCGACGCGGCGACACCGGTTGCCTATCGGCTCGACTTCACGATCGTGCCGGAACAGGATCGGTTCAGCGGCCATACCGAAATCGATGTCGATCTGAAGCAGGCGGCGAGCGCGGTGTGGATGCACGGCCGCGGGCTGCATGTCAGCAAGGCGGTGGCGCGTGTCGGCGGCCAGCAGTTTGACGTGACGTTCACGCAAAAGAGCCCGACCGGCCTCGCGCAGGTGGATTTCGGCAAGACGGTCCCTGCGGGCCGCGTGACGCTGGCATTCGATTATGATGCGCCTTTCGGCCAGAGCACCCAGGGCATGTATCACCTGAACATCGCCGGTGCCTGGTATAGCTGGACGCAGTTCGAATCGATCGATGCGCGCGCCGCATTCCCGGGCTTCGACCAGCCGGGCTACAAGACGCCCTTCACGGTCTCGATCACCACCAAGCCCGGCTTCACCACCGTCAGCAACGCGCCGGAAACCGCCGTCACCAAGATCGGTGATCTGGAAAAGCACCAGTTCGCCCCCACCAAGCCGCTGCCGACCTATCTGGTCGCGCTGGTCACCGGTCCGTTCGCGACCGCCAGCACGACGGTCCCCGCCACGCCGCAGCGCGCCGAACCGCTGCCGCTGCGTGTCGTCGGCACCCAGCCCAATGCCGGCCAGCTCGCCTTTGCCCGCGACGAATCGGGCAAGATCGTATCGCTGCTCGAAAACTATTTCGGCCAGTCCTTCCCCTTCCCGAAGCTCGACCAGATTGGCTCGCCGATCATGCCGGGCGCGATGGAAAATGCCGGTGCCGATATTTATGGCGACGGCATCCTGTTCCTTGACGAAAAGGCCGCGTCGGAGCGCAAGCGGACCTTCGGCATGGTCGTCGCGCACGAGCTGGCGCACCAGTGGTTCGGCGACCTCGTCACCCCCGCCTGGTGGGACGACATCTGGCTGAACGAAAGCTTCGCCAACTGGATGGGCTATCGCATCGGCAATGAATGGCGGCCGGGCCTGCAGATCGAAGTCGATGCGATCGAGGAAGGCTTTCAGGCGATGGGCATCGACGCACTCGTCGCCGGTCGGCCGATCCACCAGCCGATCCTGAACGATGGCGATGTCGATGCCGCCTTCGACCAGATCACCTATGGCAAGGGCGGTCAGGTCGTGGCGATGATCGCCGCCTATATGGGCGACACCAAGTTCCGCGACGGCGTGCGCCTGCACATGAAGCGGCACGCCTATGGCAATGCCAGCACCGATCAGTTCTTCGCCTCGCTGGCCGATGCGGCGCACGATCCGCGCGTGCTCGCCTCGCTCAAGAGCTTCGTCGACCAGCAGGGCGTGCCGCTGGTGACGCTGCATCATGAAGGCGACAAGCTGGTCGCCACCCAGTCGCGCTACAGCTTCTTCGGCACCAATGCTCCGGCCGAGCAATGGCTGGTGCCGCTATGCCTGCGCCGCGGCGAAACCAAGAGCTGCACGCTGGTCGACAAGCCCAGCATGACGGTGGAAGCCAAAGGCAACGGCGCGATCATGCCGAACGCCGGCGGCTGGGGCTATTATCGCTTCGAGCTCGATCCCGCCGACTGGGATGCGCTGATCGCCGCAGGCCCCAGCCTGCCCGCGGGCGAAGCGCTGGCGCTCGACGACAGCGTCTGGGCCAGCTTCTATGCCGGCCGCAGCAGCATCGCCCGCCCGCTGGCGCTGGCGCGGGCAATGGCGAAGCACCCCTCGACCAAGATCATCTTCGATAATGCCAAGCGGCTGCGCGGCCTCGAGGGCCGCGGCCTGATCAGCGCAGCGGCGCTGCCCGCCTATCGCAAGCTGATCGTCGACCTGTACGGCCCGATGCTCGCCAAGCTCGGCTTCGACCCCAGCAACAACGCCTATGCGTCGGAAACCGCCGATCAGCGCGACCTGCGCGACGAGCTTGTGGAGCTGCTGGCGGTCACCGGGCACGACACTGCGCTGCGGACCAAGCTGACCGCCGCGCTCGACGCGCATCTCGCCGGCGACGCCAAGGCGATGGACTCGAACTATGCGTCGCTCGCCGCCCAGATCGCCGTAAACGAGCGCGGCGCACCTTTCGCGCAGCAACTGCTCGACAAGGCCTTGAGCAGCCACAATCCTGCGGCGATCGGTGCGACCTTGCAGGGCATCGGCGAATCGAACAATCCGGACGTGGCCCGCTGGTTCCTCAACGACTATAAGGATCCGCGGCTCGACTTCCGCACGCGCATGTTCACCGTTGCCACGCTGTTCCGGTCGCCCGCCACGCGCGATGTGGCGAGCGACTTCATGATCACGAACTTCGATCAGTTCGTGCAGGCCGGCGGCGGCGGCGGCGTATTTTCGGGCCGCGCGGCGCAGATGTTCGGCGCGCTCTGCTCGAATGCGCAGGCCGATGCCGTCGACGCGAAGCTGCGTCCGGCCACCAAGGGCAGCACGCTGAGCCTGGATCGCGCGGTGGAAACGATCCGCACCTGCGCGCGCTTCCACGACGCAAAGGCAGGCGAAGTCAGCGCGGGGCTGATCGGCGCCAAGTAACCGGGGTGCGCGGCGGCCGGTCCTTCCCGGCCGCCGCGCCCTTAACCGAAGCGGAAACCGCTGACGGCCCAACCCATCACATGGTCGCGATAGTCGCAGATGGCGGGCCCATCGCCGCCCGCGCCCAGCGCGACCATCAGCGGCAGCAGATGCTCCTCACGCGGATGCGCGAACTCGGCATAGGGCAGGCTGCGCCAGTCGGCGATCCGGGCCGCTCGACGCACCGGGTCGGGGTCGGTAGCGGCATCGACCAGCGCGGCGTCCCAGACATCGGCATAGGGCGTAACCTGCGGCCCACGCGCCCGCAGATTGTGGAAGCTCATGCCCGATCCGACGATCAGCACCCCCTCGTCGCGCAGCGGTGCCAGCGCCCGGCCGATCGCGATATGGGCCTCCGGATCGAGATCGCTGCGCAGCGACAATTGCGCCAGCGGGATGTCGGTACCCGGCACCGCGACCATCATCGGAATGAAGACGCCATGGTCCCAGCCGCGCTCGTGCTCCTGCGCCGTGGCGAAGCCGGCAGCGTCGAGCAGCGCCTGGGCCCGCAGCGCCACCTCGGGCGCACCCGGCGCATCCCAGCACAGGTGATAGGTATGGTCGGGAAAGCCATAATAATCGAACAGCAGCGGCTGACCGGTGCCGACATGCACCGTCACCTCCCGCGCCTCCCAATGGCCGGATACCAGCAGGATCGCGCGCGGCCGCTCGGGCAGAGCGTCGATCAGCCCGGCCAGATAGGCTTGCATCGGCCGCCACATCGGATCGGGCGGACCGCCCTGCGGATCCATGAAGAAGCAGGGGCCGCCGCCATGCGGAATGAACAATGCCGGTATCGTCATGGCGGAGATGTCGCGCCGGCAAGCGCCGTGCGCAATGGCGGTTTCGGAAACATGCCGTTTCCCGCTAGGATCGGGGCATGACTCGTTTCACCGTCAACAACCAGCCGGTGCATTACCGCATGGACCCGCAGACGCCGTTGCTATGGGCGCTGCGCGATGCCTCCAACCTGACCGGCACCAAATATGGCTGCGGCACCGGCGATTGCGGTGCCTGCACGGTCGATGTCGACGGCAGTGCGCGGCTTGCCTGCCAGGAACGGATCGGCGCGCTGGAAGGCACCTTCGTCACGACGATCGAGGGCCTTTCGCACGACCGCAGCCACCCCGTGCAACAGGCGCTGCTCGCCGCGAACATCGTCCAGTGCGGCTATTGCATTCCGGGCATGGTGATGGCCGCCGCCATATTGATCCGCGACAATCGTAATCCTTCGGAACAAGACGTGAAGGATGCGATTCCGAATATCTGCCGATGCGGCATTTATCCGCGACTTGTTGCTGCAGTGCAGGACGCCGCACGCATCGCCCGCGGTGATGCGCCGCTGCCCGATACAGCGCCGGAGGAAGATAAGGACAAGGACGACAACGCCACGTGATTCTTTCAATTGGCTGTCGATGGAGTTCAGCACAGACTCACGCGCGTTCGACTAGACCCGTTTTACTGGCGGGGCATTATGCCGGCGCGAACGGAGAGTTGAGACAATGAAGAGGATGCTCCTGGCGGCACTGGCCGCAGCGACAGCACTGGTCCCCGCCGCAATGGCACAGGACCGGGATCATGGCGGCGAACGCGACCATGGCGGCTGGTCCCGCCCGGCTCCGCCGCAGCGTCCATGGAATGGCCCGGGCGCTGGCGCGCCCGCGCCCCAGCAGCCGCAGGGCTGGAATCGCCCTGCCCCTCCCCAGATGCCCAATCGCGGCTGGGGGCAGGATCGCTCCCAATCGCCGACACCGCCGCCCCAGTTGGGGGTGCAGCCGGAGCAGTGGCGCGGCGGCCGCGACTGGAATCGGGGCCCGCGCCCCGGCTGGGGTCAGGACCGCCCGCAGCCGCCGCAGGCACAGCCGGGTGCGCGGCCCGAGCAATGGGGCGGTGGCAACTGGAATCGGGGGCCCCGTCCCGATGGTGGCCTGCGCCCCGATGGCGGCCCGCGCCCGGACTGGCGCCGCGACTGGGGCCGCGATCGCGACTGGAATCGCGACCATGGCTGGGACCGTGGCGGCGACCGCTGGGGCAACAACGGGCGCTGGGACAATGGCTGGCGCAGTGACCGCCGCTATGACTGGCGGGCCTATCGCGACTATAACCGCAGCCTGTACCGCCTGCCGCGCTATTACCCGCCCTATGGCTGGGGCTATGGCTATCGCCGCTTCTCAATCGGCGTGCGGCTGAACACGGTGCTGTTCAGCTCCAGCTACTGGATCAGCGATCCCTATTCGTACCGCCTGCCCGAGGTGTGGGGGCCGTATCGCTGGGTCCGCTATTATGACGACGCGCTGCTCGTCGACATCGAAACAGGCCAGGTGGTCGACGTGATCTACGGCATTTTCTGGTAAGAGACGGAGGAAGGCCGGTGCTGCGGCACCGGCCTTATCCGTACAACGCCGTCTTGCAATCGGCCTTCGCCTTGGCAATGGACAGGCGGTGAGCAAGAACCAGGGCAATATCTCCGGTCAGCCGTCGCAGCGCCGTGCGCAGATCGGCGTCGAAGTGGCGGCGCGGCTGGACGCCAATCCGAACGTCAAGCGGGCCAAGGTCGATCTGGCGCAGATCTATACCTATCCCGACTTCCTGACCGATGCCGAATGCGACACGCTGATCGCGCTGATCGATTCGAATTCGCGCCCCTCAACCCTGCTCGCCACCACCGACGATCCCGAATATCGCACCAGCGACAGTTCGGACCTCTATCGCTGGTCCGACGAGGTGAAGGCAATCGACGACCGCATCGCCCATCTGCTCGGCATCCCGCCCGAACATGCGGAAACGATGCAGGGGCAGCGCTATGCGCCCAACCAGCAATTCCGCGCACATTGCGACTATTTCCACGAACATAGCGGCTATTGGCAGCAGATGCTGGAAACCGGCGGCCAGCGCACCTGGACGGCGATGGCGTTCCTGAACGATGTCGAGGAAGGCGGCGCCACCTGGTTCCCGCGCGCCGGCATCCGCTTCAAACCGAAGCGGCGGACGCTGGTAATCTGGAACAATATGAGCGCCGACGGCAGCCCCAACTACGACACGCTGCACGAAGGCACGCGTGTGGTGGAAGGCACCAAATACATCATCACCAAGTGGTTCCGGGAGGAAGCCTGGATCAAGGCGCCGATCACCACCTATCGCTCCGGCGTAGTCGACACGGACGCCGACGCCGATTGACGCGGGGCCCTGCCCCGCGCACATCCGGACCATGTCTTCAGCCCTGAATGTTCACCGCTCGATCCTGGGCCAGCCGTGGCGCTGGCGCGGGCTGGCGGCGGATGCCCGCGATCCGAATTTCGCGCCCGACGATCTCGTCACCCAGTTGTTGCTCACCCGCGGCGTAGAACGCGACGATCTGGAACGGCACCGCACTCCCAGCATCCGCGCCTTCATGCCGGACCCGTCGATCTTCCGCGACATGGACAAGGCGGCCGAACGGCTCGCAGACGCGGTGGTCGAGCGCCAGCAGATTGCTGTGTTCGGCGACTATGACGTTGATGGCGCCACCTCTGCCGCACTGCTGATCCTGTTGCTGCGCGATCTGGGCATCGAGGCACGACCCTATATCCCCGACCGGCTGATGGAAGGCTATGGTCCCTCGGGCGAGGCGCTGGTGCGGTTGAAGGCCGAGGGGGCCGATCTGATCATAACCGTCGATTGCGGCGCCCAGGCGTTCGAGGCGCTCGAGATGGCTCGGGCCGCAGATGCGGACGTGATCGTCGTCGACCATCACAAATGCGCAACAGAATTGCCGGTCGCCCATGCGCTGGTAAACCCGAACCGGCTGGATGAGGATGAAGGCGCCGCGCACGGTCACCTCGCAGCCGTCGGGGTCGCCTTCCTGCTCGGCGCGGCACTGGTCCGCACACTTCGCGCCCGCGGCTATTTCGCCAGCCGGGCGGAACCGCGCCTGCTCGATTTGCTCGACATTGTTGCTCTCGGCACCGTCGCCGATGTCGCGGCGCTGAAGGGCCTCAACCGCGCCTTTGTCGCCCAGGGGCTGAAGGTGATGGCGGGGCGACGCAATATCGGCCTCAACGCGCTGATCGAAGCCTCGCGCCTCACCCGCGCGCCGACCTGTACCGACCTCGGCTTTGCGCTGGGGCCCAGGATCAATGCCGGCGGCCGCGTCGGGCGCTCCGACCTAGGCGTACGGCTGCTTACCACCCGCGACCCGGCCGAGGCGCGTGCAATCGCCGAGGAGCTCAGCCAGCTCAACGAGGAACGCCGCGCGATCGAGGCGGAGGTGCAGGCCGCCGCCGAACAGATGTGTCTGATGGGCGGCGACCGTGCCGTCGCGCTGGTCGCGGGCGACGGCTGGCACCCGGGTGTTATCGGCATCGTTGCCGGACGCCTGAAGGAACGGCTGGGCCGCCCGGCCATCGTGATCGCACTGGGGGAAGACGGCATCGGCAAAGGGTCAGGCCGCTCGATCCCCGGCGTCGATCTGGGCGCGGCCGTGCTGGCGGCGAAGGATGCCGGACTGCTGATCGCCGGCGGCGGCCACGCCATGGCATGCGGCGTTACCGTGGCGGCAGAACAGGTCGAGGCGCTTGCAGCCTTTCTGGAAGAGCGTTTGGCCGAGCGAATCACGCAGGCCCGCGGCGAACGGGCGCTGCTGCTCGACGCCGTGGTGTCCGCAGCCGGGGTGAACCCGCAACTGGTGCAGGCGATGGAAGCCGGCGGTCCCTATGGCATGGGCTGGCCTGCCCCCAGGATCGCTGCGGGCCCGGTGCGAATCATCAAGGCCGATCTGGTCGGCACCGGCGGCCATGTCCGCGCCATCGTGGCGGGCGAAGACGGCCGCGCAATCAAGGCGGTAGCATTCCGCCAGGCCGGCACCGAACTCGGCCAGGCGCTGCTCTCCACCCCTTCCCACAGGCGGCTGTGGCTGGCCGGACGCGCCAAGATCGACGACTGGGGAAGCCGCCCTGCAGCAGAATTGCACATCGAAGATGCCGCATGGGCAGATTGAGTGCTTGACCGCAGCCGAAACATCTCCTAACCGGCCGCTCCACGCAGTTGCATGGCCCCTTCGTCTAGCGGTTAGGACGCGGCCCTTTCACGGCTGAAACACGGGTTCGATTCCCGTAGGGGTCACCAAGTCTTTTCAAAGACTTAGGCGACGTTGCTACCAACGTTTCTGGCGATTTCTCTAAAATTTCTCTAATAAAGGTTCCGGGATTTCCGGGGACTGCCTCGGAAACGTGCTCAGCTCCGCGACCGCCGGGAATCAGAGCGCAATCCCAGCGGAGGGATTTGCGGTTCCTTCGTGCGCTTCAGCCTCGGTCATCAGTTGCTCGTAGCCGCGCAGAAAAATCTCATCGGCATGATGCTCAACAATGTCGAAAATCTGCTGCCAGACCGCGGCGAGCTCCGGAAAGCGCTGGCGCGCTGCCTCAGGGCCCGATGTCTCAGCAAGCAACTGAAGGAATTTCTCGAGGATTTCGGCTTTGCCCTCTACCTCGCCTTGGTACTTTCCCGCGCCGGCCATATAGCCGGCCCATCGGACCGGGCGCAGTTGCTCCGCCAGGGTGAGCGCTTCGCGTCCGAGATAAAGCTCAATCCCCGCAGCGCTACCGTTCACATCGACAGTGGCAGCTCCGGAGGGGCCGATGGTGGGGTACTGCCGCGCGAGATCGGTATCGGGTAGATGGGTGAGGAGGAAATTGCCGGGGAGCTTTAGCGCCATTGCCTGCACGTATGCCAGCAGACCGGCCGTGTCGTTATCGAAGACCGCTACCATCCGAGCGGTCATCCGGGCGCCGGCGAATGCCTTAAGAAATTTTACAAGGTACGCCGTTCCGCCGTCGACGCTAAACTCCGCGTGGTCGAAGAAGGAGAAATAGTCGACTAGCGCCGGATGCATCGTGGTCAGAGCACTGCGGAGAACGCGCAGATCGGTGCTGCCCTCGCCAAGGATGATGGTAGGGCCCAGCGAATCCGAACTGAATGGAATCCGCTTCCGCGCATCTTCGCAGATTTTCGTTTGCTCATCGTAATAGCCGGCATCGACCAGTTCACCGACATCAAGCCTGACTATCTCGACATCAGGGCAGGCCTCAAGCAGCGCGCGCAGCCCCACCAGGGACCCGTAACCCTCGAAGAAGAGAAAGCTGTCACCGTAATCGTAGAAGTGCCGCTCGAACCCGTCCCGTGGGCTCTCCACATCAAACTGGTAGCGGGTGTGTAGCGCCTCACAGGCGAGCCGTTTCCATTCGCCGAAGTCCAGCGCCATCAACGCGTCATAGGTCTGTTGCGCGCTCTCTCGGCTGCTATCAGACCAAGTCTGCGCATAGTGCCGCCAGTCTCCGCGCTGCCGTTCTAGCCAATGGATGAAGCTGGCCTGCATCGCCCATTCGCTCGCACCAAGCAGCGTCAGTCTCCGCAGCAACGTCGCGCGATCTGTGCGATATTCGATAATCCGGCGCGGAGGATCATCCGGCTCGGCATCCTCATCCGCCTGCAACTCCTCGTGACGATCGCTCTCTTGGAACAGCACCGCCCATTCTTCGGGAACATAAGATTTGGCGTCACAAATGCTCAGCGCATCAAAATGAAGTCCGCAGCTGCTTCCCATAGGCTCCAACCGTGCGGCAAGCATCAGCAATGATCAACCTATGTTCTCCGGCCGCGTCGGGATCAGATCGGCAGCGCCAGCTGATCCGTATCCACATCGGGCTCGGCGTGGTGCAATCGATCGACGATCGCGCGTGCCAGCTCCTCAGCGGCTTCCTCGCGCAATCGGTCATTCGGCATGGTGATGCCGACGCGCGCCCAACCTGGCGCATCGAGGATGGCGGAGGAGATGGCGGCGCGCGAGGCTTCGGGGGCGAATCGTTCCATGCTGCAGGAATGGCACAAAACAAGAACATGTGAAATGAGGGTCTCGCTCTGGACCCTCCCGGGATGCGATGAGTTGAGGCCGCTACTCGGACAGCAGATCCCGATCTACAATCCGCCTACGTACCGTTTCCCGCAAACTGGCGACGATGATCAGCGTGCTCCGGCGGTCCTTCGCGATCTGGATTTCACCGCAAGCGATCAGCTCGTAGATCCTCGATCGGCTTAGCCCGGTCATGGCGACGGCGGTGGGGATACGAACGCTGATCGGCTCGATCGAACCACTGGCGGTGCATTCCTCGTCCAGCTTGGGAGCGCCCATGGCAGTCACTTTCCACCAGACCGGGCTTTCGCAAAGGCCCGGTCGCTGTCGAGGAAGGAGGTCAACATGGATGGGATCAGGTCGGCGACCGCCTCTTCCTGACCATAGGCCTCCTTGTAAAGCGCTACGTATCGCGTGAGATCGGCGAAGAGCTGGGGGGTCACCTGGATGCTGATCTTCACCGGGGTGCGGTCGGGAAGCCGCGGAAGACGTAGGTCGGCCATCGCCATTACTCCATCCAGGGTTTGAGGATCAGGTCGTGATGCACCAGCAGCCGGACGGGTGCGCCGGGGCGAATGGTGATCGTCGGTTGAACTTGCAGATTCCGCGAGGTGAGCTGATCGCCAGCGCGCGAGACGCTTTGCTGGGTCGACTGCCTGACGGCCTGAACGAGATCGCTCTCGCCGGTGAACTGCAGTTCCGAACCGACGCCCAGTAGGGTCGATAGCACGACGCCCTTGAGCAGCGCCCAGGTATGGAAATCGACCTTGTCGGCCAGCCCGGCATAGCCAGAGGGATCGGCGGCCGGCGCGTTGTTCAGGCGGAGGGAGCTGCCGTCGGGGAAAAGAATCCGCTGCCATACGACGAGCGCCCGCCGTTGCCCGAACGCGACCACGCTGTCGTATGTGCCGATGAGCCGGGCACCTTGGGGGATCAGCAGGATGCCGCCGGTCGCGCTGTCGAAGACGCGTTCGGTCACCTGCGCGGTCACGAGGCCCGGCAGGTCCGACCTCAGCCCAGTAATCAGGCTCGCCGAGATCACGCTACCCGCGGACAAGGTGAACGGTGATGGCCGGGGCGTTACCGTATGCGGGTTGATGTCGCCCGCCTTGTCGGTGGCGCTAACAAAATCGGCTTTGCGCGCCTGACCGTTGGGATCGCGCTCGCCATCGATCGCGACCTTGGCGGCCTGATCGCCAGATACCGTCGATCCCGGCGTCGGACTTGCTGGCATCGCTCCGCCCTGCACCTGCTGGCCAGCGGTCTGGATCAGCAATCCGGATTCACGCGCCGCCTTGAGTTCCGCGGCGCGGCGTTGGCGGGCGTCCGTCGCGGCCTGCTGCGCTGTCGATACCGGCGGAACCGGCGGCATCCCCTCGCCGGCAAGCTGGCGCTGACGATCGAGGATGGGCTTGCCCAGATCGCCCGGCAGGGGCGGCCCCAGCTTCGGCACCGAACCGTAGCTCGCTGGGAGCGCGCCCAGTGTATCGGTCGGCGCCTTGGCCGCGAGGTTCTTGTCCTCGCCGTCCGCGGCGAGATGCAGCGCCCGAGGCTCGAGCGCGAACCAGGCGGTGCCGACGACACCGGCCGCAGCGATCGCGGCGAGCGATACGATCACGCCGCGCTTGAAGCGGATCGCGCGTCCGGGTCGGGCGCGCAGCACCAGGGTCTCGGGATCAACCTTCGGCGACGACAAGGGAGCGGCGCCGTCTTGCGCCTCGGGGTTTTCCGCGGTCACGACGCCTTCCCCTTCGCCCGGCCGCGGCGCCCGGCTTGGTCGATGCGGGTAAGCCGGACGATCTCCTGGCGCTTCGCGCCGAGGCGGAGCTCGGCAACGTCGAAAATCCTGTCGACCACATAATAGCGTCCGCGCAGGCGGTAGTTGACCAGCTGCGCCTCGCCCTTCGCGCCGACGAGGAACAGCGGCGGCGCTTCGCCGACCGCCAGGCTGGCAGGAAACTCGATATAGGTCTGCCTGCCGTCGTCGAACGCGCGCAACGGCCGCCATCGCGGCGTATCGCCGGAGATGGTGTAGTTGAAATGGAGCTGGTCGACGTCGAGCCCAGCCGCCACCGGCGCGGCGGCGGCCGCAGCTTCCTCGGATCGCTTGATCGCCAGCAACGCATCCTGCGGATAGGTCCAGCTCAGCGCCGACATGCCGACGCTCCGCACGCTGGCCAGCGCGACATGATAGGTGCGCCGATCGGTGGTGATGACGAGATTGGTGGAGAGACCCGCGGCAAAGGGCTTCACAAGGATATGGACGCGCTTGCCGGCCCCTGTTCCGCTAGTGGTATCGCCGATCACCCAGCGGGCGGTGTCGCCGCTCGCCACCGCACCCAGCACCTCACCCGGCTCGAGCGCGATGTCGGTCACGCGTTCGGGTGTGGTGTAGACTTGATAGATCGCGCCTTCGGCATAGGGCATGACCGCGGCGGCATTGAGAAAGGCCGGCGGCGATGGCTCGAGTGTGGCGGCGCGGTTTGCCGCGGCGATCGTCGACGTCGTCCGACGGACGCCATCTGCGTCGCGTGAACTCTGCGCAAAGGCGCTGGCGGGCACGATCAGCGCAATCGCCGTCGAAGACAGCGTAGACAAGATGCTGGGGCGTTTCATTGCCGGTTCTCCGGATTGGTGGGGATCGGGCGCGCGGAGGCAGCGCTATCAGGGGTGGCGGCGATCGGAATTTCGGGGCCAGGTGGTACCGCACGCGGCGGTGCCGGCGGCGCCGGATTGGCCGCGGGCTCGATCTCGCGGCTCCAGTCGATCGCATCGACATAGAGGCCGAGCGGGTTCTTCCGCAGTACCTCCGCCGAGGTGGGCGGCCTGAGCTTGACGGTCAGGATCCCGGTCCAGTGCGAGGTTCCCGTCTGCGCGCGCCGGTCGAAAGCGGTCTCGATCCATTTCACCTGAAACGACTGATCCGAGGCGCGAACCACGCTGGTGACCTGGACCGACACCGTCTTCTGGCCAATTGCGCCGAACGGGTTCGCCGATCGCGCATAGTCGCCGAGGAAAACCGCGCCGCGCTGGGTGGCGAAATCATAGGCCGATAGCCAGTCGCGCCGCATCAGCACCGGATCGAGCGAGACTGATCGCACCTTCTCGATGAAGCGGGCCAGATGCCAAGCGATCTGGGGGTCGGTGGGATGATAGCCGGCCTCGGCTTCGCTGATCGCGCGTGCCTCGCCGAGCCGGTCGACCTCCACGACATAGGGCGTCACGCGGCTCTGCAGCGACTGCCATATCAGCGCGCCCGACATGGCCGTGGTGAGCGCAAGCCCGCCAAACGCCATCAGCCGCCAATTGCGCGCCTGGACCCGCGCCGATCCAATCCGCTCATCCCAGAGCTGACCGGCACGATGAAAGGGCGTGTCGGGTTCAGGGGTCCGCCCGTAACGCTGGACGCTTCGCTTGAAGGGCATCGCTCAGTCCTCCTTTTCCTTGATGTCGGGTGTTGCGGACGCACCGCCGCGATCGCCCTCGCGGAGCGTATGGGCGACGACCTGGCGATGATGGCGCGCGTCCTGCTGGCGGCGCAGCGCCTCCGCCCAGGCCGGCTGTTGCTCGGTCGCCTGGCCGGATCCGCTGGCGGCGGGCGCCTGACGGTTGGTGAGTGCGTCAAAGGCGGCCTGGCGGCCCGAAGCTGCGGCCTCGCCGATGCCGAAAGCGCCGGCGGCGCGATTGCGCAACGCACTGCCCGCCGCGCTCGCGACGCCTTTGAGGCCCGCGCCGATGCTGGTGGAGCCCGCGCCCTCCTGACCGAGCTTATAGGCAGTCGATGCGGCAGAGCCCATCGCCGTGCCGGCGCGGACGGCGCCCAGAGCTGCTCCTCCGATGGAACGCCCACCGGCAAGGGCGGCACCACCGCCCAACGCAGCGATACCGGCAGCACCGAGCGCCGTTCCCGCGACCGCGCCGGCGCCGAGCTGCGGCGCGCCGGATACCAGGCCGGTCGCGATGCCCGGTCCGAAGATGCCGAGCCCGAATAAGGTGAGCGCGGCGAGCGCCAGGCTCATCGCCTTGCCGATGTCGGGTTCCTGTCCTTGCAGCGAGCCGACGAAATCGTTGAAATAGTTCGAGCCGATTCCGACGATGACGGCGAGCACCATCACCTTGATGCCGGAGCTGACGACGCTGCCCAATACGCGCTCGGCGAGGAAGCTGGTGCGGTTCCACAAGGCGAACGGCACCAGTACGAAGCCGGCAAGCGTGGTCAGCTTGAACTCGAGGATGGTAATGAACAGCTGGATCGCGAGGATGAAGAAGGAGAGGATCACCAGCGCCCAGGCGAAGAGCAGCACCGCGATCGTCAGGAAGTTGGAGAAGAAGGTGGTGAAGCCGAGCAGCTGCGAGACCTGATCGAGCAGCGGCCAGGCGGCCGAGAAGCCCGTGCCGGCAAGCCTGCCTGGTTTGAGCAGATCATCGGCCGAGATCGTGCCGCCGCCCGCGGTCAGTCCCGCCGCGGCGAACGAGTTGAAGACAATGGTCGCGAGCGTCGAGAAGCTGTTGAGGATGAAGGCGAAGGCGCCGACATAGAGGATCTTCTTGAGGAAGCGCCCCATCACATCCTGTTCGCCGCCCAGCGCCCAGAACAGGCCGGCCAGCGTGACGTCGATACCGATCAGCGTCGCCGCCAGGAAATGGACGTCGCCGCCCAACAGGCCGAACCCGCTGTCGATGTAGCGAATGAACGCCTGCATGAACTGGTCGATGACGTTGAGGTCGGTCATGGTCGTTCCCTGTCGGTGGGAAGAAGTCCCGCGGGGCGCGCTCGGGGAGCGGGGGACGCGCCCCGCGGGGTGGCGGCGGACCGGGGGCGATGCCCGCCGTCACGCTCGGACGGGAGGCCCCTAGCGAGGGTGGTAGGCCGTGCCGTCGCCGAGGAACTTCCGGGTAGCTGCCTGCGCCTCGGCCTCCGCCTGGGCGCGGCGGGACGCTTCGAGCGTCTCGGCCCGGTACTGTGCCGCCATCATGTTCTGGATCTGGAACTGCTGCTTGGCGGTGAGAGCGAGCAATTGGTTGGTGGCCTGCTGCGCCTGGAGGCCGCCCTCGGCGCCCTGGCTCTTCGCCACGATCGCGGCGAGCGCCTGTGCGTCGGCAGCGACATTGCCGACGACCTGCGCCTGCACCTGCATCGTCTGGTTGAACGCGGCGACCGAGGTATCGAGGCGCGCCCTGGCGCCGACGACTAGATCGTTGGTGGTCAGTGCCTGGTTGAAGCTCTGCGGAAACAGCCGCCGGAATTCGCTGTCGACCTGATCGACCCGGAAGCTGATCCCCTGCGCCTGGCCCATCAGCCCGTCGATCTGCTGGAGCGTTTGGGTCAGCGCCTGCAGTTCCGGAAAGTCGATCCGGGTCAGGTTCTTCGCCTGGTTGATCAGCATCGTCGCTTCGTTCTGGAGCGACTGGATCTGGTTGTTGATTTGGGTGAGCGTCCGCGCCGCAGTGAGCAGATTCTGCGAATAGTTCGACGGATCGAACACCGTGATCTGCGCCGACGCCGGCGACACGTACAGGGCCATGCCGAGCGAACCGGCAGACCCGAGCGCCAGCGCGGTCGCGACGAGATATTTCGAGAGGTGTCGGCGGAGGTTTCGCTGGGACATGGGGGTTCTCCTTTCGGCTAGAGGGTCAGCGAACCGGGGGAATGAAGTCGCCGAGCAGCGCAGCCGCCCAGGCGAGGTCGCGCGCGGCGAGGAATTCGGCGGCGAAGGCGCCCGCGCCATGCTCAGCGAGCAGGGCGTCGATCTGCTGCTGGCTGGCCGGATCGGAGGCGCCGCAGAGGGCAAGAGCGATCGGCCCCAGGCCTAGCTCGAACAGGCGATTTCCGCGGGCGGACTGGAGATAATAATGCCGCTTGGGCGTCGCCCGGGCGACGAGCTCGATCTGCCGCGCGTTGAGGCCGAAGCGCTGATAGGCGGCCTGGCTCTGCGGCTCGATCGCGCGGTCGTTGGGAAGCAGGATGCGCTGCGGACAACTCTCGATAATTGCAGGCGCGATGCTGCTGTCGGCGATATCCGCCAGGCTCTGGGTCGCGAACAGCACCGCTACGTTCTTCTTGCGAAGCGTCTTCAGCCATTCCCGGATGCGTGCGGCGAACAGCGGATGGTCGAGGAATATCCAGGCCTCGTCGAGGACCAGTAACGTCGGGCGACCGTCGAAGCGCTCCTCGAGCCGGTGGAACAGATAGGTCAGGACCGGCGCGACCACGCCGGACTGCGCCATCAGCGCCTCGGTCTCGAAGCACTGGATATCGGAAAGCGCGAGCGCCTGTTCGGCCGCGTCGAGCAGCCGGCCATAGGGTCCATCGAGCGTATAGGCGGTCAGCGCCGTCCGCAGCGCGTTCGACTGGAGCAACAGCGTGAGCCCTGTCAGCGTCCGCTCCTCGACCGGTGCCGAGGCGAGCGAGCCCAGCGCCGACCAGACCGCTTCCTTCACCTCCGGGGTGACGAGCACCTTCTCGTGCGCGAGCAGCGCCGCAATCCACTCCGCCGCCCAGCTACGCTCCTCGGTATCGCCGATATTTTGCAGCGGCTGGAAGGCGAGCCCGCTTCCCCCCTCCTGCCCCGCGCCGCTTCCCAAGCCGAGAGCGTGATGCGCACCGCCCATGGCGAGCACCGCGGCACGCGCGGAGAAGCCCTTGTCGAAGATGTAGATCTGAGCGTCCGGGTAACGGCGGAACTGCAAGGCGATCAGCGCCAGCAGCACCGACTTGCCCGCGCCGGTCGGGCCGACCACCAGCATATGGCCGACGTCGCCGACATGGGTCGACAGGCGGAACGGCGTCGACCCCGCGGTCTGGGCGACCAGCAGCGGCGGCCCGCCGAGATGGGCATTGGTGGCCGGACCTGCCCAGATCGCCGAGAGCGGCATCAGATGGGCGAGGTTGAGGGTGTGGACCAGCGGCTGGCGGACATTGGCATAGGCATGGCCGGGCAGCGACGACAACCATGCCTCGACTGCGTTGACGCCTTCGCGCACGCAGGTGAAGCCGAGGCCGTTGACGATCCGCTCGACCGCGCGGACCTTCGCGTCGGCGCGGGCACGGTCCACGTCCGCAACGGTGATCGTGACGGTCAAATAGCCGAACGCGACATGATCGGCGCCGAGCGCCTGCAGCGCCTGGTCGGCATCGACGACCTTGTTGTCCGCGTCGCTGTCGAGCAGCTGCGCCGGCTGGTTGTACATCACCTCGCGCAGCATCGCGGTGATCGACTTGCGCTTGTTGAACCATTGGCGCCGGATTTTCGTCAGCGCCTGGGTCGCATCGGTCTTGTCCAGTGCGATGAAACGCGTGACCCAGCGATAGCCGAAGTCCGACGCGTTGAGCGCATCGAGGATTCCAGGCCGGCTCATATTGGGGAAGCCGAGCACCGTGACGGTGCGCAGATGCCGGTCGCCGAGCTTCGGCTCGAGGCCGCCGACCAGCGGCGTGTCGGCGAGCAGCCCGTCAAGATACATCGGCGTCTCGGGTACCGCGACCGGATGGTGGCGGGTCGAGACGCGACCGTGGAGATAGGCGAGCGTCTCCTCGGAGGACAGACCGCGCACCTCGGGCATGAAGCCCGCGAAGAGATCGAGCACACGGTCCGTCTCGGCGACGAAACCGGCCAGCGCCGTGCGCCAGTCGCGGCCGCCGGCGTCTTCGCTGCGCTCGACCAGCGAACGGCCGGCGGCGTCGCTCGCGTCGGCCGGCGGCAGGAAGGTGAGCGTCAGATGATAGCGGCTCTCGTAATGCGCGCCCTCTGCTTCGAACGCGGCGCGACGCTCCTCGTCGACCAGCCAGGAAGCGGCATCGGGGAAGGTACTCGCCGGATAGCCGAGCGCCTCGACACGCTCGGCCTCGAAGAACAAGGCCCAGCCCGATCCGAACCGCTTGAGCACATTGTTGGCGCGGGCGCAGGCACCGACCAGTTCGGCCTCGGTCGCGCTTTCCAGATCCGGCCCGCGGAAGCAGAGCGTGCGCTGAAAGCTGCCGTCCTTGTTGAGCACCACGCCCGGTGCCACCAGCGCTGCCCAAGGGAGATGATCGGCGAGCCGGTCGGCGCGCTGGCGATATTCGCGCAAGCTCAGCATGCGAGATAACTCCTCTGACGGAGGTGGCGGAGAAGGACGGGCGCGAAGTCCGGGTCGCGGCGTGCCGCGAATACCGCGACGCTGTGCCCGACCGCCCAGAGGACCAGGCCGACCAGCCATTGCTGAAGGCCGAGCCCGACCGCCGCGGCGATCGTGCCATTGACGATCGCCAGCCCGCGCGGCGCACCGCCCAGCAGGATGGGCTGTCCGAGGCTGCCATGGATCGGGGCCTCGAACCCTTCGATGTGATGGCCGGCGGGCGTCGACATCAGACCAGCGCCCCGCCGCCAAAGCTGAAGAAGCTCAGGAAGAAGGAGGAGGCGGCGAACGCGATCGACAGGCCGAACACGATCTGGATGAGCCGGCGGAAGCCGCCCGAGGTCTCGCCGAAGGCGAGCGTCAGGCCGGTGGTGATGATCACCATCACCGCGATGATCTTGGCGACCGGCCCCTGGACAGATTCGAGCACCTGCTGGAGCGGCTGCTCCCAGGGCATGCCCGAGCCGCTCGCGAAGGCCGGCGCGGAAACGGCGAGTGCCAGCCCGAAAGCGAGCGCGGCCAGGGGAAGCAGAGGACGGCAAGGCACGGACAGGCGCATGATCAATCTCCTTGAGGTGCGCGGGTGAAATCGAGCGGGAGGTCGAGGAAGGCGTAGTTGCCATCGGGATCGAGGCCAGCGACCCGCGCGAGCGTGTCCACACGACGCGCCGAACCCCGGCCGGCGATGAACACGACCAGGTCGATCGCATCGGCGATCAGCCGGCGCGGTACGGTGACCACCGCTTCCTGGATCAGCTGCTCGATGCGCAGCAGCGCGGAGGCCGCGCTGTTGGCATGGACGGTCGCGATGCCGCCGGGGTGGCCGGTGTTCCAGGCCTTGAGCATGTCGAGGGCCTCGCCGCCGCGCACCTCGCCGACGATGATGCGGTCGGGGCGAAGGCGCAGTGTCGAGCGGACGAGGTCGGCCATGGTGACGTGGCCGGCGCGGGTGCGCAACGCGACGGTATCGGGCGCCGGGGACTGCAGCTCGCGCGTGTCCTCGATCAGGATCACCCGCTCATCGAGATGCGCCATCTCGGCGAGCAGCGCGTTCGCCAGCGTCGTCTTGCCCGAGCTGGTCCCGCCGGCGACGAGGATATTGCGACGTTCGACCACCGCCAGCGACAGCAGGCGCGCGACGTCGGCCGACATGATCCCGTCGGCGACATAGTCGAGCAGCGTGTAGATGCGGGTCGCGGGCTTGCGAATCGAGAAGCAGGGCGCGACGCTGACCGGGGGCAGCACGCCCTCGAACCGCTCCCCTGCCCCGCCTCCATGCGGCGGCAGTTCGGCCGAGACGATCGGCGAGGCAGCATGGACTTCGGTGCGTGCGTGACTGGCGACGAGCCGGATGATCCGCTCGACCTGGTCCGGATCGAAACGGGTGCCGGTATCGGTCCTTCCCTCGCCCAGCCGGTCGAGCCGCAGCGCGCCGTCCGGATTGATCATCACCTCGAGCACCAGCGGGTCAGCCAGCGCAGCGGCGATCATCGGTCCCATTGCGGTGCGCAGCATCGCGCGGCGCCGGCTTTCCGATACGGTATCAGCGCCGGCGCTCACGACCGTGCCTCCACCGGCTCGATCGGACCGAGGGTACGCTTGCCGCTGGCGAGTTGGCGTCCGACCTGCCCGACGAACTTCTCGAACCGGTCGAGCCCGACCGCGAGCGCGGCGCTGTCGGCCTCCGGCAAGGGGGCCGTCACTAACAGCTGATAGCGAACGAACAGCGCCAGGCTCTCGAGCACCACGTCGATGTCGCGGCGGACCAGGCCTATCTCGCGCGACATGCGGTCGAGCCGAACCTTGAGGAGGTCGTCGACCTCCTTCGAACCGCGCCGCGCGAGCCACGCGGCAACGGCATCGTTGACCAGCCTCGACTTGTTGGCGCCGGGACCGGCGGCGAGCGCTTCGAGCGCGTCGCTTAGCTCGCGGTCGATATAGAGGTTCTGGCGGACCTTCATCGCTCACAGCCCCGGGATGAGGTCGCCGTGTCCGGCGCCCTCGTTGATGCCGAAGCCGCGGACCGCCGGGGTCAGGTTGCGCGCCTGATCCATGGCACGCTGGTCCGCAGCGACATTGTCCTCATCGTCGAGCGCGACCTGTCCTGTGGCGTCGACCTCGGCCGGGCGCGCCGCCGCCTCTTGGGCGAGACCGGGATGACGCTGCTGCTGCATCCCGCCATCTTCCTCGCCGCCGTCCAGATCGGCGGCGCGCTCGAGCCTGACATCGGGCAGCCGCGCGAACCGGCCCCAATCGTTGGACCGCTGGCGCGGACGGTCCCCATAGACGCCCTCGCCCAGAACCGGTGCCGGCATCACCCGCCCGCTGAAATTGCGGTCCTCGAAATAGCGCAGCTTGGTGGCGCGGATCGGCGCAAGCCCCGAGACCAGCACCAGCTCATCGGTCGCCGGTAGCTGCATCACCTCACCAGGGGTCAGCAGCGCGCGCGCAGTCTCCTGGCGGCTGACCATGACATGGGCGAGCCAGGGGGCGAGCCGATGCCCGGCGTAGTTGCGCATCGCTCTCTGCTCGGTCGCGGTGCCGAGCGCGTCGGAAATTCGCTTGGCGGTACGCTCGTCATTGGTCGCGAAGGCGACGCGGACATGGCAGTTGTCGAGGATCGAGTTGTGCTCGCCATAGGCCTTCTCGATCTGGTTGAGGCTCTGGGCGATCAGGAAGGCGCGGATGCCGTAGCCAGCCATGAAGGCGAGACTGGTCTCGAAGAAGTCGAGGCGCCCGAGTGCCGGGAACTCGTCGAGCATCATCAGCAGCTGGTGCCGGCGCGGCGCGGTGCCGGCCCGCTCGAGCCGCTCGGTTAGGCGGCGGCCGATCTGGTTGAGCACCAGGCGGACCAGCGGCTTTGTCCGGCTGATGTCCGATGGCGGGATGACGAGGTAGAGCGAGACCGGCCGCTCGCCCTCGATCAGGTCGGCGATCCGCCAGTCGCAGCGCGAGGTGACCTCGGCGACGGTCGGGTCGCGGTAAAGGCCGAGGAACGACATCGCGGTGGACAGCACGCCCGAACGCTCGTTTTCGCTCTTGTTGAGCAGCTCGCGCGCGGCCGAGGCGACGACCGGATGGACCCGCGGCGCCTCCGGCGTGCCGAGATGGTTGGTCGACATCATCCGCTTGAGCGTCGCGACGAAGCTGCGCTGCGGATCGGACAGGAAGGTCGCGACGCGGGCGAGCGTCTTCTCCTCCTCCGCATAGAGGATGTGAAGGATGGCGCCGACCAGCAGCGAATGGCTGGTCTTCTCCCAGTGATTACGGCGTTCGAGCGCGCCCTCGGGATCGACCAGGATGTCGGCGATGTTCTGGACATCGCGCACTTCGTCGGCGCCGCGGCGAACCTCGAGCAGCGGATTGTATCGCGCCGAGCGCGCGTCGGTCGGATTGAACAACAGGCAGTGCGAGAAGCGCGACCGCCACCCGGCGGTCAGCGTCCAGTTCTCGCCCTTGATGTCGTGAACCACCGTCGAGCCGGTCCACGAAAGCAACGTCGGCACGACCAGGCCGACGCCCTTGCCCGAGCGGGTCGGCGCGAAAGCCATGACATGCTCCGGACCGTCGTGCCGGAGATACTGGCCGCCGAGCCGGCCGAGCAGCACGCCCCGGTCGCGGTGCAGCCCTGCCCGCTCGATCTCGTTGGGCCTTGCCCAGCGTGCCGAGCCATAGGTGGTGACGTTGCTGCGCTGGCGGGCGCGCCATAGCGACCCGGCGATCGCCGCGCCGCAGCCGAGAAAGCCCGACGCACCGGCGAGCATCCCCGCCTTGTCGAAGACGTGCGGCGCATAGGCGTCGTAATGATACCACCAGGAGAACAGCGCCCAGGGCCGGTAGACGGGAACCTGACCGACGATCAGCCAGGGCTGGCCAAGTTCGGGCTGATAGGCCAGCATCGCCGCCGCCCATTGCGTCGCAGCCCACAGCCCCGCGATCACAAGTCCGAAGACGATGAGGATCTGTCCGATCAGCAGCTTGGTGGGGGTCACGAAAAGGCTCCCGCCGGGGGAAATCCCGACGGGCAATGACTCTTCCAACCGAGCCGGAAATCACATGGTGCCCAGCGGCGCTGTAGAGCTTGTTGCGGCCATCTCGGCGATCCGACCAGGCGAGACTCGGCTCGCCCAGATCAGTGCGCGGGCGTTGGCGGGATCAGCGGCGGCATGGTGTGCGACGCCCGGACCGGCGCCGTGCTGGGGATGGTCACGAGCGCCTGACAACCGCGGAAGGAGTCAGCCTCCCCGATCACCTATGCGATTCCAAGGAAGGTGCTACGTCCCTTTTGGGACGCGATGAGCTTCGACGCTACCGATGGGACGCGCTCGAGATAGGCTCGGATGACCACGGCGACTTGTATTCACCGGCCGTTTCGCCCAAATTGCAGGCATGGCAACGCCCCCCGAAACCGTAGCGCCCAAGAAGCCCAAAGCCGTTGTGCTTGGCCGCAGCGCCGCGACGGGACGAGTCGTGCTGGCACCGGCCGTCACCAAGAAGGGGACGGTATCCGTGCAGCGCATCGAGGCCGCGGTCAAATCCGCGCTGTCCAAGAAGAAGTAAGCTTCGATGGCGGTTGAGGCGTCGGTGGACGACGTCTTCATCAATTGTCCGTTCGACGATGAGTTCGCGCCAAGCTTTCGTGCGCTCCTGTTCGCGATCATGTCATGCGGCTTCCGTCCGCGCTCCGCACGCGAGCTCGACGATGGCGGCCAGACTCGTATCGACAAGATCTACGGTCTGATCGAGGCGTGCCGGTACGGCATCCATGATCTTTCCAGAACCGAGCTGGACGCCGTCAACAACCTGCCGCGCTTCAACATGCCGCTCGAACTAGGGCTGTTCCTCGGAGCGAAACGCTTTGGCAACAAGACGCAGAAGCTGAAACGGGTGCTGATCCTCGATGTGGAGCAGCACCGCTATCAGCGGTTCATCTCGGATCTGGCCGGCATGGACATCCACGGGCATGGCGGCGATCCGATGCGCGCGCTCCGCGAAACGCGCGACTGGCTCGCCAACGTGTCCCGCCGCGAACTGCCGAGCGCAGAACGGGTGCAGAGAATCTATCAGGCCTTTCTTGAATCGCTGCCGGAGATCGCAGCGGCACTCGAATTCGACCCCGATCATATCCCGTACGTGGATTTCGAGCGCATTGCCGGGCAGTGGCTGATCTCGGCGCCAGAAGCGGTCGCGGAATGACGCGATGGGCCGCCGCCAGACCTATGTTTCCTGGTTTCGCACCAAAATCCGCGAAGCGCTGACGGACGATCGACCCGATATCCCAAGCGAGGATGCGGAAGCGGAGTTCGCCAAGCGGCGCACGATTTCGACTATACAGAGGCAGAAGCGGGTCTGGCCGGAAGCGTCCGACGCCTAAGCTTATTATGCCGCCGCGTGTAACTGCTCGAGGCGCTCGCGAGAGACCTGCTCGACAATGTTGCGCAACGACCGCACGCACGCCAGGATCGCGTTCAGTTCCTCGACCGTGATCTCGTAGGCGCTGGAATAGCGGGCCTCGACATAGGCGCGCTTGAGCAGCTGGAAGCGCCTGCGGTCGATGCGGGTGTCGCGCGGCCAGGCCTCGATCAGCCGGGGCTCGTTGTCCTCGGCGAGCGAGCGCAGGAACTTGATGTTGTGCGAGCGTGGGAAATAGAGGGTCCGCACCAGCAGGAAGCAGATGTACGCACGTTCGGTGGCTTGGTGGAGCGTGAAGGCAGAGTCCTTGAACTTGCCCTTCCCCATGTAGAATTCGGCACCCATCAGCGAGGTGTCGATCTTATCGATCCATTCTTCGTAATAGGCCTTCGCCATCTGGTAGGCATCGGCTTGCGTGAGCGGCATCGGCGTTGCCAGCGGATGGCAAGGCAGCTCGTATAGGACGATCCCGTCCCGGGCGATGTCGACCCAGAAATACTCGCCACGCTTGAGCGACTGGTTCACCTCGTCGAGCGAATGGACGATGATGTTGACCGGCCGCGCGATCGCCGCGTCGCGCAGGATGCGATCCTCCGCGACGTACCAGTAATGAGCAATGTCGGTCAGGTCGTCGTGGTTGACGATCACCAGCAGGTCGAAATCGGATTGATAGCCGTTCTCGGGTTCGTCGACCCAATCCTGTCGCGCATAGGATCCGAACAGGATGATTTTGAGGATCTTGCCATTCTTGCGGCTCGGCGTCGTTGCCCTGGAGATCGCTTCGGCAAACTCTTCCATCAGGACGCGCTGGACCCGCTCCAGCTCACCGCGTTGCACCTCAGGCAGATGGTCCAGATCGTTCTTCATCAAGGGAATCTTCGGCGAGCGCGGGCGGAATGGCAAGCGGGTTGGCACAACAAGCATTTCAGCGATAGGAAGAGCGCGTTCGGCGGCGTCGGATGGCCCTCACGGGCGTGCGTCTCAAGCGCAATTCTCAACTTCCGGGGCCGCCGGACACCCCAGCCGGGTCGCGCGAACGCGGTGGCGACTTTTGGGCCGATTGCGGCTAGTCAGCTTTTGGAAATCGAGGATCGCCAAGCGGACGCGCGTAAGCCACCTAAGTTTTGAACAGCGGGCTCGGCTTGGCCTTCGATACGACCAGCAGGAGTGATGTCGTCGCGCGGCTGAGCGCGACGTAAAGCTTCGCACGCGCCGCCTTGGTGTCCCCGAAATTCGCCCGGTCGCAGGGCAATAACATCACGTTGTCGAACTCGAGGCCCTTGGCCTTGTGGATCGTGCTAATCGCCTTAGCCGGGAGCTTCGGTCGCGCATGGGTCCGGCGGCGAGCGATCTCTGCAAAGCCGTCATCGGGGTCGTCGTATCGCCCAAGCTGGATCGCCTCGGCGAACTCGCGACCATGATCGAACTTCACATCGGAGAATGCCGGTTCGTTGGCGACGAGCCCGCGTAGATAGTCGAGCGCACGCGCGACCCCCCGGTGGTCCGGCGTCTCGACGATATGCCGTGCCATTGCCTGCAAATGGTGTGGCTTCCCGCTACAGGGTTTCGCGCATCCCTGCTGCGCCTCTGCTACGAACCGGTTGCCGAACGCGGTCGGTGAGAAGCCGGTGGCGACGCTGCCCATGAACGTGACCGTACTCTGTGCCAGCCCGGCGGCATTTCCCTGCTGGTTGCGAGCATCGGCGACCAGGCCGCTGAGACCGTCGCGAACATGCCCCTCCCAGATTGGCATGCGCCGGTTGAAGAAGGCCCGCAGCGCCATAACGCGATCATTGTGCCCGGTAAGGACGAGCATGGATTGAAGGTTCGCGCGTGCGTATATCGGCTGGCTCAGATTGCCCGCCACCCTGAACCCCATATTCTGCTGGGCGACATTGTCGGCGTAGTGAACGGTCAGGCCGGCCGGCAAGGCGCCGGTCAGGTCGATCTGGCCTCCGTCACGAAGTGCCGCCCGCACCTCCAGGATCCAAGCCCCCAGCGCCGGTTGCGCATTCGCCCAGCGGTGCGGGGTATCGAGCTCCTCGAAGCGATCGGCCGCGTTCTTCAGATCCGCCCAACGCTGCTCCGCTGCAGCCGTCTCGGCCGCCGTGCCGGTGAAGATCATCTGCATCGGATCGGCGAATACCCGGAGCATCGACCCTGCCTTGTGCAGGCTCATGACGACGGTATGTCGGTCGGCGCAGGCATCCTGATGCTCGTCGCAGATGATGATCGGATAACGCCGCGCGACGCACGATGCGATCATGGGATATCGAGCCAGCAGCCGCGCCGTGCGATCGGCGAGGACGGCATAGCCATTCGGATCGCGGCGCGCCCAGGCCCCGACATCGGCGGGCAGGCCGAGCGCCTGGTGATAGGCGCTGGCGATTTCGATGATCAGCCCGTCGATCGTGCGGATCTCAACCCGCCGGCTGAGCCCGCGGGTCCGCTCGGCGAAGACGTCGCACGCCGCATTCGTATGCGTGACGATGAGGAGCCGCCCTTCTCCCAGGCGGGGTGCCACGTCACGGGCATAGCTCGCGCCCTGATAGGTCTTGCCACACCCGCCCGGCGCTTCGACCACGACCAGCGGCGCGGCCGACCGTAAGGCTTCCGCGACCGTGGCGTCACTCATCAGTTGACCGTCTGCACCGTGGCGAGGCCGACCGCGGTTCGCACCGCATTGACGAACGGGAGCAACTGCGGCGACAAGTTCGGCCAGAGCCCGAGCGCAAACATTTTTTCCGCAAGCTCAGCGCCACCGGCGGTCGATTTGAACCAGCGCTGGCCGTGCTTCTTCCATTCCTTCTTCTGGTCGTTCGGGGCGTCGGGATCGGCGGGCGGGCTGCCACAAGCCGCCCCAACGATCAGTTGGCGGACATCGTCGGTCGCGGCGAGGATGGCCGCGAGCGATTTGTCCTGAATGCCAAGCCGATCCGCGAGAGTCCTAAGGCGCTCGCCGGCGTCGCCCTCGGGATCGGTAATGAAGGCTTCGATCTGATCGTCGCCGAGGTGCGGGACGACGTTGGTTTCGAGACAGCCAATGGGCCAGCGCATGAGGAGTTCGCCCAGCTTATCCTTGACCTGTTGCCACAAGCCCTCTTGGGTCCCTTCATTGTCGGCAAAGCCAGCGACCGCCAGTCCGCTCGCCGCTAGGCCACGCAAAACCGTCAGGGCTTCGGAATTGCTGCCCCCGTCGCTCACCCGGATGCCGTGCCGCCGGATGTCCTCGCCGATCGATCGCGTTAGCAAGGTCGTCACGAACCCGACCTCGGTTGCGCCCTCGGCGATCACTGCAAGCCGCGCGAGGAAGGTTTCGGGATCGCGCTTCTGCTGGGCCGCAACCGAGGCGGGCAAGCTGCCGACCTTGCCGCCGGCATCGACATACCAAAGCGCGGCACCGACCGCGGCGTTGACCGCGGGCGCGCTATGGGTGGTGACGAACACCTGGGACGGGTTCGCGATCAGCTCTTCCATCAGGATGCGCTGGCGATAGGATTCGAGTCCCCGTTCGATTTCATCGACGACGATGATCGGATGGTCGACCTGATGCAGGGCGGCGACCTCGAACGCCGCCAGCCGGCGTGTTCCCGCACCCCAGCTGGAGAGCGGCAGTTTCGTCCCGTCCTTGGTCGCCATGAGGCCGATCAGGGCATTCAGGGAAAATCCCGGCCCGCCGACCAGGCCAAGGCCGAGCTGGCTCGGGAGCAGCCGGAAGACAAATCGCTCATTGAGTGTGGCCAGCGCCGCTTTTGCCTCCACCTTGAGCTCGCCATCGACGTCGGTTTCGCCGAGCTTATCCGCGAGCCGCGAGCGCAGCGTCCGATCGCTCAGCAATCGGTCCAGCGCAGATCCCTGCAGCAGGCGCAGGTCGCGATCGTTGCGATCATCGCCGCTCAACCGCACCACGCCGATATTGCGGCGGACCGACACGGGGAAATGGTCGAAACTCTCGTCGGGCTGGCAGATTTCATGCTGGAGATCGAAATCGGTCGTGCCGCAGACCCGCACGCAGAACACCGGATCGTGCGGTTGCCCGTCATTGGCCTCGAGATCGGGCAGTTTGGCCCCGTCCCCACCCCATTCCCACGGCCAGACCGACTTACGCTGCTCGACGATACCGCAGGACAGCGGTAGCGCCATGACAGCCGAAATCTCGAACCCATCTTCGTGACGGCGCTGCCAATAATCGGCGTCCGACAAGGTCGTCGCATTGGTCGGGTTCAAGAGCAAAGCGATCGCTTCGAGGATCGTCGTCTTGCCGACATCGCCGCCGCCAAGCAGGACATTGACGCCCTTGGCGGGAAGCCAGGTCAGGTCTTCGATTCCCCTGAATCGCTTGATGCTCAGAAGCCGGATATAGGGCGCCTCGTCGGCGGGTTGCTGCGCATCTTCTGGCATAACGCTAAATTACGGCTCGGCGAGACGCTGGTCCAGCAACAGTTTGGTTCAAACGGACTAGGACCGATCATCCTCCTCGCCGAACTCCTGCGGCTGGATGAGCGGCCAAGGCGCCGATCGAAACGTCATGAGCGCCGCCGCGCCGAATGCCGGCTCGACCTGCGTTGCCCAGGCGATCAGCCCACGAACGTGATGGTAGAGGCTCGACGTCCCGGTCTTGCGAGCGAGCGCATGTTTGGCCGGCCCGTGATCCGGCGAAGTCAGATAATAGAGATGAAGCCGGATATTGTCCTTGAATTCGCGCGACAGGCGCGGTGTCGGACCATCGACCAGCAAGCCGAGGATAACCCGACGGGTACCGGGTCCGCGGATGACGGTCTTCCGGTGATTTGGACGGAAGCCCGCCTCATTCAGAATGCGGCAGACCTCGCGCTGCAGGCCGCGCATCTCGGCGATAGTGCGGGGCTTGTCCGACGAGAAGGCAAGATCATCGGCGTAGCGCGAATAGCGAAAACCACGGGCCTCAGCGAGCGCCGCTAGAAACGTATCGGTCCGAACCATGGCGAGATTGGCGAGCATGGGACTGGTCGGGGCCCCTTGCGGCAGGAAACCTTCGAAATTGCTCTGATAGAATGTGATGGGTCCGGGATGCGGCGCTGGATTGCGCCCCGGCCCGCGATCGAGGCCGATGGTGCACAGCCGCGCGAACTCGAATGCCAACAACCTGGGGAACCCGAGGCTCGAGAAGATCGCCGAGACCCGCCCTTCGCTGACGGAATGGAAGAAGTCCTCGATGTCGACCTTGAGCAACCACTGCGTATCGGGATGCTGCTCGGCCGCGAGAACCGGCGACGAGTCGGGATGAAAGGCGAAACTCGCCGGATGGGGCTCGACGTAGCGCAGGACATTATCGACCAGCCAGCGCTGGGCGGCTGCCAGACTTGGTGGCGGAATGGAGATCATCCGCATCGACGATCGGCCGGGAATGCGCTTGCGCAAGTAGACGAAGCGGTATCCGATGTGCGCGCGGCGAGCGACGGTCCGACGCAGGAACAAATAAGGGAGGCCGGTCACGACCGAGAAATGGCGCAGCGTCAGCACCGGCGTGATTCGCGGATCGGTTTCACGGATCCGGGCAAAAGCGGCGAGCGCGTTATCGACCGTAACCTTGGCGACTGCTTGCCGCCGACCGCCGGACAGATAGCGTTGAGGGCTCGGCGCTGGCATCTACTTCGGCCCACCGGGGTGGGTGGGACAGCAAGTCTCGTCCAAGACTCCGCCAGCCGAGACTTGCTGTCTCGCGCAGCGCGAAGGTCCTGCTCCAATACGCGGACTCAGGGAATCCCGAGCCCCAGGTCCCCAAGGGACCAGTCGCCGCTTGCGCGGCGCATTTCTAAATGCCCTCACCGGGCCCTCAACTGGGTCGGATAGTAATAGGGTTGCTCGGTCGAGGGAAGCACGACCGTGCGCGCGCGGCGCAATTGCAGACGGCGCAGCTCGCGTCGTCCCAGGGCGGTCAGCGTGCGGCGCGGGGACGTCCAATGGGCGATCTCTGTAAAGACGAGGATCTGCTCGACATCGGCGATTGGGAGCCGCGTGCGGGCCGACGCCGCAGCGGCGCTGCGCGCACCGTCGAGCAACGCGGCCAGCACAAGCATGGTCTCGACCCAGCGCCGTTTCAGCGGATCATCGAGAAACCTCTTGGCGGCGCGTAGCCGCAACATGCTCCGCGCCCGTTCGGCGAGCGCGTCGGCATTGTCAGCCGGAAACTGCTGGTCCGCCGCCAGGGCACTGCGATTGACGAACAACGGGAGCCAGCCGCCCTTGCGACTATGCAGGACCGGCGGCGCATTGTTCGGCATGCCGTGCCCGAACGCGATCAACGCGCCGCCATTGCCGTAGCCCAGCGGCGTTTGATGCTTCCTGGGATGTGCCCGACAGAGTGTCACAACATCCCTTTGTTCCTGACCTCCGAAAGAGCTCCACAAGGTCGGGCAGGCGTGAACAACGCGCACGCTTGGCTGGCTACGGTGCGATCGGACACGATCGAGCCCGGCTTCGGTCCCGGAATAGGCGACGACCGCCAATCGAATCCGACCATAGGAATCCCAGCTGCGAATGGTTGCGACGCGCCAGAACGCCTCGATCATCTCCCACACGCGCTGTCCCGACCCGATGAAGTCGGTGACGATAACGATATGGCTGGCCCGCCGCTCGCGCAGCGTATCGGGTCCGGGATGACTGATCACTAGGTCGCGATGCAGCCGCTGATAGCCGGTGATGAAGTTCGCGATCGCGCCTTCGCTGCCGACTTCCTGATCCTTGGGATCGATGACGATCGGTGGCACGCCCGGGCCCGCCGCCCGCCCCTCCTCGGTCCCCGGAAAAAAGGGAAGAACCTCGCTATACTCCAGCCCGTAATCGCCTTCGGCGTCGCGCGTTTCGACCTCGCGTTCGGCATAGAGCGCGATCGGGCGATCCATGTCGCTGTCGGGACGCGTCGCCAGAGTTTTGTCGAGCAACGTGCGCAAGCCACGATACAGAGCGTCGTGGCTAACCAGCATTACCGCGTCTGCCAGTCGCGCTGCGGTGCCGCGCTCGCTGCCCGGAAACTGCTCAAGCCAGGTGCGGGCAAATTCAGACTGAGAGACTGTCATATTGCACAGCATACCGCAACGAGCGAAGCTGCAAACTTATTCAGGCTGTGGAATAGGTCCAGAACCACCGTGATCACCAGCGCCGACCCGCCAGATCGCGTGCTGGCACTGCCACGACCGCAAGGCGCGGGGCGCTCTCACCGCCGCGGCTGGCGAGACGAACGAATGACTGCTTTCCGGATTAATTGCTCTCCAGTCGAATGACCGGGACTAGGGCGCGAGGCGGATAGAAAGAATGCGCCGAACCGCCCCCCCCCCCGTGAACGCCAACCGACTTCTGTCTACTTTCCAGCCTCCGCAGCGGTCAATCCGCAGTATCCCGCTGGCATCTCAGTCAATCATTGGCCCCTGTCGCCCCCTTCCAATCGACCAGTTGACCCCATCGCCGCGAAGGATCCCCGACACCGTCTTGCCGATCTGCCGCTCCAGCACCGGCCGCCAAGGCACCAGCGTGAATTCGCGCGACTTCTCGATGAGCGCGAACCGCCCGCTGACCAGGTCGATCCGGCGCCGCACCACGCCCTCGATCCGTGCACGCGCCGCGGGTTCGTCGAACGACAGCCCCAACTCCTCCGACAGCTGCCCGGCGACCCGCAGAAGCTCGCGCCGCTGCAGGGTCAAGAGCAGATCGGGGCCATAGGTCGTTGCAGCGCCGGCCTGCTCGGCCAGCCCCTGCGCGATCAGCCATTGCCGGCGGCGATCCTGCGCGTCGCGAACCTCGGCACCGAACCCCGCGTCGCGCAGCACCATGGGCTCGGCGGCGACCAGACTGCGATCGAGCCAACCCGCGGCGTCAACCTCGACCAACCGGGACAGCGGCTGCGAGGTCAGGATCTCAACCGCCACCGGCCGATCTCGCAACAGCCGCGCCTCATGCGCCGCGGCGCGCTCGAGATGATCGTTCGCGATGATCCATTGTCCGGAAGGCTCGCGGGTCACATTTCGGCTCAGCCGCCGCATCGCCTCAAGCCGCCGGACATGGGTCTCGGCGAAGGCCTGGGTCGCGCTCGGATCGTGACGAAGATGTGCGTCCGCATCGTAGCGCCCGCCATTGGCCGCAGCGACTGCCACGATGGTGCGGTCGGCCTCACGCACTACCGCGCGCAGAGGATCGATCCGCACCACCGCGCCCTCGGGCACGATATCGAGATCAGCGCCCTTGCCGATTGCCACGTAATGGCTGCGCCCATCGATCCCGTCGACGATCAGATAATGGTGATCGGCATGTTCATCGGCGAGGCCCCGTCCGACTATCCGCCCGACCAACGGGCGTGCGTCAGGCGATGACGGATCGTAGATCGCCTGGTCGGCGCCTGCCCGTTTCAGCCCGCGGCGGGTGAATTCGCGCTGCATCGTGCGGACGATGTCGCCGCGCTCACCCAGGCGCCGAAGCGTGTTGTCAAGTCCGGGCGCGAGCCGCCAGCTTGCGCCACCGATCGGCTCGGCGAGGCCGAGCCGCCGCAGCTTGGCCAGCCGGCCAGCGCGGAGCGCCTGATCGAAGGCATCGCCACGCGCGGCCGACACGATCCCGGCCTGCGCGTCGCGCAGCAACGACCGGTCGAGTGAGGTCAGCCGTTCCTGCTCGACCTCGGCGCACAGGCCCGCCTCGATCTCGCGGGTCGAGTGCGGCCCGAGATCGAGATCGACGAGCTCGCACGCCCGCTCCCGCATGCCGGTCGTCAGATAGTCGCGCGCGATGACGAGATCGGCGCCGAACTGATCCTTGCCGCGCACGACGATATGGGTGTGCGGATGACCGGTGTTGAAGTGGTCGACCGCGACCCAGTCGAGCCTGGTACCGAGATCCTCCTCGACGCGCGCCATCAGACGGCGCGTGAGTGATTTGAGGTCCTCATATTCGGCGCCGTCCTCGGCCGAGACGATGAAGCGGAATTGGTGTCGATCTTCATCCCAGCGCTCGCGGAAAGCCTTGCCGTCGACCGCATCCTCGTCGCGTCCGTAGAGCTGCCCGGGCTGACCGTCGCGCGTCGTGCCGTCACGCTGGAGATAGCGCAGGTGCGCGACTGCGGCGCCGGCTCCCTTTCCGGCAAGCTTGACGATGCTCGCCTTGATGATGACGCGACGTGCGCCATAGGCTGCGCGACCGACGCGCCGGGCAAGCACGCGCCCGACCCCGGCACCGCGGCCGATCCTGCTGCCCGAGAAGCCGGCGCGCTTTATCCCGAACGGCGCCGCCCCGCCCCGCGCGAGATTGGCCGCCGCGAGCACGCGCCCGAGATATTTCCGCACGCGCTTGCCGCCGGTGCTGCGCATACGGCCGAGCCGCGGTTCGAACTCGTTTTCGTCGGCCATGAGAGCCATTCCGCCATGCGTTTCGACCCAGCATGACGCGCCTCTGCTCAGCTGAAAACCGGTGCCACCGGAGCCCGCGGAAATCCGCCGATTCCGGCGGGCATGGCACTGGTGCTCGCCGGACAGTGCCAGGAAATCCCCTGAAAAACGATGTGCAGACAAACACTTGCGGCACCACCGGTGCCGCAGCTTTATCTTGCCTTACGCTGCCCTCTCCTCCTGACTGCCATCCGCGCCTCTTTGCGCCTTTCAACCTCTCCCGCCGAGGGCAGAAAAAGCCGGGACGCGATGCCTGTCCGACACCGCATCCCGGACGCAATTCCGCTCCGATTAATGCAGCGTCGCAAACGCCTTCCGCGCCGCCTGTGCCTTCGCGAAGCTGCGCCGCCCGACCATCCCGTGCGCGCTGCCATCGCCATCGACGATGCACACCGCGACGATCCAGCGCCCGTCCAACCGACCGATCATCGCCACCCGGTCGAGCTCGAAATCTTCGTCGCCGGGTGCCTCATAGGCGCCCAGCCAGCGCTCCTCGACCCGCGCATCCCAGGTGAAATCGCACTCCTCGGCCGCAATGAACCGTTCCGCCAGCCCCTCCGCGGCGCCGCGCCCGAACTCCAGCTCGAGCCCCGCCACAAGCGCCGCCATCACGCGATCCGAGCTGTACGAAATCGGTTGAAACATGGTCATGAGAACCTCCTGTCGCTTGACGTCCTCCACATCGAAGACAGCCTCTCGACGGCGGTTGCCGGCGTGCCTGTCAGGGCTGCCGGAGCGCAGCGCAGGCACCGCGCAGCGGCGGCGGAGGAACCGATTTTGTTGCGCTGAAACGAACAAACGCGCGTGCGCAGCACGCTCATTCTCGCGGCAAAATTGGAGGGGCCGCCGGCCTTGCACGGGCGCGCCGGCAGCCGCCATGCTGGGACGATCCGAGACGAGCCCCTTATCCACAAGCTTTGCGCCAGACCACCTTGCCGACGGCGATCGCCTGGCTAGGATACAACGCGGTTCCTCTCACCAGACCTATCGCCGGGTCCAAGCAGAGCAGTAGTGGCGTGACCTCGACAGCCGACCCTCGGGCCGTCTTGTAATCGGCGATAAGCGGCCTTCACGTGAGGACGGTTCGTCATGCCCCTGTTCATCCTGACCCAAGCCAATGTTGACGCTGCCAAGGCGTCTCTGCGCGTTTCCCTGCCCGAAATCCGCTCGGGACATCTCACCGAAGCGCTGGCCTTCAGCCTCGGTTTCAGCACGAATGCCGCGCTACGCGCAGCGATCGTCGCCGAGACGGGCAAGCCGCCTGCGCTTGCCGAAGCCGAAGCGAGGCAGTTTGCCCAGCGGCTCGAAGCCCTTGGTCATGGCGGCATTGCGGGGGAGGCTTTCCTTGCCGCGATGCGCGAGGATGTCCTCAACGAGACACCCTATACCTGGTTCAGGAAAGGCGATCTCGCTGCGAATAATCGTCACTATGACGCCTGTCAGGCACGCAACCGGCCGATGATGATGGTCAAGATGGCGCGGCACTATGCCGAGCTCGAATGGGACTGCATCACGATCGATTCCGATTGCGATGACCATGTCAGCGGGCCGCAAAGCAGCGAGCTGGTGCGGATCATGTTTCGCCTGTTCCAGGAGCGGGCGCGCGGGGCGCCCGGCAAGCCTCTATTCTATGCCAATGCGTTTACCGGCTCGATCAAGAAGCTGCTGCCGGACACCGCCCGTCAGCTCGCCGAGGACTATTTCAAGCTGCTCTATCTGCCGCTGCGCGACCTGCCGCCGCCCCGGCGTCGCGCGGCCTGATCCTATTCGAGCGGCGAGAGCCTGCCATTGCCATCGACCTCGATCGGCCCGTTCCAGCGGAGTGGGTCGTCGAGCAGCGGCTGGGCGCAATTGTCGCGGCCGACCAGCGTCGTCCAGAACAGGCAGACCGGTGCGGTGATCGGCTTGCCGAGTTCGTGCAGCCGCAACCGCGCCTTCACTTCCAGCCGGCCCTCGTCATTGTCGAAACCGGCGACCAACTCGGCCTTGCCGCCATCCTCCATCAGGACGGCCGATCCGTGCATGAGCGCGACGACATAGAGGGCAAGGAAGGAGGACATAGCGGCGAAGGCGTCGCGATCAGCTTGTTCGACCAGGCCCAATTTGGCGAGGACATAGAAGAGATCCTCGAACAATCCGGTGTCGGTGAAGGCAGGATTCCAGATGAACGCGCTACCGAGATAGTCGACGGTGCGCCGTTCGCGCAGGGTCGCTTCCTTGCCCTTCTCGGCTTTGCGGAGCGCCTGTTCCAGCACGGATTTTGCGACGCTGCGCTTGATGCCGAGCCGGCCTTCGATCTGGGCGTCCGTCGCAATCCGGAGATTGGCCGCGGAGACCTTGCGGATATCGGCCAGCGTGAACGGCTGCTCCGCCACACTGATCCGCGCCCAGGATTGGAAGCTCAGGAAGATATCCCTCGCCTTCTGAGTCACCGGTCCCTTTTCGCGCGTGTCCCGATGCGCGACGAAATCGCCAACCTCCCGGATGCTTTCGCGGCCGTGCGAGCGATCGCGCAGCGCGAGGAACAGCCGACCGAGATCGTCGGTACGGCGTTCGCCGCGCAGCAGCCGGCGCACCCGAAGGGCAAGATCCGCGTCCATCATGTGCAGCCAATAGCATGTTCGATGGCCGATGGAGCAGCGCGGGGATCGCAAGAAGGCGACCGGATCAGCGAGACACGCGGTCCCGTTCCAGGGTGACGAACAGCTCCGCCGCGCGCGGCGGCGCGGGCGCCTCCGGGCTTGCTGTGGTGCCCAGCGCGACGAACAAAGCGGGCTTGCGACGCTCGATGCGCACCGGAGCCGCGCTCGGACGATCGCCGCCCACCGCGGCGAGATAGGCGATCGTCTCGCCCGGCAGCGGCTGGCGGCCGGCCAGGTGAGCGGCATAGCGCCCAGGTCCGGCATTGTAGGCGGCGAACATGCCCGGATAGCCGAACCGGTCGTACATGCGGCGCAGATAGGCGGTGCCGGCGAGGATATTGTCGCGCGGATCGAACGGATCGCTACCGAGCCCGAGCGCGATCCGCATCTCAGTCCAGGTGCCGGGCATCAGCTGCATCAGCCCCATCGCACCGGCGCGGCTGACGATCGGCCGCCCGTCGAGCATGGTCTTGCCGCCGCTTTCGGCATGCATCACCCGCTCGATCCAGGCGATCGGCACACCGAACCGCTGCGATGCCTCGACCACGAACGGACGCCACTCGGCAACGGTCTGTCCAGACGCCGGGGATGCCAGCGCCAGCGACAGGGCGAGCGCGAGCAGCTTCAATGCACCCATAGCGCCGTCGCCTTGCCGATCACGTCCGCAGCCTCGGTCGGCCCGAAATAGCGCCCGTCGAACGAGTCGGGAGTGTCCGCCATCAGCAGGAACAGTGCGCCATCATGCAGGGTCCGGCAGCCGGTCCACCAGGGTAGCGGCCGCCCAAGCCGGTCGCTGGAGCGCCGCGTTGCGAGCACACGGCCGTTGACGGTAATGGCAGGTCCGATCGCACACACCAGGTCGCCCGGCATGCCAGCCACGCGCTTCACCAGCGGCACGTTCGCCGGAATATAGCGCCGGCTCGCCGCCAGCGCGCGCACCCTCAAGGGCGTCCGCGCGACCACCATATCGCCGCGAACCACGGCGCGGCCGGGCGCGACGCGATAGAGGCCGATCGGCGCGCTGGCGCTGGCATTCCAGAGCAATCGCGGCAGCGGCGGCGCGACGATGGTCGCGGCGACGCACAGGCAGCCGAGCGCCACTAGGGCCGCGCGGTGCCGCAATCGGCGACGGCGGCGCTTGCTGTCACGAAGCGCTTCGCCCCAGGCGAGCAGCGGAAGATCGCGGCGCTCAACCATGGTCGTCACCCTTGCGCCGGGCGTTCGACCAGGCCTCGATATCGTCGATATGATAGTACCACGCGCGGCCATGCAGGCGGCAAACCGGCCCACGCCCCTCGGCGCGCATGCCCTTCAGGGTGCTGGGCGCGAGCCCGAGATGGAAGGCGGTCTGCTTGGCGGTAAGGAAGGGGCAGATCTCGCGCGCCTGTTGGGCGCGCGCGGCAGTGTCGTCGGGGTCGGCCATGGATCGGGGTCCGCTGTGCGGCGGCCGCCGGATCGCGCCGCCCGGACACCCAACTGAACCTCGAAAGCCCCGCCCGGCAGGGTCGAAAACGGGCATGTGCGTTTTCGACCCCCGTGCCGGCCAGGCGATCCGCGCCCGGTCAGGGCGCGGATCGGACCAGCTCAGTCGGCCGGGTTCCAGATGATGGCGAAGGCGTCGTCATCGTCCTGGCCGGCGGCCCGGCCGAGATTGGCGTAGAGCCGGCGCGGCCCGAACTCGGGAGCGGCGAGGCTCAGCGAGACATAGTCGTTGCCGGACATCTCGCCGCGACGGTTCCAGCCGGCACCGAGCTCGACGCCGCCTGCCATGACGACATAGTCGGGCTGGGTATCCTTGGTCTTGCGGCTGTTCGGCACGATGGTGATGCCGGTGCGGATCGAGAGGGTCCGAAGCTCGCCCTTGAAGCCGTTTCCTTCGCGGGTGACATAACCGATGGCGGACATTGCAGGTCTCCTTGAGATGCTCGCCCGAACCGTTCCGGGCGATGGGCGGACCTCAGGGACGGCCAGACGGACACCCGAACCGGCAGGCCGAAGCGCCAGCGGAGGATCGGAGCCCAAGGCTTATTTGGAGCGCAGCGGCCGCGAGGAGCCCGCGCCAGCGGGCGGGGAAATAAGCCGGCGGGCGATGGTTTCGGGAGGATGGCGGCCGTTCCAGGTCGTGCGCCCAAGGAGCCGTGGACGGTGCGGGAAAGGAAATGCGGAGACCGAATCCGCCCCGATCTGAACCCCGCTCAAGGCGGCCAAGGTCACAGGATCTTGATCGGCCGCCTCACGCCGAGGACCGATTAGCCAGCCCATGGCTCTCCCGACAAATCGGGCTGCCCGACGGCACAGCGGGGCAGGCAAGCCGCCCTATGCGCGATGGCTTGCGGGCGGCTCGCGAAGCCACCATTTCGGCTCGCCAGGTTCGCGCCGTGCGGGCCGAGGACAAAATCGACCGAGCGGGATCTCGAAGGAAGAGGGGGCAATGGCAGCAAGCTGGGCGGATATCGAGGGTATGCGACGCGCGGTGCTTGCCGCGATGCCGCGCGACAGGTCCTGAAGACGATCCTAAAAGGCGTGATGCGGGCGGCCCGGGACAAGCAAAATCCGATCCGCGGCAACCTCGTGGCGAGCGGGCTGCGCGAACTGGTGACCCATGTGCTTCACACGCTTGCGCCCGACGACGAGGTACGCCGGTGCGTATGGTTCGAGCAGGCGAAGGACACCAGGACGGTCACTCGCGCGCAGCGAGCGCGCTACATCGTCCAGGCCGGCCTCCCCAATGCGTTCGTCAAGGAGAAGCTGAAGCTCGACGCCGCCGCGCTGGCCAAGCCCCTGCTCGAGGCGATGGACGGACTGCACAAGGCGACGCATGTCCGCGCCGACACGGTCGTGCACAAAGGATCAGAAGTGCGCGACATGCTTTATGACGTGCTTGCTGAAATCCCCGCGCTCCTCGACGATACCGAGGATGCTCGCGAGCGGATCAACGATGCGGTCGCGGGCGCGCTACACAACGCAGTGTTCGAGAGCATGATCCTGGATACGATCCAGGAGCTAGACGAGCTTTCGACGCACACCAGGGTCGATCATCACTGGATCGAGACGATCGAGATCAAGCGGCTCGATGCCGAGCATATCGATTTCGTCGTCACCGGTGAGGTCGAGGTCGAGCTGCAATATGGCTCTGATTCTGATGTCGCGAACGATATCGGCATGCGCTCGAGTGACAGCTATCCGTATCGCGCCAAGGTCAGCGGCGAAGCCGGCAAACCGCTTGAGATTGATCCTAACGCCATCCGCCTGAAGGTGGATACCAGCAGCTTCTACGAATAACCCTCCGCGCGCATCCTGGGATGGAACGGAAGACCAGCCCGACGCCCAGTACTCAGCGGCCGCGCAATTCGGCACAGACTCCGTCGAAGAGATCGAAATAGCGGCGCTCCAGCTCGCCCTCGCTCAACGCGAACAGGGCCGCGGCCAGCGGAAGGTCGAGGGCCGCCGCTGCCCGCGCGCCATCTGCGCGATAGCCGGGATCGAGATCACGCGCCGTGGCAAGATCGCCGGCATTGCGCATGCTGTAGTCGGCGATCCAGAAGCAATTGATCAGGCGCTCGCGCGGTGTCAGCGCCTCAAGCCCATGCGCGCGCTTCTTCTCGATGATGTCGTGCCCCGCATCGATCAACCAGGTCTGGTTGTCGATCTTCGCTCCCGATTCCCCGCTGTCCATCACCCTGCTCTAGCGGAGATGCCCCCCGCTCGCACCATACGCGAAAATCCGCGCGCCCGCGCCCGAGCCAATCAGGGCGAGGGTGCGGGCGCGCGACCGGATTTTGGCGGTTTCCAGCAGGCCGCCCCTCGCCGGAAACGCGCGGGGGCTCCCCCCGCGCGTCCTCTTCCCGGCTCAGGCGGCGAGCGGTTCGGGCGCTGCTGCACCATCATTCGCCGGTGCCGCACCCCCGCCCCGGTCGGGCTCGGGCGACAGCGCCGCGCCTTCCGGCGCGGTCGGATCGGGATCGCGATCCGGCTCGGCGCTGGCGTCCAGATCGGCCCGGGCGGCGCCGACCTTGGCGTTGGCGCGGACCGTGCCGACTCCGCCGCGCCCGGTATAGGCGGCGGGCGGGAACACCATCCAGCGCGGCACCCAGCGCTCGACCTTGGCGCGACCGCCGACGCCGTCGAGATGGTCGGTGACGATCCGCTTCAAGGTCTTGCCCTTCTCCTTGGCATTGGCGGCGGCGATCCGCTCGCCCGCGACCTCGGCGACCATCGCGCCCAGCACCTCCCTGTCGCGGAGCAGGTCGAAAAAGGCGGCGTCCGCCTGCCACCAGTCGGCCATGTCGAGCCCGAGGGTAAGCCCGACCGCCTCGACCGCCGCGTCGCCCGCCGCAAGGGTTTCGCCCATCGCGACGGTGACAACATCGCCCAGCGCTGCGTCGGGGAGGTCGAGCAGGCGCAGGAAAATGCCGACCAGCCGGCGGTCGTCGGCGCTGCTGCCGGTCACCGTCTCGCGCTCGGGGTCCATGCCGAGCAGCGCCAGTACTGCGCGGCGGCGCTCGTCGAACACGGCTTCGCCCCGGCAGGTCTCGACGCTTTCCTGCGTGGTCGCGTCGCGGTAGACGAGCGGCTGGCGGCGTACCGTCCAGAGCGACGATCCGGCGACGAGGTGCGCGACCATCAGCCGCAACGCGATGCCGGGATGGCCGGTTAGCGCGCCGCGGACAGCGGCGAAGCGGTGCAGGTCGAGATAGGTCTGCTGGGCCGAGGTCAGCTCGGGCCGCTTGGGTTTATCGGCCGGGACGGCATCGGCTTTCGGCACCCGCGCCGCCTCGCGGCGCGTGACATAGCCTTCGAGGAAACAGACCTCGCCGGTCGCGCGAACGTCGATATAGACGCGTCCGCCCTTGCGCTTGGGCCGCTTCTCATAGTCCCAGCTGGCGAAATGCTCGCCTTTGGGCACGATCACGACCTCCCCCCAGCCCTCGGCGAGATAGGCCTCGCGCCGGGCGGCAATGGCCGCCTCCTGCGCGGTCCAGAACGCCGCCGCGTCGGCGAAACAGCGATCCTCGCCGAACAGGTCGGCGACGGTGACGAGCCCGCTCGCCTCGACGTCGAACAGGGCAAGGCTCGCCGGGATCGTCTGCCCGCCGAGCAGCCATGCCTTGAGCTGCGCGCCGGTGGGCGCGCGCTGCTCAGGATCGTCGAGAAGCGCCAGCCAGTCGCGCTGCTGGCGCTTGCTCGCCATGGTCAAATGCCGGATCGTCGCGCGGTCGATCCTGTCGTCGGCATAGAGGGTGCGGATGCGCGGCAGCAGGTTGCCGAGCGCGAGGATGCGCTTCACGGCGAGATCGGGCAGGCCGAAGGTCGCGGCGATGTCGTCGGGTGTGCGGCCCTCCTTCACCAGCCGGGTGAAGGTCGCCCATTGCGTCACCTCGTCGGGATCGAAGCGGGCGACATTCTCGATCAGCGAGAGTTCGATGGCATCGGCATCGTCGCCGCTGTCGAGGATCGCGCAGGGCAGCATGTCGTCCTGCGGTTCGCCCTCGCCGCCCCCGGCCCGGCGCTCGGCGGCGACGATGCCCGCCGCCGTGAAGCGCCGCGCGCCCGCGACGATCTCATAGCCCCCTTCCTCGTCATCGGCGGGCACGCAATTGGGACGCACCACCAGCGGGACGATGACGCCGCGCTTGCGGATCGTCGGGAGGATGTCGGCGACATCGGGCGGGCGCTTGCCGTGGCGCATATTGGTCTTGCTGACGACCAGCTTGTCGAGGGGGATGAAATCGAGTCTCATGGGTCTGCTCCTTCAAGAGCGCCGGTCCCGTCGCTCCTTCCACGTATGACGGGACCGGCTGGGATGCGGCGGGAACGCGCCGCGCGTCAGCCGTCCAGCGGGTCGCCGGGCGGAAGCGGATCGGGACCGGACGCGCCTTGCGCGCCGTCCTGATGGGGCGATGACTGCGAGGACCGAGCAGCCGCCTCGATGGCACGGACGACCGCCTGCGCAGCGAGGATCGAGCCGGTGCCGCGCGCGGCCTCGGCCCAGACCGAGAGCGGCACAGTGGAGGAAAAGCCGATGTCGCGCTCGATACCCAGCCCGAACGGGAGGCGTAGCGCAGCAATCTCGGACAGGCTGAAAGTGCCGAGTTCGGGACAGCCGAAGCCCAGGTCGGCGAGCCCGAACAGCGTATCGCCATCGGCGTCGAGTTCGGTGGCGAGCCATGTCGCAGGCCCCATCGGATTGAAGAATTTGACGACGGGCACAGGATCGTGCGCGCCCTCGCCTCCCTCTCCCGCGCGCGCGGCGTGCGTGGCGGCATTGGCCTGCAAGGCCGTGCGCAAAGCGGATGTGAGCAGCTTCATGGCCGCAGCCCCGCCCCAGCGATGCCGGTGGTGATGGAATACATGGTCAGCCTCCTGCCCCGCCCAAAAAGCCCATGGCCTCCCCCGGAAGTGGGGGTGGGCGGCAAGAGCGACCGGAGAGGCCCGCCTCGAGCGGACCAGGCATCCCGAAGGGACCGGAACGGCAGTGGAGGAGCCGGGCGTCAGCCCGGCTTGCCGGGCACGCGGGCGGGCCTAGCAGGGCGCGCCGCCCACTCCCGCGCCACCGGGAGAGGCCACAAGTAACGCCGCCGCGCGAGCGGCGTCCGCTTCACTGTCGGCGGCCTGCCGCCGACCAACCATGGACGGGCTCCCGCGCGGCGCAGACGGATGAGCGGCGCAGGGTCGGGCTTCGCGCCCAAAGGCGGCACTTGTCGCCGGGCGCGAAACCGGGCGCGCCGCCCGGCTGCAGAGCGCGAGCGCCCGCGGGGCCGCGATCAGGCGCCGCACCCTGTCCGGCTGCGCAGCAGTCCGGCAGTGTGCGTCCTCGCCCCGCTCCGTATTCCAGTCGACAGCCCGGGCGCCGACGACTGGCTCGCGCCAGGGCCGAAGGCGACGCGCCCTCCATGCCGTATGAAAACACTTGAAAGCGGATCGCTTTCGGTGCCCATTGGCCCTTGGGGGATCCAAGCACAGCCATGAAAAAGCATCCGAAAGATAGTATTTCTTCGACCTTGGTCGGCGGCAATAGCTGATCGCCAGCGATGACGGAGGATCCCAACGCGAACACAGTCGCAGACAAGGCTTGGCCGTCGATCGATGACGTTGCACCCGCTGAGGAGGGCGGCCCCGAAGCGCGCAAGGGATTTAACTATCAGGATGAGGTCGCGGTAAGATTTCTACTCGAGATGATCGAGAATGCGCATCTCCTGAAAATTCATTTCGAGACCCATGACGATCTGGTACCCGTTCGCCAGGATCCAGCCATCGAGGCGGCGATCGCTGAATATGTCCAGGTCAAAGCCGGCGAGCCTGACAAATTATGGTCGGTCGCCGACCTGTGTGCCCGGGATGCGAAGAAAGTTGGCACGTCGATCTTCGAGAAATCCCTGACGCGCGACCAGCACAAGGAAGTCTCCCGTTTTCGGATCATCACGATGCGGCAGGTCGTCAAGGCGATCGAGCCGCTTACCTACAAATGCGGGTCCGAGGAGCGGAAGCTGGCCAAGGAGGCGATGGACGCGCTTCACGCCGAATTCGCCGAACGGATGAATGCCGTCACGTCGGACAAGGGCAATGGCTGTGCCTACTGGCTCGACAATTGCGAATGGGAGATCCGGCACGACCTGACCTCGATGCGCGCGGCGAATGCGAACCAGCTGCTACGCATGAGCATCACCGCAGGCCATCCCTTGCTGTTCGAACAGCTCGACAATTTGCTCGACGAATTGCGCCTCATGGCCAAGGAAGCCGGCGCGGCCAAATGGATTCCCGACAAGGCCAAGAAGATCGTGACACGGGCAGAGATCCTCACCTGGTGGACCACGCGCCTGGGTGACCTTGTCGCGCAATCCGCGGCGCAGGCCGGCACCAAATTGACCGAAAAGCTGGAGGCAGTCAGCTTGCCCGACGACGTCGTCGCGCTCGCGATCGATCTGCGGCGCGGCTATGCCGCCGCCACGCGCGCGTCACGCTATATGGAATCCGAAGAGGGCGTGCAGCTCGTCAACAGGGTCAAATCGGAAGCGGCGTCGCTTCGGTCGAAATATCTGGCTGGCGAACTTGCAACCAACGGCATGGAGTTCCACGCGCTCTGCCTCGCCAGGATGGACGAGATCAGCGCTCAGGTCAGCACGGGTCCGGTGGACCACGCCGCTTTTCTAAAGGGCTGCCTCTACGACATCGCCGACCGCTGCCTCCTGCGTTTCGAGCTACCCAAATGAAGTCGATCAACCGCCTTGCGACCCAGGCAGCCAGCGTCCCGCTTGCGGCGGACGATATCGTCGAATTCCACGCGGCGCGACTGCTGTTGCTCATGCTCGTCTGCGGCACCGCTGGTCGAATCGACGGGCTCACCAAGATGGCCAAGCTCGATTTTTTCAGCCGGTATCCCGACTTCTTCCTGGTCGCGCGCGCGGCCGAAGGCGAGCCGGAAAATCCCGGATCGGTGCCGGACGGCAACGTCGTCGAATCCTCGATGGTCCGCCATCATTACGGCCCCTGGGACAAGCGCTATTATCATGTTCTGGCGCATCTCGAGGCGAAACGACTGATCACCGTCTCAAAGGAAAAAAAGTCCTACCAGATCGCGCTGACGCCTCTTGGCAAGGAGCGTGCGAAGGCACTCGCGGAGCTACCGTCCTTCGCCGCCCTAGTGGACCGTCTCAAGCAAATCCGGGGAACATTCGGCAAGAAGACAGGCACCTATCTCAAGGACCTGATCTATCGCCTCTTCGACCGCGAGGTCGGACAACGCGAAATGGGCAAGGTGATACGGTCATGACCAGGCCATTCCTCTCGATTGCGCGCCTGCAGCGGCACCTCGCGACCGGGCAGCAGGAATCGCTCGACTTCGAGCCGGGAGTCAACGTGCTCGTGGGCAGGCCGAACACCGGCAAGACGAAGTGGCTGCAGACGCTCGATTTCCTGCTTGGCGATCCTGGCGGCAATCCGTTCGAAGGTGCCGACGAGAATGCGCTAGCGGAAAAATACGACGCCGCAGCCGCAGCCTTGCGGATCGGCACCGATGCCTTTCTCGTCGAGCGGCGCTGGCGGGAAAGTGGCGGCAAGGGAAAGGTCTATGTCGACGGCACGCCGATGCTGGCGAAGGACTTTCAGCACTGGCTGATGAAGGAACTCGGCATCCCTTTGCTGAGCTTCCCCAAGGGCAACCCCGCATCGGGCCAGACATGGCCGGAATTGTCCTTCCGCATCCTGCTGAGGCACATCTATCGCCAGCAGCGCTTTTGGGGCGACATTGCCGACAAGCAGCCCGAGGGCGAGCAGCATGCCAGCGTCTTGCAGTTCCTTGGCCTGGCAGAGCATATCTACAGCCCGGACTATGAGGAGCTTGTCCTGCTCAAGCGACGGGTCGACCAGCTCGCGGCCCGACGGGATCAATATGCCAACACGCTGAATGAACTCGCACGCGATCTGCTGTCCGACGAGGATGTTTCGGTCCATGTCAGCGTAACGACGATTGCGGCGGCGGCAGAACGTCTCGCAGCGGAGGCAGCGTCGCTGCACGAGCGCCGCATCGCGCTGCTAACCGCGGCGCAGGAAGAAGCGATTCCGACGGAACAGCGCAGTCACATCGCCGATCTCGCGGCCCGCCGGTCGAGCGCGCTCTCCAGGCTGGAGAATATCACTATCAAGCAGGGAAGCGTGGCCGAGCGCCTGTCAGACATTGCGCGCTACCGCGCGGATCTTGCCGAAGAGATCGAACGAATGGAGCGCGCCGAGGATGCCGGCGCGGTGCTTGCCGATTTGAAGATCACGCATTGCCCAGCCTGCGATCAGTCGGTGAACGCCCTCGCCTATCACGGTCATGATTGCTTCCTGTGCCATCAGCAACTGCCGCCAGAGCCGGTGATCGCCGACCTTGGCTCGGTCAGGTTGAGGTTCGAGCGCGACCGGCTTGCCGGCGAACTCGCCGAGGCGATCGAACTCGAAGGGGTCTTGCAGGCCGAGGTTGCCAAGCTCCTTGCGGACGCGGCCACCATCAAGGCGGAGATCGCCGAGGTCGACGCGGAGCTGACGCCCGCCAGAGAAGCAGTCGGCGCACTTGCCCAGGCAGAAATCAGCGCAATCGACATGGCATTGGGCCGCGGAGCCGAGCGCAAAAGACAACTGGACCGGGTAAGCGCGGCGCTCGAGCTTGGCGTCGAGATGACGAAGGAGATCGCACGCCTCGAAGAGGCGATAACGCCTATTCAGAAACGGGTCGACGATGCCTTCGCCGCAATTGATTTCCACTCGGCGGCGGCCCAGCTCGAAGACGGGATGAACTCCTATCTCGAAGCGCTGAATCATCCCGGACCGAAGGTCTGGCTGCACAGTCATGTCAATGTCGACATCAGCCGGAGCAACCTCTCGCTCCGCGTTGGCCGTCAGCGCTGGAGCGCCGCGCTGGGCGGTACCGACTCGCTCTATTTCCTGATGGCCTATCACTATGGCCTGATGACGCTGTCGGCCAAGGCGGGCACGCATTATCCGGGGTTGAGCATCATCGACGTGCCGGGCGAATTCTCGGGCGAGGCAGTGGCGGATAAGGAAAATTTTATTGTCCAGCCGTTCATCGACCTGCTCAAGCGCGATGAATTCACCGGCGCCCAGCTCATCATCACCGGCGCATCCTTCACCAATCTCTCCGGGGCACATTTCCAGAGGCTAACGCACGTCCATGTCGCGTCATGACCCTGGACGGTCTTCTCGGCGCACTGGCGCTCGGCGCCGCTCTGTTCGCCCTCGTACCGGCGGTGCAACGGCTGCGCGCATCGCTGGCGCTTCCGCTTCAGGCGCTGGTGGCGGCGACAGCGCTGTTGACGATATTGTGGCTCGAATTCCACGAGCCGGCGCTTTCCTGCCCCGCCCAGCTGGGTGGCGCCTGCGACTGGATCACCTTCCCTGGCGATAGCGGGAGCGTCGCCCGCAAGGATGCCTTCCTGCTGGTGCTCGCCTGGGGCGCAACGGCCTATGTGCTCCATCACTTCAGCCGGGTCGGTGTGGCGTCCGTTCCCGCCATGGCGGGCTTGGCCGCACGCCTGATTGACGAGAACCGGCTCGGCGAGGCCTTGTCCCTGCTCGCACCGCATGTCGACCTTTTCGTCGCAGCGAGCCGGCGCCAGGGCCGTTGGCAGCGGCTGCACGACCGGCTCGCTAATTTTGGCCTGCCCGACCCCTTTCCGCTAGACGACGAAGAGGAGCGTCGCTGGGGCGCAGGCTGGCCGGGCTGGCTTACGGCCGCCATACGCTCCAGCTCGCGAATCGTGCCGGCTCACATGCGCGCGGAGTCCGCGGCGCTCGACATCTTCCAGCTGGTGCATCGCTCGCCCCAGGTGATTGCCTATCTGGCCGAGCAGCGGCCGGACTTGGCCATCCCCTATCTGCGCGCAAAGACCTACAGCCGGGGCGACTTCTCGGATGCCTTTCTCGAGCATCTCATCGCGCGGCCCGGAGGTGCTCTCTATCAGGAGATCGAGCGAAACCAGAACCTGCTCCATCCGATCGGCTATGCATTGCCCGAACGCAATCGACTACTGCGCGCGTTGTTCGCGGACGCCAATTTCGCCGTGGAGATCGCCGCCTGGAAGCCCATCGGCAACTATCTCGAGCGCCTGCTCGACGGAATGGAGAAGCCGGGTCACGTCGCCTGGCTGAACGGCAGCGCCAAATGGTATGAACGCGAATGGTGGCGCGATCCCGCCTATGTCGCGCTCTTCTATTTCGACATCATGGTGACCTCGGCGATCGCGCAGGGCGTGCCGAACCACATGTGGCTGCATTATTTTCCACATTTCGCGGATCGGCTGGCGCGGACCTATGACGCGAATCAAGCGGACATCGACCGCACTGCCGAGTTCCCGACGCGGTCGGCACGCCTGCTCTTCGAAATAGTGAGCTATCTGCGAAAATGGATCGCTGTACTCCCCGACCTTCCCGATGGCTCACCGCACAAGACCTTGCCCGCCAACCGCGCCCAGACCGGAACCAATATCCCGTTCTCCGCGGCAATCGCGCTCGGGCGTACCTTCGCCGCGATCCTGCGCGCGGGCCAAATCGATCTCGCAGTGCTCGAGACACTTCATGACGTGGTGGCGCGGCTCATTCGCGACCTGCCTCACGATGGGCCTTATGCTCGTTTACGACAGTGGGTGATTGCCGAAATGGTATCCGGCGGAGACACCGCGACGCCTCGAGAATATCATGACGCATTGGCCGTCATGCTGATGAATACCGACCACGTGGTACGGTTGGAAATCGGGGATTATCGCGACGCGATCGATGCCGCCGTCGACCGCTAGATAGTGCGTCCAATCCGCTCCAAAGGACCCAAGCTTCCCTTCGACCCGGATTCGCGATAGAAACGGCCCAGGCCCCAAGGCAGGAGCCCGCCGCCCACCAGTAGCGAAGCTGCAAGCAGCACTGCCGCGACAATGACTTTTCCATGTCTCTCGGGCTCGAGGGGCGGTTGGTGGGCGACGCTTCGATACGGGCTGGAGAATGGCATGTCGTAGAAGTCCGTTCGGCCGTCGACGATCGACGGCATCAAGAGCCTCGCCAAGTCGATCAAACGCGACAAAGGCATCAAACATAGCGAAGCGCTGGATTGCGCCGCGCAAGCGGCAGGATTCAGCAATTTCATCCACGCCGGCCGGGAGCTTGGCGACCGACCCCGGCATTTCCTGTGGATCACCGCGCGGTGGTTCGATCGCGCGACAAAGGAGCGTGGCCAGGAGACGCTGAAGGTGGCCTTCGACCGACCTTATGCCGAGCTCGTATCTCCAAGCCAGGCGCGGAACGATCGATATCTCGGGAACGTGCGCGCCGAAGCGCCCGATCATCTCGTCATCTTGTCGATATCGGAGAGTATCGAGCTGGCCCGCCGGCATGTGTGTGAAGTTGCCCGAACGCTCCAGTTCATCGACGCGACGGGCTTGAAGCCGTCGGATGCAAACCGGGCATATCCGAAGGGCCGCTTCGACAACCGTGTGCCAGACCAGGACCATGCCTCGGTCTGGTGGGATCCGGTGCATCGCCGGCATGTGCTCGCCGACGAGCCCTATGTCCGCGCCGACGATCCGATCAGCGAGGAACGGCTCGCCTGGGCGAAGCGCTTTGGCTGGGAGATCGTCAAGCCGGCTTGGGGCAGCATCTATTGGACCGATGGCGGCTGCTGGCTGTTCCTGATGGCGGATCGCGCCAAGGGCCCGTCGCTCAAACCGCTGGCCGATGCGCTAGAAAAGGCGCCCAAGCCCGTCGCCGCGAAACGGTGGAGCGGCTTCTCCGGCGGCTATCACGCCGCGGTCGATACGCCGGGCACCCGGGCGCAGCTCGCCACGAAGGAAGCAGCTGTGGCCAAGGTCCGCAAACCGGCGCGCAAGCGAGCCTCGGTTGCCTACAACATGGCATTTGTCGGACGGCGTCTACGTCCGGACGCACGGATGCCAGTCGAGGCGCACCAACAGGTCGGTCGCCTGCTGAAATCCGTTCTGGTCGCGGCGGAGAAACGCGACGGCGCGCGCACCCGGATCGATCGGATGCGCAGCGAGCTCGATGAATGGGTGCAGCGCGAATATTCGCATACCGAACTGGATCAGGAGACGTTCTCCGACCTTTATTATCACGAGGACGATATCGACGGTTCCTCACCGATTAGCCGTGACGAGATGATCCTGAACATCGAGAAGGCGAAGTCGATCCTGACGCGCCACTATCCCGATTGTCCACCGCTCGACGAAGTGACGGGACAGGCGGATCGGGCAATTGCTTCGCTCAGGAGCTGGCGCATGTGACTTCGGTAACGGTGTAGGGTCGGCCGGCGTCCGCGCCGGCCCGCTCGCCAGCCGATCGTCACCGCCAGGCCGAGACCCGCGGCGCGGGGCTCGGTGGCCGGCCCCGCCGGCCATAGAGCGGCGGTCGCCCGGCACCGCCGGGCGAGGCGCAAACCGACTCGCTCAATCCCGCCGCCGCATCAGCACCCGGTAGCCGCCGCCGGCGAGCCGCCGCGCATCGGCGGCAAGCCGCCGCACCCGGGACCGGATCGAATCCGCGCGCCGGTCTCCCCCTCCCTGGCCCGATGCGTCGCCGAACAGCACCCGGGCGATCTCGCGATGGCTCGCGCCGGCCAGCACGGCATCATGGACGCGCAGCGCCAAAATCCAGCGCTCGACGCGCCGGTCGGGCGGATAGAGCGCGCGGGAGAAGCGCCCCTTGCGGCAGAGATCGAGCAGCCGCCGCAGCGGCGGGATCCGGGCTTCGGCGGACGCAACACCCTTGAGCCGGTATTCGAGCAGCACCGGCTCACCGCCGGTCAGGCTCCCCTGCTCGATGTCGAGCCGGATATGGTGCCAGCCGTCCGACAGCACGGCATGCTCGCCGTGCCGGTCGCGGACCACCGTCAGCCAGGGCGCGAGCAAGGCCGGATCGATCGCGTCGGGATCGCCGCGCCCGATCGGGCTGGCGACGACGCGCAGCGTCCCGGGATCGAAATCGGCATGCCAGATGATCCGCGCGTCCGGGGCCTCGACCTCCGGCCGCTCGGCGAAAGTGAATCCCCCATTGGACGGGGTCGTTGCCCGACCCGGGAAGCGGCGCGCCGGTGCCGCGCGTCGCCGTGCTGGCGCGGGCATGCCAGGCGATATAGCCGGGATCGCGGCGCAGCCACTCCCACATCAGGCCGGCACGGTCGAGCCCGCGCAGCCGTGCATAGTCGCGCGCATCGCGCCAGTCGCCTGCCATGCGATCAGCCCCGCCGGGTCATGTCGAGGAACAGTGCAACCAGAGCGGCGCCCAATCACTCCGAAATGGAGGATCAAGCCCCGCCAGACGATGCGGAATATATTGACAATATAAACTTGACTCCTTTGCCCTCCAAGTCACTGTTGCCGCGATGATTTGTGTGCGTATTGCCCGACGGCGGGGTGAGAATCCGCCGTCCGGCCCGAGAATGCGGGAAAGGTCGATCCGGGGGTCGACGGCAGCTTGAGATGCCGCCCGGGGTCGAGTGGGTGCCCAATGGGCATGCACGCAATGGGGCCATTCGTCCGGGCGGTCGAGGCAGCGACGAGCGCGGACGAGCTGGCGACGGCGATGGTCGAGATCTGCGCGATACTGGGGTTCGAGTATTTCGCGCTGACCCATCATGTCGACATGCCGAGCCCGACCGGCACGGATATCCGACTCCACAATTATCCGGAGCAATGGGCGGCCTATTATGACGCGCAGGCGCTCGGCGTGTCCGACCCGGTGCACCGGGCAAGCCATGTCACGAGCCTCGGCTTCCCCTGGTCGCGGCTGCACGACATGATCACGCTGACCCCGCGCGACCGGCACGTACTCGCGCTCGGCGCACAGCAGGGCATCGGCGACGGCTTCACGGTGCCGGCGAACATCCCCGGCGAGACGCTCGGCTCCTGCTCCTTCGCCAATACCGCCGGCCGGCCCTTGCCCGAGGCGATGCTGCCGCTGGCGCAATGGGCCGGGCTGTTCGCCTTCGAGGGGGCACGCCGGCTGTGGTCGACGCGCAGGATCGATACGAAGGCGAAAGCCCCGGTGCTGACCGACCGCCAGCGCGACTGCCTCCTGTGGGCCGCGCGCGGCAAGGGCGACTGGGAGATCAGCCGCATTCTCGGGCTCAGCGAGGAAACCGTGGCGCGCCATATCAAGCAGGCGTGCGAGCGGTACGGCGTGAACAAACGGACATTGGCGGCGATCCGGGCGCTGTTCGACGGAACGCTCACCTTCACCGACATCTTCAAGCGCTGACTATACCCCTTTTCCGGCATATCGCGACGGCGGCGCAATCGCGACCCTTGGTCTCCCAAATGACCAAGGAGCCAAGACCATGTTGCATGCGATGGGAGCCGGAGCCGCCCCGGTGCCGGACAAGGTGCTGCAGGGGATGTTCGCCGCGCGCAAGCAGGTGTTCGTCGACCTGCTGAAATGGGACGTGCCGGTGCTGGCCGGCGCCTATGAGGTCGACCAGTTCGACGACCCGCACGCGCACTATCTGGTGCTCGCCGACCGTGAGGGCGGCCATCTCGGCTCGGCGCGGCTGCTGCCGACGACGCGGCCGCATATCCTGGACAGCTTCTATCCCGAGCTGTGCGAGGGAGCGCCGCCGAGCGGTCCCGACATCTTCGAGGTGACGCGCTTCTGCCTCGACCGCAGCCTCACCGCCCGCGAGCGCCGCGGCGTGCGCGACACGCTGGTCACGGCGCTGGCCGACCATGCGCTCGCCAACGGCATCCGCCGCTACAGCGCGATCGCCGAGATGGGCTGGCTGCAGCAGATCCTCGCCTTCGGCTGGCGCTGCCGGCCGCTCGGCCTGCCGGTGACGATCGAGGGCAAGATGCTCGGCGCGCTCGCCATCGAGATCGAGCTCGACACACCGCGCAAGCTCGCCGCGGCGGGCATCACGCCCCTTCCCCATCTGCTGGGCGGCGACGGCCGCGCGGCGGCCTGATCCGGGAGGAGCACCGCTATGAACCCGAACCCGATGCTCGCCGCCGCGATCGACCAAACGCGCGGGCGGCTTGCCCGTGACGGCTGGTGCATCCTCCGCGCCGCCCTCCCTGCCGAGACGATCGCCGCGCTCGATGCGGACCTCGCGCCCGTCTTCGCGGAGACGCCCTTCTGCCAGGGCAGCTTCTATGGCGAGACCACCAAGCGGTTCGGCCGTCTGCTCGCGCGTTCGCAGCACATGGCGGCGCTGGTCCAGCACGCGGTCGTGCAGGGCGTGGCCGAGGCGGCGCTCGCGCCCTGGTGCGACTGCATCCAGCTCAACGTCGCCCAGGCGATCGCCATCCACCCAGGCGCGCCAGCGCAGATGCCGCACCGCGACCAGGACATGTGGCGGGCGCCGGCAGGCGAGGTCGAATATCTCGTCAACGTGATCTGGCCGCTGACGCCGTTCCGCGCCGAGAATGGCGCGACCCTGCTGTGGCCGGGCAGCCATGGCGCCGCCGCGCTCGACCCGCCGCCATCCTCGGCAGGAATCGCCGCCGAGATGGATCCCGGCGACGCGCTGCTCTTCCTCGGCTCGACGCTGCACGGCGCCGGCGCCAACCGCACCACCGGCGTCCGCCGCGGCCTCGTGGTCGGCTATTCGCTGGGCTGGCTCAAACCCTATGAGAACCAGATGCTGGCCTATCCGGCCGCGGTCGCGCGGCGTTTCGCGCCCGAACTCGCCGCCCTGGTCGGCTATCGACAGCACCGGCCCAATCTCGGCAACTATGAAGGCCAGTGCCCGTCAGTGCTGCTTTCCGATACCGTGCCCGGGCCGCTGGGCGCGATCGACGCGCTGCGGGCGGATCAGGCCATGGCAGTCGATACCCATCGGGCGGCGCAGGAACTGATCGCATGAACGCGGGTCCCACTTCTGAACGGGTGCTGGACGCGCTGCGCCGCGCGGTCCTCGAGCATCAATTCCGCCCAGGCGATCGCCTTGATCCCACGCAGCTGGCGGGAATGCTCTCCAGCAGCGTAACGCCGGTGCGCGAGGCCCTCTACGTCCTCGCCGGCGAAGGGTTGGTCGAGACACGAACCAGCGACGGCTTCCATCTGCCCCAACTCGACGAGCCGGCGCTGCGCGACCGCTATCGATGGAACCTGCAACTTGCCCGGCTGTCCCTTGCTAGCCACGAGCCCGTCCATAGCATCGTTCCCGTTTCGGCGGAGGACGATCTCGCCGGCCTCAGCGCAACGCTCATGGCGCGCATCGGGCGGCTCTCGGGAAATATTGAACTCCAGCGCGCCATGGCCTCGCTCAATGCCAGGCTACATGCGGCACGGATGGTCGAATCCGAGATCCTTGCCGGCGTGCGCGAGGAACTGGCGCAAATCGGCGGCGCGCTGGCGTCCGATGACAGGCCGCTGCTCCGCAATTTGGTCACGGCCTATTGCAATCGCCGCGAGCGCGCCGCCGCCGCCATCCTGCGCGCGCTCTATCGCAGCCCGACCGAGGGCTGAGATGCAACAATCGCGTTATAGGCGCCGTATAAAATTCGGATAGCGCATCGCGGGACCTACCTTCCTGGCCGCCACAAACTCGTGGCGCATCAGGAGAATGATCATGGAACGCGATTTCGAATCCCGTGACGATGTGATCGATCTCGGCGCAGCCAGTGTCGAGACCAAGGGCATCGGCGCCGTCTTCCACGACGAGGACGTGCTGCAGACCCTGCCCGGCCTCGCCGCCGAGTGAACGCGACGGCGCGCGGCCGGTAGGGTCGCGCGCCGTTCGTTGCACGTGGCGTCCCCTGCCCCGCAACAATCGCGTTATAGGCTCGGTATAAAATTCGGATAGCGCGCCGCCCGACCTACGCTTCTGGTTGCCACAAATTCGTGGTGCATCAGGAGACTGACCATGGAACGCGACTTCGAACCTCGCGACGAGGTAATCGATCTCGGCGCAGCCAGCGTCGAGACCAAGGGCATCGGCGCCATCTTCCACGACGAGGACGTGCTGCAGGCCATGCCTGGCCTCGCTGCCGAGTGAGCGCAACGGCGCGCGGCCATACGGCCGCGCGCCGTAGGCAAGCTAGCGAGGGCCAATATGGGATATAGGCTTCGAGACGGCGTTAGCTTCTGCGAAACCAGTGGCCGTCTGCTCTTCCTGGACGTCCGGCGGGACCGCTATTTCTGCCTGACCGGCCCGACCGAAGACGCGTTCCGGCGGCTCGTGCGTCGGGAAGCAAGGCATGGCGATGCAGCGCACCTCGCGGGGTGCATATCGGACGGGCTGTTGCTGCCGGCAGGAGACGGCATGATTCCCGAACCCTGCATCCTCGCGATGCCGGAGAGCAGCGCACTCGACGCGCCCGGCAACCGGCATCCCGCGTCGGGGATATTCGGTGCGGTTGTCCGCCTCGCCAGGTCGGAGCTCGCGCTGCGTGTCTGCAGGCTGCACGGCGTGCTGCGCGGCGTGGCGCGCCACAAGGCCCGCACGCCCGGTGCCGTCGCCGTGACACCGGCGATGCTGGCGGCGCCGGCCCAGATATTCCATGCGGCCGCTTTGCTCGCGAGCCCGCTCGACCGCTGCCTGCCGCGCGGTATCGCCACGACGCATCGCTATCTTTCGCTCGGGATCGCGGTGGACCTCGTGCTTGGCGTCAAGCTCCAGCCCTTCGCCGCGCATTGCTGGGTGCAGTGGGGGCCGGTCCTGCTGAACGACCGCATCGACACGGTTCGCAGCTTCACCCCGATCCTGGTACTATGACGCCGGCGCGCTTCGCCGGCGTCATCGCGCCGCGCTCCGACCGGCGCGCCGAGCTGGTCGAGCGGTTGTCGCGTGCGGCTTTGCCCTCGGACGGGTTCGGCCGGACGCTCGACAACGACCTGCTTGTCCTGTTGTCGCACTCGCCCACGCCGCCGCTGCTCGCGCGGGAAGAGGGAGCGATCATCGGTCCGCTCTTCTCCCGCGGTCAGGCAAGCGCACGAACCCAGCTCGCGCCCTCGGCGCAGACCATGATCGCGGCATCGGCCGGCAGTCATCTGTTCGATGCCTGGTGGGGCCATTATGTCGCGGTCCTGGCCGGCGGTGCCGGCCGCCGCGTCACGATCGTCCGGGCACCGATGGGCGCCCTTCCCGTCTATTGGCTCGAGACTTCTGACGGCGTGGTGTTCGGGTCGGATTTCGCGCTGCTGCGCGACGCGGGCTTCTTCACGCCGGCGATCGACCGCACCGCGCTCGCCCGGTTCCTCGTCGCCAACAATGTACGGACGCGCGAAACCTGCCTTCAGGGCCTGTACGAGGTCCAGGGCGGCGAACGGCTCGTGGTCGAGGAAAGCCGTGTAACCCTCGAGGCGGGCTGGTCACCCTGGGACTGGGCAGCGCGTGAGCGCGCGCTGCTCGATGCCCGCGAGGCGGCCGCGCGGGTCCGCGACGCGGTGCTCCACAGCGTCGCCGCGATGCGCGGTCCCCATGAGCGGGTCGTGCTCAAATTGTCGGGCGGGCTGGACTCGTCGATCGTCGCCGCCGCGCTGAAAGCCGCAGGGCGGCCCTTTACCTGCCTGACATTGGTCACCGCCAATCCGTCGGGCGACGAACGTGCCTTCGCGGCAGCCACCGCCAGGGCGGTCGGTGCCCCCCTGATCGAGCGGATGCGCGATCAAGCGCTGGTCGACCTCACGCGGTCCGAAGCGGGAAACCTCCCGCGACCGACCATGCGTGCCTTCATGCAGGCTTCGCGGGCGCTCGCAGCCTCGGTCGCGCGCGAGACCGGCGCCACGGCTATCCTCGATGGCAGCGGCGGCGACGGCGTCTTCTGCTCGCTTCAATCGGTCCGGCCGGTGCTCGACTGCTTGCGCGCGCCCGAAGGCCGACCCGAACTGAAGCGGGTCGTGCGCACCCTGGCCGAGGTCAGTCAGGCCGGTATCCCCCAGATCGCATGGCGCACGCTGCAGGCGTTTTGGCGGCCGGCATCCTATCCGGTCCTGCGCGACGATCGCTTCCTGTCGCGTGTCGCCCTCGACCTTTCGGACGAAGCGGGCGCGCATCCCTGGCTGGTCTGTCCTGCGGATGCGCTTCCAGCCAAGGCCGCGCATGTCGCCATGATCGTCACAGCCCAGAGCGTCGCGGAGGCAGCGGATCCGCTCGATCCGCTGCCTACCTTATCACCGCTGATGGCCCAGCCGGTCATTGAAACCTGTCTCCGGGTGCCGAGTTGGCTCTGGCTCGACCAGGGCCGCAACCGGGCGGCCGCACGGCATGGCTTCGCCGACCGGCTTCCACCGGAAATCGCGTGGCGGCGCTCCAAGGGCACCCCGGACAGTTTCCTGATCGATCTGTTCGAGACCCACCGTGCCACGATCCGCGCACTGTTGCTGGAAGGCGTGCTCGCGGGTCTGGACCTGCTGGACACCGCGGCACTGGCGCCGGTGGTCGACGACCGCCGGCCAGTCACCGGCTATGATTTCGTCCGGGTCATGCGCCTGGTGGATGTCGAGGTATGGGCGCGTGCGATGCAGGCGCGCGAACGATGATGCTGAACACGGCGCCTACCCGGTCGCGCGCACCCGCACCCCGATCCCGGCGGTTCGCTTTTCACCGGTTGGCTGCCGATCGACCGGGGCGATCGTGCACCGCACGCATTGCCTGCCAACGCGCAAATTGCGCCTGCTTGGCGGGGTCCGGATCGACCTCGCCCCGCAGCCAGAAGGCGAACCAGTCGACAGCGCGCGTGTAGACCGCCAACCGATGCACCGGCTGCCACTTGCCGTGAAACTCGTCCGGAAAGACGCGCATCTCGACCGGCTTGCCTGCCTCGCGCAGCGCCTGGACCGACTCCAGCGCGAACAGATATTCGGAATCGGCAAGCTGCAGCAGCAGGGGCGTGTCGATGCGCGTCGCATTCTGTGCCAGCGACATCGAAGCCCAGAAGCCAGGGTCGGGCCTCATTGTCGCCGGATAGCCCAGCCTGGCATTGGCATCGGCAAGCGCGATCCCGCCATAGATCATCGCCGTCCTGCCCTCGACACAGCAGGTGCTGATTGCCGCGGCCGCAAAGCGGTGCGAGTTGATCAGTGCGAAGCGGGTCAGGGTTGCGCCATCGCTGAGCCCGGTCAGTCCGATACGTGCGGGGTCGACCGTGCCCGTGGCGATCGCAGCGTCGATGCCGGTCATCAACGACGAGAACAGGCTGCGATGCTCCGCCCAGTCCTTCTGGTTCGCCGCGATCATCGCCTCGTTCGAACTTAGGTCCGGGTACAAGGAGGCAATCGCGGTCGGCCGCTCGAGGCTCAGGACCGCGAAGCCGTGTGCGGCAAGAAGATAGATCGGATACTCGTCATTGGTGCCGCCGCGCAAAAAGCCCCGGCTATGATATTGCACGACGACCAGCGGCAGCCTGGCACCTGGCCGATGGCCGGGCGGCAAGACGAGGTCGCCCCAGGCCTCGAGCCCGCGATCGTTGCGCCATTCGAGCCGCGTGACCGTGCCGAGATCGAGATCCCGGAATTCGGGATTGGGATCGAAGAGCAGGCGGTTCCGGCCCGTTGCCGGGTCGAATAGGATCAGCCGCCGCGGCGTCCGCGCATTCTCGTACAGGCACACCCACTCCGCCTGCGCGGGAACGCAGCCCTGGATCGTATCGTCGGTTGTCAGGATCCGACGCGGCGGGACATGCCCAGGGCGCCAAGTATAGAAGCTGGTGCGCGCGTTGTTCCAGCCGTCGCGGCGCTGGAAGACGACGCTGGATCTGGCACCATCCCAGAATAGCAGCGAGAGCCGGCCGCTACAGGCCTCGCCGGCGCAAGCGACACTGCGTCCCGCAGGATCGTGCAGAATGAGCCGCCTGGGACTGAACGGCGACGGTGCCGTCGATTCGAGCGTGGCGGTCCAACCCGCGCGCGACCGCGCGACGGTGCCGCTCCAGGCCGCTTCCATCCGGTCGAAGGCTTCCCGCTGCGCTGGCGTTGCCGCGCTTGTGGTACCCGCCACCGGGTCAAGGGCATGGATTTCCCGCGGCGCATCCGCGGGCCGGACCTGCGGGCGGGCACCGACATTGGGGAGAATCCTGGCATCGTAAAGCCAGCCCGAGCGGCCTTCGGCATCGATGGCGGCATCCACCGCGGCCCGGGCCGGCCGAGTCGCGAAGAGAAGCGCCCCGGGCTCCGGCCATAGTAGAGCCTCGACATCGGTGGTGCCCGCGATGTCCCGCGGGGCGCCCTCGCCGTCTGCCCGAACCAGTGAGATGCCTGTGCGGCCGTCGATACGCTTGAGATAGGCGATCCATTGTCCGTCCGGCGACCAGACGGGCGTCACCGTAGCCGGCGGTCCGATCCGCGTGAACAGGCCGCGGACCGCGATTTCGGTCATCAGATAGGCGCCGCCGCGATCGACGATCCGGATGCCGCTCTTCCCGTCGAGCGACTGCACCACCAATGCCCGGCAATATCCGTTGGTGGCCGGATCAGCCCGGGTGAGGACGAATGCAACCGAGCGGCCGTCGGGCGAGACGGCGAGCGGCCCGGGCATATCGGGATTGGCCGGCTCCGGGCCACCGACATCGCGAAGCCGAACGAGATCGATCGCGGTGATCGGCCGCAACGCGGCCGCGCCGGTCGGTGACGCGGGCAGCAGATCGTCACAGGCCGCCTGCGCGGCGCTGCCAAAGGACAGCGCCGCGAGGGTGGCCAGCGCAGAGACACCGGCGCGCGAGCGCGCCGGCCTGCTCGCCAGCCGGGCTCTCACCACGTCTTGCGCACCGTGAAGCTGACAAAGCGGCCGACCGGCGAATAATTAGTCGAATCATAGGGTGTATCGCTGAACTGGGTCGTCGCGATCCGCGTCGGCTGGTCGTTGAACAGGTTGAGCATCGCCACCGACAGCTCGATATTACCGAGCAGCCCGTGCCCGCCTGTCCGGTAATGGGCCGCGACATCGATCGTCTTCATCGAACCGACCCGGAACAGGTTCGCCGCCCGCGGGTCGTCGACACCGCCGATATAGTTCAGGCTGGTGGTGAGGTTGAACGGCCCATGGTCCCAGCTGATGCCGGCCCGGGCCCGGACATGCGGCGGGCTGAAGATCTGGCCCGCCAGCGGGACCACCGGCTGGGTGCTGCTGATCTGCTGATTGCTTTCGAGATAGCTCGCATTGACCGTGGCCGCGAGGCTGTCCGCGGCGCCGAGGCGGGTGCGGTAGCGGAACAGGACATCCATGCCGCGAATCGACTGGCGGCCGGCATTGATGCTGCTGTCGTCGATCAGTACCGCCACCTTGGCCGGGTCGTAAGGCGCCCCGGCGGCATTGACGAAGCTCAATGCACCCCCGACGATGTCGGCCAACAACGCTGCTGGCGGGTTCATCGTCGCACGGTCGCGATAGGCGGGATTGCTGAGCGACTGGGCGATGAAGGCGATCGGGGTCACCACGCGATCGCGATAGGCAATGTCGAAATAGCTCAACTCGAGTCCGGCACCGGCGAGGCCGCGCGGATGGATCGCAAGCGTGGCCGACCAGGTCCGCGCCCGTTCGGGCTTCAGCGTCGGATTGCCGCCCTGGACGAACAGCGCCGTCGCACCCGCGGCATAGCCGGTGCCACCGAGCGCCGATGGGGCGATCAGCACGAGCGAGCGCGGCTGGTATTTTTCGAGCAGCGTCGGCGCGCGGAAGGATCGTCCCCAGCTCCCCTTGATCTCGAAATCGGGCGTGGGCGCATAGACGATGCCAAGCTTCGGCGTCGCGATGTCGCCGATCCCCGGGTAATTCTCGTAGCGAAGCGCGGCGCTGAGCTCGAGCCGATAGGCCAGCGGCATCGCCATGCCCGGCGACATGAGCGGCAGGCTCAGCTCGCCATAGCCATAATAGCTGTCCTGGGTGCGATCGATGTTCTGGGCATTGCCCGGACCGTTGTCCCGGATGAAGGTGTTGCTCCGGTAGCCGCCGCCGACGGCGAGCCGTACCGCCCCGGCCGGCAGCGAGAAGAGCGGGCCGTCGGCGCCGATCTCGCCAGTCGCGGCGCTGTTGCAATAGCAGATCTCGGGCGGCGCGGTGGGCACGCCCTTCGCCCAGGTCGTGACCGTGAAGCGGGTATGATCGCGGCCATAGGAGCCGGTCGCGACTGCGCGCCATGCGCCGAGGTCCAAACGCAAGGTCGGCGCGATCGCCAGCGATTCCGTCGTATAGTCATTGACGATGCCGCTGAGCTTGACGTCACCGGCGGCATTGTTCGCGACGGACTTGATGCTCCACCGCCGGTTGTAGAGCGCGTCCAGCTCGAAGGTCAGCCCGTCCAAAAGTTCTTGGTGGCCGCTTAGCACCGCGCTGTGATTCCGGATGGGCGGGAAGAGCGTCAGGGCCGGGCTTTTGTCCTCGGCATAGCTTCGGTCGCGGCCGTAGATCGCCGTGGTCCGCGCAAATTCGTAACTTGCGATCAGGCCGCCCGACGTCCAGCGCTGGCCGGCCGAAACACCGTAGCGCTGCTCGAAATTGCCGCCATCGGTCGACGTGCCGAGGCGCGCGCTCATGTCGATGGCATCGCTGTCGCGGCGCAGGATGACATTGGCGACACCGGCGACGGCGTCCGACCCGTACAGCGCCGAGGCACCGTCCGGTACGATCTCGATCCGTTCGACCGCCGCCAGCGGGATCGCCGAGACGTCGATGCTTTGCCGAGATGAGCTGTACGACAGCCGATGGCCGTTCAGCAGCGTCAGCGTCGCGTCGCTGCCGATGCCGCGCAGATTGATGGACGAGCCCCCGCCGACATTGACGCCGCTCGTCGACGGCACGTTCGCGCCGACCCCGGGATTCTGTCCGCCTCCAAAGTTCTGGGGAATGCTTCGCACGACGTCCCCTAGAGCGGCCTGGCCCGCGTTGCGCATCTCCTCTTGTGTAATACTGAGAACCGGCGATGCCCCCCGCGCGCCGCGGATCCGGCTGCCGGTGACGGTGATCGCCTCCCCGCCATCGATCGGCGCCGCGAGCGCCTGCGGCGCGGCCGGCACGATGACGAACGCCGCACCCGAATGCTGCGCCTGCAAGCCCGACCTGGCCAGCAGCCGATCCAGCGCTTCCTCGACGGAGAATACGCCCTTCAGCGCTGGCGCCTGCCGATCCGTGACCAGATCGCTTGGCGCGACGATGCTCTGTCCCGTCGCCGTCGCAATCGCCTGGATCGAGCGCGCGAGCGGCTGGGCGGGAAGGTCATAGCCTCGCCGCCCGGCTTCCTGCGCGCACGCGACGGTCGCGCTCGTCGCGACCATCGCCGTGCCGCCCAGAAACAGTGCCAATAATTCTGTCGTCCCCCGCATGTGTCTTTCTCCCCATCCTGGCATCCTTGCTGGTGCCATTCGGTGCGAAGACGACGCGGGCGGGCATCACCCTATGGTTTTTTGCACGTCCCTATTGCAGCGCAATCGAAGCATCGGGCTGGGTGCGAAGCTCGAGCTGGAACATCGTGGCGGCGGATTTGGCGAACCCTGCCGGATCGTCTGCGGCGAAGGCACCGGTGACGCGCAGGTCGCCGATCCGCGCGGAGCCAAGCGCCAGCTTGGTGTCGTTGCGGCGGTTGAAGCGCGCTATGGCCTCGCGCAAGGGCGTTGCGTCGAACGAGAGCATGGCGTCGGGCCAGGACGTGTCGGCGGGGTCGGCCGTGACGGGCGGCGACGGCGCCTTGCCATGGCCATAGACCAGCGCCTGGCCCGGCATGAGCATCCGGCTTGCGGCACCCTTTGCGACCGTGGGGTCGGCGCGCACCTCGACCGACCCGCGCAGCAGGACGACGCGCACAAGCGTCGGCTGGAGTTCGACGTCGAAGATCGTCCCATGGGCGACGACCGCGCCCCCGTCGGCACGGACCAGGAATGGCCGCGCGGGATCGTGCGCAACCTCGAAGCGCGCGCGGCCCTTGAGAAGCTCTATCCGGCGCTCGGAGGCGCTATAAGCCACGCGGACGGCGCTGTTCCGGTCGAGCGTCACCCGCGACCCGTCTGCGAGGGCAATCGCGCGGACCGCATCGGCCTTGCCGGCATAGGCGACCGGTGCCGCTGCCGGGTCCGATCGCATGCCGCCGTGCAGCCACAGGCCGCCGCCGACGATCAGCACCACAAGGGCGGCGACCGCCGCGGCGCGCACCATCGGTTGCCGGTACCAGACGCTGGCACGGGAAAGGTCGCGTCCCCGCCCGAGACGGGTGTTGGCAAGGAACCTGGACTGGTCCCATTGGCGCGCGAGCCGGTCATAGGTCTCGCCGTTCAGGGCATCGGCACGCCAGACCTCGAACGCATCAAGCTCCGTTCCGCTCGCGCCGGCGCGCAGGCGCGCGAACCAGTCGGCAGCCTCCTGCCGCGCGCGTGCGGCGGCGCCTTCCTCCCCCGCCGATCCGGTCATCGCAGGGACGAATGGCCGTCGATATAAGCGATGGCACGGCTCATATGCTTTTCGACCGCCTTGATCCCGAGCCCTGTGCGGGCCGCGATCTCGGCATAGCTATAGCCGTCGATACGATGCGCCAAGAAGATCTCCCGTGTCCGCGGCTTGAGGCGCAGCAGTACCGCCTCGAGCCGCGCGAGCATATCACGCGCTTCGAGCGCGGCGACCTGATCCGGCGCCATAATGGCGACGTCGTCGACGGGAACGTGCAGATGCACCGCATGGCGGGTGGCGGCCTTGGCCTCGTCCTTCAGGAGATTGACCGCGGTGCGGTGCAGATAGGCGCCGGGGCTTTCGAGTCCGTCGACGACATCACGGTCGAGCGCGGCAAGCCGCGCGAACGCCTGCTGGGTCAGGTCCTCGGCGGCGTCGCTGGATGTGCGGCGCAGGAGGAAGCGCAGCAGCCGCGGCCGGTGCTCGCGGAAGAGCGTCTCGAGCCGGCCGGTGACCACCGGCACGACGCGGTCCTCGGGCGGCAGCGGATCGCCTTCGCCGATGGCGCCGGGCAGTTCATGTGCCAGCCTCATGCTCTCGAGCATGGTGCCTCCGTCCGCCGACGGGACCGGACTGGAAGTGGAAACCTCGCCATCGTGCCGCTCCGCTCTTTCGAGGCGGAGCCGGCCGGAGCCGGGTGTTGAGAACATGCTTAAGACACGCGCCGACGCTTTTAGCCGCAAGCGGCCTGGACATGAGCGGCGGCCACCCGGCGAAGCGCCGTGCGAGACCATGGTTTCTCAAGCGAGGTTCTCACGCCTCGGCGCCGCCGTGCCGACGACGCGAGGCAGAGGATAAGGCCGTCCCATAATTTGGCAACTCCGCACGCCGCCGGCGCAAAAGCCGGGTGTTGAGAGCATGCTTGAGACATGCGCCTTCGCTTTTAGCCGTTACCGGCCTGGACATATGCGAAGGCCACCCGGCCGCGTGGAAGCTGGCTGCCGGGACCAGCTCGTCGGCGCATGACGCATCAATTTCTCCATCGGATCGCGGCCGACGGCAAGGCCCCGCGCAGTGGCCTCACCCCGCCCGCATCGTCAGCTCCCCGGCGTTCGCGGTGTTCGATGATGGCAGCTCGCGCCGTCCGAACCGGGCATAGAGCGTCGGCAGCACGAACAGGGTCAGCAACGTCGCGGAGATCAGCCCGCCGATCACCACTGTCGCGAGCGGCTTCTGCACCTCGGAGCCCGCACCATGGCCGAGCGCCATCGGCACGAACCCGAGCGAGGCGACAAGGGCAGTCATCGCCACCGGCCGCAGACGGAGCAGTGCGCCCTCGCGACTGGCCCGGGCACGGTCCATGCCGCTGCGCATCAGGTCCTGGATCGAGGCGACCATCACCAGCCCATTGAGCACGGCGATACCAGACAACGCGATAAACCCGACCGCCGCCGAGATCGAGAACGGCATGCTGCGCAGCAGGAGCGCCGCCACCCCACCGACCAGCGCCAGCGGTATGCTGGCGAACACGATCCCCGCATCGCGCACGCTGCCAAGCGCGGCGTAGAGCAGCAGCAGGATCAGCGCGAAGCAGGCGGGCACGACCAGCATCAGGCGGTTACGCGCCGAAGCGAGGTTCTCGAACTGGCCGCCCCATTCGAGGAAGATGCCGGCGGGGAGCCGCACGTTCTTCGCGATCGCTGCCTGAGCATCGGCCACCACGCCGGCAACGTCGCGCCCGCGCACATTGGCCTGGATTACGACCCTGCGCTTGCCGTTCTCGCGGCTGATCTGGTTAGGGCCGTCAGCGACGCGGATGTCGGCGACGCTGGCGAGCGGCACGAACGCGCCCGAAGGGGTCGGAACCGGCGTCTGGCCGAGCGTCTCGAAATTTGCCCGTTCGGCATCCGACAGGCGGATGACGATCGGGAATTTGCGGTCGCCTTCGAAGATCACGCCAGCCGGATGGCCGCCGACCGCCGCCGCGATCACATCCTGCACATCCTTCGCCGTGACGCCCAGCCGGGCCGCGGCGTCGCGGTTGAACGCGATGTCGAGCATCGGCAGGCCCTCGGTCTGCTCGACCTTGACGTCCGCGGCACCACGGGTGCGCCGGAGCAACGCTGCGATCTTGTCGGCGGTGGCGTTCATCTGGGCGAAGTCGTCGCCGAACACCTTGACCGCGACGTCGCTGCGGACGCCGGCGATCAGCTCGTTGAACCGCATCTGGATCGGCTGGGTAATCTCGTAGCTATGCCCGGGCACCTGCGCGAGACGCTTCTCGATCCGCTCGACGACATCGGCCTTAGTCTCGCCCGGATCGGGCCATTCGCTGCGGGGCTTCAGCATCACGAAGGTGTCGGTGGCATTAGGCGGCATCGGATCCGATGCCAGCTCGGCGGTGCCGGTGCGCGAGAACACGACCCGGACCTCGGGGATGCCCGATAATGCTCTCTCGATCTGGAACTGCATCTTCTGGCTCTGGTCGACCGAAGTACCGGGCACGCGGAACGCCTGGACCAGAACATTGCCCTCGTCGAGCTGTGGCAGGAACTCCTGGCCGAGCGTCGCATAGCCGGCGCCGGCCAGCACCAGTGCGGCGATTCCGATGGCGAAGGTGCGCGTGGGCGCCTGCATCGCACGGTCGAGCCCGGGCTCGTAGCGGCGGCGCAGCCACCCGACGATCCGGCCCTCCTTCTCCTCGACCGGCTTGCTCAGCCAGACCGCGATCGCGGCAGGCACGAAGGTAAGCGACAGGACGAACGCGAACACGAGGGCCATGATGACGGTGAGCGCCATCGGTTCGAACGTCTTGCCTTCCACCCCCGAGAGCGTGAGCAGCGGCACATAGACGAGGATGATGATCGCCTGACCGAAGACCGAGGGGCGGATCATCTCGCGCGCGGCCTGCGCCACCAGCGACAGGCGCTCTTCCCGTTCGAGCGGTCGCCCGAAATGGTGCTGCCGCTCGGCGATGCGCCGCAGCGCGTTCTCGACGATGATCACCGCGCCATCGACGATGAGCCCGAAATCGAGCGCGCCGAGGCTCATCAGGTTGGCGGAGACGCCCGCCTGAAGCATGCCGAACCCGGTCAGCAGCATGGTGATCGGAATGACGGCCGCCGCGATCAACGCTGCGCGGAAATTGCCGAGCAGCGCGAACAGAACGACGATGACGAGCAGCGCGCCTTCGCCGAGATTGCGCGCGACCGTCGCGATCGTCGCGTTGACGAGATCGGTGCGGTCGAGCACCGGCTCGATGACGATGTCGGGCGGCAGCGACGGCCCGATCCGCCGCAGCCGCTCGGCAACGCCGGTGGAGACGGTCCGGCTGTTCTCGCCGATCCGCATCACCGCGGTGCCGGTCACCACCTCGTGGCCGCCTTCCGAAGCCGAGCCCAGCCGAATCGCCTGTCCGAGCCGTACCTCGGCGACCTGACCCAGCAGGATCGGCGTGCCTTCGCGCGTGGCGATGACGGTATTGGCGAGCTGCGCAGTACTGACGATCCGCGCATCGGCGCGCACCGCAAGGCCCTCGCCGTTGCGGTCGACGATGCCGCCGCCGATCGCACTGTTGTTGGCCTCGAGCGCGGCGGCCAGCTGGCCCAGTGAGAGCTTAAGCGCGGCGAGCTTCTGCACGTCGGGGACGACGAGATATTCTTTGTCGAACCCGCCGAGCGAATCCACGCCCGCGACCCCGGCCACCGACTTGATCTGCGGCGCAACGATCCATTCCTGGACGGTGTGGAGATAGGTCGCCTTGTCGGCCTCGCCCACCAGCCGATCGCCTTCGGGGGTGATATAGCTGCCGTCCGGCTGGGTGCCGGGCTCGCCCGGCTTGTGCTGGTCGTGGCCGCGATCCTGATAGCGGACGGTCCACATATAGATATCGCCAAGCCCGGTCGCGATCGCACCCATTTCGGGGGTCACGCTCTCGGGCAGACGCTCCTTGGCATCGTTGATCCGCTCGGCGACCTGCGCCCGCGCGAAATAGATGTCGGTCGAATCCGAGAACACCGCCGTGACCTGCGCGAACCCGTTACGGCTCAGCGAACGCGTGCTCTCGAGCCCCTTGATCCCGGCGAGCGCAGTCTCGACGGGAAAGGTGACCTGCTTCTCGATCAGCTCGGGCGAAAGCGCGGGCGCGCGGACGTTGATCTGGACCTGGTTGTTGGTGACGTCGGGCACCGCGTCGATCGGCAGGCGCCAGAGCGAGGCGGCGCCGACGATGGCGGCGATGGCAGTGAGGAGCAGGACGAACCAGCGCCGCTCGACCGCAAGGGTGACGATACGGTCGATCATGGCTCAGTCCTCGTCCCCGCCCTCGCCCTTGCCGAGTTCGGCCTTGAGCGTGAAGCTGTTGGCGGCGGCGACCTGTTCGCGCCCGGTCAGCCCGGAGAGGATCGTGACCGAAGCGCCATGGGTCTGGCCGAGCGTGACGGAAACCGCGCGGAACCCGGTTGCGGTGCGGACGAACACCACCGGCTTGTTCTCGACCGTCTGGACGGCGGTCGAAGGCACGCTGATCACGCTCTCCCCGCCACTGCCGGCGAGCAGGATCGCCGCCTGCACGCTCTCGCCGACCCGCCACTGGTCGGCGCGGTTGTCGAGTGTCGCGATCACCGGCACGAGCCTCGTGGCCTGGTCGAGGATCGGCGAGACGAAGGTGACGCGCGCCGTCGCCTGGCGGCCCGGCGCGCTCACCTCGACGGTGGCGCCCGGCCGGACCCGGCCGGCATCGGCCGCCGCCAGCGACAGAGTCAACGATACCGAGGAAAGATTGGCAACCCGAAACAGCTCGGCATCGGCCGCGACGGTCTGGCCGAGCGTCACCGAACGCGCGATCACCTGCCCGCCGATCGGCGCGCGGATCGCGATACGATTGAGCGACCCGCCGCCACCGCCGGCGGCGGAGACCTGCTGGCGCGCGAGCCGGAGCGCGATATCCGCTTCGCGCGCCGCGGTGCGTGCGGCGATCAGATCCTGCTCCGCCGATACGCGCTCGTCGAACAGCCGTTGCTCGCGGCGCAGATTGGTCCGGGCGAGCGCGGCACGCGCTTGGGCCGCCTCGACCTCGGCGTTGAGCTGGGCGGCCTCGCGGCTTTCGATCACCGCCAGCGTATCGCCGCGACCGACTGGCTGGCCGAGATTGCGGGTCAGCGCGACCACGCGGCCGCCGATTGCCGCCGAGACGACCTGGGTGCCTTGCGGATCGCCTTCGATCGTCGCGGGCAGCTCGATCGCGCCGGCGCCGCCGACGGTCGGGCGGACGAGCTGGATGCCGGTGCTCGCGATCTGCTGGGGCGATAGCTTGATGATGCCCTCGGCCGGCGCGTCGGTACCTTCCTTGGCTTCGGCTTCGGCCTTTTCTTCGGCGGGCTTGGTGCCGCCACAGGCGGAGAGCGTGGCGACGAGCGCGAGCGGCAGCATCGTGCGCAGGAGTTGCGTGTTCATCGGTTCAGTCTTTCGTGATCGGGGGGACGGCGCTGGTCAGGCGCTGGAGGCGGGCCCTGGCATCGTGCCAGGCAACGAGCGCGTCGATCGCGGCGGCGCGGGTCTCCGCCAGGGTGCGTTCGGCGTCGAGCAGGTCGAGCTGGCTGAATTTGCCCTCGCGATAGCCGATCCGCGCGATACGCGCGGCCTCGACGGCACCGGCGAGCGCGGGGCCGGTGGCGTTGCGCGCATCGGCGGCGGCGTTGGCGACATCGGCTTCGGCCGAGGCGATCGCCTGTTCGGCATCGAGCTTGACCATACGCCGCCGCGCATCGGCCCGATCACGCTCGGCACGGGCCTGGGCGACGCCGGCACTGCCATTATTGAACAGGGGCAGCGGCACCGACACGCCGAACACGGCGGCAGTGTCGTTGGTCGCCTCGAGCCGGCGGGCGCCCGCGCTCAGCGTCACATCGGGAATGCGCTGCGACCGGGCCAGCCGCACCTGGGCATCGGCGGTGGTGACCTCGGCATCGGCGGCAGCGAGCGCCAACGTGCCGTCGGTTCCGGCGTGCACGCTCGGGCCTAAGCTGTCGATGCGGTCGAACCAGGCAAGGTCGAGCCCGGCCGAGACCGGGCCGCCGATAAGCCGGGCGAGCGCATCGCGCGCGACCGCTGCATCGCGCTCTGCGCGGGCCGCCGCCGCCTCGGCATTGATCCGGAGCACATCGGCACGCTGCGCCTCGATCGGCGAGGCGTGTCCCGCGCGTACCCGGACGCTTGCCGCCCGGAACGCCTCCGCGGCGATCCCCGCCCGCTCGCGCGCGACGCCAAGCCGGCGTTCGCCGGCCGCCGCCGCAATGTACGCCTGGGTGACGCGCAGCGTGAGGTCCGCCTCCGCGATCGCGGCGTCTACCCTGGCGCGCGCGCCTTGCGCCTCGGCGACGCCGAGCCGCGCCGAGCGTTTGCCGCCGAGCTCGATCGGGAGGGCGAACCCGATCGTCGTCTCCGCGCTGTCGAAGCCGCGATAGGCGCCGCTGCCGGTGACATTCTCGGTCTCGGCCTGGAGCGAAGGGTTGGGGCGCAAGCCGGCAACGGTGCGTGCCGCGCTGCTGACGCGCAGATCCGCCGAAGCGGCTTCCAGCGCGGGCGAGGTCTGCCGGGCAGCGGCGAGCGCTTCTTCAAGCGTGAGCGGCGGCGCGTCCTGCGCGGCGAGCTGGCTGGAAAAAAGAACTGCGGCGACGACGGCCGCGAACATACGGAACATGAGGATCGGTCTCCTGACGACAGGCTGAGGATTCCGCCGCAATGAAACGGCGGATGCGCGGCACGTCAGGCGATTGGAGGCCTCAGGTCGCGTGCGCCCGGTATCGCGTCGAGTTCGGTCGCGGGAGCGATCGGCCGTGCCACCGGGGATAGCGGGGTGAGCGCCATAAGTCCGCCGATCGCAGGCACGCTCAGAGGATGATTGTGACAGCTTCCATGGTGATGCGGCGCGGGGTTGTCGGCGTCGCCCGGTACTTCATCGCTGTCACCGGCGACATGCGCTCCGAGGTCGTCGGAGAGCACGACACAACCGGTCGCTTCGGACGCGTGCGCCGCGGACGTCGAAAGGCCCAGCCCCATGGTCAGGACGAGCATCAGGCCGGCGATAAGGGCGAGCGATTGCCGCATCGACCCGATTCGTAGCCGGATGCCGCCGCGATGCATAGCGGCGCGGCGCCGTTGCGCTCCCTTCCCCGCTTTCGCCATCCCCTATTTCCCTCCAAGGATCGGTTGCCCAAGCAATGCCCGCTCCGATCGCAGTTCGGCCCCTGCCTGACGCATGATCTGGACACCGCCGCTGATCCCGAGGGCGGCGAGGATCGCGGCGACGGTCAGGTCGGGCCAGCCCGTTCCGGTGCCGAATACGCCGAAGGCCGCGGCGACCACGGCGATATTGCCGATCGCATCGTTGCGCGAGCAGATCCACACCGAGCGCATATTCGCCTCGCCCGTGCGGAAGCGGTACAGGGTCAGGGCGACTGCGACATTGGCTGCCAATGCGAGCCCCCCGATGATCCCCATCGTCTCGGCCTTTGGGAGTGTGCCCGCGAACGCGGCATAACCCGTGCTGGCGATCACCCAGATGCCGAGCGCAAGCAGGGTCGCGCCCTTGAGCATCGCTGCCCGCGCGCGCCAGCTCAGCGCCAGCCCAGCGACACCCAGGCTGATCGCGTAGTTGGCGCTGTCGCCGAGAAAGTCGAGTGCGTCGGCCTTGAGCGCCGCCGAGTGCGCGGTGACGCCAGCGAAGATCTCGACGCCGAACATGGTCGCATTGACGGCCAGCGCGATCCAGACCGCGCGCCGCCAGCCTCTATCCTTGATGCGCTTCGTCTCCGCGCAGCATGATCCGCAATCCGCCATGTCGTCTCGCTTCCTGAGTCGACATGCTCTATGCACCCTCTAGTCACTAGAGGGTCAAGCGATGAAAATCGGCGAGCTGGCAAAGGCGACCGCGACCAAGGTCGAGACGATCCGCTATTATGAGCAGACCGGGCTTCTGCCGTCGCCGGCGCGGACCAGTGGCAACTATCGCAGCTATGGCGAGACGCATCTTGCGCGGCTTTCGTTCATCCGTCGTGCCCGCGATCTCGGCTTCTCGATCGAGCAGGTGCGCGCGTTGATGGCGCTTTCGGATGACCGTGATTGCGATTGCCGGACCGTCGACAGGATCGCGACCGCCCATTTGCACGAAGTGGATCGCAAGATCGCGGATCTCACCGCGCTCCGGCGCGAGCTGAGCGCGGTCATCGCATCCTGCGGGGGCGGCACCGTCGCCGAATGCCGCATCCTCGAAGCGCTGGCGCCGGCCGCCGCGGCACCCACAGGCACCGCCTGACGGCCGGCGGAGCGATCATCGCTTTGAAATCGCCGTCACCTCGCCCCCATTGCCCTCGAGCTTCAGGTCGAACGCGACCTTGTCGCCCACCTTCACCCTGTCGAGCAGCGCCGGCGCGGCCTTGAACGCCATCGTCATCGCCGGCCAGTTGGCTTCGGCGATCGGGCCATGCTCGAGCGTGACCGTGCTCGCGGCCTTGTCGATCGCCTTGACCGTGCCCGTGGCATGGGCGGTCTTCGCGATCGGCATCGCCATGTTGCCCATTTCACCGGACATATTGTCCATGCCGGTCATGCTGCCCGAGGCTTCCGCCGACGCGGTGTTGGCAGGCGCGGTCGCGTTGGTCGCCGCTTTCTCCCCGCAAGCGGCGAGCAGCGCAGCGATGCCGAACGCGGGGATCAGATAGACGGTCTTCATCATAGTCTCCTTGCAGGTTGAACGGTGGTTTGAGGAGTTTGCGCCGCGCGCCGCCGCCGCATCAGCAGCCAGGCGGCGGGGATGACGAACATCGAAAGCAGCGGCGCGGTGAGCATCCCGCCGATCATCGGGGCGGCGATGCGGCTCATTACCTCCGAGCCGGCGCCGGTGCCGACCAGGATCGGCAACAGGCCCGCGATGATCACCGCCACGGTCATGGCCTTGGGCCGGACGCGGAGCAGCGCGCCTTCGCGGACCGCCGACTGCACCGCATCCGCATCGGGATCGGGGCCGCGCTCCTCCAGCGCGTGGCGCAGATAGATCAGCATCACCACGCCGAACTCGGCCGCGACACCCGCGAGCGCGATGAACCCGACCCCGGTCGCGACCGACTGGTGATAGCCGAGCAGGTAAAGCAGCCAGAAGCCGCCGGTGAGCGCGAACGGCAGGGTGACCATGATCAGCGTCGCCTCGCCGACGCGCCTGAAGATCAGGAACAGAAGCAGGAAGATGATCGCGAGCGTTGCCGGCACGACCAGCTTGAGCCGGTCGAGCGCGCGCTGGAGATACTCGAACTGCCCCGAATAGGCGATCGACACCCCTGGCGAGAGCCTCACCTGCCGCGCCACTGCCCTTTGCAGGTCGGACACGACCGACGCCAGGTCGCGCCCGCGCACATCGACATAAACCCAGGTCGAGGGCCTCCCATTCTCGGTCTTGAGCATCGGCGGTCCGTCGGCGACGGCGATCTTCGCGACGGTACCGAGCGTGATCTGCTGGCCCGACGGCGTCAGCACCGGCAGGTCACGCAGGGCGTCGGGACTGTCGCGCAGCTCGCGCGGGTAGCGCACGCTGATCGGATAGCGCGCCAGCCCCTCGACGGTCTGGCCGATCGTCTCGCCGCCGATCGCGCCGGAGACGATCGCCTGCACATCGGCGATGTTGAGTCCGTAGCGCGCGGCCGCGCCGCGATCGATGTCGATATCGACATAGCGCCCTCCGGTAAGCCGCTCGGCGAGCGCCGAGCTGACGCCGGGAACGGTCTTCGCCACGCCTTCCACATCGCGCGCGATGCGGTCGATCTCGGCGAGATCGCTGCCCGACACCTTGACTCCGATCGGGCTCTTGATGCCGGTCGCGAGCATGTCGATGCGATTGCGGATCGGCGGCACCCAGATATTGGCGAGCCCCGGCACCTTTACCGCGCGGTCGAGCGCCTCCACGAGCTTGTCCGGCGTCATGCCCGGCCGCCACTGGTCGCGGGGCTTGAAGCGGATGGTGGTCTCGAACATCTCGAGCGGCGCCGGGTCGGTCGCGCTCTCGGCGCGCCCGGCCTTGCCGAACACGCTTTGTACCTCGGGCACCGTCTTGATCATCCGGTCGGTCTGCTGGAGCAGCTCGGACGCCTTGGCGGCCGACAGGCCCGGCAGCGCCGAGGGCATGTAGAGCAGGTCGCCCTCGTTCATCGCCGGCAGGAACTCGCCGCCCAATCGCGATGCCGGCCAGGCCGTCGTCGCGAACACCAAAGCGGCGATCACCAGCACCGTCTTAGGCCGCCTGAGCGTCCAGTCGATCGCGGGCCGATAGGCAGCGGTCAGCACGCGGTTGACCGGGTTGGCCTGCTCCGACGGAATGCGTCCGCGAATCAGCCAGCCCATCAGCACCGGCACCAAAGTCACCGACAGGATCGCCGCGGCCGCCATCGTCCAGGTCTTGGTGAAGGCGAGCGGCGCGAACAGCCGGCCTTCCTGCGCCTGGAGCGTGAACACCGGCACGAACGAGAGCGTGATAATCAGCAGGCTGAAGAACAGCGCCGGCCCGACTTCGATCGCCGCCTGGGTGATCACCCGCCAGCGTTCGGCGCCCTCCAGCTTGGCGGCCGGATGCGCCTCTTCCCAATGCTCGAGACGCTTGTGCGCGTTCTCGATCATCACGATCGCCGCATCGACCATCGCGCCGATCGCGATGGCGATGCCGCCAAGCGACATGATGTTGGCGTTAACCCCCTGGAGCCGCATCACCACGAACGCGGCGAGCACGCCGAGCGGCAAGGTCACGATCGCGACCAGCGCCGAGCGGACGTGCCAGAGGAACAGCGCGCAGACGAGCGCGACGACGACAAATTCCTCGATCAGCTTGTGGGTGAGATTGTCGATCGACGCGTCGATCAGCTGCGAGCGGTCATAGGTCGGGACGATCGCGACCCCGGCGGGCAGGCTCTTCTTCAGCTCTTCGAGCTTGCTCCGGACCGCGGCGATCGTGGCGCGCGCATCGGCGCCCGAGCGCAGGATCACGACGCCGCCCGCCACCTCGCCGTCGCCGTCCAGTTCGGCGATGCCGCGGCGCATCTCGGGGCCGACCTGGACGGTCGCGACCTCGCCCAGGGTCACCGGGACGCCGCCGGCAGAAGTCTTGAGCGGGATCGCGCGGAAGTCGTCGAGCGACTTCAGATAGCCCGAGGCGCGGACCATATATTCGGCCTCGGCCAGCTCGACGACCGCCCCGCCCGCCTCCTGGTTGGCGCGCTGGATCGCTTCGACCGCCTGGCTATGGGTGACGCCGTAGCCGGCGAGCTTCATCGGATCGAGCACGACCTGATATTGCCGGACCATGCCGCCGATGCTCGCCACCTCGGCGACACCGGGCAGGCTCTTCAGCTCGTAGCGCAGGAACCAGTCCTGGAGGCTTCGCAACTGCGACAGGTCGTGCCCGCCGGTACGGTTGACCAGTGCATATTCATAGACCCAGCCGACGCCGGTCGCGTCCGGGCCGATCGCGCTTCTTGCCGTCTCGGGCAGCCGGCCTTGCACCTGGTTGAGATATTCGAGCACCCGGCTGCGCGCCCAGTAGAGGTCGGTGCCGTCGGCGAAGATCACATAGACGAAGCTGTCGCCGAAGAAGCTGTAGCCCCTGACCGTCTTCGCGCCCGGCACCGACAGCATGGTGGTCGCCAGCGGATAGGTGACCTGGTTCTCGACGATCTGGGGTGCCTGTCCGGGGAAGCTGGTGCGGATGATCACCTGCGTGTCCGAGAGATCGGGCAGCGCATCGATCGGCGTCGCCCGCACCGCCCACAGCCCGGCGGCGACCAGCGCCAGCGCGCCGAGCATGACGAACAGCTTGTTCGCGACCGACCCTTGAATGAGGCGCGCGATCATTGGCCCGTCTCGCGCGTCACGCGTCGCAGCGTCGGCCCCTCGGGCGGCTGGTCGAAGCCGAACCGCACCCGGTCGCCGGTCTTGAACCCGCGCGCGAGCGCCGGATTGCCGAGCCGGAACGTCATGGTCATCGCCGGCCATTTGAGCGCCGGCACGGGGCCATGGCTCAAGGTGACGCCGCTTGCGTCGATCTTATCGATCCGGCCCACGCCTTCGTACAGCGCAGGCTGGGCCGCCGCCGGCGCGGTCGCGCCGCCGATGGGACGCGCGGGCACGCTCGACAGGCTCGCTTCGGAATCGAGCAGGAACTGGCCCGACGCGACGATCTTCTCGCCTTCGGAGAGGCCGGCAAGGATCTCGGTCCTGCCGCCGGCCTCGCCGCCGGTCTGCACCTCGGCGGGCTGATACCGACCGCCCGCGAGCGCCAGCATGACGAGCGTGCGCTTGCCCGTGCGGATTACCGCTTCGGATGGCACGAGCAGCGCCGGGCGGCTGCTCCCGCCGAAATCCACGCTGGCGAACATGCCGGGCCGCAGGCGCCCGCCGCGATTGGGCAGCTCGATGCGAACGGTCAGCGTGCGGCTCTCGGTCTGGACGTCGGGCAGGATCGCGGCGACGCGGCCCGTAAACCGCTCGCCGGGATAGGCGGAGAGCGTCGCGGTCGCGCCCTGGCCCGATCGGAGCTGCCCGGCCATCGCCTCGGGCACCGCCGCGTTCAGCCAAACGGTGCCCAGCCCGTTGACCTCAGCGAGCGTCTGTCCGGCAGCGATAGTCATGCCCTGTCGCACGCCGAGCGTCTTGATCGTGCCGCCGGTCGGCGTCGAAACCGTGATCACGTTGTGCGGACGGGCGCTACGCTCGACCGTGGCGATCGTGCCCGGCGGCATGCCGAGGAGCGCGAGCCGCTGGCGCGCCGCATTTGCCAGCGCGGCGTTGCCGGTGCGGCGGACCGCGAGATATTCGGCCTGGGCGCCCGCCCATTCGGGCACGAGCAGGTCGGCGAGCGGCGCGCCCGCGCCGATCATATCGCCCGGCGCGCGCGCATAGACGCGGCTGACGAAGCCTGCAGCGCGCGCCTGGATGATCGCGACGTCGCGCTGGTTGAAATCGATCGTCCCGGTGGCGGTCAGCCCGCTCGCCAGCGCGCCGCGCTCGGCGGCGACGACGCGGACGCCGAGATTCTGCACTCGCGCCGGATCGATCGCCACCCCAGCCATGCCCTCGGCATCGCCCGCATATTTGGGCACGAGCTGCATATCCATGAAGGGCGACTTGCCCGGCTTGTCGAAATGCTGGCTCGGCACCATCGGGTCGTACCAGTAGAGGACCTTGCGCCCGTCCTGGCTGGCCTGTTGCTGCGGCGCATCGGTCCGGCCAAGCTGGGCGATGCCGTAGCCAGCACCGCCCGCGACGAGCGCGATCGCCGTTGCCGCAAGCCCCAGTCGCGTGCGGTTTGAAATTCGGATCGTCATTGGTCGCTCCCATAGGTCAGCACCAGCCGCGCGGCGTCCCGTGCGACGGTGGCTTCGCGATCGAGCGCAAGCAGCGCGGCGTCCGCGAACATCGACTGTGCCTGGATCAGGTCGAGCAGGGTCGCGCGCCCGGCGGAATAGCTGACCGTCTCGAGATCGACGCGCTGGCGCGCGAGCGGCAACAGCGTGTCCTGCGCCCGCATCCACTGCTCGTGATGCATGACATGGTCGGCAAGGCTCGCATCTAGATCGGCGCGCAGCGCGCGCCGCACATCCTCGCGCTGCGCCAGCACGGCACCTTCCGTCGCGACCGCCGCGTCGATCCTCGGATCCTGACGCTTCTTGGTGAACAGCGGCAAGCTCATCGTCGCGCCGAGCGAGACCATGTCGCCATAGCCGTTGCCACGCTTCTGATAGGCGAGCTCGAATCCCCAATCGGGGCGCTTCTCGGCCCGTGCCAAGGTGACGTCCGCCTCGGCGGCGTGCACGCGCGCGATCGCGGCCGCGAGATCGGGATGCCGATCGATTGCCGCGCGCAGCGCGTCCGGATCGATCGCAAGTTCCGGAACCGCGCCTGCGACTTCGGGATCGGGGTCGCCTGTCCAGCGCGAAAGGATCGCCCGTGCCCGGGCGACTTCGGCCGCCATTTCGCTGCGGCGGTCCTCGAGGGCCGCGACCGCCTGGCGGATGTCCAGCGTCTGGGCGGGACGTGCCGAGCCCGAGGTCACGCTCGCGGCCGCCGGAGAGACATAGCCCGCAAGCGCCGCGAGCGCCTTGTCGACGGCGGCGAGGCGCCGCTCGGCATAGGCAAGGTCGATCCAGGCAAGCGCCGTCGCCACCCGCACCCGGCGCAGTTCGGCCTCGGCATCCGCTTCGGCGACGCCGATATCCGCATCGGCCTTGCCGGTGCGCGCGCGGCGCTTGGCCAAATTGGGCACGTCCTGGCTGATACCGAGCCGCGCCATCGTCATCTCGTCCCGATCGAGGCTGAACGCGGGAGGTCCCGAGATCGGATAATTGTCGAGGCCGATGCCCAGCCGGGGATCGGGCAGCTGGCCTGCGGCCGTCGCGGACGAGCGCCGGGCCGCGACATCGAGCCCGCGCGCCTTGAGCGAGGGCGCCTGCGCGGCTGCGGCGGCGAGCGCCTGGTCAAAGGTGAGCGGATCGGCGAACGCCGCGCCGGGAAGCGCCGCGAGCAGCGACGCCAGTAGAAAAATGCGCATCACGGTCTCCTGACTGGGAGCCGAGCCGGCAATGCCGGCGGGACGAACACCGCCCCGCCGGCATCGGCTCAGCCGGCCTGGCCGCGCAAGGGTGCCATGCAGTCGGCGCGATCCGCCGCCATCATCGGGCAATCGCGCGAGGCCGCCTGCACGGTATCAGCAACCCAGACGCGACGCGGGCCCGCAAGCGGCGCGCGCGGTCCAAACTGTGGCTGGACGCGCCATTCATAATGGCCGGACGTGACAGGTTGCTCGGCGGCCTGGGCAGCGGCGGGCAGGACCGTGGCCGCCGCAAGCGTCGCGGCGAGATAGGCAAAACGACTCATCGGATTCATCCTTGAACTGAATTCGTGGGTGCGCGGCACAGTGCGCCAGGGATCGGCGCGATCCCTTCCAGCGCGCAGCGACGCGTTGTTCGAAATCAGATCAGGACGGTGGGCGGCTCGGGTTCCGGGCCATAGGAACGACCGGCAAGCGGCGCAGCACGCGCCGCCAGGAACAGGATCGGTGTGGTCGGCGACAAGACGGCAGGCGCCGGGCCGTCGCCAAGCAGGACGGGCACGGTGCAACCCATCTGAGCGATGCAGGCGAGCGTCATGCCCTTGCAGGGCTGCGGCCCCTTTTCAGGCGGTTGGGACTTGGCCGGCGCCATCATCTCGGCGCAGTCCATCCCTGCCATCGCATGATCGGTTGTCGCGATGGGCTTTTCGACCGCCGCCGGCTTCGCCAGCGCCGGACCGAATGCCAACGCCGCCTGCGCACCGAACAGGCCGGTCAGGGCTCCTGCGAGGAGCAGCAAGGCAAGCAGACGTTGCACCACGCGACCTTATTCGATCTCCGTCGTGCCGGCAATCGGCACACGACTCGCCATAGGGTTTGACACCGTGTCAAGGTCAAGGCGCGGCGGCTTCCGCCCCGACATTCACTCAACTCCTTGCGAGGATCGCCTTCATCTGCTCGATCTCCTCTGCCTGCGACTGCTTGATCCGCTCGCAGAGCGCGATGATCTCAGGATCGCCAAGCTTGGCTTCGCGGCACATCAGGATTGCACCCGAATGGTGCGGGATCATCGAGCGGAGGAACTGGACGTCGCCGATCGTGGTCTGCGTGCGGATCAGCGCAAAGCTGCCGACGAAGACAAGCGCGGCGCCCACCAGCAGCGCCATATTGGCGGCCTTGGACGGAAACATGTGCCGCATCGCGAGGATCATCAGCACCACCATCGGCGCGACCATCATCAGCGTCATGTATAGCATGTTGAGGTTGTTGTAGAAGCTCCCCAGGCCGTCGATCATCACGAACATCACCAGGTACATGGCGATGGCGCTGATGATGGTCTGCAGCGCGAGGCTGGCATAGGCGTTCTTCATCATCGTTTTCCTCCTTGCCCCTTTCGACAATGATCGGGGCGCCGAAGCGCTCCGGCCGGTCGATGCCCGTCAGAACCAGAGCCGCACGCCGGCGACGAAACTCGTGCCGGTGGGTTTCTCCCCATCCGCGCGCGCGAAATCGGCGGTGCGGCCGGTCTTCGCCTCATAGGCAACGCCGACATAGGGCGCGAACCGGCGCGAGATCTCGTAGCGCAGCCTGAGACCCAGCTCGGCATCGGTCAGCCCGGCACCGATGCGGTTCTCGGGGACGTCCTGCGCCGCGAGGTTGAGTTCGACGCGCGGCTGCAGGATCAGCCGCTGGGTGATCCGCTGGTCGTAATAGCCTTCGACCCGGCCGAGCAGGTCGCCTTTGGTCGAGAGGAACAGCGCGCCCCCGACTTCGAACATATAGGGCGCGAGCCCCTCGAACCCGATTGTCGCGTAGGTGCGGTTCGGCCCGCGTCCGAAATCCTGGCGGATGCCGGCCTGGAAGTTGAAATAGGGATCGATCGCGCGGCTGTAGAGCAACTGGGCCTCCGCCTTCTCGAGCGGTTCGCCGAACGCGCCCTCGCCCTCGGACTTGAGCCAGAGGCGGTTGATGTCGCCGCCGACGAACGCCTCGCCGTCCCAGTGATAGCCGTCGCGGCCTGCGCGCGCGCGATATTCGGCGAGGTTGAACATCACCTGGTAGAAGGCCTGCCCGCCCTGCTCGCGCATCATGCGCTCGCGCGCCCGCGCCATCTCGTCCTTCGGGAACTGGCGGTCGGCATAATGGTCCATCGGCGGCGGGGGCGCCGGGGCATCGCCCGCGGGCAATGCGGTCCCGGTCATCGCCATCCCGCCATGCGCCCCGGCGGGTGCGGCGCCGTGCTGGCTATGGTCCTGCATGTCCATGCCGGGCATCGCCTCGCCGGGCTTGGCCTGGTTTGCGGCAGGCGGCGTCTGGCCCATCGCGTCATGGCCTGAATGATCCATGCCCTGCATGTCGTCGCCCGGCGCCTCGGCGGGCTTCGGCGCTGCCTTGGCAGCGGGCTTCGGGGTCGGCTTCCGGGGAGCGGGCTTTCTGGGTGCGGGCTTCTTCGGCGCCGGCTTGCTGGCGGGTGCGGGCTGCTGCATCCCCGGCATGTTCATGCCCTGATGTTGCGAATGATCCTGCGCGAGCACCGGCTGCGCGAACGCGATCGCGGTGGACGCCATGAGGGCGACGACGGGCCGGTTCATGCCGCCTCTCCCTTCGGCCGCACGCTGACGATCCGCATCATCCCCGCCTCCATGTGGTAGAGCAGGTGGCAGTGAAACGCCCAGTCGCCGACCGCGTCGGCGGTGAAATCCCAGGTTACCTTGCCGCCCGGCTGGACGATCACGGTGTGCTTGCGCGGGCCGTGGTCGCCGTGCCCGGTGACCAGCTCGAAGAAATGGCCGTGAATGTGGATCGGGTGGCTCATCATCGTGTCGTTGATGAGGTTCACCCGCACCCGCTCGCCTTCGATGAACGGGATCGGTTCGTGCTTGTCCGACATCTTCTCGCCGTCGAACGACCACATGAACCGCTCCATGTTGCCGGTCAGGTGAATGTCGATGCTGCGCGACGGCGCGCGCACGTCCGGGTTGCGGTCGAGCGCCATCAGGTCCTTGTAGACGAGTACCTTGTGCCCGACGTCCTCGAGCCCCTGGCCGGGCTCGCCGGTGCGGTCCATCGGCATCGGCGAGATCGTCTGCACGCCGGGGCCGCGCTTGATCTGCGGCGCGTTCGAGAAGTCGCGCATCTTCATCGAGCCCATGTCCATGCCGCCATGGTCCATGCCCTGCATCGCGCCGTGATCCATTCCGGGCATCGCGCCGTGGTCCATGCCGGGCATCGTGCCGTGGTCCATGCCGGGCATTGCGCCGTGATCCATGCCACCCATCGGCGCTGCGGCGCCGGTCGCGAGCCTCGCCGACGCGTTCTGCTCCGCGGTGGGATCGAGCCCGCGGGCGCCGGCGGACATGTCCATGCCTTCCATGCCGGGCATGCTCGACATGTCCATGCCCATGTCCTTCATCGTCGCGAGGGGGCGTTTCCTGAGCGGCGGCACTTCGCCGGCAATGCCGGCGCGCGGCGCAAGCGTGGCGCGCGCCATTCCCGACCGGTCGATCGCCTCGGCGACGATCGTGTACGCCTTGTCCTCCGTCGGAGTGACGATGGCGTCATAGGTCTCGGCGACCCCGATCTGGAATTCCTCGACCTCGACCGGATGCACGTTCTGGCCATCGGCCTGGACGATCGAGAGCGTAAGCCCCGGCACGCGCACGTTGAAGCTGGTCATCGCCGAGGCGTTGATGACGCGCAGCCGGACGCGCTCGCCGGGCTTGAATAGACCGGTCCAGTTGTCGCGCGGACCATGGCCGTTGACGATATAGGTGTAGGTCGAGCCGGTGACGTCGGAGATGTCGGTCGGGTCCATCCGCATGCGGCCCCAGTCGAGCCGGTCCCTCGACTTCTGGTCCTTGCCCGAGAGCAAGCCCGCAAGCGTCTGGCGCTGGAAGTTGAAATGTCCGGGATCGACCTTCATCCGGCGGAAGATCTCCTGCGGCGAAAGCGGGCTGTGGTCGGCGAGCACGAGCACATGCTCGCGGTCGTACTGGACCGGGTCGGCGCCGGCGGGATCGATGACGATCGGGCCGTAATGGCCGAGCTGCTCCTGAAGCCCCGAATGGCTGTGATACCAATAGGTGCCGTTCTGCCGGATCGGGAATTCGTAGAGGAAGCTCGATCGCGGCTTGATGCCCGGAAAGGAAACGCCGGGCACGCCGTCGAACTGTGCCGGCACCAGCAGCCCGTGCCAGTGGATCGAGCTGTCCTCGTCGAGGTCGTTGACGACGTTCAGGCGCACCGTCTGCCCCTCGCGCAGGCGAAGCAGCGGCGCGGGCACGGTGCCGTTGACCCCGATCGCCCGCATCTTGCGTCCGTCGATGGTCATGGTCTGCCGCGCGATTCGGAGCGTGATGTCCTCACCCGTCAGCGTCGGAAGCGGACGCACGATCCCCGCCGAGTTGGTCTGCGCCCAGGCGGGCATCCATGCGGCAAGGGCAAGGCCGCCTCCGGTAAGGGCGGCGCCCCGCAGCAGCTGGCGGCGGTCGATGGTGTCGGTCATGCTGTTCCCTGGATCCCGTCTTCAATCCGGACGTCTGAAAGGGCCTACGCATCACACGCGAGCGCCCCTCGGATTCGATGCAAACAAAAATGGGGTTTGACACCGTGTCAGGGTCAAGGGGTGCAGATTCAGCCTGTGCCGAGCCGCTCTGCCAGCTTCAGGCGTGCCCGGCGGATGCGGGTCTCCACCGCCTTCTCGCTGATCGCGAGGATCGCCGCAGTCTCCGCTTGGCTCAGATCCTGGAGCGTGTGCAGGACGAGCGGCTCGCGAAGTGCCGCAGGCAGATCGGCGATCGCGCGCGCGACGCGCGCCATTTCCTCGCGGTCGGCGACCTCGTCGTCCGGCAGCACGCGATCCTCGGCGACCAGGCTGCTGGCATCGTCGAGCGGGAGCGCGAAGGCAAACAGACGCCTGACCGCACGCCGGCGCCGCCAGTCGCGACATTTGTTGAGCGCGATGGTCGCAAGCCAGCGCCGCATGGGGCGGTCCGGGTCGTAGCGGACGAGCGCGCGATGTGCAGACACGAAGGTTTCCTGGACGAGGTCGAGCGCTTCGTCGGGATTCCCGATATTGCCGGCAATGATACGATAGATCGGCTCGCGGTGGCGGCGCATGATCTCGGCAAAGGCAGCGTCGCGTCCGGCAATGCTGAGCGCTGCGAGCTCGCCGTCGGTCAGGCTGGCGGGATCAAGGCTCACCGCGCGTCGACGGTCAACGCCTTCACCACCGCCTGGTCGAATTTTCGCGCCTGGTCGGGCCGGAGAATCTGCCGCATCGCGAAGATATGGGCGAGCGTCTCCTTCTGGAGCTCGCCCATTGCCGCGTGCGATGCATCGACCGCCGCGGAAACCTGGGGGCCGTTGCCATGCTCGGCCTCGATGGCACCGGCCAGCCGCGCGTTGGCGGCGCGCAACTCGAGCTCGAGCTGGCGGCGCCGTATCGCGAATTGCTGCTCGAGCGCCTCCAGCCGCGCTTCCTGGCCAGCATCGAGTTGCAGCTGATGGTGTAGGACTTCGTGCAATTCGGCGCCTTGCGCTGGCGGAGGCGCGATCAAAACGCGGCCCACCAGCACGCCGGCGATCCCCGCCAGAAAGGCGATGACCGCGATGCCAATCGCCCAGCGCGTCGGCTTCACCGGCTTGCCGTCAGCAAGGTGGACGGTGCGAGCGGGCTCGACGGCCCGAACGGCGACAAGGTGCCCTGGGCTGCTGTTGCCGGCACCGAACCGCCAGCCGCGACGCCGAGAATCAGCGCGCCGGCCGCGGCGATTGCGCCGATCCCGATTCCCTGGCGCGTGGAGTTCGTCGCCTGATGGCGGAGCCTGCCAAGCACTGCGCCTTCGATCGAATCGAGACCGGGGTGCAGCGGTGCGGCCGAGAGGCGCCGCAGGGCCGCGTCCAAATCGTGTTCCATAATCATGCTCCGCTCACCCCTTTGTCGCTCTTACGCAGGCAATCGCGCAATCCCTCAAAGAATCTGGCCGCCATGCGGATCGGAAAAAATTTCGCCGCGTTGACGAGGGTTGCGGTTGGGATCCGCGTATTCCCCGATGCCGGCACGTTGCCGGCTTTCGGAGAACCTATATGCGTTTCGCACCGATCGTCGCCGCCGCGCTGCTCGTCGCCCCGGTTGCGGCTTATGCCCACCCCAAGCTCGTTTCCGCTACGCCGGCACCGAACAGCGTCGCCGCACCGACCGCGCAGCTCAAGCTGGTCTTCTCGGAATCGCTGGTCGCCCAATTCTCGGGCGCCGATCTGGTTATGACCGAAATGCCGGGCATGAAGATGAACGCGGCGATGAAGATGCCGGCCAGGGCCGCGCTCGCAGCGGACGGCAAGACGCTGGTCGTCACGCTGCCCAAGGCGCTGCCGACCGGCAGCTACAAGCTCAGCTATCATGTCGTGTCGACCGATACGCACCGCGTCGAGGGCAATTTCAGCTTCAAGGTCAAGTAATGGCCGACATGGGCGGCATCGCGATCAGGCTCGGGCTCTATCTCGACCTGATGGCGCTGTTCGGGCTCGCCGCGTTCGCACTCTATGCGCTACGCGGCACGGAGCGGCGCTTCGATGGCGCGATCGCGCTCGACCCGTGGCTGTGGGGCAGTGCCGCGCTGGGCGTGGTGCTGTCGCTTGTCGGCCTGGTGACGCTTGCCGCCGGCATGGCGGGCGTCCCGCTCGCCTCGGTCGATCTCGCCTCCATCCAGATGATCCTGGGGGGTACAAGCATCGGCACCGCCTGGCTGGTCCGGATAGCAGCGCTCGCCCTTGCACTCGTGGCGCTATTCGCACTGCGGCGGCGGGCGGCGCTTGCCTTGACGCTCGTCGCCGCAGCCGGGGCGACGGCGCTGGCGAGCCTGGCCTGGGCCGGGCACGGCGCGATGGACGAAGGCGCGCTCGGCTGGCTCCACCTCGTCGCCGACATCGTCCATCTCTGGGCCGCCGGCATCTGGGTGGGCGCACTGGTCGCGCTGATGCTGCTCCTGTTCCGCCGGCGCGAAGCGGCGCATCCCGACCATCTCCTCCTGTCGCACCGCGTACTCGCCGGTTTCTCGCTGGTCGGTACGATCGCGGTGGGCGCGATCATCGTCTCCGGTCTGGTCAATAGCTGGCTGCTGGTCGGTCCTGCCAACGTCCTCAAGCTGCCGGAGAGCCACTACGGCCAGTTGCTGATCGCCAAGCTCGTTCTGTTCGGCGCGATGGCGGCGCTGGCTGCGGGCAACCGGTTCCGGCTGGTTCCGGCCTTCGAGCGTTCGCTCGCGGCGGCCGACCATAGGGGTGCGCTCCGCGCGCTCCGCCGCAGCCTGACGATCGAAACCGGCTGCGCGATCGCCGTGCTGGCACTGGTTGCCTGGCTGGGCACGCTCGAGCCGCCTGCGTCCACGATGGGATTGCCCGGCTGAATAGGGGGTCTTGACCCTGACATGATGTCAGACCCTATCTGCAGTGGCGTTGGAGGAATCGACACATGAATCACGACCACCACGCCCATCACGATCACGCCAGGACCTGCTGCGCCGGCCATGGCGCCTCCGCGGCGGACGCCGCGGCGCAGGTCAAGGATCCGGTCTGCGGCATGACCGTCGACCCCGCCACGACCCCGCATCATGCATGGCATGACGGCGCGGAATTCCATTTCTGCAGCGCCGGCTGCCGGACCAAGTTCCTGGCCGACCCCGAGCGCTACCTTGGCGACACGCCGCGCCCCGAGCCCGAGGCCACACCCGGCGCGATCTGGACCTGCCCGATGCATCCGCAGATCCGGCGCGAAGGCCCCGGCACCTGCCCGATCTGCGGCATGGCGCTCGAGCCAGAGGCGCCGACGCTCGACGACAGGCCCAACCCCGAACTCGTCGACTTCACGCGCCGGCTTTGGGTCTCGGCGATCTTGAGCGTGCCGCTGCTCGCGGTGTCGATGGGCGCGGAAATGCTCGGACTGCATCTGGTCAGCCCGATGGCCTCGCCCTGGGTCCAACTCGCGCTGACCGCGCCGATCGTGCTGTGGGGCGGCCTCCCCTTCTTCGAGCGCGGCTGGGCGTCGCTCAAGTCGCGCCACTACAACATGTTCACGCTCATCGCGCTCGGCGTCGGCGCGGCGTTCCTCTACAGCCTGGTCGCGACGGTCGCGCCGCAGCTCTTCCCGCCAAGCTTCCGCCAGCACGGCATGATGGTACCGGTCTATTACGAGGCCGCGGGTGTGGTGGTGACGCTCGTTCTGCTCGGGCAGGTGCTCGAATTGCGCGCTCGCGCCGCCACCGGACGCGCCATCCGCGCGCTGATGGATCTGGCGCCCAAGCTCGCGCGCCGGATCGGCGCGGACGGTAGCGAGTCCGAAGTGACGCTCGCCGATATCGTCGCCGGCGACCGGTTGCGCGTGCGCCCGGGCGAGGCCGTGCCGGTCGACGGGATCGTGCTCGAGGGCCGCTCGTCGGTCGATGAGTCGATGCTGACCGGCGAGCCCGCGCCTGTCCTCAAGGAAGCCGGGGCGCAGCTCACTGGCGGCACGGTCAACGGCACCGGCAGTCTGGTCATCGAGGCGCGCGCGGTCGGCTCGGACACGGTGCTCGCGCGCATCGTCAAGATGGTCGCCGAGGCGCAGCGCAGCCGCGCCCCGATCCAGGCGGTCGCCGACAGCATCTCGGGCTGGTTCGTGCCGCTGGTCGTGCTGATCGCGATTCTGGCCCTCGTGGTCTGGAACCTCGTCGGTCCGGAGCCCGCCTTCGGTCACGCGCTCCTCAACGCAATCGCCGTGCTGATCATCGCCTGTCCCTGTGCGCTCGGCCTCGCCACCCCGATGTCGGTGATGGTCGGCACAGGACGCGGCGCCCATGCCGGGGTGCTGATCAAGAACGCCGAGGCGCTCCAGGCGCTCGAAAAGGTCGACACGCTGGTGATCGACAAGACCGGTACGCTGACCGAGGGCCGGCCGAAGCTGGTCGCGGTCGAGCCCGTCGCAGACACGGCCGAGGACGCGCTGCTCGCGGCGGCGGCTGCGGTGGAAAGCCGCTCGGAGCATCCGCTCGCCCATGCCATCGTCGAGGCGGCCGAGGCGCGCGGGTTGACGCTTGAGGGCGTCGAGGAATTCGACTCGCAGACCGGCCTCGGCATCAGCGGGCGCGTCGGCGGGCGCACGGTCGTGGTTGGCAACGCCGCCCAGATGCGCCGGGTCGGCGCCGATCCCGTGCCGCTCGAGGCTGCCGCCGAACGGCATCGCAGCAGCGGCGCAGGCGTGATGCTGGTCGCGATCGACGGCAAGGTCGCCGGACTGCTCGCGGTCGCCGACCCGATCAAGGAAACGGCGCGGGGCGCGATCGCGGCGCTTCATGCCGAAGGGCTGCGCATCGTCATGCTAACCGGCGACAGCCGCGGCACGGCCGAGGCGATCGCTCGCACGATCGGCGGCATCGACGAGGTGCATGCCGACCTTCGCCCCGAGGACAAGGCGCGGATCGTCGGCGAGCTCAAGGCCAAGGGCGCGCGCGTCGCCATGGCCGGCGATGGCATCAACGACGCCCCCGCGCTCGCCGCCGCCGATGTCGGCGTGGCGATGGGGACCGGCACCGACGTCGCCATCGAAAGTGCGGGCATGACGCTGACCAAGGGGGATCTCTCGGCGATGGTGCGCGCGCGCCGGCTCGCCCATGCGACGATGGCGAACATCCGCCAGAACCTGTTCTTCTCTTTCCTGTTCAACGGCATCGGCGTGCCGGTAGCAGCCGGCGTGCTCTATCCGGTGGCGGGCATCCTGATGTCGCCGATGTTCGCCGGCGCCGCGATGGCGCTGTCGAGTTTCACGGTCGTCCTCAATGCGCTGCGGCTCAACACGGTGAAGCTGTGAATATCGGGCAGGCCTCCAAGGCGAGCGGCGTCTCGCAGCGGATGATCCGGCATTATGAGAAGCTCGACCTGATCCCGGCGCCCCCTCGCCGGGACAGCGGATATCGCGACTATTCGGAAGCCGATCTCCACCGGTTGCGCTTCATCGCCAATGCGCGCGATCTGGGGTTCCCGATCGAGGAGATCCGCGTGCTGCTCGACCTGTGGAACGACCGCAGCCGGGCGAGCGCCGAGGTCAAGGCGCTGGCAACGGCCCGCGCCGAGGAATTGCAGCGCAAGGCCGCTGCGCTGGAGGCGATGCGGCGCACGCTGGTCGATTTGGCCGAGCGCTGCCATGGCGACGCGCGCCCGGACTGCCCGATCATCGAGGAACTGGCCCGCGATAGCTAGAGCGCACGCCGCTCAGGCCGCGATCGGCAGCAGCGGCACGACGGCGCGTGCCACGAGCTCGTCCAGGCCTTCGGTGATCCAGCGCGAATAATGCCGCTCGATCATCGCGACCGAGGTGTCGTGGAGGGCCGCGACCAGCCGGATCGGCAGTCCCGCGCGAAGCCCCCGCACGATCGAGCTATGCCTTAGCGCATAGGGGATGATCGCGGCCGGCAGCCCCGCATCGGCGACCGCGCGCTTCCACATCCGGGTCATTTCGGAGGGCGCGCTCCAGGGCGCGCGGTCGACGCGCTCCCATTCCATCGGGCCGGTCTGGCGGTGGCGCCAATGTTCGAGCAGCGGCGCGGAGAGCGCCCTGCCCTCTGTCACCGGCCGCAGCGCGGCGAGCGTGTCGGCGCCCACCTGCACCCGGATATATTGGAGCTGGCGCTTGCGGCCCTTGAAGGATTGCGGGATCATCAGCCGCGAATGCTCGGCCTGGACGTCGCCGACGCTCATGCGGGCGAGCTGCGAGAAGCGCGCGCCGGTGGCGGCAAGCAGCACGACCAGCCGCCCGAAATCCTCCTCGAGCGCGATCGATGCCGCGATGATGCGGCGGACCTGGTCGTCGCTGAGGATCTGGTTGTCGCGCGCGGTGGTGATCAGCACTTCGGGGGTGTCGATCTTGAGGCCGTATTTGATCGTGGTCGGCAAGTCGGCCGGCAGCACTTTCCGATGCTCGACGAAGGCCGCGTTGAGCGCGGCCTTCAAATCGTTGACGATGCGCTGGATGCTGGACGGCTTCTTGCGGGCGAGGCGCAGCTGCCAGGCGCGCAGGTCGCTTTCGCTCAGCGCCGCCATCGTCACCGAGGACAGCTTCAGGTCTTCGAGCACGAAGCTGGTGAGCTTGTAATGGGCGTCGGAATTGAGGGGGCGCCCGGCCTGGCTGGAGCGGCGCGCATCGCGCATCGCGACATAGGCGCTGACCACGTCGCCGACGGTCATTTCGGGATCGCTGGTGGCCGCGGGTCCGTTGAGCTCGATCTCGATCCAGTGCAGGGCCGCATCGAAGGCCTGTTTGTAGCTGAGGATGTCGCGGCCATTGGCCTCGCGCACGTCGTCGGCCTCGCCGAGCGTGCCCGTCACATAGGCCAGCGTTTCGGGGTCGTGGTACCGGGCGATCCAGGCGCCTTTCAACTTGCCGCGATAATAGCCGAGGAACTGGCCCTGCGAGAGCTGGCGCCAATAGGGCCGCTTGCGCGGGCTCAGCCGCGCACGGGCGGTGCGGTCCTGTATCCGGGCTTCGACGGCGGAACGAGCCATGAGACAAGCGGGCCTCGATTTTTTCTCTCTTATCCTAGCCGGATTTGCCCGGATCGGCAAGGATGCAACTTCGCTAAGGTATTGTAATCATTAGCGTCCGAGGACGTCCGAACACGTTTTGTTCTATGGCTTTCACGGCTGAAACACGGGTTCGATTCCCGTAGGGGTCACCAACTTGCCTTCCCAAGGCATTCCAGAACATGCCATAACTGGCTGTTTTCTGCGGGTTTTTGGTGGTATAAGTCTCTCATTCAAGCTGGCAGAATGCCACTACATACCAGCAAGCTGATGGTATTTTTGATGGCATGTGCCGGTCGCTTCGACGGGAGATACCATCATGGCGCTTTCGGTGGCTGCCATCAAAGCCGCAGAGATTCGCGGCAAGGCTTACAAGCTAAGCGATAGAGACGGGCTCTACCTGCTCGTGACACCATCCGGCGGACGCTATTGGCGGATGAACTATCGTCATTATGGGAAGCAAAAGACCCTCGCTTTCGGGGTTTGGCCCGACACCGGCTTGGCAGAGGCACGCGCCGAATGTGATGCCGCGCGGAAAGTGCTGGCCCGCGGCGAAGATCCCGCCGAGCGGATCAAACTCGATCGGGTAGCGGCGACCGTCGCTGCCTCCAAAAGCTTCGAAGCGGTCGCGGACGAATGGCTCTCCAAGGTTGAAAAGGAAGGCCGCTCGCCGGTCACGATGAAGAAGCTGCGCTGGCTTCTCGGTTTCATCAACGCGTCGATCGGCAAGCGCCCGATCGCTGCGATCTCCGCACAGGAGCTGCTTCTGATGCTGCGGAAGATGGAAGGCAACGCGCGTTACGAGACGGCGAAGCGACTCCGCAGCACCTGTTCGCAGGTATTTCGCTATGCGATTGCGACCGCCCGCGCCGAGCGCGACGTCGCCGCCGACCTCCGCGGCGCACTGATCGCGCCCAAGCCAGCACATCGCGCCGCAATTACCACGCCAAGGGCCGCAGGAGAGCTTCTGAGGGCCATAGAGGGCTTCCAGGGGCAGCCGAACACCCTCGCGGCGCTGCGGCTCCTGCCACACGTCTTCGTGCGCCCTGGCGAGCTACGTTTCGCAGAATGGCAGGATTTCGATCTGGAACGGGCGATCTGGACCATTCCGCCGCACAAGACGAAGATGCGGCGAGCCCATGCGACCCCCCTCTCCCGCCAGGCGCTCGCGATCCTTGCCTTGATCGAGCACGACGCAGACTATAGCAGCTATCTCTTCCCATCCCTCCGCTCCATCCGAAAGCCGATGTCGGAGAACACGATCAATGTAGCACTCCGCCGGATGGGATATGCGCAGGACGAAATGACCGGCCACGGCTTCCGCGCAATGGCGGCCACGCTGCTAAACGAAATGGGTCTATGGCACCCCGACGCCGTCGAACGACAGCTCGCGCACTGCGACAACAATGCCGTCCGCCGCGCATACACACGAGGCGAGTATTGGGACGAACGCGTGCGCATGATGCAGCACTGGTCCGACCACCTAGATTTCCTGCGCGACGGTGCGAAGGTGTTGAACGGGAAGTTCGGACAAGCGGCTGAGAATCGAGGTTAGCCGGATGGGAGAAGCCGCCACCGCCGATCAGCAGCACGCGGAGGCCGCAGTCGACCAGAGCCAGTCGTTCAACCCTGTTCCAACGAATGACTTGTTCTGATGAAAACTGCCGTTTTGGCCGCCGCAAGGTTGTCGATAGAACGCTGCTTTAAGGTTTTGCATCGACCTCCCGGCGGCCCGATCGGGCTGTAAGCCTGCTTCTGGTTGACTTATACCGCCAGTTCGCCAGGCAGCTAACGCGCTGCCACTGAGGGGCTATCGCCATTTGCGTCTCTAAACAGTGGCAGTCCCATTATTTCCCGATCCTTGTCCGAACCGTAGTTGCGGACGGCTGATCGCAAAGCACGGTCAAGCTCGTCTTGAAACTCAGATTTCACACGAGTGAGAGGGTTATTCGTCCAGAATGGCCCCAAATTTCGCTTTGCAGCTTCGTTGCAGAGCTTCTGCATTTCGCTTTCAACCCAGTTGAAAAAGATACGAGCGATCTCCTTACGAGTCCTAAACTTAGTTACAAGATTCCTCTCAGAATAAACCTGCTTCATTGATGTTTTTACCTGCTGCCAGACTACGTCGTCGTAGATAAAGGTGTCAAATATCGTAGTTTCAATGAACACAAATCTCGCAACTAGGTCCCGTACGATATATCCACACAATCTCGAAGGCACTAGAACACTGTCGGCGCCATAGTCCTGATGAGATCGAGAAAAGCACAGCCTACCCGCAATGAGGTCAGTAATAACTTTGTCTGTAATGCGTTTGCTAAAGCCGAGCTTCTCAAGAGAGGTTACAATCTCTCCGGCCTCTAAGCCCTGAAAGGCTTTCGTCGACGCTGCCCAAACTAACGCCGACATGATATAGAGGCGTAGAAATTGACTCTCCGACCGTCCCGTTTTTGCGTCGAATGGATTGATGAACGGCGAGAACTCATCGCGATAGATCGACTGATTTCCGAACATGATAGCACGCATTGCCTCATGAACAGGGAATTGATAGCGACGGGTGTTTTGAAAAGCCAAGTACGACTTGTAGGAGGTAGAGTATCCAAACTGGAGAAATTGCTTGGTCATGCTAAGCGCCAAGCGCACATCACCAGTCGCAGAAACTTCTATTAGATTGCCAACCTCGGTGCCTAACACGCTAGCGCTAAGCATGTCGATGACAGTCGACGCATCCGTCACAGTGACCCGGGCCCCACCATCGCTGGTCATCTCGAACTTTTTGCCCTTGAGCAGATGTTCAGCTATCGCAAAGCGCTTAGATAGCACTGATTGAATATGTGGCGCGTCGATATATATGGCGTCAAAAGTAAAAGCATCAAATACGGCCGAAGACCTGTTTTTAACGTAGGTCGCGTCGCGCATTGCGAGGACTAGATTCATTCCAGCCTCTCTGGCGATAGCCACAGCTTCGAGAAAAATATTCTCTTGGATGTTGGCGTCTTCCTGTTGGTCGACGTTATCAATGACAAGAAAAAGTGGCGTATTCCCCGAGATGTAGGAAAGTATTCTCTTGCAATAAGGAGCCTTGGCTTCGTAATCCCTCATTAGGATTTCGGCTATCTTTGCGTCGATCGCCTCCTGATTGCCCTTCATAACGGCCAACGGTCCTCGCATCAACGCCTTCATCTCATCCGCGTAAGCCTTCTTTATAGTTTTCTCGTAGTCACCTAGAACTGTATTTTCAGAGATGTACTTGAAGATGGAATCAAATATGTAATCTCTGGGGTTGATGGATTTAGAATAATCTCTGAAATCTATATACAACCAATGAGCTTGCGGTTCTGTATGCGTCTGGTTAAAAAAGTCTTTTCCACTCACCTTTTCTACATAGTTTAAAAAGGTGGTTTTGCCCGCACCCACTAAGCCTAGTGCCAACAAGGCCACGGGCTGGCTCTGAATACGAGTTGAGAGAATCTTTTCTGCTGCCGGTCTGACGCCGGCCCGTCCAACTGGCCTGATTGGGCGCGTATTGATCACCTGTGCACGCCTCAGAACGGCCATTTTCACCCGGTCATCAAACTTAATTCGGTCGGCTGTTTCGACGTAGGCCTTTTCAAGTAGCGCGGGATTCTTCGAAACCAGTTCTTCTGAGAACGCAGTTACAATCTCGTCCTCGATACTGGAAAACATGGTCGTCCGATTAATCTTGGAGAACGACGTGTCGTAAATCTTGTTGAGGCGGCGGTTTTCCAGCTGATTGCTATCTCCGCCAAGTAGTTCGCGCTCTAGTGAACCGTCGATAACCGAATCTCGTGAGAGTAGCGCAGAGAACTCCTCAGCGTCGGAGTCGAGCGCCGTTTCGGCGTCCGGAAAAATCACTGCGTATGTGTCTTCGAAGCTGACTAAGTCACGCCGGTTTATCGGGAAGATTATCCAAGCATCGCCGTTCGTTACGGCGCAAAAGCCCACGCCCTTCTTTCGGCCATAATCTCGCGCCTGTATGATCGCCTTCTTCAAATCGCCTGTCATCCATGACCCTTTGAGTGCGGCACGGCGGCGAGAGGGAAGCTTCGAGAAGTCTACCTGAGCGCGTTTGGCCTCCACAAGCAGCGAGGTCTGGGCGGTTTTGATCAAGTAATCCAAGTAGAAGTCCGCTCCATCTTCCGAGACCCGTTCCTCGTGATGGAAGTCGTTCTTATCCCAACCCAGAATGGAACAGAGCACGTCGTCGATCACTTTGAATCGCGTATCGGCTTCATTCCCGCCGCTGGTGCGAATGTCGCTCAACCGGTCGATGAGCTCCTTTGATTGCTTCACGGTCATCAGTTCCTCGAAAGCGGCTGTTGGCCGCAGGCGGCCAGAGATCGCGTAACATGGTCCTGCTGCCAAGCCTCCTGTCAAGCTAGGCCTGCGTGAGCTATCGAATGTCTGACATCCTGAAGCCGACATTTCGCAGACAACCCAGTTGCAGCTGCCCTGCGAAGGCTATCCAGCGAACGCTGAATGTCGGCTCGCGCCAGGAGTTGACGTTCAGGCCGGAACTCGGAAAAGGCGGCTTTGTCCCAAGACACGTCGGTGGCGGTTTCCCGTGCGCGGTGGTCACGTACCGCCCCGAGATGGCGCTCCGGTAGTGGCTGCCCGAGCTCCCGCTCCGGTCGACGCTTTCGCGGACGGTGGTGCGGGGGCTGGCCTTGCCATGCTTGGCGGTGACGTACCGCCCACTAGTCGCGCTGCGGTAGCTCCCGCCGCCTCGACCTTCGCTCATATTGGTTCTCCATCGTTGATGCGACTCGTGTTCATCGCGAGTCGCAACGTGGAGCATCGAAGCGACAGATCGTGTCGCATCGGTTGGATGGTCGAGTTGTTCGCCGCTTCCCGAAGGACGAAGCGGCATAACCCCAGCAATTCGGCTGCTAGCGTCTCGTTCTGTTGGCGGAGGCCGCGTGGCCTACAGCAAGGGCCCGCCATCTAGCGGAGGCAGCTTTCAGCGATCCCACATTGAAAGCTGACCGGCAGAAAACGGCCCAGAAGCGGCCCCACCCGCATCAATCGCTCTTTGCTTGGTGGATCTCGATGGAGCACTTTATCGGTTCACTGAGCTGCTCTGCACGTTTACGGCATCCTGCGAGCACATCCGCATTGTCCTTCGCGAGCCGGGCGGCGTCGGCCAGTGCCCGCGCCTGCTGCGGATCGGCAACCTGCATAAGCCGCACGCCCGCGTCCCAAGGTGTTCGCCTGAGGATCGCCGCAGCCCGTTCCTCTGGCCAATGCCAGCTCTCGGGCGCGAGCTGAGCGATAACCGGGGGCACAACAGTGCCAAACGCAAAGCCGATCAATAGCGCCAAAGCGGCTGCCCCCGCGATCCAAAGCTGCTGGGTCTCCGCGGAATGGGCCGACGCGACAATCACCTTCAATTCCTGGACTGTGCCGGCAAGGGCATGGCTGGCGCCGTTCCATGCGCGATGATCGTCCGCTCGTCCCTGCGTGCCAGCCGCCTCGATCTGCTTAGCGACATCCTGCGGCGTCAATGCCATCGCAGGCCGCTTGGCCAGGATGTTGATCGCACCGCATACCTTCTCATAGCCGTCGCGGATCTTCTTCAAGTCCGGTCCATAGTCGCGCGCATGCAATTCCTGCTGCCGCGCGGCGAAGCCGTCGACCGCAGCGGTCAGCCCAGCAAGCTTGCGCGACATGTCGTTGAACGCCTGGACGGTCTGGTCCGCTTCTACGGGAGGTTCGTGGATACCCATGGCTACATTCCAATCCCAAGACCCCGATCGCGATCGATCGAGAAGGTGAGCTGACGGATGATCGAACGGGTGCGGGCATCGTCGCCGAGGGCCCGGCCCACACCGCCATCGCGGCTGCCCGGTGCCCATTCCGGCGACCACTGCCGGCCGATCAGCTCGCTGCCGCGCCGACTGAGCGCGGCGCCGAGCGCCGGGTCCTTCTCCAGCCCCTTCGCCATCGATCGCATGGCATTCTCGACACCAGCCCGCTTCTCTTCATTCTCCCACCCGCTCAGCTTGCCCCGACGCGCCTGGAGCTGCTGCCAAGCCTGGACGAACCGATCCGCGCGCATCTCCGGATTGGTGCGCACTTCTGCTTCGAGCTGCATCTGGCGAATGGCGTTGGCGGTGCGACCATTGGCCGCTTCGCTGACCAGGCCCGGCGTTCGCTCGAAGGCCATATCGAGATCGCGTGCGCCGTGGGGATACAGCGCGTTGACCGCCTCGGCAGTGCGCGCAAGTGCCGCCTTCTGCACTTCAAGCGGCGCGCGGCCCTGGCCGGTCATGCGGCCTGCATCCTGCACGGCACGCGCATAGCCTTCGACCGCCCGCTCCAGCTTCTGGGTCGCGGACGCCTCGGGCGCAGCCGCCGGCACCGAGATTTTGAGCCCATCGAAGCGCAGCTTGGTTGGCGCCCGTTCGGGCTCGGGTATGGACAGCCGCAATCCGTCGAACATTCCCCGGCGCCGGGCGGGTGCAGGCGCGCTACGCTCGGATTCGGCAAGCGGCTCCCTGGCAAGCGTATCGAGGATGCGCGACCGCTCGACACCGCGTCGTATGGCGAAGCGCTCGGCGGCTGCCTCATAGTCGAGGGCATTGTCCTTGGGCCGGTCGCGCGACAGCGTGCGGGCCAGCTTGCCTTGGTCGGCGAAGTCGTCCCGACCATAATGAAGCTGCACCGCATCGCGGTGCCGCGACAGCGCGACATAGGCAGCGTGCCGGTCGAGCCCTGGCGTCGCCAGCACATGGACGCGGTCGACAGTAACACCCTGCGCCTTGTGGATCGTGGCGGCAAAGCCATGGGTGACGTCGCCATAGTTCTTGTGGTCGAAAGCGACCTTGCGACCGTCGTCGAGCCGCACGGCCATGCGGGCGTGATCGACCTGTTCGATGGTGCCGAGACTACCATTCTTCACACCGAGGCTGCGTTCGTTGCGCAGGAACATGACCCTGTCGCCGGCCCCGAACAAGCGTTCTCCGCGCGTGGTTTCGACAGCAATATCAGTATCTAACGCCCCACTACGTTTCATCGCATCCCGGGCCAGCGCATTCAGTTCATCGCATTCTTGGTTGGTGTGGGTCAGAATCATGCGCGACGCTGCCGGATCGGCGATTCGCTCGCGATCCCAGCGCTCGATCAGCGCCGATCGCGCCTCGACTCGGGTCTCCGAGTCGAGGACCATGCCGGCTTCGGCATAAGCCTCCAGCGCCTCGGCCGTTCGGCCGGTCGCTAGCTGGCGCGTCGCCAGCCGCTGCCAGTCGTCGCGCTGTCGGCGAATGTCGGTGATCTCGATGGCGCCGTGCCGCTCGGCGACCGACCGGAACGCCGCCCCCGCTTCGATCGCCTGCAACTGCTCCGGATCGCCGACCAGCACCACCTTGGCGCGGCGCTTCTCGGCTTCGGCGATCACCCGCTCCATCTGGCGCGTGCCGATCATGCCGGCTTCGTCGATCACGAGGATCGATTTGTCGGTCAGTAGTTCACGACCCTGTCCCCATTGATGCTCGATGCTGGCAATGGTGCGCGACGTGATGCCCGAGCCGCTTTCGAGATTCTCGGCGGCGATGCCGGACAGCGCCAGCCCGTGCACCTGATAGCCAGCGCTCTCCCACGCTTCGCGTGCCACCCCGAGCATCGCCGATTTGCCGGTGCCGGCGTAGCCGACGACCACGCCCAGATCCCTGCCGCTGGTGACATGATCGAAGGAACTGCGCTGTTCGCTCGACAGCACCAATCCGCGCATCTCGGCGCGTGCCAAGGCAAGCTTGCGATGCGGCTCGTCCATGCCATGGCCGCGACGGGCGCCGAGCTTCACCGTCGCGCGCTCCAGCCGCGCTTCAGTCTCGATCATGTCACGGCTGGTGAAGCGATCTTCGCCGCGTCCGTCCTTGCCCAGTTTCACCAGCTCGGGCACCGCGCGCACCGCCGCCATCACTTGGTCGAACTGCTCCTTCCCTTCGCTATGGCGATGCACGAACATCGCCAGATCGCGGTTGGTGAAGGTCGCCTGGGTGCGGGTGATCGCGTCGAGCGCCAGCGCCGGACTGGCGAGCAGCTTCTCGCCATTGGCACGCGCGATCTCGTGATGCTCTTCCAGGCGCTCGGACGACAGCCCCTGTTCGGCCATCCGCGCCGCAGCCGGGCCGATCTTGTGCTGCGGCTCCAGCTCGATCCCCTGCGCTTCCAGTGACCGGTGATCGACACGTGCGTCGATATCGAGTTCGGCCAGTCGCGCATTGACGTGCCCGGCCCAGCGCTCGCGCCATGTCTCCAGCAGGTCGGGACGGTTCCAGTCGCGGTTCTTCTTGCCGAAACCCTCGGCATCCACCTCGCGCAATGCCAGCATGATATGCGCGTGCGGCTTGGGCTCGCCATCGGCGCCGATATCCCAATGGACATTGAGATCGGCGACCATCCCGCGGTTTACTAACTCTGCCTTGACGAACTCCCGCGCCAGCCGAATGCCCTCGGCCTGGTTCAGCTCGCGCGGGATGGCGAATTCGATCTCGCGCGCCAGTTGCGCGTCCTTGCGCAGTTCGACGGCCTCGACGGCATTCCACAGTTTCTCCCGATCGGCGAGATGCTCCGGCGCGCCGTCCGGCAGCAGCACTTCGGAATGGACGACGCCGGCCTTGTTCGAGAAGTCGTGATGCCGATCGAGCCGCTGATCGTGCAGCCGCGATGCGGAGCGATAGGCGGCAGCGGCAAGCGCCGACGATCCGCTGGCGCGGCTGATGATCTTGGCCGAGAAATGGTAGATCGCCATAGCGGCAATCCATTTACACCAAACAAGCGACGTCGGCACGACGTATAAGCGCGCCCTCAAAAGATTTCATCTTTTTCGCGACGTGATAATCCCAAGATGTTTCACGAAATTTGCGCTGATCGACACGGTTCCTAAATCACCGAACATCACCCATCAACTGTGGAGATTTCGATGCGCAAACCACGGGACTTTGATTCGGAACTGAAGGCGCTCGACAGAAAGGCACGACAGCTCAAACAAGCCAAACTCCAGCAGTTCGGCGAGCTGGTGGTCGCGACCGGTGCCGATGCGCTACCGGTCGAGCAGCTGGCGGGCGCTTTGCTCGCGGCTGTCGACGCGTCCGACATGATCGCACGGGAGGACTGGCGCCAGCGTGGCGCGGCCTTCTTTCAACGGCAGGGAAAAACTCGCGGCGGCGCTCGTTCGCGTGCGGCATCGGCTGCGGCAGCTGACGGCGGCACGGCACCGGCTGGAAGCGCAACAGGCGCGGAATGATACGCGGGAGTGGATGGTGAAGCGACGCGAGCGAACGCGTCAGCTGATCGAGCTCGGTGGCCTGATTGCTAAAGCCGGATTGGTCGAACTCACCGACGACGATCGCGCTGTATTGTTCGGTGTGATGATCGACGCTGCTGCCACGCTGAAAAGCGAACAACGTGATCAGGCGCTGACATTATGGCGACGACGCGGGCGTCGCGCCTTCGAGCAGCTGCAGAATGAGTAGTCCCCCCGCATCTTCCAACATATTTTAGCAGACGCTTTACATACGCTCCTATAATCCTACTGCCGGCACTATGCCGCAAATCAAGGAGCAGGGACGCAGAATGTCTGAGCAGAGCAATACAGACCCCGTTGAACTCGCAAGCGACCTCACCATTGCCTGGTTATCGAACCCGAACAATCGCGCGACGATGGACGATGTCTCCACGTTTCTGCGGAAGATGCATGCAGATGTGATTGAACTTTCGGGTGGGGTCGTGAACGCGGAAGTTGCGAGCGAAGAACCTGCGTCGGAAGAATTCACGCCGGCCGTCTCGGTCCGCAAATCGCTGGCCTCGAAAGACCACATCATCTCGCTGATCGACGGCAAGCCCTATCGCACCCTGCGCCGGCATCTGAGCACGCACGGCCTAACGCCCGAGGAATATCGCGCGCGCTACAATCTGAAGTCCGATTATCCGATGGTGGCGCCGACCTATTCGGAGCAGCGCCGCGCGATGGCGCACAAGATCGGTCTGGGCGCAAAGGGCCGTGCAGCACGCAACGCGCCTGCCGAAGCACCTGCCCCGAAGCCGGCGCGCAAGCCGCGCGCGAAGGCGGCACCGGCTGCCTGAATTCAATCGCGCGCCGAGGCTCGATGCCTCGGCGCGCGACGATCATGCGGCGGCAGCTTGCTTCAGCGCCGCGATGCGTTCTTCGCAGATCACCTGCACCGCCTGACCCAGCACTTCGACGCGTTCGCCCAGCCACGCCAGTTCCTCGGCGCTGATGCGGTAATGCTTCGAATAGCGCGCCTTCACATAGGCTTCCTTCAGCTTTTCGAAGCGCGAGCGGTCGACGCGCTGATCGCGTGGCCAAGCGTCTATCAGGCGCGGATCGATCCGCTCGGCCTGGGTGCGCAGGAAGGCCAGATTGTGCACATGCGGGGTGTAGAAGGTGCAGACCAATAGCACGCAGTGGTAGAGGCTTTCTGCGGTCTGATGCAGGTCGAACGCTGCCTGCTTGGAGTATTCCTTTTCGATTAGGAAGCGGGCCGCTTCAAAGCGTTTGATGGCTGCGGGGAACCACTCGTCGAAGTACTCCCGCGCCATCGCTAGCGCCTGCGTTGGTGTCTTCGGCTTAGGCTGGTGTAGTTCGCTAGGATCGCTCTGGTACAGCGCAATGCCGTCACGGGCGACGTCCATGAAGAAATAGCGGCCATGCGCCAGTCCATCGTTCACCTCTTGCAGCGTGTGCACGATGAAATTGACGGGCGTGCGCAGCGTCTTCGTGATCGCCAGTTCGCGGTTCAGCCGGTCCTCGGCGGTTGCCCAGAACTCCACCCGATCGGTAAGTTTGTCGCTGTTGACGATGACCAGAAGGTCGAAGTCCGACTGATAGCCCTTGGCGGTATGCGGTTCGTCGACCCAGCCGCCGCGCGCATAGCTGCCGTACAGGATGACCTTGAGGATGCGCGCCTGCTTCTTCCAGTCCGACGTGGCGATGGCGATCGCGTCGCCAAACTCCTCGAACAGGATCTGGACGACACGCTCCAGCTCGCGCTGCTTGGCTGGGGGCAGATGGTCGAGGCTAGTCCTCATGGATCGATCCTAACGCGCTGATGCCGCGGCGTACACCTCGCCCGGCGCGGCCGGGCGAGGTGTGGACTCTGTCATAGTCATTTGCCCCTCAGGGCGCGGTCGAGGGTAATGATTACGCGGGTGATGGTCTCTTCCACGTCCCCTACCGTGCAGCCATGCCGCCTGGCCGTTTCGATATAGTCCAAATCGTCGAACCGCACCGATCCGAAGATCGCCCGGTCCCGCTCGGGTAGTGCCCGAAACGCACGGCGCATCCGCCGTAGGCGAAGCCAGCGCATCATTGCCCCGCCTCCCCGTCCGAGACGAACCCGAGCAGGTAATCGGCCGCCTTGCTGGCAGCGCTCGCCGCGCGGAAGATCGCCTTTTCGTCCTCGCGCAGCACGGCCAACCAGCTGCCGATATAATCGGCGTGCCGCACCGTCGGCCGGATCGCCAGCGACGCGCAGGTGAACGCGCTCGTCATCTCGGCAACCAGCTCTTCCCGACTATAGGCGGCGCTACCGAACGCCCCAGACTGGTCGCGGTCGAAGCGCGAACCGTGCCCGGTCCAATGCCCCAACTCGTGCAGCACGGTGCGATACCAGTTGATGCGATTGTAAAACGCCAGCTGCGGCGGCACAGCGACATAGTCCCCCGCCGGGCTGTAATAGGCCTCCCCGCCCCCGATCCGGATATCGGCGCCGCACGCTTCCATCAGCGCATGCGCAGCCTGAATGCGGTCGGCCTCGGCCACAGATTCGCCCTGCTGCACCGCAGTCAGTCGCTCGGGCAATCCCTCGCACTGGTCGACATTGAACACGGTGAACCGCTTCAGAAACGCCAGCTGCCGCGCCTCGCGATCCTCGTCGCGCGCCCGCTCGGCCTCGTCCTTGGGCGTGAAGCGATCCGCATAACATATCGTCGTGCCCCGCTCACCCCGCCGCACGGTGCCTCCGGCCGCCTGGGCCTGTCGAAAGGTCAGCCAGCGCTGCGAGCCATACCGCCCCTCGATCACCGCCGCCCAGAGGATCAGCACATTAATCCCCGAATAGCGCCGCCCGGTCACCGCATTGGCCGGCATCGCACAGCCACATGCCGCCGCATCCCAAGGCTGCACCCAGGGCAGCCGCCCCTGCTCCAGTTCGGCAATCACCCGTCCCGTCACCTCGGCATAGAGGCTCGCGCGGTTCTCTTGTCCAACACCCATGGTCCTGCTCCTTCCAAAACACCGCAACCGGCGCCGGAAGGGCGGGGGGAGCGGCAGGAGCGAACCGGCAGTCCTGCCGTCGGAGGCAGGCCGCACCCGCAGGGCCGGAACACCGTGGAGGAGCCGGGCAAAGCCCGGCTTGCGGCATGCCGCGGCAGGACTAGAGGCGAGCGACGCTCCCCCTGCCCTTTGCGCGTGCCGGCGCACCAACGCCGCCGCGCCGCAGCGCGGCGACCGCCCTGTCAGCGCACCCGCGCTGCCGGGCGCCAGCGGCGCCCGGACCAAGAACCGCACCCTTGCAACCGGGCGGGCCTGCATGGGCGGCGTGCGCGCGCCACCACGTGCGCCAGCCGCCGCCCGTGCCTCCCGCCCGGGCAAGTGTGCCACGCGGGCACCAATACCTCGCGCGCCCTGGGGTCGCCGCAGGCGTGCGCCAGCGCGCGCACCACCCCCGCGTTCCGCTGCCGGCACCTGCCGGCCGCCGGTCCGCAGGATCGGCCAGCGTCCGCGATCAAAACCCGCAGGGCCGAGACGGCCATTCCGACTCGGCGCCGCGTCAGCGGCGTGCGAGCGCAGTCACGCCGCTGGCGTGGGACGCCATGAGACCGCCGCCCCCAATTCGCGAGCAATCTTGCGCAGCAATTCGGCGGGAAGAGTCCCCAGAACGACCTCTTCTTACCCCAGCAAGGCTCTTTTGCCGACCACCCCGCTCGATGCAAACTTGTCCCGGGGCGCTCCACCAACCCGCAAACGATGCAAGGTAATAGCAATGCAGATCCATCCCGACCCACCCGACCGCATTCTCCGGATCAAGACCGTGCTCGCACGCACCGGCCTGACCCGCTCCACCCTCTACCGAAAAATGGCAGCCGGCACCTTTCCCAAGAACATGCGGATTAGCACGCGGTGCATGGGCTGGCGGGAATCGGCGATCGCAGCGTGGCTCGACAACCCGATGCACGGGTCCCCAAACCAAGTTTCTGATTAGGGATGGCCACTACCCAAGCAGCCGACAGCCTGAGGATCAGATCCGATCCGTCACGAGCATGCTCCTGCGATCCGGGCTGGCGCACGGCAGGGTGACAGCCTCCCACCGCTCGAGCAATGCGCCGAACCAGGCGGCCAGCGCGCAGCGCTGTCCGCATGCCGGCGAACCGCCGGCCCTTGCGTTAGCGATCGTCACCGCGCCAGCGGCCGAGACCCGCCAGGGGCTCGGTGGAGCGTAGCGGCATAGAGCGCGGTCGTGCCAGTGGCGCGAAACGTCCTTCGCCCTTTTCTCTACAGCTTGTCGAAACCTACCTTTTCGGTCGCTCAGCGCCAGCCGATGGCAGCGAGAATGCTTCCCATGCAGCAAGGAACAGCGCCGCGATGATCGGCCCTGCGACAAAGCCGTTGAACCCCATCAACTCGAAGCCGCCCAGCGTGGCGAGCAGCACGATATAGTCCGGCATGCGCGCGTCATGGCCGACCAGGATCGGACGCACCACATTATCGACGCTGCTGATGATGAAAAAGCCGCACGCGAACAGCAACGTCGCCTGCCACACGGCCCCAGTGGCGAACAGGTAGAGGCTGATCGGCACCCAGATCAGCCCCGTGCCGATTGCGGGAAAGAGCGAAAAGACACCCATCGCCACCCCCCAGAACAGCGCGCCTGGAATCCCCAGAATCCAGAAGGTCAGACTGCCGGTGGCGCCCTGAAGGACAGCGACGATCAGGCTTCCCTTGATGGTGGCGCGGATCACGGCGAGAAATTTGGCGACGAGAATCGCGCGCTGCGGGCCCTCGATCGGCAAGGCACGCTCGATCCGTCCCGCAATCTCGCGGCCGTCGCGCAGCAGGAAGAAGGTGAGATAGAGCATCACGCCCCAATCGAGGAAAAAGCCCAGTGTGCCCTGGCCGACGCTCAGCACCCGGGCCGCCACCGCCTGGAAGCCGGTTGCAAGACCCTGGCTGAGCTTGGCGCGCAGCCCCTCCATGTCGCTGAGACCGACATCGCCGAGCCAGGCCCGCGCCCAGGCAGGCAATTCGCGCTGCAGGCCGGCAAACAGCCGGTCGAAATCGACGTCGCCGCTCTGCGTCCGCGCATAGAGCGCCTTGGCTTCGCCCAACAGTGCGCCGCCAAGCACTACTGCCGGCACCACCACCAGCGCGATGATCGTCAGCAGCGTGACAAGCGCAGCCAGATTGCGCCGGCGCGGCATGGCGCGCAGCAGGTGCGCATTGAGCGGCTCGAACAGCACCGCCGCGATCACCGCCCAAAGGATGGCGCCCGAAAACGGGGTAACCAGCCAGACAAAGGCAAGCGTCGCAACGGCGAGCAGCGCCAGTGCAAAGGCGCGGGCGAACGTCATGGGCACATCCTCATGTAGCGCCGCCCCGCGTGCGCGCCGGCCGGGATGCGGCACGCGCGATCCCGCGGAGGCGTGGCTTGCAGCTTTCGAGCGCGAGCAGCAAGGCGATGCCCAGCGCGACGGCGAAGGCCATGTCGCTCCATGCGATCGATCCGAATTTGAGCAGCGCCTGCGCCCAGGGAGCGAACAGGATCACCCCGGTCACGCCGAGGATCGCGGCGGCGATATACCGCAGCGCCATGTTATGCCGAACGAGTGCAGTACCGAGCGCGGCGCTGAACGCACGGTTGACCAGCACCAACGCAACGATCTCCGCGATCAGGGCGAAGAAAATGAGCGCGCGCAGTTCGGCCTCGGGCATGCCCGACCAGGTCTCGACCAGGAAGACCGTCGCCAACATCGCGAAGGCGAGGCACCCCTGGAAGACGCTCCACGCGATCATTGGCAGCGAGAAGAGCGGCTCGTCGGGTGCACGCGGGGGGCGCCGCATCACGTCGCCCTCCGCAGGTTCGGCTTCGAACACCAGCGCACATACGGGATCGATCACCATTTCCAGCAGCGCGATGTGGATCGGCCCGAACAGGATCGGCAGCCCGAAGAACAAGGGCAGCAGCGCGAGCCCTGCAATCGGCACATGCACGGCGAAGATGAAGGCCATGGCTTTGCGGATATTGTCATAAATCTGCCTGCCGAGCCGCACCGACCGGACGATCGACCCGAAATCATCGTCGAGCAGGACGATGGCCGACGCTTCGCGCGCCACGTCGGTGCCACGCTTGCCCATCGCGATGCCGATATGCGCGGCCTTGAGCGAGGGGGCATCGTTGACACCGTCGCCGGTCATCGCAACGATTTCGCCATCGGCCTTGAACGCCTGCACGATCCGCAGTTTCTGCTCGGGCATGATCCGCGCGAAGACGGTGACACTCCGGAGGCGCGCGGCGAGCGCAGCATCGTCCAGTGACGCCAGATCGGCCCCGGTGAGGACATCCCCCTCGGCGATCCCCGCCTGGGTCGCGATCGATCGTGCGGTCGCGGCATAATCCCCCGTGATCATCACGACGCGAATCCCTGCAGCCCGGCATTCCGCCACCGCAGCGGGAACGCTGGTCCGCAACGGGTCCGCCAGCCCGACCAGACCCGCCAGTGCATAGGCATAGTCGTGCTGGGTCGCCGCCCAGTTGCGGTCGCTCGGCGTGGCATTGGCAACCGCGAGCACGCGGATGCCCTCCGCCGCCATTGCCTCGACCGCCGCCGCCATGGACGCAGCATCCGCGGGCGCCAGCCGGCACAGCGTCGCGATCGCTTCCGGCGCTCCCTTGGCGCAGAGCGCAAGTTGCTCGCCATCGTCCCAGATGTTCGACATGGCGAGCAGTTCAGGGCGGAGCGCATAGGCATGTGCCACGGTGCCGCCACGACCGGACGCTGGCACCTGCGCACGCGCCGCGTGCAGCGCAACTTCCATGGGGTCGCTCGGCTCGACGGCGCTGGCGAGCGCCGCCGTTTCGATCAGTGCGTGATAGTCGGGCGGCACCGCGTCATCGCCGCGCACGCGGATCGTATCGCCAGAGGGCAGCCACAGCCGGGCGACCGACATACGATTTTCGGTGAGCGTGCCCGTCTTGTCGGTGCAAAGCACGGTCGCCGAGCCAAGTGCCTCGATGGCGGCGGCACGCCGTGTCAACACGCCAACCTTGCCCACCCGCCAGGCGCCCATGGCGAGGAACACCGTCAGCACGACGGGAAACTCCTCCGGCAACATCGACATGCCGATCGCAATGCCGGCAAGCGCCGCCTCGATCCAGCCGCCGCGCAACAGCCCGTAGAGCAGCACCACGAGCGCGGCGATCACGCCGCCGCCGATCCCGCACCAGGCGACCAGCCGGGCGGTTTCGCGGCGCAGACGCGGGGCGTCGGTGTCGAGCGTCGCGAGCGACTGGCCGATCCGGCCAATCTCGCTGCGCGGGCCGGTTGCCAGTACCCGCCCGACCCCGCTGCCGCGCGTCACAAGCGACCCCGAATAGACAAAGGGCTGACCTTCACCGCCCGGCCGGCGGGCAGCGTCGGTGCTGTCCGGGCCGGATGCGGTCTTGCCCACCGGCAGCGATTCGCCCGTCAGCAGCGATTCGTCGGTCTGCAGATCGGCGGCTTCGAGCAGGATCGCGTCCGCAGCTATCCGGTCGCCCTGTTCGAGGACGATCAGATCGCCACATACCACTTCGCGTCCCGGAATGCGGACGCGGACACCGTCGCGAAGCACCAGCGCGCGCGGTGCGGACAAGTCGCGCAGCGCTTCGAGCACATGCTCGGTGCGGGTTTCCTGGACGACGGTGACCACCACCGAAAAAGTCGCGAAGGCCAGAAGGATCAGGGCCTCGGCACGATCGCCGAGCAGCAGATAGGCGATGCCGCCGAGCAGCAGCAGCGCCAGCATCGGCTCGCGCAGGACTTCGACTAGGATGCGGAGCAGCGAGCGCTGCCCCGCACGCGGCAGCTCGTTCGGGCCTTCCTCGCGAAGCCGGGCCGCCGCCGCTTCGGTGCTCAAACCTTCCAGGGGTATGCTGACTGGGGGTGCTGTCACGACCGCCCGCGCCCGGCGCGACAGAGGCCAAGCCGCATTTGCGACGTGTCAGGCACGCGGCGTTGGCCCCGTACGGTCATGGGCAGGCACATCATTTTCCCTCTCGATCGGGCGCAGCCGGCGCATTATGACACCCCAGCCGCCGCAGCGTTCTTGGGTAATCTACCTACTGCTGCACCAGCCGATCGGTGGGAGAAGATGCATGGGCGCCCCTTCGCGGGGCTTTGCGACGCAGGGGAACGGTACGGCAGACAGGCGCGCAAGATCGTCCTCCTGCGTGACGACGGCATGCCACATCGTGTCGACGCCCCGTTCGCGGAGATAGTAAACTAAGTTCGGCTGATCGATGATCAATTCACCGCGGATGGGCCGAACCAGAAATGGACAGCGGGCTACATCCCTCCATTTCCCGATGAACGTCAGCGGCCCAGCGATCAAGCGCCTCCCGCTTCTCAGGAGCGTAGCTGTGAAGCGCGTAGACTCTCGCCGTGATGCCCTGCACGGCGTGGTTCAGCACTCGACCAACGATTGTCTCCGTGACGCCCAAGCGCACCATGTGCGTCGCCGCAGTTCTGCGCAAATCGTGGAGCACCCATGGCTGCAACGCGCCCCCAGATGCGGCGAGAAAAGCATCGAGCCGCTGCTTAAGTTTTGCGAAACCACTGATCGGGCTATTGCCGTCACTGGTCCAGACGTAATCCCCAAGCCTGGGTACGGACCGGAGCAACCGAACTGCGAGAGCCGAAAGAGGCACCAGATGCGGCCTGCCTGACTTCGCCGATTCCGATGGAATCACCCAAACCCCTGCGTCCAGATCGATTTGGTCCCAGCGCATCTCCGCCACCTCAGTTCGGCGTTGTGCTGTAAGTAGAAGCATTTTGATGAAACCACCGGCAGGATAACCGAGCAGGTCTGCACCAACGTAAACGCGCCGCACCTCATCCATCTCGAGGACACGATCGCGCGGATTCTCGATCTTCGGCTTGGCAATTGCCTCCGCTGGTGACGACTCTATCCAGTCCCGCGAGACAGCATATCGAAGAAGCGTGCGGATCAAAGTCAGATTCCGGTTCGGCGACACCTCGCCCTCAATCGACTCAATGAGTTCGCGCACATCCGCACGGCGGATAGTATCCAGTTTCCGGTCACCCCACTTTGGCAGAACGTGGATCTCCAAGCGCCGCTTTTGCAGCTGCCAGGAGCGGTTGTTTGGCTTGGCTACCTTGTCCAACCAATCCTCTGCCAGCTGACCGAACGTCCGGTTCACTCGCGGCGTGCCAGTCGTCGCCAAATCCTCAAGAAACCTGCGGGCCTCTTCGCGCGCCTTGCCCACGCCAAGCGTCGGGTAGGTGCCGAGCGTCTTATTGAGCACCTTAGTGCCCGCTCGCGTTCGCACGATCCATGCCTTCCGGCCACCTGCTCCGATGCGGAGCCGCAATCCGGTGACGAGATCGTCAGGATATTCTGCCTGTCCAACCGTAGGCGGCTTCAACGCGGCTACGCGAGTATCGGTCAACCTGGCCATGTTACCTATCGCTCCGTCAGGTAACGTTTTAGGTAACAGGAAATGAGACACTCCGCAATATTGGGGGATCTTCTGTACCCTTCCCTCTCTCCTAGAAAGACAGTTTCAGACGTCCTCGGAAGCCTCTTACCACGCCTTCTAAGCTTGGGGCCGCTGGTTCGAATCCAGCCGGGCGCGCCATTGCTCCCCCATCAGCGCGCCGCGTGCATCAATCGCACGCCGAAGACCGGGCCGGCGGTGTGGCCGGCGTGCGGCTCGAACCGGATAACGACCTGTTGCTTGCCGCGGGTCAGCGTCTCGGGCACCGGATAGTCGATGTCGACGAACACGCCCGGCTGGCTGGCATGCAGCGTTTCGGTGGCGACGCGAACCCCGTCGACCAGAATGTCGAACGCGCGGTTGCGCTCGTCGCCCCAATAGGTTGCCTGCAGCACCAGCGGCCCCGCTGCCGCCTTCATCCGGAACTGGAGGAAACCGCCGCTGCGCGCATCGCGGCCGTTCCGGCCGCGATACACGACGGGGTAGGAAATCGCGGAGATCAGGTCATGGTCCCGCTCGGGCTGCATCTCGCCCAGATGCATCACATCGACGGATCGCGCGGCGATGTCGGCGCGGCGTGCCTGTTCGGCGGCGTACACCGTCTTTTCCCGTTCCCAGCCGGCATCGGTGAAGCGCTTGAAATAGACTGCGCTGCGGCGGTCCCAGCCGCGATAGAACGGCGCGAACTGCAGGTCGCCGGGCCGTCCGACCCCACGGGCAACGAACCGGCTGCCCCCCTCCCCGGCCGGCACGAACCCGGCCAGGATGTCGCCCCCCACCAGCGCCGGTGCCGCTGCGTCAGGTGCATCCTTGTCCGCCGGCCCCAGATCGGCGGCCAGCACCAGCGGCCCGCGCAGGATGGCGACCTGATCGGGCGTCCCCGACGCCGGCTCTGCCCTAAGCGCGAGCGGCAGCGTCATGCGGAGCGTATCCCCTGCCTGCCACCGGCGCCGCACGATTGCATAGCCAGCCGCCCGCTCGCTCTGCACCGGCGCGCCATTGACCTCCAGCGTGGCGGAAGCGGCCCAGCCAGGCACGCGCATCGCCACTGCGAAATGGTCAGGCTTTGGCAGCGCGGCGAGCGTCAGCGTGACGGCGCCGTCATCGGGATAGGCGGTGGATAGCGTCCATTCCGCCTGCCGCGTCGACCAGCGCGCATGGGCGGGGATGAACAGGTTCACGAGCAGCGTGTCGCCGCCGTCCCAGAAGATAGATTCGCCATGCTTCGCATGGCTCTCCATGCCGCTGCCGACGCAGCACCAGAAATCCTCGGTCGGCGAAGACCATTCGCGGCGGCTGCCCGCCATCAGCGGCATCATATAGGCGAACATGCCCGTCGCCGGATTCTGCGCCGCCAGAATATGGTTGAAATGGGTACGCTCGTAATAGTCGAACAAGGCGCCGTCGGGCTGCCAGCCGAACAGGTGCCGGGTCAGCTTGAGCATGTTGTAGCTGTTGCAATGCTCGCAGGTCTGCTCCGTCACATGCAGGCCGACCGTGTCGGGCGCGAAGAAATATTCGCGGTCGGCATTGCCGCCGATGACATAGCTGTGATGGGTCGTCACCGTCTCCCAGAAATACCGCGCGGCGATGGCGGGCGTGGCACGGCCGGTCAGCTCGTGGATGCGCGCCATTCCGATCAGCTTGGGGATCTGGGTGTTGGCGTGGTGGTTGGCGAGATCGTCCTGCCGCTGTTCGAGCGGATCCAGCACCTTGTCGTCGTGGATGCGTTCGGCAACCAACATCCATTGCCGGTCGCCCGTACGCGCGGAAAGCTCGGCGAAACTTTCGTTCAGGCCGCCATATTCGCACCCGAGCACCGTCTGCAGCTGTTCAGCGCTGAGGCCGGCGAACAATCGCTTGAAATAGCCTGCGAGCCCGGTCGCCACCGTCAGTGCCTGCGCGTTGCCGCACAGTGCCTGCGCATCGAGAAGCCCCGCAAAGGTCTTGTGGATATTGTAGAGCGGCGACCAGGCCCCGTTCAGATCGAACCCGCTGGAGCGAATATCGCCAGCCGCGATTTCGCGGAAAATCTCTTCGCCATCGACCAGCGTGCCGTCTTTCCGCTTGCGCAGCAGCGCACCGACATAACCGGTGCCGCGGGCCTTTTGCGTCTCGGCGAGTTCGGCAACGATATAGTCGGCACGGCGCTTCGCCTCCGAATCTCCGGTCTGGGCATGGAGTAGCGCCAGCGCGGACAGATAATGGCCCAGGCAATGGCCGGCGATCGTATCGCCTTCCCAGCCGCCATAGACAGCACCCTTCGGGGTTAGCCCCGCCCCTTTACGGAAATGGTGGAGCAGCCGATCCGGTTCGAGGCTGTAGAGATAGCGCCGGTTTGCCTCTACGGCGGTCAGGAACGGAGACGGGAGCAACCGAACATCGCTGAGCGGCAACGGCGTGGCCCGGTCCGGCAACGTCCCGCGTACATCCATGCCGTGCGCCGTGCCGGCGACCACTGCCGCCACGCCGGCGCCGATCATCCATTCGCGCCGGTTGCTGGTCACGCACGCCATATTCCAACTCCCCATAACAAGCATACGTTATACGATCAGACCTTGATCCGGCAACCACACACCTACCAGGCCGATGCAGCCGCTTGCCTGAGACCGCGTCGCTGGGGCAATGCGGATGAACCGCCATGCGAGCCCACTCGTATTCGGCAGTCAGGTCAACCGGGGGGAATGCAGGAATGAGCGAAGCGGCCACGCCGACCTTGTCGAAAGGACGCTGGTACGTCGTCCTTATCCTGGCGCTCGTCTATGCACTGAACATCGCCGACCGCTATGTCGTCTCGACGGTGCTGGAGCCGATCCGCGTCGAATTCGGGCTTAGCGATGCCGGGGTCGGCTGGCTGACCGGGGTGTCGCTGGCCCTGTTCTATATCACGGTGGGGCTGCCCATCGCCCGGGTCGCCGATCGAGCGAACCGGCGCAACATCGTCGCCAGCGCGATGATCCTCTGGTCGGCGATGACGGCATTGCTTGGCCTCACCCAGAACTGGTGGCAATTCCTGCTCGCACGGATCGGCGTCGGCATCGGCGAGGCGGGCGGGACGCCGCCTTCCACTTCGATCATCGCCGACAATTTCCCGCGCGGGCGCCGTGCCTATGCGCTCACCATCTACGCGCTGGGCCTGCCGCTGGGCGCGTGGCTGGGGTCAAGCGTAGCGGGGGAAATCGTCGGCCATTTCAACAACTGGCGTGCCGCCTTCATTGCGCTTGGCGTGCCCGGCGTCCTTTTCGGCTTCGTCATCCTGCTGACCGTGCGCGAGCCGGTGCGCGGCCGGTTCGAGCTGCTGACCGAAGACAGTGCCCCGCCCGCCAGCTTTGTGGAAACCTGTCGCTTCCTGTGGACCCAGCGTTCGGCCTGGCACATCAACGCCGCCGGCACCGTGATCTGCCTCTGGGGCTGGGGCCTGCTGTTCTGGACCCAGACCTATTTCGAGCGTGCCTTCCACCTCTCCACGGCCGATGCCGGCCAGCGGCTTGGCACGATCTATTTCTGGGCAGGGACCGCAGCGACGATTGCCACCGGCGCCATTCTCGCCCTGCCGAAGATGGAGGAGCCGAAGTGGATCGCGCGTTTCCTGGGCGTGATCGTGCTGCTGTCAACGATCCCTTCGTTCCTCATCTACTGGACGCATTCGCTGACGGTGGCGACGGCGATGCTGTGGATCGTCGTCCCGGCAGTCTATCTCTATGTCGGCCCGACCATGGCGCTGCTGCTCAACTTCCTGCCGGCAACGATGCGCGCGCAGGGCATGGCGATCAGCCTGCTGACCGCCAATGTCGCCAATCTGATCATCGCACCCGCCAGCGTCGGCTGGCTGAGCGATCTGCTGGCGGGGACGATGGGTAACAACACCGAATCGCTCCGTTATGCGCTGCTCGCCCTTTCGTTGACCGGGTTCTGGGCCGCCTATCATTACCTCACCAGCGTACGCACCTATGGCCCCGACGACGAGCGCGTCCGCGCGGCCAGCATTGCCCCGCGCACAGCCGGCATTGGCGCGGGAGAATCTGCCCTGTGAGCGTGCTGGCGCTGCTGCTCGCCATGGCCTCCGGCATCGCGGCACCGGACTATAGCCGCGGCGAAAACTGGCTATGCCGGCCAGGCCGGGCTGATGTGTGCGGTGACGACCTGGCGATGACACGCATCGCCGCCAACGGCAGCGCAAGGAGGGTGCCGGCACCGCGACAGCGGCCGCGCGATGTCGATTGTTTCTATCTCTATCCCACCGCCTCGCTCGACCCTGGCGACAACAGCGACTTGACGCCGGGCGAAGGCGAGAAAGGCCAGACGACCGCGCAATTCGCGCCATTTCGCAGCGTCTGCCGCCCCTTTGCTCCCATTTACCGCCAGGTCACGCTCACCGCGCTCCGCAAGGCGATGGGCGGAAACGGTGCGTCCCTCGCCGCAGCACTCGACTTCGCCTATCGCGACGTGCGCGCGGCGTGGCGAAGCTATCTGGCACGCGACAATGGCGGACGGCCCTCCGTGCTGATCGGGCATAGTCAGGGTTCGCTGCTGCTGAAACGGCTGATCGCCGAGGAAATCGACGGCAAGCCCATCCAGAGGCACATGCTCTTAGCGATTCTGCCGGGCACCGCCGTGCAGGTGCCGGTGGGTGGCGATGTCGGCGGCAGTTTCCGCACGGTGCCCTTGTGCCGCGAGGCAGGTCAGCTCGGCTGCGTCGTCACCTGGGCTAGCTATCGCGCCGACGCCACCCTGCCCGCCAACGCACTGTTCGGCCGTTCCGAAGCGCCCGGGCAGGAAGCCGGCTGCACCAATCCCGCGCGTCTCGCCGGCGGCACGGCGCCGCTCGATCCGATCCTCGGCTTTCCATGGTGGAAGGGCGGCTATGCGCAATATGCAAAGCCGGCGACCGGCTGGCCGGTGGCAACGCGCTTCGTGCAAATGCCCGGTCTCCTTTCGGCGACCTGTGTCCGGGCGGGCGGGTTTCACTATCTGGCGGTGCAAGTGGCCCCCTCGGCAGCGCCCGCCCTTGCCGATATCGTCGTCGGCACCGGCGCGATCGGCGACACCGCCTTTCCCGACTGGGGCATGCATGTCGCCGATATGGCAATTATCGGAGGCGATTTGCTACGCCTGGTTTCCGCCCAGCGCGCTGCCTGGCGCCGCCGCTCGCAAAGGCACTGAAGCCGCCGGCCGGGTCGAAACCCGACCGGCAGCAAGCCTCAGAACTTCACCTTCGCGCGTACACCGATGGTGCGCGGGCGAGCGACAGTGATGCGGCTGCCCGGCTGGTACACCTGATAATAGGTGGCGCGGGCGATGTTGGTCACGCCGACGCCGTTGACCAGATTGTTGCCGTACAGCCCGAACTCCAGATTGCCGATGTCATAGGCGACGGCGGCGCTCAGATTGTGCGTCTCGGGGATCACCGCCCAGGTCTGGCTCGGCCCGGTGGCCGCCAGCTTGCCGTTCTGGAACGTCGTGGTGAAGTTGTTGAACGTGGTGTTCTGCGTCGACTGGTACTGATAGCCCGCCTGGACGTGCAGGTCGCCCTTCGCCATGCGCCGGTCATAGAAAACCTGCGCGCTGGCGGTCCATTGCGGGTAATAAGGTGTACGGTCGCCGTCGAAGGCGCCGACCGTCGGAATGTCGCCATTGGCCCGCGAATCATTGTACGATCCGCTCAGTTGCAGCGTCACGTCCGGCGTGGCCTTGACCATGGTTTCGACTTCCAGCCCCTTGCTGGTGATCTTCCCCTTGTTGTCGGTGAAGAAATAGGAGCAATTGAGCCGCAGCCGGGTCTGCACGTCGCTCCAGTCGATATAATAGGCGCTGGCATTGAGCGTCACGCGCCCGTCCGCCAGCCGCGCCTTTTCGCCGATGGTGTAGTTCCACAGCTTGTCAGGACCGAAAGTGAGCGGCGCCGAGCGATAGCCATAGCCGGCCAGGTCCGACGAGCACTGCCCGGCGATGCCGGCGGTGCCCAGCGGCACCGGCTGGTTGCCGCCGCCATAGCGGAAGCCCTTGGCCACCTCGCCATAGACCATCAGATTGTCGTTGACCTTGTAGGAGATGTTACCGCGCGGGTTCGCCCCCGTGGAAGACAGCGTGGCATTGGTCGTCAGCGGCAGATGGTCGACCACGCCGTACACGCCGCTTTCGAACAGGTAATATTTTTCCCGGAAATCGAAGTAGCGAAGGCCGGCGGTAAGATCGAGCTTGCTGGTGGCGTGCCATGTGCCGTCGGCATAGACCGCGACCTGCCGCTCATCGACATCCTGCAGGCCCGAGAAGATGTCGTCAGGCTGGAAGGCCGCATCCACCGTCTGCGAATTGTACAGCTTGTCCGGCGTGTTGAACGGGCCGTAGAACAGATTCTGGTACGAAAGCTTGTCGAAGCCCGGCGTCGGAATGTCCTGGCGCAGGTGCCGCTTCTGCTTTTCGTAATAGACACCGACCGTCCAGGTGACGGGGCCGCCCGGCTTCGAAACCAGCCGCCCTTCGAGCATATAGTCTTTAAGCCGCTGGTCGATCTGGTAGAGCTCGGCCGGCAGTTTCAGCGCGATGTCCTTGCTGAAGCTGGTCGGTGCCTTGAACAGCGGGTAGGTCGTGCTGCTGATCGGCAGGCCGCTGTTATAGTCCTGGAAGAAATAGGCGATCTGCGGTTCCACACTGGCGTCGAAGCCGATGGTGCGATCGGTATAGGCGCCCGATACGACGATATCGGCGATGCCGGCATCATAGTCCGCGCCAAGCGTATAGAGGCGGAAACGATCCTCCGTGCCTTCGGGGCCATTGGTCAGGATAGTGTGCCGGTTGAGGCCGTCGAATGCGACGTTCAGGCCCATGGCGCGGCTGCGCTCATAGGTGAACGCGGCATCGACCGTGAGCTGGGGATCCGGCGTCCAGCGCAGCGCGACGCGGCCCTGATAGGTGTCGTTGCGGTTGGCGTCGGTCTGGTTGTGGCGACCGATATTGTCGATCCATCCGCCATCGCGGGCAGCGTAGACATTGGCACGAACCGCCAGCGTGTCGTTGACCAGCGGCAGGTTGAGCATAGCCCGGCCGTTGAAGCTCGCCTCGCCATGCTCGGTCGTCGCGGCCCCCGCCTCGGCCGTGCCGAAAAAGCGGTTCATTACCGGCTTGGCTGTCACGAAGCGGACCGTACCGGCCATCGAGCCGGCGCCGTACAGCGTACCCTGCGGCCCGCGCAGCACCTCGACGCGCTCGAGGTCATAGACCTTGAGGTCGGGCGTCTGGCCCTGCACGGAAATGGGCGTGTCGTCGAGATAGACCGCCACCAGCGACCGGTCCGAGGTGTCGGACGTCGCATAGGGGCCCGTCGACAGGCCGCGCATGTTGAATTTCTGGAAGCCCGGCGCGCCCTCGGTGATCGACAGCGACGGCGTGAACTTGGCGATATCTACCAGATTGCCCTGGCCGCCGCGGGTGATCTCCTGCACGTTCACCACAGCGACCGCCATGGGCACCTTCTGCAGCGATTCCGCGCCAGAGCGGTTGGCGGTGATGACGATTTCGCCAAGCGCCGCACCGTCACGCTGCGCATCCTGGCTCTGGTCGGCAGGCGCCGCGCCGGACTGCGCCAAGGCTGCCACCGGCAGTACGAAGCCCATAGCTGCCCCCGAAAGCAGCATAGCCGTCGTCCGGGCGAGACGCGCTCCGCCTACGCCCGCGTCGAAACCAATCATCCTTCTTCTTCTCCCCTGCCCCGATATGCGTTTCCGCGCCGGTCCCGCAAAACAGCGCGCCTGGGGACGAACCCAAGGATGGTCCCCGCGCCAGCTCGCCCGAAAGACCGGCAGGCGAATACGAAAGCGGCAAAGGCCCTATCCAATATTGTCACAAGATGGAAATGAAACTGTCAGGCTAAGCGCATGTCTTCCGGCGGGAACCGGGCACATCGCTTGCCCTTAGCGCGGAATACGTTATACAAATTCGCTTTTATGGGAGAAGCAGGCGTGCAGGGTTCCAAAAAGCGGCTGGCAGCTTGTCTGGCATGGAGCGCGTCTGCCCTTTGCGTCCCGCAAGGCACGGCCCTTGCTGCCCCGCATGCACCCACGCACCGCACCGCCCACAGCGAGGATCAGCGCTTCCAGGCAATCTACACAGCGGAATGGAAGTGGCGGCAAAGCTTCGACTCGGTCGATGAGGATAGCGGCGACACCGTTCCCGCCCATCTGCCCGATGTGAGCACCGCGACCCAGGCTGCCAAGTTGCGCACGTGGCAGGGCGTGGCGGCAAAGCTCGCGACCATCCGCCCGGAGCGCCTGTCTCCCGCCAACCGCATCAACTTCGCCGTCTATCGCTATCAGATCGACAGCCTGCTCGCCGCGCAACGCTTCCGCGACTATGAAAAGCCGCTGACCGCCGACACCAGCTTCTGGAGCGATCTGGCCGGCGTCGCGCGCCAGACCTTCAAGACCGAACGCAATTATCGCGACTATCTGTCGATGCTGGCGGACATGCCGCGCCATTTTGACCAGCAGATCGCGAACATGAGGGCGGGGCTGGCCCGCGGCTTCACCCCGCCGCGCGTTACGCTTGCGGGGCGCGATGCGGGAGTTGCGGCGGTAGTCGATCCGAAGACGCCCGAAGAAAACCCCTATTACGCGCCGTTCAGGCAGATGCCCGCCACGATCCCGGCGGCCACCCAGACAGCATTGCGCAGCGCCGCGATTGCCGCGATCCGCGACAAGGTGCTGCCGGCGCACCGCGCCCTGCTGGCCTTTCTGCGCGACGACTATATCCCGCACAGCCGCACCGCGCTCGACGCCACCTCGCTGCCCGACGGCAAGGCCTATTACCAGGCGAAGATCCGCGAATTCACCACGCTGGACCTGACGCCCGACCAGATCCACCAGATCGGGCTCGACGAAGTCGCCAAGATCCGCGCGCAGATGCAGGACGTGATGCGCGAGGTGAAGTTCGGCGGCGATCTGCCGGCCTTCCTCGCCTTTCTGCGCAGCGATCCGCGCTTCTATGCCAAGACCCCCGAGGAACTGCTGCACGACGCCGCGTGGATCGCAAAGACGTTCGACGGCAAGGCAAAGGACTGGTTCGGCCATCTGCCGCGCAGCCGCTTCGCGATCGTGCCGGTGCCGCCGGAAATCGCGCCTTTCTATACCAGCGGACGCGGGGGGCCGGGCGTCTATCTCGTCAACACCTATAACCTGCCGGCGCGCCCGCTCTATTCGTTGCCGGCGCTGACGCTGCACGAAAGCGCGCCGGGACACGCCTTCCAGATGCCGCTTGCGGCCGAGAACAAGGGCCTGCCGCCCTTCCGCCAGAACAGCTATATCTCGGCCTATGGCGAAGGCTGGGCGCTCTATTGCGAGTGGCTGGGTCAGGAAATGGGCATGTATGAAACGCCCTATGACCGGTTCGGCATGCTCAGCTACCAGATGTGGCGCGCGGCGCGGCTGGTCGTCGACACCGGCATCCATGCGAAGGGCTGGACCCGCGAACAGGCCCAGCGCTACCTGCACGACAATACCGCGCTTGCCGATCACGAGATCGAAACCGAAGTCGATCGCTACATCGCCTGGCCGGGTCAGGCGCTGAGCTATTATCTGGGCGAGAAAGCCATCCTCGACCAGCGCGCCCGCGCCGAAAAGGCGCTCGGCAGCCGCTTCAACATCCGCGCCTTTCACGATGCGGTGCTGGCACTGGGATCAGTACCGCTGCCGGTACTGACGACACGGGTCGACCAGCTCATCGCAGCAGGCGGCAAAGGCCCCTATCCCGACGAGGAATAGGTGGCCGGGGGGAGAGGCCCCTCGGGATCGCGAAAACCCCTCCCCCTTTCGCCTCTTTACATCAACCGGTCGATCGCCGCCTGCGGCTCCGTAAACCAGCGCGGGCCGGCTTCGGTTATGTAGAAATGATCCTCGAGCCGGATGCCGAAACGTTCGGGCACGACGATCATCGGCTCGTTCGAAAAGCACATGCCGGTGTCGAGCGGCGTTCGATCCCCGCGCACCAGATAAGCCGGCTCGTGGATCGACAGGCCGATGCCGTGGCCGGTGCGGTGCGGCAGGCCCGGCAGGCGATAATCGGGGCCGAGCCCTGCACGCTCCAGTACTGCCCGGGCTGCGGCGTCCACGGCCTCGCAGGGAACGCCCGGCCGCGCGGCCGCGAAGGCGGCGGCCTGCGCCTCCTTCTCCAGCGCCCAGATCGTCTGCACCTCGTCCGAAACGCACCCGAAGGCATAGGTGCGGGTGATGTCGGAATGATAGCCTTCGACGGTACAGCCGGTGTCGATCAGCACCAATTGGCCTTCCTCCAGCGCCTGCTCGCCCGGCAGGCCGTGGGGAAACGCCGTCGCATGACCGAACTGGACGATGCAGAAGGTGGAGCCCGCGGCGCCCAGCGCGCGATGTGCCTCGTCGATAAAGCGTTTGACGGCACCTGTGGTGATACCCGGCGCCAGGATGCGGGCGGCGCGGCGATGCACCTCCAGCGTCATGTCCTTCGCCTGCTGCATCAGCGCGATTTCCGCAGGCGACTTGCGCATCCGGCACCCGTCGATCGCGGGTCCGCCATCGACCAGCGTGACGGTGGGCGCGGCCCGCCGCAGCCGCTCGGCCATCTGGAACGGCAGCGCGGGATCGATCGCGATCGTGGCAACGCCGCCCAGTGCATCGGCGACCAGCGCGAAGGGATCCTCGTCTTCTTCCCAAAGCCGCAAATCGCCCTCGATCTGCAGATCTGCCATCAGCGACCCGAGCTCAAAGCGCGGACAGATGAAAATCGGCTCTCCCTCCAGCCGAAGCAGCATCGCCACCAGCCGTTCGCTCGCGCCCCAGGGCACGCCGGCAAAATAGCGCAGCGAGGCACCGGCGTTGACCAGCAGCGCGTCGACGCCCATCGCCTCCATCCGGGAGCGCACCTGTGCGATGCGGCCCAGCCGCTCGTCGCGTGTGATCGCATGGGCCGTTTGCGTCCACCGCCCCAACGCAGCGAGTTCGGCCGCCGCATTCGATCCGCCGATGGTCATCGTCCTTGCACTCCTTCAAATCGATCCAGGGAAAAGCCGGCGACAGACGCGGCGACGGGCTGATCGCCGACCATTGCGGCCATGATCTCGCCCGTCACCGCAGCAAGGGTCAGCCCCAGATGCTGATGCCCGAAGGCATAATAAAGATTGTCGGCGCGACTGCTCCGCCCGATCGCGGGCAGATAGTCGGGCAGCGTCGGCCGCGCGCCCATCCAGCGCGTATAGGGTCCGCGGATCGGCAGCCCCAGCGCCGCGATATGCGCCTCCAGCCGCGCCCATTTTGCCGGATCCGGCGGTGTATCCTGGCCAGCGAACTCGACGAAACTCGCCACCTGCACGCAGTCCGCGTAGCGCGTGACGATCATCGAACGGTCCTCGAACACCAGCGGCGGCAGTCCGGCGGGCCAGTCATGATCACTACTACGCAAATGATAGCCACGCTCGGCGATGATCGGCGCGACATGGCCGAACGGTTCCAGCAGCGCAGCCGAGCGGACGCCAGCCGCTACCAGGATCGTGCCAGCATCCTCGACCGGAACCCCGTCCAGCATCAGCACCGCACGACCGGACTCCGCCGACAATGTTGCACAACCGGCGCGGATTTCACCCCCGGCAGCCTGCAGGGTGGCGCGCATCGCCGTTGCCAGTTGGCCAAGATCGGCGATCTGCCCGGTATTGACGAAGCGGATTGCGCCTGCGGGCGCACCCGGCAGCATGGCGCGTTCCGCCGGGGTCGCATCGCGAAATGTGGCCGTGCCGATGTCGGCGCTTTCCCAATTGCGCCAGCCCGCGCAAACCTTATCCGGAGTGGACCAGCCGACATAATGCCCCGCTTCCAGCAACAGGTCGGGATCACCCAGTCCGGCAGCAAGCCGCCGCCAGGCGGGCATGGCCTCGCCCAGCAGTGCGCCCAGCGCCGCCTTGCCCGCACGGAAACGCCGGGGCGAGCCGGCGCGGATCAGCCGCAGGCCGAAGGGAAGCCAGTATCGCCACGCGCCGGGCGGCAGCGAAACGGCCCCGCCGCGTGGGAACAGCCGGGCAGGCATGCTGCGCACCGTTGCCCAGGATGCGAGCGGTTCGACCTGTTCGATCGCGATATGACCAGCATTTCCCCACGACGGCGCCTGGCCGTCCACATCGTCATCGACGACTAGGACGCGGTGGCCGGCACGGATCAACGCCAGGGCGCTCGCAAGCCCGATGACACCGCCGCCAATTACTGTTATAGAACACCGCATCACTACTTCTTGCCCGGCTTAGCTGCTACGTATACAGTATTTGGAAGCAATCCCTGTCTTACAACTTTAGGATTGCTGCCTTTCGGAGAATGTTCGCCCTGATGAGTATCGTCGTCCGCACCCTGTCTGAGCAGATTTTCACGATCGTTCGCGAGCAGATCGTCACCGGCAAGCTGCCCGTCGATCAGGCAATCCGCCAGGATGCGCTGGCGCAGACCCTTGGTGTGAGCAAGATTCCGCTGCGCGAGGCGCTCGCCCGGCTGGCGCACGAAGGGTTGCTGGTCGGACAGGCCAATCGCGGCTATTTCGTCCGCCAGATGTCGGCCGGCGAGGCGGAGGAAATTTACGCGCTGCGGCTCGCGATCGAACCCGACGCGATGGCACTCGCGGCGGAAGCGGCCACCGATGAAGATCGGGCGGCAGCGCGCGAGGCGTTGTCGGCGCTCGATGTGGCGGCGGCGGAACGGCTGGATGACGTCGCGCGGTGCAATCGCGAATTTCACATGGCGCTGGTGCGCCCCAGCAAGCGCCTGCTTACCATCCAGCTTGTCGAGCGGCTGCAGATCCTGGCGGAGCGCTATGTCCACAAGCATCTTGAGCCCGCCGGACGCGAGGACCGCGCCCATCTCGAGCATGCGGACCTGTTTGCCGCCTGGGAAAGCGGCGACGCCAAGCGCGCCCGCACGCTGGCGCGAGCCCATATCCAGGGCACCCTGTCCGACCTTCGCCGTCAATTGATCAGCTGATCGCAGCGGGCGCCGCGCGCTTCTGGGCCAGCAGGCTCCGCGCGCGACCATAGAACAGATAGACGAGCAGCCCCGCGACGTTCCAGGCGAGGAAACGCACCAGCGTTTTCTCGGGCAGCGACCAGAGAAGATACAGGCACCCGAGGACGGCAATCGTGCCCACCCAGTAGGGTGCGGGGCAGCGGAACACGCGCGCAGCGTCGGGCGCACGGCGGCGCAGCAGCATCATGCACAGGCCCACAGCGATGAACGCCAGCAGCGTGCCTGCATTGGCAAGTTCTGCAATCTCGTCGAGCCGCAGGAAGCCCGCCACTGCCGCCACGAACACGCCGGTGATCCCCGTGACCAGCACCGGCGATCCGGTGCGCGGGGATACGCGGGCGAGCAGGCGCGGCAACAACCCGTCGCGCGCCATTACGAAGAAGATGCGGCTCTGGCCGTACATCATCACTAGGATAACCGACGGCAGCGCGACCAGTGCCGCCGCCGCAATCGCCCAGGCGGCAAAGGGATGGCCCAGCGTTCGCAACACCAGCGCCAGCGGCTCGGGCGAATTGCCGAGCGCGGTGTATGGCATCGCGCCCACCGCCGCCAACGCAACCAGAATGTAGATGGTCGTGCACAGCGCCATCGATCCGACGATGCCGATCGTCAGATCCCGTCCGGGCCGTTTCGCTTCCTCTGCCGAGGTCGCAACCGCGTCGAAGCCATAAAAGGCGAAGAACACGATTGCGGCGGCCGCCATCACGCCGCGCGTGCTGCTGCCGTCCGCATGGGAAGCAAAGCCATAGGGCATGAAAGGATGGAAATGCGCCGGATCAAAGTCGGGCAGCGCGAGCGCGACGAACACCGCCAGCGCTACCAGCTTGATCGCGACCAGCACGATGTTGAGCGTGGCGCTCTCGCGCGTGCCCGCCATCAGCATGCCTGCAATGCCCAGCGAGACCAGCACCGCAGGCAGGTTGACCAGCCCACCGGCATGCGGCCCCTGCAACAGCAGCGCAGGCAGATGCACACCTGCCGATTGCAGCCAGCCCACGAGATAGCCGGACCAGCCGACCGCGACGGCCGAACAGGCGAGCGAATATTCGAGGATCAGGCTCCAGCCCACCACCCACGCAACCGTTTCGCCCAGCACCGAATAGCTATAGGTATAGGCGCTGCCGGCCGCCGGCATCATCGTCGCCAGCTCGGCATAGGCGAGCGCAGCACAGGCACAGACCGCACCGGCGATCACAAATGCCAGGATCACCGCAGGCCCTGCCCGCTCGGCGCCGACGCCGGTGAGGGTATAGATGCCGGTGCCGACGATCGCACCGACGCCCAGGGCGATCAGATGCGGCCAGGAAAGGCTGGGACGCAGCCGGTGCTCGGCATGGGGCGTCGCGCTCGCAGCAATCGGCTTTACCGGCCCCCAGAATCCCATATGCGCGCGCCTCCCCCTGTGTCGCAAAGCTGGTCAGACGACCGAAAAGCCAGCCCAGAACGGGTCTTCGCGGTCGATCCAGATTGTGTTGAAGCCGGTCGCCACGGCCGATCCCTCGATCGAGGGGATGATGCCCGGAAGGTCGCCGACGGTCGTGATTTCCTCGACCCGTCCGATGAATCGGCTGCCGATATAGCTTTCATGGACAAAGCGATCGCCGGCCTTCAGACGGCCCTTGTGCACCAGATGCGCCAGCCGTGCCGACGTGCCCGTGCCACAGGGGCTGCGGTCGATCGCGCGTTCGCCATAGAATACCGCGTTGCGGCCGTCGGCGCCCTCGCCCTTCGGCGCATCGGCCCACAGCACATGGCTCACGCCGCGGATCCGGTCGTCGAGCGGGTGCACCGGCTCGACAGCCGCCCGCATCAGGGTCCGGATCGTGCGGCTGAGTTCGACGATCCGCGACGCGCCCAGATCGTCCAGCCCGGCATAGGCGCCCTGCGGCTCGATGATCGCATAGTAATTGCCGCCATAGGCGACATCGATGCTGAGCGGCCCGAAGCCGGGCACCTCGATCCGCACATCGGTGGCGGCAACATAGGCCGGCACATTGCGAATCCGCACCCAGCGCACGCGGTTCCCCTCGGCGCCATAGGCGATATCGATCACCCCGGCCGGCACCTCGATACGCAACTGGCCGGGCGTGCGCGGCGTGATCAGGCCGTGCTCAAGTCCGAAGGTGACCATGCCGATCGTGCCATGGCCGCACATCGGCAGGCAGCCCGACGTCTCGATGAACAGAATGCCGCAATCGGCATCCTCGCGCGTCGGCGGGTAGAGAAACCCGCCCGACATCATATCGTGCCCGCGCGGTTCGAAGCAAAGGCCGGTACGAATCCAGTCGAACCGTTCAAGAAAATCCGCCCGGCGTGCCAGCATGTCCCCGCCACGCAGCAGCGGTGCGCCACCAGTTACCAACCGCACCGGATTCCCCGCGGTGTGGCCATCGATGCAGAAGAAATGGTGGCGCATCACGGTCAGGCTGCGACCTGCATGCGAAGGCTCGGCCGGGTTGCCGCAGCTTCCTCGACCCAGCGGATCACCTGCGCGCGGCGTTCACCGGCCAGCGGCAGGCGCGGCATGCGCACGCGCTCGCTGCCGCGGCCCATGATCTGCTCGGCCAGCTTGATCGACTGGACGAGGTCATGTTCGGCATCGAGGTGGAGCAACGGCATGAACCAGCGATAGATTTCGCGCGCTTCTTCCCAACGACCTTCGTTGAAGGCTGCGACCAGTCGCACCGACTCCGCCGGGAAAGCGCTGGTCAGGCCCGAAACCCAGCCCGACGCGCCGAGCATCAGCCCTTCCAGAGCAATATCGTCGAGACCGGCCATCACCGTATAACGATCACCGAACCGGTTGAGCACGTCGGTAAAGCGACGCGGATCGGGCGCGCTTTCCTTGACCGCGACGATATTCGGGACGTCGGACAGCCGTTCCAGCGTCTCGAAATCGATCTGCACGCGATAGGCAGGCGGATTGTTGTAGAGCATGATCGGCAGCGAAGTCGCCGCCGCAACCGCGCGGAAATGCGCCTCCAGTTCGGCCACCGTCGGCACATAGACCATCGCCGGCAGCACCATCAGCGCGTCGACACCGATCGCCTCTGCCTCGCGGGCATAGGCCACGGCACGCGCCGTCGTGAGCTCCGAGACGCCGGCGACCAGCGGAACGCGGCCACCCACTGCCTCAACACCAGCCTTCAGAACGGCGCGCTTTTCTTCCGGCTCAAGCGAGTTGTTTTCCCCACAGGTGCCCAGCAGAATTAGCCCGTCGACTCCGTCATCGACCAGCGCCGTCTGCGTCGCCTGAGTCGCGCCGATATCCACCGAAAGGTCTTCGGCAAACTGCGTCGTCGCAGCGGGATAGACGCCCGTCCACAGCGTCGGGGAAACACTCATTGAAAACTTGCTCCTAAATCTGAGCTATTTCGTATACCGTATTCACGAAAATTGGCAAGCAATTGATTACAGCTACGCGACCTTGCACACGATCCGAGCGGGATGCAAAAGGAATACTGTATTCCATATGGAGAGGAGCTTGCATGCGGATCGGTCGGCGGGAAGCGTTGCGCGCGTCGGGCGCACTGTGCGTTGCCGGGCTCGCCCGTCCGGCCGAGGCGGCGCCATCGCCAACCACGCAAGGCGACTGGCAGATGGCGCTCTGCCCCGACTCCGCGGTACTGATTCAGCTTTCGCGCGCCGACACACCCGGTTTCAGCTTCGTCCCGCTCGTGAAGGGCAAGGCGGAGGCAGGCCGCTATGCGCTGGGCGATTGCGATATCCGCTATGATGCAGGGGATGGCTGGCGCGACGTGTCGACCGCGTTCCACCGCACGCCGCTGCCCGCGCTGCCGCTCGCCGAGGGCGAATTCGCCGCAGTCGATGTGACCCCCGCCTTGCCTGCCAGCGTCCCCCTCGCCATCGAGCGTCGCTGGGCGAAGGAGGGAGACGCGCTGGTGTTGCGCGTGCTGCTGCGCAACCGGTCCGATCGGTCCATCGAAATCGGCGGACTCGGCTTCGCTATGGCATTCGACAACATCCTGACCGAGCGCACGCTGGAGCAGGCGCACGCAGCCACGAGTTTCACCGACCCCTATATCGGGCTGGATGCCGGCCATGTGCAGGTCACGCGCCTGAACGGCAAAGGCCCGGCGCTGCTGGTGCTGCCGGAACGCGGCACGCCACTCGAGGCATGGGCGCCGATCAGCGATGGCGACGGGCTGTTGCGCGACCGGACGAAGCGCAGCCTGACCTTCGAAGGCTTTTACCGCTGGATGGTGGCCAGCAAAGGCTTTACCGACCGTGAATGGCAAGGCGCCGAGCAGTGGAACACCCCGACCAGCTTCACGCTGGCCCCCGGCGAGACGCGCCACTTCGGGCTGCGGCTCGTGGCGTCGCCGTCGATCCGTGCGCTGGAAGAGGCGCGTGCTCGTGCCGGTATGCCGCTGGCGATCGGCGTACCCGGCTATGTCGTCCCCACCGACTTGCCCGCCGACCTGTTCGTCAAGGCGTCCGGCCCGGTGCGATCGATGGAGGTACATCCCGAAGGCGCACTGGCGATCTCTGCCTCCGAGCCAGCCGGCACGTGGCAGCGCTACCGCATCACCGGCCATCGCTGGGGGCGGGCGCGGCTGACACTCGTCCATCACGACGGCATGCGCCAGACGATCCATTATTTCGTCACCAAGCCGTTCCAGACCGTGGTGGGCGATCTCGGCCGCTTCCTGTTCACCCGGCAATGGTACGAAAACCCCGCCGACCGCTTCGGCCGCAGCCCGTCGGTCATGAGCTACGACCGCGAGCGAAACGCCGTGGTCACGGAGGACAAGCGCGTATGGATCGCCGGGCTGAGCGACGAAGGCGGCGCCGGCGGCTGGCTGGCTGCGATCATGAAGCAGCTCGACAATCCCGAGCCTGCCGAGGTCGCGAAGTTCGAACGCTTCCATGTCGAGGTGATCGAACGCAGGCTGCAGGTGCCGGACGGACCGGCGGCCTATGGGGTGCGCAAGAGCCTGTTTCATTATGATCCGGCGCGACCGCAGGACTATGATCCGGCAATCGACTGGTCCACCTGGGCAAGCTGGAAGCCGGATCAGGCGGATTCGGTCGTCCGCTCGTTCAACTATGTGCACGTCGCCGCTGCGCAATGGGTGCTATACCGCCTTGCCCGCAACCATGTCGGCCTTGTCCACGCCCATGACTGGCGCTGGTATCTCGACCGCGCGCTACAAACGACGCTCGCCATGGCGCGACTGGCGCCCGATTATCTGCCCTTCGGCCAGATGGAAGGCGATGTCTTCGTCGCAATCCTCGCCGACCTGCGCCGCGAGGGCTGGACAGAAAAGGCCGACGCGCTGGAATCGATGATGCGCACCCGTGCCGATCGCTGGCGCGGCGAGGCTTATCCGTTCGGCAGCGAAATGCCGTGGGATTCGACGGGTCAGGAGGAAGTCTATGCCTGGATGCGCCATTTCGGCGACGATGCGAAGGCGGCACTGACCCGCGAAGTGATCCTGGGGTATGACCCGCTGGTGCCGCACTGGGGCTATAATGGCAGCGCCCGGCGCTATTGGGACTTTCTGTATGCGGGCAAGATCCCGCGGATCGAGCGCCAGCTCCACCATTATGGATCGTCGATCAACGCGCTGCCGCTATTCGATTCCTATCGCCGCGACCCCAGCGACTTCCATCTGCTGCGCGTCGCCTATGGCGGGCTGATGGGCTCGCTGACCAATATCGATCAGGACGGCTTCGGCGCGTGCGCCTTTCATTCCTATCCGGACCTGATGCGGTTCGACGCCTATTCGGGCGACTACGGGATGAGCTTCTTCGGCCACGCCTTTGCTGCAGCAAGCTATCTGGTGGAGCATCCCGAATGGGGCTGGATCGGCTTTGGCGGCACGGTGCGCCAGCAGAATGCGCAGGTCGTGATGGAGCCGCGCGACAGCGCCCGCACCCGCATCTTCCTGGCACCGCAGCGCCTGTGGCTGGAGCTGGAGGCGGGCAAGTTCGAAGCGGTCGCGCTTGATCGCAGCACCGGTGCGGTGACGCTTACGCTGGCTGCTGCGACTGCGAACTGCCCGAAGGCGCGGCTGGCTATCAGGGGGAATTACGAGCCCGAGAAGGTCGCCGCCACGGACCGGGGGGCGCTTGTTATTCCTTTGAGCAACACACTCCAAAATATTGTCTTATCGCCCAAATAGCCTAATCCATTTCGGCTTCGCGTAAAACGCTGTAACAGAATTATGTCCTGTTAGTTTCCAAACCGTTTCCAAAACGCAACGCAACTTACATATTGCACCGCCAGAAAAGCTCCCGATTCGAAACCGGGGGACTTTCCATGATCATCGTCAATTCAACTGCGGCCCGCCTGCTTGCGGCCACAGCCCTCACCTTGTCGCTCGGCGCCCTGCCGGCGTTCGCCAACGACCATGAGGAAACCAAGGCAGCTGCGAACGCAGACAATGACGATAATCAGGGCCTGACCGAAGTGGTCGTGACCGCCCAGAAGCGCCCGGAAAATCTTCAGAAGACCCCGATCGCGATTTCGGTTCTCGACAGCAAGGGCATCGAGAACCGTCACGTCCAGTCGCTGGTTGATCTGGGCGACGGCGCGATCCCGTCGCTCAAGGTCGCGCCCTTCTACTCGCGCAACTCGGCGCTGATCGTGAACATTCGCGGCGTTGGCGTGCTGTCCGACAGCAACCAGCCGGCGCGCGACCAGGGCGTTGGCGTCTATATTGACGGCGTCTATCTGGGCCGCGCCCAGGGGCTCGGCGCCGCGATCTATGACGTGCAGAGCATCGAAGTGCTCAAGGGCCCGCAGGGCACGCTGTTCGGCCGCAACACCGAAGGCGGCGCCGTCAACATCACCACCAAAAAGCCGTCGGGCGAATTTCACCTGAACGCCACCACCGGCGTTGGCAACTATGGCGCCTATAAGGGCGAAGTGCATCTGGACTTGCCAGCGTTCCAAAACATCGCGGTCAAGATCGATGGCCTTGTGACGCATCGCGATGCGCTGGTGAAGAATCGGCTCGCTGGTGCCTATGGCTTCAACTATTACGATAAGCGCGGCCTGCACGCTCAGGCGCTGTGGCAGCCGATCGACGGCTTCAGCGCAGATTATTCGTTCGACATTTCGTACGACGCCTCGACCTCGCTCTACCTGCAGCTGCTGGCGCCGGGTTCGCTGCCAACGGCCGCTGCTGCGACGGTGCAGACCAGCCGCGCCACCACGGCGAATGTCGGCGTGCCGGAACAGCCCAGCGTCGGCAAAGCGCACGGCCATCGCCTGACCCTCAACTATCAGCTGATGCCGGGCCTCCAACTCAAGTCGATCAGCTCTTACCGCGAACTTACCCAGAGCCAGTATGACAATGGCTCGGCCGCAACGACGATGATTACCCAGCCCAAGAAAGACGGGACTGTCGATTTCACCGGCACCACCTTCAGCCGCTACAGCCTGGCGATGTTCAACCAGGACCAGTATAGCCAGGAACTGCAGGCGATCGGCGACATGGGCCGCGTCCAGTTCGTCGCCGGTGCGCTCTATTACCACGAATATGTCGACGACAACGCCCAGGCGTTCGCGACCAACCAGTTCACCGATGCCGCTGGCAGCGTCTACAAGATTCTCTCGGTCGATTATGCGTCGCAGCGCATCGACCGCGCCAGCCGCGTCAAGACGACCAGCTATGGCGTGTTCGGCCAGGCGACCTATACCCCGCCCGTGGCGAACGACATTCTCCACCTGACGCTGGGCGCCCGCTGGACCAACGACAAGAAGAAGGGCCAGCTCTTCATCATCAACGGCGCCACGCCACAGGTGAACGGCGTCACGGCGCCGCTGAACCTCAACGCCTCCTGGTCGCGCGTCGACCCGCTGGTAAATCTGGCGGTCGACGTGTCGCGCGATGTGCATGTCTATGGCAAGTGGAGCACTGGCTATAAGTCGGGCGGCGCCAATTCGCGCTCGCTTTTCTACGCGCCGTTCAACCCCGAAACGCTGTCGATGTTCGAAATCGGCGCCAAGACCGAGTTCTGGAACCACCGCGCGCGCCTGAACCTGGCCGCCTACACCGGTGCCTATAAGAACATCCAGCTCGACTTCAGCGCCCAGTACCAACAGTTTGATGCGCAGGGGAACCTGCTCACCACGCTGCGTACTACTACCGAAACCTATAACGCGCCCGGCACCGGGCGCGTGAAGGGCATCGAAGCCGACTTCACCGTCACCCCGGTGAACGGCCTGACGCTGGGTGCGAGCTATTCGTACAACAGCGTCAAGATCCCGGCGACCAAGAACCCGTTCCGCCAGAGCGACGGCACGGTCATCCCCTTCGCAATCCCGATCTATCCGGTTTATACGCCCGAGCATTCGGCCAGCGGCTCGATCGATTACATCGTGCCGATGAACGGCTATTCGATCGCCGCGCACCTCGATGCGAACTATGACTCGGGCTATTACGCCAATTACAACGACCCGCTGTTCAATACGAAAACCGGCCAGGTCGTGGTGTCGCAGCCCAAGGGCGACAAGGCGCTGCTGTTCAATGGCCGCCTCAGCGTGGCCGATATACTGGTTGCGGAAGGTACCCGGGTCACCTTCTCGGTCTGGGCACGCAACCTCTTCAACGAGCAGCACCTTTTCTACAAGTCGCTGAGCACCACGGCTGGCCTGCAAGGCTTTTTCAACGAGCCGCGCACCTGGGGCGGCGAAGTCAACCTGCGCTTCTGATCGCGCACCAACGGGGAGGATGCCATGCGCAACCGGGTACGTTTCATCCTGCTGACTGCATCGTTGCTGGCGAGCCCGGCTGCGCATGTTCTCCCCGCATCTGCCCAGACAGCGGCAGCACCGGTCGCGCATGACCGATTGCTGCCGCTCCAGGGCGGGCGCAATTTCCGCGACCTGGGCGGCTATCGCACTGCCGATGGCCGCATGGTCAAATGGGGCCTGCTGTTTCGATCGGGCTCGATGCATGGCCTTACCGACAGCGACTTCGGCTATCTGGAACGACTTGGCATCCGCGTGGTGTGCGACCTGCGCGACAGCCGCGAGCGCGCTGCCGAGCCTGTGCATTGGCCGAACGCGGACATGCCGCGCGTACTGAGCGACGATTATGCGCTCGACCTGCACTTCCTGCCCGCCGGCAGCCCCAAGGACTGGACGCCGGAACAGGTGCAAGGCGCCATGGCGGCGTCCTATCCGCGCATGCTTGCGCAGTTCAACGGCCAGTATCGCCGCATGTTCGGCGAGTTGCTGGCCGGGCACGCTCCGCTCGCGTTCAACTGCTCGGCGGGCAAGGACCGCACCGGCATCGCCGCCGCGCTTCTGCTGACGGCGCTGGGCGTGCCGCGGGAAACGGTGATCGAGGACTATCTCCTCACCAACACCTATCTCGATCCTGCCAAGCTCATGGGGGGCGCTCCCAATCCGGCCAATCCGCTGGCATCGCTGCCGCCGGCGGTAATGCGCCCACTGCTGGCCGCCGACCGCAGCTATATCGAAGCGGCATTTGCCGTACTCGACGCACACAAGGACGGCGCGGACGGTTATCTGCGCGACGCGCTCGGGCTGGGGCCGGTCGAACGCCGCAAATTGCAGGATCTCTACCTTACCCGCTGACCGCCGCCGGCAAAAAACGCGCGAGGGGCGGTGCACAGCCGCCCCCGATCGGCTAGGCGGGCGACATGGCCGTCACCGACATCGCGACCCGCACCTACAACCATAATTTCCGGCTCGACCCGATCGTCCGCAGCCTGCTCGATACCGATTTCTACAAGTTGCTGATGCTGCAGATGATCCGCCATCTGCACCCGGACACCCAGGTCACTTTCTCGGTGATCAACCGCACGCAGACGGTGCGGCTTGCCGACAGCATCGACGAGGGCGAGCTGCGCGCGCAACTGGACCATGCCCGCAGCCTGCGTTTCGGCAAGAAGGAACTGATCTGGCTTGCCGGCAACAGCTTCTACGGCAAGACCCAGATGTTCGCGCCGGATTTCATCGCCTGGCTGGCCGATTTCCGGTTGCCCGACTATCATCTCGAAAAGCGCGACGGCCAGTATCTGCTCCAGTTCGTTGGCCCCTGGACGCACACGACCATGTGGGAAATCCCCGCGCTCGCCATCCTGAACGAGCTGCGTTCGCGCGCCGCGATGCGGGACAAGGGCAAGTTCGCGCTCGATGTGCTCTATGCCCGCGCCAAGGCGAAGCTGTGGGACAAGGTGGAACGGCTGCGCCTTCTGCCCGATCTGGTCCTGTCGGACCTCGGCACCCGGCGCCGGCACGGCTTTCTGTGGCAGCGCTGGTGCGTCGAGGCGCTGAAGGAAGGGCTTGGCCACCGCTTCATCGGCACATCCAACGTGCTGCTGGCGATGGACGCAGACCTCGAGGCGATCGGCACCAACGCCCATGAACTGCCGATGGTGGAAGCCGCCCTTTCGCCCGACGATACGGCGCTGGCAGATGCGCCCTACCGCGTGCTCGAACAATGGCGCCGACATTATGGCGGCAACCTGCTGATCGCCCTGCCCGATGCCTTCGGCACCACCGCCTTTCTGCGGAACGCGCCCGATTGGGTGGCCGACTGGACCGGCTTTCGGCCCGACAGCATGCCGCCAATCGAGGGCGGCGAGCAGATCATCCGCTGGTGGCAGGCCAGGGGCCGCGATCCGCGGAGCAAATTGCTGATCTTCTCCGACGGGATGGACGTGGATTCGATCGAGCGTACCTATCGGCACTTCACCGGCCGCGTGCGCATGAGCTTCGGCTGGGGAACCAACCTGACCAACGACTTTCGCGGCTGCGACCCCGATGGCGACGCCGGGCTGGAGCCGATCTCGCTGGTCTGCAAGGTGAGTGCGGCGAATGGCCGCCCGGCGGTCAAGCTGTCTGACAACCCGGCCAAGGCGACCGGCGATCCGGAAGTGATCGCGCGCTATTTGCGGGTGTTCGGCACGGAAGGCCGAAGTGAGCGCGAAGTGGCGGTTTAGGCGCCGCTAGCGTTCACGCACATAGGTAGCAGGTGCGCGGCGCGGAGGGCGGACCATGCCACCCGTCGCCGCGCTGGTTTTACTTGCGGTCCTTGCGGCCACCACGCCAGTAAAGCAGACCCGCGACGACTGCAGCCGATCCGACACCGATCGCCGCGCCCATGCCGATCTGGCGCGTGGTCGGCATGCGGCGCTTCTTGGCTTCCGCGATTTCCTTCACTGCGGTCATCGCTTCGCCATCGCCACTCGATTCCGTCTTTTGCGGCGTGTTCTGGTCCTTCTGGACTGGCGACTTGCTGGTCATGGGTATCCTTTATTCAACGCACGATACGCAACGGGCCTTCCATGCGGCCACTGAGCCTACACTTGCAACCCGCAAGCGCAGCCCGCAATAGCAGACTGCGATGAACCCGATCTATTCTTCGATGGGCACAACCATCTTCGAAGCCATGTCTGCCCGCGCGCGAGCGCGCGGCGCGATCAACCTGGGACAGGGCTTTGCAGATGGACGCGGGCCGGAGGCGGTGCTGGAGGCAGCCGCGCGCGCCGTACTCGAGAAATCGAACCAGTATCCACCGATGGCCGGCCTGCCCGAACTGCGCCAGGGCGTGGCCGATCACTATGCCCGGCACCAGGGGCTGGACCTGTCGGCCGAGGAAGTGATCGTCACTTCGGGCGCGACCGAAGCACTGGCGGCGGCCCTTTTCGCGCTGATCACCCCGGGCGACGAAGTGCTGTGCTTCCAGCCGCTCTACGACGCCTATGTCCCGCTTATCCGCCGTGCGGGTGGCGTGCCGCGCTTCGTGCGCCTCAGCCCGCCCGAATGGCGGATCGAGCGCACGGCGCTGGAGGCGGCGGTGACGGCGAAGACCCGCCTTGTCCTGCTCAACAATCCGTTCAACCCCGCCGCAACGATGACGAGTGCGGCCGATCTGGCGATGCTCGCCGACTTCTGCGTCGCGCACGACCTGACCGCGATCTGCGACGAGGTATGGGAGCATGTCACCTTCGACGGCGCCCGGCACCTGCCGCTGATCGGCTTTCCGGGCATGCGCGAACGCACCGTGAAGATCGGCAGCGCGGGCAAGATCTTTGCGCTGACCGGGTTCAAGGTCGGCTGGATGGTCGCAGCGCCGCCGCTCGCCCGCGTCGTCGCCAAGGCGCACCAGTTCCTTACCTTCACCACACCGCCCAACCTGCAATGGGCAGTGGCCGAAGGGCTGGCGACGCAGGATGACTGGGTGCAGGCGGCGCGCCACCGGTTCCAGGCCGGGCGCGACCGGCTGGCGGCAGGACTGCGCGACGCGGGGCTGGCGGTACTGCCGAGCGCGGCGACCTATTTCCTGTCGGTCGATCTGACCGCGTCGGAACTGGCGATGGACGATGTGACGTTCAGCGAGCGACTGGTCGACGAGGCAGGCGTGGCGACGATCCCCGTATCGGCCTTCTATGCCGAGGATGCAGTGACGAACGTGGTGCGCTTCTGCTTCGTCAAGGAAGACGCGGTGCTGGAAGAGGCGATCGCGCGCGTTCGGGACTGGCGGACGCGGCAGGGGTGAAGCCTCAGATGCGGTCCAGCACCCCGCGCTCGGTGATATAGCCGGTCACCAGCCGCGCCGGGGTCACGTCGAACGCCGGATTCAGCGCGGGAGAATCCGTGACCCGAACCGTCGCGATGCGGCCGCTTTCGTCCGGGCCGGTCAGCCGGGTGACTTCCTCTGCCGCGCGGTTCTCGATGGGAATGTCGGCGCCGGTCGCGGTCGCGGGATCGAACGTCGTGTAGGGCAGCGCGACATAGAAAGGCACACCGTTGTCGTGCGCCGCCAGCGCCTTCAGATAGGTGCCGATCTTGTTGCAGACATCGCCGTTTGCGGTCACCCGGTCGGTCCCGACGATCACCGCGTCGACCTGCCCCTGCATCATCAACAGGCCGCCGGCATTGTCCGCGATCACCGTGTGCGGCACGCCGTGGTTGCGCAGCTCGAACGCGGTGAGCAGCGCCCCCTGATTGCGGGGCCGCGTCTCGTCGACCCAGACATGCACCGGGATGCCGGCATCATGCGCGAGATAGATCGGCGCAGTCGCGGTGCCATAATCGACCGTCGCCAGCCAGCCGGCATTGCAATGGGTGAGGATGTTGAGCGGGCGATCTGGGTGCTTCGCATGAAGCTCGCGCAGCAGGCCCAGCCCATGCTCGCCGATCGCGCGGCAAAGTTCGGCATCCTCATCGCAGATCGCGTCGGCACGGGCGAACGCGGCAGCAGCGCGCTCGGTCACGGGCAGCGGCTGCACCGCTGCCCGAACCTGATCGAGCGCCCAGCGCAGGTTGATCGCTGTCGGCCGGGTTTCGACCAGCGTCGCATAGGCGGCATTGAGCCCGGCGTCGCTGGCATCGACGGAGAGTGCCATGGCGAGACCATAGGCAGCGGTCGCTCCGATCATCGGCGCGCCGCGTGTCCACATCTCCCTAATCGCGACAGCCGCCGCATTCAGGTCGCGCAGTTCGACCCAGCGGATTTCCCAAGGCAGCTGCCGCTGGTCGAGGATGCAGACCCCCTGCCCGTCTGCGGTGCGCGCGATCGAGCGGGTGTGCTTGTCTTCGAGGATCACAGGCGAATCTCCGCGAGCGAGTGGATGTCGGCGGGGCCGCCCTGCCGATCGATCAGCAGCGCGCCCAGCCCGGCAGCGCGGGCGGCATCGACTTCCGCCTGCATGTCCGAGACGAACAGGATTTCCGGCGGCGCGAAGCCGGTCGCGTCAGCGATCTTCGCATAGCTGGCCGCTTCGCGCTTCGGGCCGGTGGTCGTGTCGAAATAGCCCGAGAGATACGACGTCAGGTCACCCGCGATTGAGCGGCCGAAGATCAGCTTCTGCGCCGCGATCGAGCCCGAGGAATAGATGAATATCGCCACCCCGGCGGTGAACCAGCGGCGCAGCGCCTCCGGCGTGTCGGGATAGACATCGCCCTGAAGCGTGCCATCGGCATAGCCCCGTTCCCAGATCAACCCCTGCAGCGTCTTGAGGGGCGTTTCCTTGCGGTCCTCGTCGATCCATTGCAGCAGCGTCGCAACCTTGTCGTCGCCCGGCACCGCGGCGAGGATCGGTGCCACCGATTCCGCATGGGTGGCGACATAGCCGGCCAGATGCGCGCGGGCATAGGGGAACAGCACATCCGCCACAAAGGCGATGCTGCTGGTTGTCCCCTCGATATCGAGCAGGACGGCCTTGGGCTGGGTCATGAACAAAAACTCGGCTGGCTGCGCTCAGGCGGCAACGGGCTCATGGCGCGGGAAACGATCGGCGATTGCATCCCCAGTGAACTGGGCGATCCAGCCATCGGGGTTGGTGAAAAGCCGGATCGCCGTGAAGAACGGCGCCGGGCCCATGTCGAACCAGTGCGGCGTGCCCGCCGGCACCGAGATCAGATCCCCTGCCGTGCAGAGCACCGCATAAACACGCCCGCGGGCGTGCATGGTGAACAGCCCCTCGCCTTCGACGAAAAAGCGCACCTCGTCCTCGGCGTGGCGATGTTCGGACAGGAACTTCGCGCGCAGCGTCGCGCGCTCGGGATGATCGGGCACCATCCGGACCACGTCGACCGACTGATAACCTTCGCTCGCCTTCAACCGGTCCACTTCGGGCGCGAACGCACCGAGTACCGCATCCTGATCGGCGTCGACAGGGATCGCGCGCAGCGGCCATTGCTCGAACCGGACCCCGATCGCGCCCAGTTCTTCCGCGATCGTGATCGGGTCGCGGGTGTCGAGCAGCGGTGCGTCACCCGTTTCGGCGAACATTCGGAGTTGGCTCATCGCATCCACGCCTGTTTGAAGCCGAGTTCGGCAAGTTCTGCGGCGATCATCCATTCGGTCGCCTCCAGCACGCGCTCTGCCTCGTCCACGTCCTTGCCCCAGGCGTAAAGCCCGTGGCTGCGGATAAGATAGGCGGGAATCGCGCCCGGCGCCAGCAATGCGGGACGCACCGCTGCTTCAATGACTGCCATGTCCTGGCTGTTGTCGACGATCGGCAGACGCACTTCGGCGGCATGCGTAGTGTGGCCCGGATAGGCCTTCAACATCTCATGGCCCGCCAGCACCCATGCATCGACCTCCGTCGCGGCGCGGCTCAGCCCCACTGCCTGCGGCGAATGGCCGTGCAGCACGGCGCCAGTCTCGGGAAACAGACGATAGACTGCCAGATGCAGCTCGGTCTCCGCAGAGGGTTTGCCCGGCGTGAGGCCTATTCCTTCCCCGTCGATCCGCATGATGCCGTCGGGCGTCAGTCGCCCCTTATGGCGGCCCGACACGGTTAGCGCGAAACTGCCATCGTCGAGCCGCACGGAGTAGTTGCCGGAGGTCGCCGGGGCCCAGCCGCGCGCATCCAGTCGCCGCCCGACATCGATCAGCGCCGTCACTGCCTGGGAATAGCTCATCGTCATATCCGCGCCTCTAGCCGATCCGGAGAAAATCGCGTGCGTAAATTTTCTTGAGGTCAGCGCATCGCCGGATCGTCATCGGTCACCCATTCGGCCGTGCCGACCGGGGGATCGCCCGCCATGGTCAGGATCTCGAACGCCGCACCGTTCAGCGCCCGCGTATCGGCAACCAGAATCGGCTGCGGATAAGGAATGGAAGGAAGCGGCGCGGAAGCGACCGCATTCTCCCACCGGCGCGGTGCACGCTGGGCGACCTGCACCGGCGGCGGGAACGCTGCCGGCGGCACTGCGTCGATCCGGTGATTCACCACCGTAACCGCCGCGCCGATTTCGGTGAGGTCATACAGCGTACGGGCAAAGGCGCGGGGCATGCGGATGCAGCCATGCGACGCCGGATAGCCCGGCAAATGCCCGGCATGCAGGGCGATGCCGGTCCAGGTGAGCCGTTGCATGTAAGGCATCGGCGCGTTCGAATAGAGGTTCGAGCGATGGAACACCTGCTTCTGAAGGATCGTGTACTCGCCCGGCGGCGTGCCATGGCCGCGCATGCCGGTGGACACGGTGGTCACGCCGATCAGCCGCCCGCCCAGATAGACATAGGCGCGTTGCTCTGGAATGCTGACCGCAATCGAGACACCGCCGGCAACCCCGCCGGTGCGAAGCATTACCGGTGCCTCGAACCAGCGATATTGGCCGTTGCGCAACGCGAGCCGCTGCGCCGCCGCGGGCGTCGCAGCGCAGGCCAGTAGCAGCAGGATCAGCAGGCCGCGCATCAAGCCGCGCATCGCGAAACCCGAACTCCCCCAATTCCGTGCGAAGCCCCCAAGGCCCCCGCATCGTGGTTAACGCAGATTTACGGCTTTGCCGAATCGCAAAGCGGGAAGCGAGGGGTGGCGGCGCAGCCGAACGTCCCCTTTCGGCACGCTGCTTCGGCGAACCGGGTGTCAGTTGCGCCGAGTCGCAGCCGGAGATGGAATCCCTTAGGCCCCCGCTAAGTCCCTTTTTGGTATAGGGTGTTTCCGGGGCTAGTATATTGTAGCGGGCGCAACACACAGTGATGGACAAGTTCGGATCGGCGCAATCGCGCCGCGCGCTGCTCAGGTCAGCGCTGGTGATGGCAAGCGGTGCAGTGGTTTCTTCCTGCGCATCACGGACGGTGGGTATTGCGGCAGCAGCCGCGCCGGTTCCGGTGCCACCGCCGGTAAAGCCGGTTGAAGTTGCCGCCATCCCGAAGGCGCCCACCGTGGCCGCCGCCGCCCGTGCCACCCCGCCGGGCATTCGGCCGGAATTGTTCCGGCAAGTGACCGCCGCGCTCGACCGCCATTCCATGCGCGTCGACCGACACGATCGCGTCGCCATCGCCGATTTCTCGAAGTCTTCGTCCGAGCCGCGTTTCTACCTGGTCAATATGGGCACCGGCGAAGTAGAAAGCTTCCTGGTCGCGCACGGGATCGGTTCCGATCCGGGGCATACCGGGTTGCTGCATCGCTTCTCCAACGAAGTGAATTCCGAAGCGACCTGCGAAGGCGCGTTCCTGACCGCCGATTATTATGTCGGCAAGCATGGGGATTCGCAGCGGCTCATCGGCCTGGACCCGACCAACGACAAGGCGCTGGAACGCGCTATCGTGATCCATTCGGCATGGTACGCAAACCCCGACATGATCGCCAAGCACGGCAAGCTCGGCCGCAGCCAGGGCTGCTTCGCCGTGGGCGAGCGCCAGCTTGCCAAGGTGTTCGAGCGGCTCGGGCCGGGGCGGATGGTCTTTTCGGCCAAGGTCTGAGGGGGAGCACGCTCCCTTCCCTGCCGGATCAATCCAGCGCCCGCGGGGTTGGCATGGTCTTGTCCCCGGCATAGGAGACGGACATGGCCGATCCGCATCCCTTTTTCGCGCTGCACCGCCACGGCATGATCCGCGCTGGCGTGTGCACGCCGGTCGGCACGGTCGCCGATCCCGCCGCCAATACCCGCGCCACGATCGCGCTGGCGCAGCAGGGCGATGCGCAGGGGGCGGACATCCTCGTCTTCCCGGAGCTGAACGTCACCAGCTACGCGATCGACGACCTGCATCTGCAGGATGCGGTGCTGGCCGCGACCCGCAAAGGCATTGCGGAGATCGTAGAGGCGAGCCGTGACCTAAAGCCGGTGTTACTGGTCGGCGCGGCGCTGGAGCGCGGCGGGCGGCTATATAATTGTGCGGTGGCAATCGCGCGCGGGCGCATCCTCGGTGTCGTGCCCAAGACCTATCTGCCGAATTACCGCGAATATTATGAGAAGCGCTGGTTCGCCTCTGGCGCAGGACTCAGCGACCTCGACATCACGATTGCCGGCCAGACCGTGCCGTTCGGTCCGGATCTGCTGTTCGCGGCAACCGACCTGCCCGACTTCGTCTTCCACGTCGAAATCTGTGAGGATTACTGGGCGCCGCAGCCGCCTTCGACCGAAGGCGCGATGGCGGGGGCGCTAGTGCTGTGCAACCTCTCTGCTTCCAACATCGTGATCGGCAAGGGGCGCGAGCGCGAATTGCTATGCGCCTCGCAAAGCTCGCGGACAATTTCCGCATATCTCTATTCCGCATCGGGACCGGGCGAGAGCACCACCGATCTTGCCTGGGATGGCCAGGGCCTGATCTATGAATTTGGCGAAAAGCTGGCGGCGTCGGAGCGGTTCGAGCTGACCACCGAAATCACCTATGCCGATCTCGACCTCGAGCGGCTGCGGCTGGAGCGGATGCGCGACGGCACGTTCAACGACAACGCGCGCAATGCCGGCCACCCGGAAACCCGCTTCCGCCGCATCGCCTTCGACCATCAGCCTGACTTTGCCGATCGCGGGCTGATCCGGCCGATCCGGCGCTTTCCATTCGTGCCCAATACACCCGCAGCGCTCGAAGAGGATTGCTACGAAGCCTTCAACATTCAGGTCGAAGGGCTGCGCCAGCGGCTCGCCGCGACCCGGAGCAAGACGCTGGTGATCGGCATTTCGGGCGGGCTCGATTCCACCCATGCGCTGATCGTCGCCGCCAAGGCAATGGACAGGCTGGGGCGCCCCCGTACCGATATTCTGGGCTATACCATGCCCGGCTTCGCCACGAGCGACGGCACCAAGTCGAACGCTTGGGCGCTGATGCGCGCAATCGGCATCACCGCTGCCGAAATCGATATTCGCCCGGCCGCACGCCAGATGCTCGCCGATCTTGGCCACCCCTTTGCCGGTGGCGAGCCGGTCTACGACATCACGTTTGAGAATGTGCAGGCGGGCTTGCGCACCGACTATCTGTTCCGCCTCGCCAACCAGAATCACGGCTTCGTGCTAGGGACCGGCGACTTGTCGGAGCTGGCGCTGGGCTGGTCGACCTATGGCGTCGGCGACCAGATGAGCCATTATAGCGTCAATGCCGGCGTACCCAAGACGCTGATCCAGTATCTGATCCGCTGGAGCGTCGAGAGCGGGCAGTTCACCGGGGCGGCGGCGGAGGTGCTGCTGTCGATCCTCGATACCGAAATCTCTCCGGAACTGGTGCCCGCCGATGCAGACGGCAAGATGCAGAGCACGCAGGACCGCATCGGCCCCTACGAGTTGCACGATTTCTTCCTGCACCACATCGCGCGGTTCGGACTGAAGCCTTCGAAAGTGGCATTCCTCGCGTGGCACGCATGGAAGGATGCCGAGGCAGGCGCCTGGCCGATCGGCTTTCCGGCCGAGGGGCGCAACGCCTATGATTTGGCGACGATTGCCAAGTGGCTGGAAACGTTCCTGTTCCGCTTCTTCCAGATCAGCCAGTTCAAGCGGTCGGCACTGCCCAACGGACCCAAGGTTTCGCCCGCAGCAGCGCTGAGCCCGCGCGGCGACTGGCGGGCACCGTCGGATAGCGTGGCGACGACCTGGATCGAGGAGTTGCGGCGGGCGCTGCCGTAATCCCGTTTAGCGTCGCATCACCTGGCTGATTCTGCGCAGCAATTCCTGTGATTCGAACGGTTTGCGCAACACGGTCACATTTCCGTCGGCAATCGCGTCCAACCGGCTGGAATCGGCAAAGCCGGTGGCCACGATTACCGGAAGTCCGGGATCGACTGCCTGAACCTGCTCGGCCACGTCGCTGCCGCTGAGCCCCGGCATCGCGAAATCGACCACAAGGACATTGAACCGCCCGGCGCGGACCAGCGCGATGCCGCGCTCACCATCGGGAGCCTCTTCCACCAGCGCCCCGGCAGCGCGCAGCGTGTCTGCCAGTGTCGCGCGCACATGATCGTCATCGTCGACCAGCGCCACTCGCGCACCTTCGATGCTGACACGCACGTCGTGCGCAGCGTCGTCGCCGGTATCGCGGCGCGGTTCGGCAGCGGCAAGCGGCAGGAACAGCGTGATCGCCGTCCCCCGCCCGGGTTCGCTGTCGATGGTCAGCGTGCCGCCCGACTGACGCATCACGCCGAACGCCATCGACAGGCCCATGCCCGTGCCCTTGCCGACGCCCTTGGTCGAGAAAAACGGCTCGACCGCACGCGCGGCGACTTCGGGCGTCATGCCGGTGCCGGTGTCGGATACCGTTACCGCGACATAGTCTCCGTCGGCCAGGTCCGGCGCAGGCCGGCCGCTGCGCAATTCCGCCTCGATCGTCAGCACGCCGCCTTCGGGCATTGCATCGCGGGCGTTGAATGCAAGGTTGAGCACCGCGAGTTCGAGCTGCAGCGCATCCGTTTGCACATTCCAGACGGGGTCGATCCGCTCCATCCGCACCCGGCTAAGCGGCGCGACGGCACGCTCTACCAGCCCCGCCATGCCGCCCAGCAATTCGGCAAGCCGGACCGACTTCACATCCAGCCGCTGCTTGCTGGAAAAGGCCAGCAACTGGCCGGTGAGCAGGCGCCCGCGCTCCACCGCGTCGAGTGCACTCGACGTCCAGCGAACCACCCGGTCCTCATCGCCGGGCTTGCGCGCGATCAACTCGAGATTGCCGGCGATCGCCTGCAGCAGGTTGTTGAAGTCATGCGCGATACCGCCGGTAAGATGCCCCACCGCCTCCAGCTTCTGCGCTTGCAACAGCGCCGCCTCCACCGCCCGGCGCTGCTCCGCCTCCTGCTGCAACTCACCCAGCGCAGCATCGCGCTGCGCCACTAGTGCAGCAAGTTCTTCGTTTGCTTCCCGTAACTTATCCGCAGAAGGTAAGGCGATGGCACGCGGCAGTAACGGCCAAATAAGAATGGCCGTCGCAATGGACGCAATTGCGGTAACGACCTTTATCAACGCCTCCAGCCCGTAGAGCGGAACATAGAGCGTCACAATCGACATCACATGCGTGAACCCACACGCCATGATGAACAGCGCAAAACACCAAAACGCCCAGCCAAACGCCAAGTCACGCCGACGCCGGATGAGCAACACCAGCACGACGGGAATGGAGAAATAGGCGAGAGCGATCAGCGCGTCGGCCACGATATGGGTATAAAGCAGTGCGGGCTGCCAGAAAAGACAATAGCCATGCGGCGAATAGTTGCCGCTCCAAAACGCACTGAAAAGGCTTTGCATGGCGATCCCCGTCCCGGGCCTCCCGCCCGCTTCTGCCTCAACACTTAACCGATTGGCGCGTCGACCGAAACTACGGAGAAAGACCGTAAAGGTCAGTCAGATCAGAGGGAAAATTCACATTCGGAAGCGGATCGGCCCACGAAATCGGTATCGCCCCGACGGAATCTGCCCAGCTGCGCACGGCCCTGCTCTTACCTGAAGCCAGATAGGCATCAAGGGCGCTCCCCAACGGTGCAGGCCAGAAACCCAGCAGCGGCAGTTGGGCAACATAGGCCGGCTTCCGTGCGCCCGTGAGCAAATCCAGAAGTGCGGGTGGCAGGATCGGCGTGTCGCAGGGGCTGGCAAGCACGGCGTCAAATCCGTCGGTGCCCGCAACATGCAATGCCGCATTGATCCCGGCGAGCGGCCCCAGCCCCGGCCCAGGCCGATCGGCCAGGTCATCACGCCCGCAGATCCGCACTGCGGCACAGCGGGGCTCGAGTGCCGCAACCACATGATCTATCAAGGGCTTGCCGCGCAGCATGGCCATGGCCTTGTCTGACCCAAAGCGGCGCCCCTCGCCGCCCGCCAGCACGGCGCCCAGCAATTTCATGCCGCCGCCCATAACAGCGAATCGCGCCGCACCAGCACCGCCAGCGCCATGCCGGCCGCCCGCGCCCGCTCCACCGCCAATTCGGTGGGTGCCGAGATCGCCGCCAGCAACGGGCATCCCGCAAGCACAGCCTTTTCCACCAGCTCGAACGAACAGCGCGCGCTGACCAGCGCAAATCCGCCGTCCCAGCCAAGCCCCGCGCGCAACATCGCGCCGATTAACTTGTCCATGGCGTTGTGGCGGCCGACATCCTCGCGCGCCAGCCGGATCGTGCCGTCGGACGCACAGAGCGCCGCCGCATGGGCCGCACCCGTCGCGCGGTTGAGCGGCTGAAAGTCACCCAGCGCATCGGCCGCGCAGAAAATGGCCTCGGCCGTCGCCGCACTCGTCGCCGTTACTGCAGGAAGCGGGCGCATCGCCGCCTCCAGCGCGTCGACCCCGCACAGCCCACAGGCGGAATCGGTCGTGCGGTGCCGCACCCGTTCGATCACCATCGCCGGATCGTCGAGCGTGACACGCAGCAGCATACCCGTTTCCGCACGATGGACCTCGACCTCCGCCACCCTGCCCAGCCGCTCGGCCGCAACAAAGCCATACGCGAAATCCTCAAGATCCGCCGGTGTCGCCATCATCACGGCATAGCCGATGCCATTCAGTTCGACTGCAACGGGCACTTCCTGCGCCAGCGGGCGTTCCATGCGCTGTTGCGATCCGTCGCGATCGATCCGGTCGAAGCTTCCATCCACCGGTACAGATAGGCAGATCGGGTCCGCCCGGTATAGTGCGGATGCGTTGGACAAGGAGCAGAACCGGATGGCCAGAGCGAAAGACGGCACGATCCACTACTCGGGTGCCGAAGGCGGCTGGGGATCGGTTCGGGGCATGGCGCTGGTTGCCGGTGCCGAAAAACCGAGTGCCGAGGCGCTGTCCACGCTGCTGCGCCAGAACAAGCCCGGCGGCGTGATGTGCACCTCCTGCGCCTGGACCAAGCCGGCCAAGCCGCACATGTTCGAAATCTGCGAAAACGGCGCCAAGGCGACGATGTGGGATCTGACCTCCCGCCGCGCGACGCCCGACTTCTTCGCGCAGCACACGCTCACCGAACTGCGCGGCTGGAGCGATTACGATCTGGAACAGGCCGGGCGGCTCACGCATCCGATGCGGTACCACGGTGCCAGCGACAAATATGTCCCCTGCACCTGGGAAGAGGCGTTCGGCGACATTGGCGCGAAGCTACGAGGCTATGCTCCGCGCGAGACGATCTTCTACGCCTCAGGCAAGGCCAGTCTCGAAACCAGCTATGCCTGGGCGCTCTTCGCGCGGCTTTATGGCCATAACAACCTGCCCGACAGCTCGAACATGTGCCACGAGACCACCTCGGTTGCGCTGAAGACAACGATCGGCGCGCCGGTCGGCACCTGTCTGCTGGAGGATTTCGACCATGTCGATGCGATCTTCTTCTTCGGCCAGAACACCGGTACCAACAGCCCGCGCTTCATCCACACGCTAACCCGCGCGGTGAAACGCGGCGCGAAGATCGTCACCTTCAACCCGATCCGCGAGAAGGGCCTGCTGGAGTTTCGCAACCCCCAGAGTCTCCAGATGATGACGGGCGGCAAGACCAAGATTTCGTCACAATATTATCAGCTCAAGCCCGGTAGCGACATCTCCGCGATTCTGGGCATCTGCAAGCATGTGCTGGCCGAGGAGGACCGGCGCGGCGGCGTGATCGACCACGCCTTTATCGCCGCGCACACGCATGGCTTCGACGGTTTTGCTGACAAGGTGCGCGGCACGAGCTGGGAAGCAATCGAAGCGGAGACCGGCCTGCCCCGCGCCGACCTGATCGCCGCGGCCGAAGTCTATATCCATGCCGAACGCGCCATCGGGATCTGGGGCATGGGACTGACCCAGCATGTCCGCGGGTTCGACAATGTCGCCAGTGTCGTCAACCTGATGCTGCTGCGGGGCAATATCGGCCGGCTGGGGGCGGGCGTGTCGCCGGTGCGCGGCCATTCGAATGTGCAGGGCCAGCGCACCGTGGGGATTGCGGAGAATCCCGAACTCGTCCCGCTCGACCAGCTTTCCGAGCAATATGGCTTCCAGCCGCCGCGCGACCATGGGCTGGGCACCGTCACCGGCTGCCAGGCGATTGTCGAGGGCAAGGTGCGCGCTTTCCTGGGGCTGGGCGGCAACTTCCTGCGCGCGGTGCCCGACCACGGGCTGATGGAAGGCGCCTGGACCGGCATGGACCTGACCGTGCAGATCGCCACCAAGCTCAACCGCGGCCAGCTGTTCTGCGGCGAGACCGCCTATCTACTCCCCTGCCTCGTCCGCTCTGAAGAGGATGTGCAGGCGACCGGTCGCCAGGTGGTGACGATGGAGGACAGCCTTAGCTGCATCCATGGCTCGGTCGGCAAGGCCAAGCCCGCCAGCCAGCACCTCAAGTCCGAAATGGCGATCGTCGCGGGGATCGCGAAAGAGACGCTGGCCCCCAATCCCAATGTGCCGTGGGACGCATGGGTGGGCGACTATGCGCTGGTGCGCGACGCGATCGAGACGACCTATCCCGACAAGTTCCGGGATTTCAACAAACGCCTGTTCACGCCCGGTGGCTTCTTCAAGGGCAACAGCGCACGCGACCGCAAATGGCTGACGAAAAGCGGCAAGGCCGAGTTCACCGTGCCCGGCGCGCTCAACGCGACCGGCTTTGCCGATGCCGACGGTCGGTACCGGCTGATGACGCTGCGCTCGAACGACCAGTTCAACACCACTGTCTATGGCTATTCGGACCGGCTGCGGGGCATCGAAGGCAAGCGCGACGTGGTGCTGATCAACCCGGAGGAGATGGCCCGCGCCGGGCTGGTGGAGGGCCAGCGCGTGGCGCTGGTCAGCGACGCCGACGACGGCGTGGAGCGCGTAGTCGAGGGGCTGGAAGTCCTCCCCTTCCGCCTGCCTGACGGTTGCATCGCCGGCTATTACCCTGAGCTCAACCCGTTGATTGCGCTGGATCATCACGACCAGGCATCGAAAACGCCCGCCGCCAAATCGGTGCCTGTGCGCATCCGCATCTGAAGCAACCATAATACCAGCAATGACTGGCATGCGCCTGCGCATTCGCTTATGCTGGCCAAAAGACAGCGTTGACAGAATCCGGAGGAGAGGACGAAATGACACGCCAAAAGATTGCCTGGACCAGCTCGATGGTCGCAATCGCCGCCCTTTTCGCCGTGCCGGGCCAGGCTGTGGCGCAGCAGGCCGGCCATGCCTGGATGAACAGCAAGCTGGCGCCCGATGCGCGCGCAGAACTGGTGCTCGCCCAGATGACCGAGGACGAGAAGCTGACACTGGTTTTCGGCTATTTCGGCTCCACCTTTCCGCCCAAAGACTACAGCTACCCGACCGGCGCGCGCGAGGGTTCGGCCGGCTATGTTCCGGGCATCCCGCGTCTTGGCATTCCGGCGCAGTGGCAGACCGATGCAGGCGTGGGCGTAGCCACCCAGGGTTCGGCAGTGCACAAGCGGGGGCGCACCTCGCTACCGTCCGGACTCGCTACTGCGGCGACCTGGGATCCGGCACTGGCCTTCAAGGGCGGGGCGATGATCGGTGCCGAGGCGCGCGCCTCTGGCTTCAACGTGATGTTGGCCGGCGGCGTCAACCTGCTGCGCGAGCCGCGCAACGGCCGCAATTTCGAATATGGCGGCGAAGATCCGCTGCTCGCTGGCACCATGGTCGGCGCGCAGATCGCCGGCATCCAGTCGAACCACATCATCTCGACGATCAAGCATTATGCGGTCAACGATCAGGAGACCGACCGCTTCAAGATGGACGCGGTGATCGACCCCGCCGCCGCGCGGATGAGCGACCTGCTCGCCTTCGAGATCGCGATCGAGAAGTCGAACCCCGGCTCGGTCATGTGCGCGTACAACAAGATCAACGGCATCTATGCGTGCGAACAGCCCTGGCTGCTGAACGACGTGCTGCGCCGTGACTGGGGCTGGCCGGGCTATGTGATGTCGGACTGGGGCGCGACCCATTCGACGATTGCCGCCGCCAATGCCGGGCTGGAGCAGCAATCAGGCCACCCGTTCGACGAGAAGCCGTTCTTCGGCCCGCTGCTCAAGGAAGCCGTGGCGAAGGGCGAGGTGACCAAGGCGCGGCTGGACGAGATGGCGCACCGCATCCTGCGTTCGATGTTCGCGCACGGTCTGTTCGATCACCCGATCGCGGGCGCGCCGCTGGACCTTCCCGCCGATATGCTCGCCGCCCATGCCGCCGTTACCCGCGCCGACGCCGAGGCGGGCATCGTGCTGCTGCAGAACAAGGGCAACGCCCTGCCCTTGGCGGCAGCGGCGAAGCGCATCGTCGTGATCGGCGGCCATGCCGACAAGGGCGTGATGGCGGGCAGCGGATCGTCGTTGGTCTATCCGGTCGGCGGCAACGCAGTGCCGGGTAAGGAGCCGACGAGCTGGCCGGGGCCGGTGATGTACCACCCCTCCGCCGCGCTCGCCGCGCTGAAGCGGCAATTGCCGGGCGCGACGATCACCTATCTCGACGGCAGTGACCCCGCCGCCGCGGCAGCCGCCGCCAAACAGGCCGATGTCGCGATCGTCTTCGCCACGCAATGGGCTGGCGAGTCGTTCGATCCGTCACTGACGCTTGCCGACAAGCAAGATCAGCTGATCGAGCTGGTCGCGGGCGCCAGCGGAAAGACGGTGGTGGTGCTGGAAACCGGCGGACCGGTGCTGATGCCCTGGGCCGACAAGGCCGCCGCGATTCTCGAGGCCTGGTACCCCGGCACCGCCGGCGGCGAAGCGATTGCCAATGTGCTGACGGGCAAGGTCAATCCGTCGGGGCATTTGCCCGCGAGCTTCCCGCGCAGCCTGTCGCAGCTGCCCCGCCCCGCGGAACCGAATGACGGCGAAACCCGCTACACCGAAGGCGCCGCGGTCGGGTATAAATGGTATGACGCAAAGGGCGACAAGCCGCTGTTCGCGTTCGGCCACGGCCTCTCCTATACCAGCTTTACCTATAGCGGGCTGAAGGGCGCAGTTGCCGGCGGCACAGTGAGAGCCAGCTTCTCGATCCGCAACACCGGCGCGCGTGCCGGTGCCGATGTGGCGCAGCTCTATGTTTCTGGCGAGGGCTGGGAAGCACCGAAGCGGCTGGGCGGCTTTGAGAAAGTGACGCTGACGCCCGGCGCGTCGAAGAGCGTGACGATCGAAGTCGATCCGCGTCTGCTGGCGGTGTTCGACGACGCATCGCATAGCTGGAAGATCGCCGGTGGCAGCTACAAGCTGCTGCTCGGCCATGCATCCGACGACATTGTCGCTACGGTGACGGTACAGGTGCCCGCGCGTACCTTGCCGGCGAGCTGGCACCCCTGAGGCCCCACAGGCGGGGGCGCCGTTGGCCCCCCGCCGCATTGGTTCAGAGCAGCGCCTCGATCGCGCCCGCAATGTCGCGTGGAGACGTGGTCGGCGCATAGCGTTCGACGACGTTGCCGGCGCGATCGATCAGAAACTTGGTGAAGTTCCACTTGATTGCCTGCGTACCCAGCACGCCGGGCGCCGCCGCCTTCAGGAAGCGGAACAAGGGCGCAGCGTCGTCGCCGTTTACGTCGACCTTGGCATAGACCGGAAAGGTCACGTCATAGGTGAGCGAGCAGAAGCGCGCGATTTCTTCGGCATCGCCGGGTTCCTGCGCGCCGAACTGGTTGCACGGGAAAGCCAGCACGGCAAAACCGCGATCACGATACTGGCGCCACAGTGCCTCCAGCTCGGCATATTGCGGGGTGAAGCCGCATTTCGATGCGGTGTTCACCACCAGCAGAACCTTGCCGGCATAATCGGCCAGGCTGGTCTCCTGCCCGTCTGCGGTCTGTACCGCTATTGTGGTAATCGCTTCGGTCATATGCCCTCCCGCTATTGCAGCCGCCCCTCGTGCAGGCGCAGCACCCGATCCATCCGCGCCGCGAGCCGCTCGTTATGCGTGGCGACGAGTGCCGCCGAGCCTTCGTTGCGGACGAGGTTGAGGAATTCGCCGAATACCCGGTCCGACGTCGCCTCGTCGAGATTGCCGGTGGGTTCGTCCGCCAGCACCAGCGCCGGGCGATTGGCCAGCGCACGGGCAACCGCGACGCGCTGCTGCTCGCCGCCCGAAAGCTGGTTCGGGCGGTGGGTGAGACGATGCTCCAGGCCCAGTACCGCCAGCAGCGCCTCCGCCCGCACCGCCGCCTCGGCCCGGGTCGTGCCCCGGATGAGCTGCGGCAGAACGACATTCTCGGTCGCGTTGAAGTCAGGCAGGAGATGGTGGAACTGATAGACAAAACCCAACTGGTCGCGCCGCACCTCGGTCCGCGCACTGGCCGATAGCTTCGATGCCTCGCGCCCGGCGATGCGGATCGAACCCTCGAACCCGCCTTCGAGCAACCCAACCGCCTGCAGCAGCGTCGACTTGCCCGAGCCGGACGGCCCGAGCAGCGCGACGATCTCGCCGGGCTGGACATCCAGATCGACGCCGCGCAGCACCTCGATCACCACGCCGCCCTGTGAGAAGCTGCGCCGCAGGTCGCGCGTCTGGAGAACCGGCTCACTCATAGCGCAGCACCTGCACAGGATCGGTACCCGCTGCCTTCCAGGCGGGATACAGCGTCGAAAGGAAGGCGAACAGCAACGCCATCGCGCAGATGGTGAAGGTCTGGACCGGGTCGGTCTTGGCCGGCAGCTCGGTCAGGAACCGGATTTGCGGATCCCACACCTTCTGGCCGGTCACGACGCCGATCAGCCACACGACCTGCTCGCGATAGGTGATGAAGAAGAAGGCAAGCACGCCGCCCGCCGCAACCCCCAGCGCGCCGATCGTCGTTCCCACCGTCACGAAAATGCGCATCAGCCCGCCGCGCGTCGCCCCCATGGTGCGCAGCACGGCAATGTCGCGCGTCTTGGCGCGCACCAGCATGATCAGCGACGAGATGATGTTGAACGACGCGACCAGCAGAATGATCGACAGGATGGTGAACGAGACCACGCGGTCCATCGCTAGCGCCTCGAACAACTCGCGGTTCATCTGGCGCCAGTCGGTGATCTGGCCGACATCGCTGATCTTGTCCGCCAGCGGCGCGAGAATCTCGCCCACCTTGTCCGGGTTCACCGTGTCGATCCGCACCATGCCGACCGAATCGCCCATCAGCATCAGCGTCTGGGCGTCCTGCATCGGCATGATGATGAAGGCCTTGTCATAGTCATAGACGCCGACCTCGAAGATCGCCGCGACCTTGTACTGGACGATACGCGGCATGGTGCCGAACGGCGTCGCCGCGCCCTGCGGGTTGATGATCGAGATCTGGCTGCCGAGCGTAACGCCCAGCGCCTCCGCCAGACGCGAGCCGATCGCCACCTGTTCGCTGCCCGGCTTCAGCGCCTTCAGCGAGCCGGCAATTTCCTTGCCCTTCAGCGTCTTGTTGGTGAGGATGTCTTCCATCCGCATCCCGCGGACCAGCGCGAATTCGACCCGGCCGTTATAGCCCGCGAACAACGGCTGCTCGATCAGCGGCGTCGCGCTGGTGACGCCCGGCGTGTGCTTCGCTTCATCGGCAACACGACGCCAGTCGCGCAACTGGTTGTTATAGCCCTGGATGACGGCGTGGCCGTTCAACCCGGAAATCTTGTCGAACAGTTCGGCGCGGAACCCGTTCATGACGCTCATCACCACGATCAGCGCAGCGACGCCCAGCATGACGGCGACGAGGCTGAACCCCGCAACGACGGCGATGAAGGCTTCGCTGCGCCCGGGCAGCAGGTAACGGCGGGCAATCATCCGCTCATAGCGCGATAGCAGCATGCCCCCCCTCTAAGGCCACCAGGGGGCGAACGGAAGCGCGGACTTGCAGCGGACCGCAGTTACCCTGCTGTTGCGGAATCATCACAGGGTGCCGCCAATCGGCAAGACGTGGTTTCTGAACCGGTGACAAACGGATCGGCGGCTCGTACCAAAAAACCGTCGAAGCGCAGGCAAAAAGGCCGTGGTTCGGGGAGGCTCTCAGCTCCGTTCGCGAAAGCGAGGCGTCAGAGCGAGGGTCTGTTCAAGGGGGCTGACGAGCATTCGTCACGCAGGCGCCCGGGCTGGAAACGGTCCGGGCGTTTGCTTTTTTGCGACCCGTTCCCACCATGATTTCGGGCGGAGCAGGTTTCCCCGCCCCGCCCGCCAACCTCCCCCGGCCAAAGCAGGAGGTCAGTGCGTTACCCGATCAGAACGAACCGCTGATCGTGAAACCCCAGGTGCGCGGATCGCCCGGCTGGCCGACGATCAGGCCCGTGCTGCCCGACTGAACCGACAGCAGCTCGAAATAGTGCTGGTCGAAGGCGTTGCGGACCCAGGCAAACGCATTCACCCGTCCCTGGCGATAGCCGAGCCGGAAGTTCGACAGCGAATAGGCGTCAATCCAGGTATAGGCAGATGGCGACGGGTTGGACGAAAAGCGCGAGCGCCAGCTGCCGTCATAACCCAGATACACCTGCCCCTCGCCCACCGGCACATTATATTCGGCGCCATAACCAGCAGCCCATTTCGAAATGCCGGGCAGCACCTGGCCGGAAATGTCGCAATTCACCGGGCTGACACCGCCGGGCGTCCCGGGGGCGCTGGGCGTGGCACCGCTCGATCCGCCGGACAGCTCGGGCGGGCACGGCGCATCGCGGAAGTGGACATATTTGGCATCGGTGAAAGCGCCATTTGCATAGACGCTGAAGCGCGGGCTCGGCTGAAAGCGCGAATCGAATTCGACACCACGCACCCGCACCTTTTCAGCATTGGCGAGATAGCCGCGAATCACCCCCAGCTGTCCGTTGGTCACGGTCGCCTGATAATCCTTCACCTCGGTCCAAAAGCCGGCGAGGTTGAAGGTCGCACGGTGGTCGAGGAACTGGGTCTTCAACCCCACTTCGAAATGATTGACCTTTTCCGGCTTCACCGTCGCGGCTGCCAGGATCGGGTTGTTATTGGCATCGAGCGGCAGGCCCGACAGGTTGATGCCGCCCGATTTGAAGCTGCGCGCATAGGTGGCATAGCCATGGACGTCGGCAGCGAAGTCATAGGAAAGCGTGACGTCGCCGGAGACGTTCCAGTCGCTGAACCGCGGCGAATAGCTTTGCGGCGCCAGCACACCGCGCTGATCGCTGTTGAGCGTGGTGCTGCCGGTTCCCGTCGTCACCGTGGCGACATAGGAACCGCTCTTCTTGTCATAGTTCAGCCGAAGGCCGGGCTGCAGCCGCAGCTTGGGCAGCACTTCCCAGTTCAGCTTGCCGAACACGGCGAAGCTGGTGTTGTCGAAGCTGATCGCATTTTTCGAGGTCAGCCCGTTCAGCACCGCCGGGTTGCAGGCATTGGCGGTCGGCGACGCGCAACCGCTCGATCCCGGCGCGACATTGCCCGGGTTGAGCAGCCAGCGGCTGGCGGCGGGGCCCTGCACCTGCGATCCCTGCGTGTCGATCGTCTGGTGGAACAGGAAGATGCCAGCCGTGTAATCGAGCCGGTTCTTGCCGTTGGAGGCTATGCGCAGTTCCTGCGTCACCTGTTTCTGCTGCGACGGATTTTGCGACACGGTGGTGATCGGCAAGCCCACGAAATCGCGGTCGTTCGCCGGCTTCCAGTCCCAATAGCGCCATGCCGTCACCGAAGTGATCGTCGCCGGCCCCACATCCCAGTTGCCGAGCAGCGACACGCCGCCGATTTCCTGCCGCGAATTGATGTCGGCATCGAGGTCGGTCTTGCGGTCGAACGGGTTAGTGCTGGGCGGTGCGTAGCCGAACGCCGCCGCCAGCGCAGCATATTGGCGGTTGAGCGGCCGCTGGGTCGCGCCGGTGCGCACATAATATTGCACGCAGCACAAGGGGTTCTGCAGGTTGAAATCGCCCGACAGCGTGAAATCGATGCCCGGTGCCGCGCGCCACAGCAACTGCCCGCGCACGCCATAATTGTCGAGCCGGTGCAGGTTGGTGTTGCTCTTTGTGTCGTAGATCGTGCCCTTGCGGCTGGTTACCGACGTGGAAATCCGCACCGCCAGCTTGTCATCGGCGATCGGCGCCGAGGCCGAGGCCTTCAGCTGCAGGAAGTTGTAGTTTCCGGTGCTCGCTTCATAGCGGACCTCGGGCGTGAAACTGGGCGCGCGGGTGGTGATGTTGATCGCGCCAGCGGTGGTGTTCTTGCCATAGAGCGTACCCTGCGGCCCGCGCAGCACCTCGACCCGCTCGACATCGACAAAGTCGAAGGTCGATGCGCCGACCCGGCCGATATAGACGCCGTCGACATAGAAGCCGACGCCCTGTTCGATGCCGTCATTGGTCAGGCCGAACGGCGCGCCCAGGCCGCGAATGTTGATCGCGGTGTTGCGCGGGTTGCTCGAATAGAATTGCAGCGCCGGCTGCGACTGCTGGATGCGGGAGACGTTGAACGCGCCGCTATCCGCGAGCGTCTGACCGCTGATTACCGAAACGGCGAGCGGCACTTCCTGCACGCGCTCCTGCCGCCGGCGGGCAGTGACGACGACTTCGCCGGGCGTTTCCTGCCCCGCATCGGCCGCTGCTGGCTGGTCGCTGGCGGGCTGGCCCTTGTCCGGCTGCACGTTCGGCACCGCCACGCGGGCAGGCGCCGTATTATCGGGGTCTGGCCCGATCGGCGCAGTACCGGCGAGCAACAGCAGCGTCAGTGAAGATAGACTCATTCCCGTCCCCCAATTCTGGTTGACGACAATCTCCACCAACAAAGTGGGAATTTACTAACAAGCAGTTGTTTAGGGCAACGAAGCGGCTCTTGTTGGAGGCTTGAAACCGTCGGCGCGCTTCCCAACATTGGTGTTGCACGGTGCCGATACGGGCCGTGCACAGGGCGCCGCGGATGGTCCGGGCGCCGGATAAGACGTTCATTTTGCTCAATGGAGGATTTGAAGATGCGTCAATTTGATTTTACCCCGTTCCGCCGTTCCGCCATCGGTTTCGATCGCCTCTTCGACCTGCTCGAAGCCAGCGCGCGCCAGGCGGGGAGCGAGAATTATCCGCCGTTCAACCTGGAGCGTCTGGCCGAGGATCGCTATCGCATCACGATTGCGGTGGCCGGCTTCAAGGCGAACGAAATCGACATCACCGCGCAGCAGAACCTGCTGCTCGTCGCAGGCCGCAAGGCGGGCGAGAACGAGAATAACCAGGGCAATTTCCTGCATCTCGGCATCGCCAACCGCAGCTTCGAGCGCCGCTTCGAACTCGCCGATTTCGTGCGGGTGGAGAGCGCCGACCTGACCGACGGCCTGCTCACGATCGAGCTGGTCCGTGAAGTGCCGGAAGCGATGAAGCCCAAGAAGATCGCCGTGGGCACCGGCAGCGAACCGACCCCGATCGAGCACCGCGCCGACGCGGCCTGATCTTCTTCACGCGCGCGCGGCGCCCACTCCCTTTGGCGCCGCGACGGGGCGCTCGGGCTTCGGCCCGGGCGCCTTTTGTTTGACGCCCGCGGGAGCGGTCGTGGTGTACGCCACCAGCGATCGCAACCGCTTCAGGCGCGCGCAGGTACACTAGCGATGGAACGCACGCATCCGGCCAGTCGATGGCCGATGACTTTGGCAGCGTCCGCGTGCAGGGACGATCACTCTTTCCGTTCGTCTATCAGTGCACGTAGCCGCTCGGCGTCGTCCGCGGACGCGGGATTGTAGACAATCACGCCGAGCTCGGGCCTTCCTTCGACGGCGAAGGACAAGAAATCCATCGCCAGCAGCCCGGCATTGGGATGATGAATGTGCTTGGTACCCTCTCCGTGCGAGATCACATCGTTGTCGTGCCAAAGCGCCTCGAATTCGGGACTGAGGCGGGATAGCTCTGCGACCAACTTGGTGACTTCAGCGCTGGTGATGGCACCGGCGCGCGCCACGTCGGCGCGGAAGGCACCCACCACGAATCGCGCCATCGCTTCGAAATCCACATTCAGCGCCCGGGCGCGGTTGCTGCCGAACATTAGCCGCAGGATGTTGCGTCCCTCACGCGGAAGCTTGGCATAGTCCGTGAACAGCACTGCTGCGGCTCGGTTCCAGCCGACAACATCCCACATCGCAGTCTTTACGATCGCTGGGCTGAGCGCCATGCCGTCCAGGAATCGCTGCAATCTCGGCGAGATGCCGTCCACGAGCTGGTATCTTGCTTCCGGCGGACGGCCGAGACCTAGCATGTAGATGTGCTCCCGCTCGGACTCGGTGAGCATCAGACCTTTTGCAATTCGATCCAGTACATCGGGCGACGGCGCCCCGCCGCGGCCCTGCTCGAGCCACGTATACCATGTAGGACTGATATTCGCCCGAATCGCGACCTCTTCGCGGCGTAAGCCCAGTGTGCGACGTCGTCCTTTGGAAAATCCGAAGGACGCAGGGTCGAGGCGCGTACGGCGATCGCGCAAATAGGTACCAAGCGGATTGCGCGGATCGCTGGCCATCGAACATCCTGTTGGCGGTCATACTAGGATAACGTCACGACTTTAACACGTTTGGCGACGGCCGGATATCACCCATGGGTAAGAAGGAGATTTCCCATGCGTGTATTCCTTACCGGTGCAACGGGCTTCATCGGCTCTCACGTCATTCCCGAACTACTCGCCCACGGCCACCAAGTGCTCGGGCTGGCGCGCTCGGACGCGGGCGCCGATCAGTTGAAGTCGACGGGTGCCGAGGTCCACCGTGGAGACTTGGAGCGACCCGAAACGCTCGCCAGCGGCGTCGCAGCAGCCGACGCGGTCATCCACTGCGCATTCGACCACAACTTCCAAAATTTCGTTGCAAACACGCGCAAGGATGCGCGCAACATCGCAGCGATGGGGGAAGCGCTGGCGGGCACGACCAAGCCGATACTGATCACGTCGGGGGTGGGCAGCGGCTCACCGCGAAACGGCGGACCTGCGACCGAGGACATCCTCAACCCCTTCCACGGCAATCCGCGTATCGCGACCGAACTTTCCGGCGCAGCGTTGATCGCGAAAGGCATCGACGCCCGCACGATACGTCTGCCGCAGGTGCACGATACCACCAGGGCAGGACTTATCACGCCGTTGATCGTGGAGGCGTCGCGTGCCGGGTCGCTGGCATATCTGGGTGAGGGTCGCACCCGCTGGGCTGCAGCACATGTCAGCGACGTCGCCAAGCTCTACGTCCTCGCGCTCGAGAGAGGCGAACCCGGCGCGCGATATCATGCATCTGCCGAGGAGGGCGTAGAAGCGCGCGCTATCGTGGAGACGCTCGGCGAGCGCACCGGCCTGCCGGTCCGATCGGTCGAGAAGAACGAAGTCGAGCGCTATTTTGGCTGGATGGCGCCGTTTGCCGGCCTCGACATGATTGCTTCGAGTTCCTGGACGCGGGAACGGCTGGGATGGCAGCCGGCAGGCCCCGATTTGCTCACCGACCTTGCCGCGATGGAAATGCCCGTCCGCACGCCTGCATAATCGAACGCCGCTGCACGCGGGCTGGCGGAGTCGTCAGGTTCGTGTGCAGCAGCAGGCTTGTGCCTACTACCGAGGCCGGAGGCATTCGCCGACATTTCGGTTCTTCACCCCGCCGGCTTTACCCCCAGCAGCCACGGCCGCACCCGACCGGTCGGGCGAGCGACGCCGTCGAGCCGTTCGGCGCGCAGGATCGTCACCGGCTTCAGGATCATCTGCCCCTTCATCGCATCGCGCCCGCCGCCGGAGGGCAGCGCGAGGATGCGCTTCACCACGTCCATGCCGGCGGCGACATGGCCGAACGCCGCAAAGCCGCGATAGGCGCCGCGCGCGTCAAGGCCGGGATTGTCGCCGACCATGATCGAGAAATTGCCATTGGCCGAATCGGGGTTCGGCCCGTGCGCCATCGATATGGTACCGTCGGTGTGGCGGATGCCGGTCTGGCTGGTCGGCTCGAGCGGCAGCGGATCGAGCATCCGCCGCGCATCGGTGCCGACGCCGCCCTGGACGAAGCCCTTGCCCGGATCGCCCTTGCGCCGCGCGGTGCGGTAGAATTGCGTGCCCTCGAACCGGCCGTCATCGACATAGGCGAGGAAGTTGGCGACGGTCTTCGGCGCGCGCTTCGCATCGAGCGCGACGGTGATCGCGCCCATGCTCGTCACCAGCCGCACGCGCACCATGCCGGGCGCCGCAGGTCTTTGCGGCGCCGGCGCCGCCGACACGGCGAGCAGCGCCAGCCCGGCAACGAACGCGCGGCGCAACACGATCAGACGAGCCGCGAGTGCTTCAGCGCCGCCGCAATGAAGCTGGCGAACAACGGGTGCGGATCGAACGGCTTCGACTTGAGCTCGGGGTGGAACTGCACGCCGACAAACCAGGGATGGTCGGGCCGCTCGACGATTTCGGGCAGCGTGCCGTCGGGCGACATGCCGGAAAAGACCAGCCCGCCCTGCTCGAGCACCGTCTTGTAGGCGGTGTTGACTTCATAGCGGTGGCGGTGGCGCTCGCTGATCGTGTCGCCGCCATAGATCGACGCGACAACGCTGTTGCCGCCAAGCTTGGCGGTATAGGCGCCCAGCCGCATCGTGCCGCCGAGGTCGCCGCCTTCCTCGCGCTTCTGCAGACCGTCGGCGGTCATCCATTCGGTGATCATGCCGACCACCGGCTCTTCGGTCGGGCCGAATTCGGTGGTCGAGGCGTTGGCGATGCCCTCGGCGCGGACGCCTTCGATACACGCCATCTGCATGCCGAGGCAGATGCCGAAGAACGGCACGTTGCGCTCGCGGGCGAAACGGACGCCGGCGATCTTGCCCTCGCTGCCCCGCTCGCCGAAGCCGCCTGGGACGAGAATGCCGTGCATCGGCTCGAGCAGCGCGGTGACTTCGGCGTCGTCCTGCTCGAACAGTTCGGCGTCGAGCCAGCGGATATTGACCTTTACCCGGTTGGCGATGCCGCCATGGACCAGCGCCTCGGTGAGCGACTTATAGGCATCGGGCACGCCCATATATTTGCCGACGACGCCGATCGTGACTTCGCCCTCGGGATTTTCCAGCCGCTCGACGATGCCGCTCCAGCGGCTAAGATCGGGCGCGGCGCCGGGTTCGATGCCGAAGGCCTTGAGCACTTCGACGTCCAGCCCCTCGCCATGGTACTGCAAGGGAACGGCATAGATGCTCTTCGCGTCGAGCGCCGGGATCACCGCCGAGGCGGGAACGTTGCAGAACTGGGCGATCTTGGCGCGCTCGCCGACGGGCAGCGGCCGCTCCGCACGACATACCAGCACGTCGGGCTGCACGCCCATCGCTGCGAGTTCGCGCACGCTGTGCTGGGTCGGCTTCGTCTTCAACTCACCCGCCGCCGCAATATACGGCACCAGCGTGACGTGGATGCTGACGGTCTGGCCGCGGCCGAGATCGTTGCGGAGCTGACGAATCGCTTCGATGAACGGCAGCGATTCGATGTCACCCACCGTACCGCCGATTTCGCACAGCACGAAATCGAGATCTTCGGTTTCCGCCTGGGCAAACGCCTTGATCGCGTCGGTAACGTGGGGGACGACCTGCACCGTCGCGCCCAGATAGTCGCCGCGCCGCTCGCGCTCTATGATCGTCTTGTAGATGCGGCCCGAGGTGACGTTGTCCGCCTGGCGCGCCGTCACGCCGGTGAAGCGCTCGTAATGGCCGAGATCAAGATCGGTCTCCGCCCCGTCGTCGGTCACATATACCTCACCATGCTGGTGCGGTGACATGGTGCCGGGATCGACGTTCAGATAGGGATCGAACTTGCGGATGCGGACCCGATAGCCGCGGGCCTGGAGCAACGCCGCGAGGCTTGCCGCCATAAGACCCTTGCCAAGCGAGGAGACCACGCCGCCGGTGATGAATATGTACCGCGCCATGGGAGGAAACGCCTAACGTCAATAACCGCGCACCGGCAAGCGTTCGAATCCCGCCGGCGCACGATTTTTTGTGGATGGATCGCCGCCGGGGCGACGAACTACGGAAAATTACTGGCTGAACGGAACCTGGCTGTTGCCGGCCGGGGCAGCATTACCCGTGGGCGAAGCAGTCGGTGCCGGGACCGGTGCCGGCGTCAGCCCCGGAATGGAGCTGACCGGCGCGGCCTTGCGCTGCAGGTTCGGATCAATCGTGGTCGAGTGCCGGTTCGCCGCGAGAAAAGCGAGCAGAATGCTCATCGCGATGAAGGCCGTGGCCAGTATCGCGGTGGTCCGCGTCAGGAAATCGGCCGCGCCGCGCGCGGACATCAGGCCCGAGGGGCTGCCGCCCGTGGTCAGGCCGCCGCCTTCCGACTTCTGCAGAAGAATCACCCCGACCAGCATGGCGGCGATGAGGAACTGGACGACGAGGAGGAAGGTGAACATGAAGCCCGGAGCCTGTTGGTGAAGGGCGCGACATAGGGGAGCAGCCCCCCGCAATCAACCGCCTGTTCCCGCCAAGGCTCAGCCAGCTTGCCGCAATGTCCTTTGTGACAGGCTGGCAAACATTTCGCACGCGCACTGAAACCTAGTCGCGAAACGGGCGTTTCCCCCTCTAATTCAGGGCCATGCCGCGCTCGAAACGTGTGAGTAGAACCGGTGAACGCAATGTCGGACAAACCACTTTATTCGTGGAAGAACACCCTGATCGACTATGTGCGGTCCGGCGAACCTGATCTGACGAATCGCCAGATGGCGCTTCTGATGCTTGTATATCTTGATCCCGGCCCCCATACGGTGCGCGGATTGGCGCGGGCTTTGAACGTCTCGAAGCCGGTAGTCACACGCGCCTTGAATCGGTTGGGCACGCTCGGCTATCTGCGCCGCCAACGTGACGATACCGACAAGCGCAACATCTTTGTTGCGCGTACGGCTGAAGGGGCAGAGTTTCTTGCAGAGTTCGGGCATTTCCTCGCTGGCAACCACCTCAGCGAGCCAGTCGCCCACAGCGCCAGCGCGTAAGCGATTCGCCCTGCGGGGGCGATCGGAAGTGATCGACCCGCGTACCGAAGCGGTCCGGCCCGATCTGGCCGATGTTCGCCTGGCCGATCGCGTGTTCGCCCCGCATTATGCGGCGCCGATGCCGCGCGTGATCCGCGTTGCCACGGAAATGCGCGCAGCCCCGCAGCCGGGCACTGATTCGCTCGCGTCGCTGGCCGCCGGCGACGTCTTCGAGGTCCTGGAACTGGCCGGCACACATGCCTGGGGCCGCGCCCCGAGCACCGGATTGGTCGGCTATATCGATGCCGCTGCCCTGGAAGGTGCCGCATGATCTCACGGGTCTTTATCGACGGCGCGGTGGGCACCACCGGGTTGGAAATCCGCGAGCGGCTGGCGGGGCGCCCCGAAATCCAGATGATCCTGCTCGACGAACAGGATCGCAAGGATCCCGCGCGGCGCGAGGAAGCGCTGAACGAGGCCGACTTCGTTATCCTGTGCCTGCCCGACGACGCAGCGCGCGAGGCGGTGGCGATGATCCGCAACGATCGCACCCGCGTGATTGACGCCTCCACTGCGCATCGCGTCGCGGCGGACTGGACCTATGGCTTTGCCGAGCTGGAACCCGGCCAGGCCGCAGCCATCGGCGAGGCGGCCCGGGTCAGCAATCCTGGCTGCTATCCCACAGGCTTTCTGGCGCTGGTGCGGCCGCTCATTCGCGCCGGACTGATCCCGCATGACTATCCGCTGAGCGTGAACGCCACGTCGGGCTATTCGGGCGGCGGTCGGTCGATGATCACCGAGTTTGAAAGCGGCGAGGCAGGCACGGCGTTCCGCCCTTATGGCCTCTCGCTGGCCCACAAGCATGTGCCGGAAATGCAGAAGCATGCACGGATCGAGCATCCGCCGATCTTCATGCCGGCAGTGGCTAACGCCTATCGCGGGATGATCGTCGAAGTGCCGCTGCCGCTCCATGCCTTTACCCGCAAGCCGTCAATCGAGTCGCTCGAAAACGTGCTGCGCGAGGCGTATCGCGATTCGCCGGTGGTGAAGGTGCTGCCGGCAGACGTGCCGGTACTGACGATCGAGGAAAATGCCGGCACCGACCGGCTGAGCCTGCGCGTGTTCGGCAATGACGAGACGCGCCAAGCGCGGTTGGTGGCGACGCTCGACAATCTCGGCAAGGGCGCAGCCGGCGCGGCGGTGCAGAACCTGAACATCATGGCCGGGCTCGATCCCGTCGCCGGACTGGTGCTTTAACCGGCGCCGGTTCGGGACGGATTAACCGGCGCGCAGCAATCCCACCGCAGCATCGCGCTCGAACAGGTACAGCGCCACCCGCGCCGCCTGCCCGCGCTCGCCCTTCAGCCCACCATCCCGATCGACCAGTAACCGGGCGTCACCATTGGCGGCGGGCAGCAGATCGCCAAGCATCTCGGGTGCGGCCAGCCGGAACTGCATGTCGCCGGATTGCCGCGTGCCGAGCAGTTCGCCCGCGCCGCGTAGCCGCAGATCCTCCTCGGCGATGCGGAAGCCGTCATTGCTCTCGCGCATCAGCGCCAGCCGCGCACGCGACGTTTCGCTGAGCGCATTGCCGCGCAACAGCAGGCACACCGAGCGCCCCCCGCCCCGCCCCACCCGGCCGCGCAACTGGTGGAGCTGCGCGAGGCCGAACCGGTCTGCATGCTCGATCACGATCAGGGTCGCGTTGGGCACGTCCACGCCCACCTCGATCACGGTCGTCGCGACCAGCACACCCAGTTCGCCGGCAGCGAAGCGCGCCATCACCGCGTCCTTTTCCGGCCCCTTCATCCGGCCATGGATCAGCCCGACCTTGCCGGGGAAATGCGCCTCCAGCTCGACGGCGCGCGCCTCGGCGGCGGCCATGTCGATCTTCTCGCTCTCCTCGACCAGCGGGCATACCCAATAGGCCTGGCCGCCGCCAGCAAGGTGACGCCCCAACCCGCCCACCACTTCACCCAGGCGCTCCTCCGAAATCACGCTGGTTTCGATCGGCTGGCGCCCCGGCGGCATCTCGTCGAGCCGGCTGACATCCATCTCGCCATATTGCGCCAGCGTGAGGGTGCGCGGGATCGGTGTGGCGGTCATCACCAGCAGATGCGGCGGGCGTTCGGCCTTGGCCTGCAGCATCATCCGCTGGGCGACGCCAAAGCGATGCTGCTCGTCGACGACCACCAGCCCTAGATCCCGATAGGTCACGCCTTCCTGAAATATCGCATGCGTGCCGATCAGAATGTCGATCTCGCCCGAGGCGAGGCCCATCAGCGTCGCTTCCCGCGCACGGCCCTTGTCCCGGCCGGTAAGGATCGCGACGTTCACCCCCAGCCCGGAAAGCGTGCGGCGCAGCGTCTCATAATGCTGTCGCGCCAGGATTTCGGTCGGCGCCAGCAGCGCGCCTTGTGCGCCTGCTTCCGCTGCGATCAGCAGCGCCATCGTCGCCACCAGCGTCTTGCCCGAGCCGACATCGCCCTGAAGCAGCCTCAGCATGGGTTGGGACTGCGCCATGTCGCCCTCGATTTCGGCGATGGTGCGGCTTTGTGCGCCAGTGGGGGCATAAGGCAGCTTCAGCGCGTCACGCAGCCGATGGTCGCCGGCCAGAGCCCTGCCCCGCTTCGCCCGCGCCTCGCCGCGCACCAGCAGCAAGGCGAGCTGGTTGGCGAAGATTTCGTCATAGGCGAGCCGCTCGCGCGCCTTGGCGTCGGCCGGATCGGTGTGAATCCGCACCAGCGCGTCGCGCCAGTCGGGCCAGCCCTTCTGCGCCCTGAGGCTCGGCTCGATCCATTCGGGCAGTTCGGGTGCGCGCTCGATCGCCTGCGCGGCCAGCGCGGCGATGCGCTTGGAGGTGATGCCTTCCGAACAGGGATAGATCGCCTCGCGCCCGCCGACGCTTTCTACCTGGTCGAGCGGCAGAACATGGTCCGGATGGACCATCTGCAGGTCCTGTCCATAATGTTCGAGCTTGCCGGAAACCCAGCGTGGCTCGTTCAGCGGCAGCAGCTTCTTCGCCCAGCCGGAATTGCCGCCGAAATAGACCAGCGTGACGTGATTGCCCTTGCCGTCCACCGCCTGCACCCGCGCCGGCGAGCGGGGGCCACCGCCGAAGCGATATTGCACCGGCGTAAGGGTGATCGCGATCACCTTGCCCGAATCGGCCATGTCCAGTTCGTCGCGCGGCAGGCGGTCGACGAACCCGGTCGGCAAATGAAACGCCACATCGACGACGCGCGCCAACCCCAGCCGCTCCATCGGACGCGCCAATGCCGGGCCAATGCCCTTCAGCGCAGTGACCTCGGCGAACAGGGGATTGAGAAGCTCGGGCCGCATAGCCCCTGCCCTATCCGGTACAGGGGCGGCTGACAAACCTCAGCGCGGCCAGGGCCGCCAGCATATTATACAGCTTCGATTGCCTGTAGCACTTCGGGAACGGAGGAGCCGATCACCACTTCATGATCGTTGCCAAAGGAAATCACGCCGAACTCGGTTCCTTCCATATGGATGGTAGAGACGGTGCGGATCGATGCGACGTTCACCAGCATCGGTTCCCCGTTTATCGATTTCAGCATCACGAACCGAGGCCGGGTATGCGTCTGCTCAGTCATTCGAATCGCCTCGTTCATTCACGGTAAGGTCGGCATAGAAGCCCAAAATGCTTAATAACCTGTCCAGCCGGTCGTACTGAATCTCCCGTAGCGTTTCGGCGCTCTCCTCCCTATCTGGGCTGCCAACCGAAACCCGTCGCCGACAGTGCCTCTTTTGCACGCCGTCGGCTATTTGTCGTTGGAGCGAACATGGACCGTGAAACCCGCCTCAAGCGCCTGCGCTTTCGCTCCTGGCATCGCGGCACCAAAGAGGCCGATCTGCTGATCGGCGGCTTCTTCGACCAACATGGCGAAGGCTGGAGTGACGCGGAGATCGCGTTGTTTGAAACGCTGCTGGAAGAACAGGATGTCGACATCATGGCCTGGGCGATGGGAACCGCCGAGGCGCCAGAGCGCTTCCGAGGGACGATCCTGGATGCACTCAAGACGCTGAATTACGTACCGATTTCCGAGTGAAATAGCTTTAGCCACCCTCACCCTCCCACCGCCTTCGGCGGCGGGCCCCTCCCTCTCCCAAAGGGAGAGGTGCAAAAGTCCCTCTCCCTTTGGGAGAGGGAGGGAGGCGCGAAGCGCCCGAAGGGTGAGGGTGACCAGGCCAACCTATCGACACGAGACCCCATGCCCGAACTGAAGACCATCCTCTCCGCCCAGCATCCGCTCACCCTTGCCGGGGTCCCGGAGGGATTCCTGCCCTGGATGCTGGCAGACCTGGCCCGCGCCAGTCGGACGGCAGTGTTCATCGCAGCGGACGAAGCGGCCATGCGTGCGGTGGCGGGCACAGCGGCCTTCTTCGCGCCGGAGCTGGAGGTGCTCACCTACCCCGCCTGGGATTGCCTGCCTTACGATCGCGCTAGCCCGACCCTCCGGGTGATGGCGGAGCGACTGGCGACGCTCCATGCGCTGCAAGGAAAGAGCGAGGCACCGCGTCTGCTCGTCACCACCGTCAATGCAGCGACCCAGCGCACGCTGACGCCGTTCCGCATCCGCCAGCTCGTGGCGCGCCTCGCGCCCGGCGAGCGCATCGGGCTCGATCGTCTTGCGGCGCTGCTACAGGCAAATGGCTATGTCCGCGTCGAGACGGTCAATGATCATGGCGAGTTCGCGGTACGCGGCGGGCTGGTCGACCTGTTCCCGAGCGGCGCCGAACAGGCGCTGCGACTAGACTTCTTCGGTGACGAGATCGAAAGCGTCCGTACTTTCGATCCGCAGGACCAGCGCACTACCGGCCGCGTCGAGGGCTTCACTCTGCTGCCTGCCAGCGAGGCGCTGCTCGACGAAGAAAGCATCAAGCGCTTCCGCAGCGGCTATCGCGACCGGTTCGGCGCCACCGCCACCGGTGATCCGCTCTACCAGGCGATTAGCGAGGGTCGCCGCCTCGCCGGCATGGAGCACTGGCTGCCGCTGTTCGAAGAACGGCTGGAGACACTGTTCGAGCATCTGCCAGACAGCGCCGTGATCGTACGCGACAGCGGTGCGCCGGCGGCGGCCGAACAACGCTTCGAGGCGATCAAGGACTATCAGGACAATCGCATCAAGGCGCAGTCGTCCGATCCTGGCAGCTATCGCCCGCTCAAGGCCGGCGACCTCTATCTGCTGGCGAAGGAATGGCAGGCCAAGGTCGAGGCGTTGCCGATGCACCTTGCCACGCCTTTCCATGAACCAGAATCGGATCGTGTGGTGGAGTTCGGCGTCGACGGCCCCCGCGACTTCGCGCCCGAGCGTGCTGCCGGCAGCAACGTGTATGAGGCGGTCGTCGCGCACCTCAAGGCGCTGCGCAAGGACGGGCGCAAGCCGGTGCTCGCCAGCTATTCCAACGGCGCACGCGAGCGGCTGAAGGGCCTGCTGGAAGATCACGGCCTCACCGGCGCGGTGCCGGTGGATGGCTGGCAGCCGGCTTTGGGCGTGGCGAACCCCAATGGCAGCGGCCTACAGGTGGCGCTGGTCGTCCTCCCGCTCGATCATGGCTTCGCTGCGCCTGACGTGGCGGTGCTCACCGAGCAGGACATGCTCGGCGACCGGCTCGTCCGCCGCTCGAAGCGCCGCAAGAATACCGATGCGTTCCTCCAGGAGCTGGCGACGCTGTCGCCCGGCGATCTGGTCGTGCATATCGACCATGGCATCGGCCGCTATGAGGGGCTGACCCAGATCCCGGTGCAGAAGGCGCCGCACGACTGCGTCGCGCTCGAATATGCCGGCGGCGACAAGCTTTACGTGCCGGTCGAGAATCTCGAAGTGCTGAGCCGCTATGGCTCGGGCGAGGAAGGCGCGAGCCTCGACAAGCTGGGCGGCGAGGCCTGGCAGCGTCGCAAGGCGCGGATGAAGGAACGCATCCGCGAGATTGCCGGCGAGCTGATCGCCACGGCGGCCTTGCGCGCCACCCGCGGCGCCGAGATCGCCGAGCCCGATCATGGCGGCTATCCGGCGTTCGTCGACCGCTTCCCCTATGAGGAGACCGACGATCAGGACCGCGCGATCGGCGACGTGCTGGCGGATCTTGCCGCCGGTCGCCCGATGGACCGGCTGGTGGTCGGCGATGTCGGCTTCGGCAAGACCGAAGTCGCGCTGCGCGCCGCCTTCGTCGCAGCGATGGCGGGGATGCAGGTGGCGGTGGTGTGTCCCACGACCCTGCTCGCCCGCCAGCATTACAACAACTTCAAGGCGCGCTTCGAAGGCTTCCCGATCGAGATCGGCCGCCTCTCCCGCCTCGTCACCGCCAGCGAAACCAAGGCAGTGAAGGAAGGGCTCGCCGCCGGCACGATCGACGTGGTTGTCGGCACCCATGCGGTGCTCGCGAAGAATATCGACTTCAAGCGGCTCGGCCTTGTCATCGTCGACGAGGAACAGCGGTTCGGCGTGACGCACAAGGAGCGGCTGAAGGCGCTGAAGACCGATGTTCACGTCCTCACCCTCACCGCCACGCCGATTCCGCGCACGCTGCAGATGGCGATGAGCGGGTTGCGGGAACTGTCGGTGATCCAGACCCCACCGATCGATCGTCTCGCGGTGCGCACGTATGTGATGCCGTGGGATCCGGTGGTGCTGCGCGAGGCGCTGCTGCGCGAACATTATCGCGGCGGCCAGAGCTATTTCGTCACCCCGCGTATCGCCGACTTGCCGGAGATCGAGGAGTTCCTGCGGAACGACGTGCCGGAGGTGCGCTATGTCGTGGCGCACGGCCAGATGTCGCCCACCGAGGTCGAGGAGCGGATGTCCGCTTTCTACGACAAGAAGTTCGAGGTGCTGGTTTCCACCACCATTGTCGAAAGCGGGCTGGACATCCCGAGCGCCAACACGCTGATCATCAACCGGGCCGACAAGTTCGGTCTTGCCCAGCTCTATCAGCTACGCGGGCGCGTTGGCCGAGCGAAGACGCGCGCCTATGCCTATATGACCACGCCGCCCGAGCGACAGATGACCGAAGCCGCGGAGAAGCGGCTGAAGGTGCTCTCCGACCTCGAAAGCCTGGGCGCGGGCTTCCAGCTTGCCAGCCACGATCTCGACATTCGCGGCGCGGGCAACCTGCTCGGCGACGAACAGTCGGGCCACATCAAGGAAGTCGGCTACGAACTCTACCAGTCGATGCTGGAAGAGGCGATTCTCGACGCCAAGGCCGGCGGCCTGCGCGACGAAAGCCGACCGAAGGATCTGTCACCCCAGATCACTGTCGACGCGCCCATCCTGATCCCGGAGGAGTATGTCCCCGATCTGGACCTGCGCATGGGCCTCTATCGCCGCCTCAACGAGATCGAGGAAACCGACGGCATCGAGAGCTTCGCCGCCGAACTGATCGACCGGTTCGGCAAGTTGCCCGAGGCGACCGAGAATTTGCTGCGCTTGATCGAAACCAAGCTCAACGCCAAACGCGCCTGCATCGCCAAGCTTGATCTGGGGCCGAAGGGCGCGCTCGTCTCCTTCCACAATGACAGCTTCCCCAACCCCGCCGGGCTGATCGCCTATGTCGAAAAGCTGGGCGAAACGGCGCGGCTGCGTCCGGACATGAAGCTGGTGATCAACCGCGCCTGGGCCAACCCGGCGGCGCGACTGCACGGCGCGTTGCAATTGTCGCGCGGACTGGCGCGCGCGGCGGGATGACCGTCTAGCTGCTGTGGTCGGCGATGATCTTCCACCCACCGGCCTCGTGGTGAAACACCAGGCTGGTCGGGCCGGAAGCGCTATGGCCGTCGGGATAGCGCAGCGTGTAGTGCCCGATATACAGCGCGTAGTCCGGCCCTAGCGCACGATAGTCGAGCCGCTCGATCGTCAGCGTACCACGCTTCGATGGATCGCCGAAGTCGTACTTCGCACGATAGCGGGCCGTCATCGCCGCCTTGCCGCGCACCAGCCCGTCGCCCGCGACGAAGCTTGTTTCGGGTCCGGGGGAATAGACCGACATGAAGCGGTCTACATCGCCTGCATTCCACCCAGCGACGCTCTCCGCCATCGCTGCGTCAACGGCCGCCCTTTCGCGTGCATCAACATCCTGTGCGGCAATCACTAGCCCGAGTGCAAACCACATGCTCGTTTTCCTTATCTTATGCGCATAAATGAATATCACACCAGAATTGTGTTCGGCCGTTTCAAGAGAGGCGGGGCCTACGAATTAACCAAGAACATTGGGAAATTTACTTAGAAAAATACCGTGGGATAGCTTTCCTCCTATTATGGAACGGAGCCGCGTTCGGTCGATCGACGAACATTTACCATAGCCCGCGTACCTAGGAGGGTACTTTGTCCGACCATATGACCTCTCGTCTGACCTTCATGGAAATGGATGAAGCACAGCGGGGGGCGCTGCGATCGACTCAATCGCAGATCAGGTCGTTGATTGGCGGTGCACTCGACCGCTTCTACGCACGCGCAAGCATCACGCCGGAGACCGCGCGCTTCTTTCGCGATCCCGCGCATATGCGCCAGGCCAAGGCTGCACAGGAAAAGCATTGGGACCGCATCGCCTCCGGTGAATTCAGCACCGGCTATTATGAAAGCGCCCGGCGGATCGGCGCCACCCATGCCCGCATCGGCCTCGAACCCCGCTGGTATGTCGGCGCCTATGCGATTGTGCTACAAGAGCTGATCGCCGGCTTGTCGGGCAGCCGTTCACCTCTCCGCTTCCTGACCCGCTGGTTCAACCGCCGCAAGGAAACCGCCACCATCGCGGTCGTGAAGGCGGCGCTGCTCGACATGGAAGTGTCGCTCTCCATCTATTTCGAAGAAGCGCAGGTCGAACGCAATGCAGCGATCGAGCGGCTGGAAAACGCGCTCAAGACGCTGGCCGGCGGAGACCTGAGCCAGGATCTGCGCGGCATGCCCACCAGCTTCGCCTCGCTGGAGCGCAGTTACAACGAAACGCTGCTGCGCATCCGCGATATGATCGGCGGCGTGACCGAAGGCACCCATCGCATCCGCTCGGGCATCACCGAAATTTCCGATGCCTCGAACGATCTCGCCCGCCGAACCCAGAGCAACGCCGCGTCGCTCGAAGAAACCACGGCCGCGATTTCGCAGATGGATGGCCGTATCCGGGCGACAGCGGAAGCGGCGCGCAACACCGTCAACCGCGCCGACCAGACCATCTCCACCGTGGGCGAAGGCCGATCGGTGGCGGATCAGGCCGTGCAGGCGATGGGCCGCGTTTCCGAAGCCGCCAAGGGTACCGACAGCGTCATCGAAGGCCTGGACAAGATCGCCTTCCAGACCCGCGTTCTGGCGATGAACGCCGCTGTGGAAGCCGGCCGCGCCGGTGAAGCAGGCCGCGGTTTTGCCGTTGTCGCCGATCTGGTGTCGGCGCTGGCAATGCGCGCCGAAGAGGAAGCCGGCCGCGCCCGCGAACAGCTGACCATGACCCAGGCGGAAATCGTCGTCGCGGTGGATGCGGTGCAGAAGGTCGACGGGGCTCTCGCCAATATTTCGGGCGATGTCGGCGTGGTGCATTCCCTCCTCTCCACCATGGCAACGGACAACGAAGCGCAATCGAGCGCGATCGGCGAAATATCCAAGGCAATCGGCGAGATGGACCGGGCGACGCAGCAAAATGCCGCGATGGTCGAGGAAACCTCCGCCGCTGCCCAAAATCTCACATCGGAAGTAGCCGACCTCGCCAACCTGGCATCGCAATTCCACGTCCAACCGGCCGGCCACAAGGATCCTCTACCGGGGTTCAAGCCGCTGCCCACCGGTGCCGTGTCGGCACTGACGCGACCGGACCTCTGATCGAGCGCCGGCCCTATCGCACCAGCGCTGCCAGCGCGGGCACGTCGATGGGGCCGGAACAGAGATATCCCTGGAAATACTGGCAACCTTCCTTCGCCAGCATGTCCAGTTGTTCCTCGGTCTCCACCCCTTCGGCGACCACCGCCAGTCCCAGCGAACGCGCCATATCGATCACGCCACGAACCACGATCCGGTCGCGGGCCGATCCAGTGATATCGTGCGACAGCTTCTTGTCGATCTTCAGATAATCGAGCGGCAGCGCCTTCAGATAGGCGAGACTGGAATAACCGGTTCCGAAATCGTCGATCGCCACCCGGCAGCCGGCGGTGCGCAGTTCGGACAGCAGTCGTGCAGCTTCGCTCAGATCGGCCATGATACCGCTTTCGGTGATTTCCACCGTCAGTCGTCCGCGCGGGAAGCCGGTGGAATCAATCCAGCCGAGCAGACTGTCGACGAACCCGCTCCGCGCCACATCGCCGGCGGTGACGTTGATCGAGAGGCGAAGGTGCTTGAGCGATTGCGGCCAGTGCGCCGCAACCGTAAGCGCACGCCGCTGGACATGTTCGCTCAGCACCGCCTCCAGCCCGGCGCGCTCGGCCGCAGCGAACAGCAGTTCCGCACCGATTTCGCCATGATGCGGATGTTGCCAGCGCGCCAGCGCCTCCACGCCGGTCACCTGCCCGGTGGCAATGGCCACCTGGGGCTGGAACAGCACACCGATCTCGCCGCGCTCAATGCCGCGCCGCAGGTCACCAATCAGCGATTCGACCGACGGGCCGCTGTGCGATTGCTGGCTGCCGTCGCCAAGCAAGGCTTCGCTAGCGCGCCGAATCAGGCTGCCGGCAGTATCACCGGCAACGCTTTCGGCAATCGCCACCCGCGCGCCCAGATGCGCCAGTTCGCCCCCTGCAACGAAGGGACGAGCAAGCGCCTCCTCCATCCGCCGCGTCGCGCCGCGCATCGCCGTGAGGCCAGGATCAATTGCAGCAGCAAGAAAGTCCGATCCGCCGACACGCGCGACAATCGCATCGCCCCCCAGCGTATCGCGCGCGACATCGGCGACACGGCGCGACACGCCGCGCAGCAGCTCGTCACCGGCGGCGCGGCCATAGGCGGTATTGACGGTATCGAAGCGCGTAAGACCGATCAGTAGCAGCCCCACGCGCGATCCGCTTTCAAGCTGTCGTTCGATCCAGCGCCGCGCGCTGGGCCCGTCGCGCGATCCCGTCAGCACATCGCGCACCGCCGCGCCGGGGTCGGGCGCCATACCCAGCGGCTCGACCAGCGCATCGACCCGGTGTGTTTCGGGATCATATTGCAGATGCTGCACCACCCGCCCTTTGCCAGGCAGGTCATGGGCGAATGCGGTCGAGCCCGCCTCGCGCAGCCGCTTCAGCGCGGCGCGGGCCAGGCGGCGGTCGGCCGGGTCGAGCCGCGCGAGCAGCGCCCGCAGGCCTGGCGCCTCCGGCAGCTCCAGCATTTCGGCGAGCGCCGGCGTCAGTTCCAGCGAACGCAGGCCGCGATCGAAGTGCCAGCCCAGCGGCTCGGCCTGACCACTCCCCTGCCCTAACCAGCCCGACAGCCGCTCGACATGGCGTTGGGCAAAGCGGATCGCATGCGCCATCGCCGCCGACGACATGGGACTTCCCAGAAAATGAGTGGCGCCGGCATCGTAGAAGCGGCCCATATGCACGGTGTCGCTCTGGGAGACGAGGATCAGCATCGCCGCGCCGTGCGCCCGTACCACCGGCCCCAGCATTCGCGCCGCCTCCAGCCCCTCGCTGAACGCGCCGCGTGCGTCGATCACCGCGACCGAGGCACCACTCGCCAGGAAGCGCGTCTCCAGCCCCTCGCTGCGCCGCGCCGCGACCACGCGCCAGCCGCCGCCCGCAGCAGCGGCCGCCACTTCGTCGCGCTGCCGGAAAGACAAAATGAAAACCGGCGTTTCGGGCGCGGCGTTGTTAGTTTGTACGACGGTGAAACCTTCATCCATACGATACCGATAGCGACTCCTTTCGCCCGCCGCCATCCAAGGCTTGTTTCCCGTCGCACAAGCCCTTACGTCCATCGTATGGCCAGCGCCCACGCCCCCGCGACGCCACCCATGCTGGTCGATCGCCATGGGCGCGCGATCCGCTATTTGCGGATTTCCGTTACTGACCGGTGCGATCTGCGCTGCCGCTATTGCATGTCGGAAGCAATGACGTTCCTGCCGCGTTCGGAGGTGCTGACGCTGGAAGAGCTGGCACTGATCGCCGAACGCTTCATCGCACGCGGCGTGACCAAGATTCGCCTTACGGGTGGCGAGCCGCTGGTGCGGCGCGACATGATCGAGCTGGTACGGCGGCTGGGCCGTCATGTCGGCATCGGCCTGCACGAGCTGACCCTGACTACCAACGGCACGCGGCTGGCGGATCATGCCGAGGCCCTGTTCAATGCCGGCGTCCGCCGCGTCAATGTAAGCCTCGATAGCCGCGATCCCGAGATTTTCCGCCATATCACGCGCCACGGCGACGTGGCCGACGTGCTGGCGGGCATCGCCGCGGCGCGGGCGGCGGGCCTGCAGATCAAGATCAACATGGTCGCACTCAAGGGACTGAACGAGGACGAAATTGCGCCGATGCTCGCCTGGGCGGTGGCGGAAGGACACGATCTGTCGCTGATCGAGACGATGCCGCTCGGCATGATCGACGAAGATCGCGCCGATCGTTTCCTGCCGCTGACCGGCGTGCTCGACCAGCTTCGGTCGCTTTTCGCGCTAGAGCCCGATGCGCATGACAGCGGCGGCCCCGCCCGCTATTGGCGCGTCGCGGGAACGGCGACGCGGCTGGGGCTCATTTCGCCGCTCACCGGCAATTTCTGCGCGAGCTGCAACCGCGTGCGGCTATCTACCGACGGGCGACTGCATATGTGCCTTGGCCATGACGATTCGATCGATCTCAAGGCTGCGATTCGCACCGGCGGGCTGGCTGCGGTGGATGCGGGGATCGACGCGGCGATGGCCGCCAAGCCCGAGGCGCATGACTTCCGCATCGCGCGCGGCGCTGCTCCTGCGGTGTCGCGTCATATGAGCGTTACCGGCGGATGAGCGGCGTCGCACGCGCATTGCTGGCATCGCCGACGCCGCCTGCCCAGGTGGCGGCCGAAGAGCTGCGCCAGGCCTATGACTGGGCACCGCTGGAGGAGGCCGAACAGGTCGTCGCCCTGGGCGGCGACGGGTTCATGCTCCAGACGCTCCACGCGATGCTGGAACGGCGTCGTATCCTGCCCGTGTTCGGCATGAACCTCGGCACGATCGGCTTCCTCATGAACGACTGGGCGCTGGAAGGGCTGGAGGCGCGGCTGGAGCGCGCGCGACCGTTCCGGGTTTCCCCCCTGTCGATGACCGCGGTGACGGTGGAGGGCGAAAGCTGTGTGCTTCCTGCCATCAACGAAGTCTCGCTGCTGCGCGAAACGCGCCAGACCGCCAAGCTGGAAGTAACGGTGAACGACCGGGTGGTGATGCCCGAGCTGGTGTGCGACGGCATTCTTGTGGCAACGCCGGCGGGTTCGACCGCCTATAATTTCTCGGCACAGGGCCCCATTCTCCCGCTCGGCTCGGCGCTGTTGACGCTGACTCCGATCAGCCCCTTCCGCCCCCGCCGCTGGCGCGGAGCGATTCTGCCGGAGAAAACCCGAATCAGCCTTCGTGTGCTGGAGGCCGACAAGCGACCGGTGAGCGCCGTTGCCGATCAACGCGAAGTTCGTGAAGTCGCCCGCGTCGACGTGGCGATTGACCTGATGCGCAGCCTGACCCTGCTGTTCGATCCGGAGCATGCGCTGGACGACAGAATCACGATGGAACAATTCATCGCGTAATACCCCTTGCAAAGTCCGAAAAGCCGCTGCTATAGGCGCGCCTCCCGACGCGGTGACACACCGCCTAGGGGTTGGACACCAGGTGTTCCCCGATAGCTCAGCGGTAGAGCATTCGACTGTTAATCGAATGGTCGTAGGTTCGAATCCTACTCGGGGAGCCACCTCTTTTTTGTCCGCCCGGTTCGGCCTTCCCATCCCAAAAATTGCGCCCCTAAGGGATAATCGCAAACCCTACTCCTATAGGGAAAAACCCGGGACACACGCTGTGTCACTATGGGTAATATCCCGATGCACCTTCGTACACTTCCTAAACCTCGATCCTATAATCCGTTGAGAACGCACAATGAAAAACGTGTCGGGAATCGCAGATAGGGAGACGTGGAATGGAACGGTTCAAGGCCGACTTCCCGATTAGAAAGAAACTGCAGGTCGCATTCGGTATCATGGTCACGCTGATGGCGGTGATGACGATTGCCACGCTGGCCTCCGGTGCCTGGGTTGCTGCCGGCCTGAACCTGGCGATGACGATCGTCGCGCTCGTCCTCGCCGTCCAGTTTCGCGCCGCTATCGCCGATCCCTATGTGGATACCGTAGTGCGGATGGAAGGGCTGGCCGCAGGCGACCTGACGAGCTCCATCGCCTATACCAACTACACCGACTGCGTTGGCCGCATGACCAAGGCGATGATGACCTTCCGCGACAACGCGCTCGAACAGCAGCGCACGGTTGCGGAACAGACCGAGGTGGTCGCCCTCCTCGCAGACGCTCTCGGCCAGTTGCGCCAGGGCGATCTGACCGCGACGATCGACAAGCCGGTTCCGCAATCCTACATGGCGCTGCGCGACGACTTCAATCTCGCACTGGCGAGCCTGCGCGACCTGATCGGCGCTGTGTCGGTGAGTGCGCACACGATCGAGACTGGGTCGGCCGAAATCGCGCATGCTTCCGAAGATCTGGCACGCCGCACGGAGGCCAATGCAGCGAGCCTGCAGGAAACCACAACCTCGATCGCGGAAATGGACCAGCGCCTGAAGCAGACTGCGCAGGCCGCAGCCCGCACCGTCAGCCGTGCAGACGGCGCGATGGGTACGGTTTCGGGTGGTCGCGTCATTGCCGACGAAGCAGTGTCGGCGATGGGCCGCGTGTCGGAAAGCGCCAAGGGCATCGACAGCGTCATCGAAGGGCTCGACAAGATCGCCTTCCAGACGCGCGTTCTGGCGATGAACGCCGCGGTTGAGGCGGGCCGAGCCGGCGAAGCGGGACGTGGTTTTGCCGTGGTCGCCGATCTGGTTTCGGCACTGGCGATGCGCGCCGAGGAAGAAGCCGGCCGCGCCCGCGACCAGCTCACCTCGACGCAGAGCGAAATTCTCTCGGCAGTCGAAATGGTCCGCAAGGTCGATGACGCGCTGGTGGCGATCTCCAGCGACGTTGCCGAGGTGCACGACCTGCTCGGCAATATGGCCAATGACAACAATGCCCAGGCGAGCGCGATCACGCAGATCAGCAGCGCGATCGGCTCGATGGATCACGCCACGCAGCAAAATGCCGCGATGGTTGAACAGACCTCGGCCGCAGCGCGTAACCTCGCTTCGGAAGTGAATGAACTCGCCAGCGCGGCTACGCGCTTCAATATCGGCAACAAGGCCCCGACGGCGCGTGCCAAGCCTGCACCCGCCGTAGCCCCGGCCCCCGCGCGCACCGCGCCCAAGGCCAATGGCTATGTGTCGCCCGTGAAGGCATTGCCGGTCGCGGCGATGGCCGGTGGCGACGACTGGAATGCCTTCTGATCTCCCTCCCCGGCCGCCCAGGCGGCCGGGGTATTTCCTGCCGCCTGAACGCAGACGCCCCTGACGGCAAGCGTTGCGCTTGCGACTCGTCTTCCCCCCTGCGATGCTGGGGCGATGGACGATCTCGACGCTTTCATCGCCGGCCTGCCCAAGGCCGAACTGCATCTCCACATCGAAGGCAGCCTGGAACCCGAGCAGATGTTCGCATTCGCCCGGCGCAATGGCGTGGAGATTCCGTTCGATAGCGTCGAGGCGGTCCGCGCCGCCTACAGCTTCTCCAATCTCCAGGACTTTCTCGACATCTATTACGCGGGCGCCAACGTGCTGCGCACCGAAGCCGATTTCCGCGACCTTGCCCTCGCCTATTTCGAGCGCGCCGCCGCCGACGGCGTGGTCCATGCGGAGATTTTCTTCGACCCCCAGACCCACACCCAGCGCGGGATCGCCTTCGGCACCGTGGCCGATGGGCTGCTGGCGGGCATGGCCGAAGCAGAATCGCGGCTGGGGGTAACGTCGAAGCTGATCCTGTGCTTCCTGCGCCATCTTGACGAGGAAGATGCCTTCCGCACCCTGGCAGAGGCGGAGCCCTGGCTCGATCGCATCGCCGGCGTGGGGCTCGACTCGTCCGAACTGGGCCACCCGCCTTCCAAATTCGCCCGGGTCTTCGCCGCCGCTGCCGAAAAGGGCCTGAAGCGCGTTGCCCATGCCGGGGAGGAAGGACCGGCAGCCTATGTGCACGAGGCGCTGGACCTGCTGGGCGTGGATCGGATCGACCATGGCAATCGTAGTCTCGACGATCCCGCGCTGGTCGCCCGGCTGGCACGATCTGGAATGACGCTCACCGTCTGCCCGCTGTCCAACGTGAAACTGTGCAACGTTGCCTCCATCGACACACACCCCATCGACCGGATGCTTGAACTCGGCCTGCGCGCGACCGTCAATTCGGACGACCCGGCCTATTTCGGTGGTTATATCGGCGAGAACTACCGCGCCGTGGCGAAAGGGCGCGGGCTGAACAAGGCGGCGCTGGCAATGCTGGCGCGCAACAGCTTCCTCGGTTCTTTCCTGCCCGATGCCGAGGTTGCGGCGCATCTCGCCCGCATCGATGTGTGGATGGCGGAGGCGGCGTGATGGGCGACATCGTCTTTACACACTTCGCTCATGACGAGATGGTGTCCGGCATCCACAGCATTGCCGGTGCGATCGGTGACTGGGCGCCGACCTTGCTGGTCGGCGTCGGCCGCGGCGGCCTCACGCCTGCGGTGTATCTGTCGCACCGGATCGGTCTTCCCTTGGTGTCGATCGATTATTCGACGCGCATCGCCCAGTTTGCAGAGGAGCTGGTGGCGGTGCTCGCCCGCCGCACTCGCGACGGCGACCGGCTGCTGTTTGTCGAGGACATCAACGACAGCGGCAAAACTATTGGCGAACTGCGCGCCGCGCTGGCAGCGGAGGGTGCGATGATGGCGCATATCCGTTTCGCCGTGCTGCTCGATAATATCCGCTCGAGCCAGCGCGTGGACTATCGCGCACGCACCATCGACCGCACGGTCGACAAGGACTGGTTCATCTTCCCCTGGGAGGCGATGGCACCACACAAAGCGGTGGAAAAGGACGCGCGGGCGGTGCCCGACCGGCTCGCCTGAATGCTTTGTTCAGCTACGGTCAATCGTGCGAATGCCACGGTTCACCGCGTGGACGCGCGGACACTTTTCGCCGGTGCGCGCGTTCGAGGGGCAGGCGGCGAAGGAATACCCTCAAGTGTCGGAGGAAAAATGTTAATTCAATCAAGCAAGGGCCGGAGAATCGCGGCGTTGGGCCTCGCGGTCGCAGCCAGCCTGTCGCTCGCTTCGTGCATGACCGCCACCCCCTATCAGCCTGCATCGGCCAGCGGATCGGTGCGCAACGGCTATTCGGACGAGCAGATCGAGGAAAATCGCTTTCGCGTAACCTTCTCGGGCAACAGCCTGACGTCGCGCGAAACGGTCGAGCGTTACCTGCTGTACCGGGCGGCCGAACTGACGCTGCAGAACGGCTATGACTATTTCGTGCTCTCCAACCGGGACACGGAAAAGAAGAGCGAAACCTATGCGACGCCGTCCTTCGGACCGGGGCCGTGGGGCTATTGGAGCCCCTATTGGCGCTATTATCGCCCGCACTGGGGCTGGCGGACCTGGGATCCGTTCTGGGGTGATCCGTTCTGGGATCGCGATGTCGATATCCGCACCGTCGACCGGTACGAGGCGATGGCAGAGATCGTGATGGGCAAGGGCCCCAAGCCGGCTGACAACCTGCGCGCCTTCGACGCGCACGAGGTCAAGGAACGGCTCGGCCCGAAGATCCAGATGCCGCAGACGCACTGAGCGGCAGAGCCTTGAAAACGAGGAAGGCGCCGGGGGAACCCGGCGCCTTCCTTTTTGTACCTCCCGCTTGCTCCCCTCCCGCACGCGAGAGGGGGCGCAGCGCGATTATGCCACCTGACCGTGGCAGTGCTTGTACTTCAGCCCCGAGCCGCACGGACAGGTCGCGTTACGGCTGACCACGCCGACCCACGAGGCGGGATCATCGCCCAGTGCCTCACCCGAAGGCTGCGGGATCGACAGCGGTGGCAGGCGCGTGGTGACGAGGCCCGCCGAACCGCCGTCCCAATCGGCGCTGTTGTCTTCGCCGGTCAGCGGATCGATTTGCGACGTGAGGAACGCCGGCAGCTCGGGCAGTTCGGGCGCTGGTGCCATGCGGAACTGGGCGAAGGCCAGCGTGCGCGTCACGTCCTCGCGGATATTGTCCAGCATGCGCTGGAACATCGCAAACGCCTCGTGCTTGTATTCGTTGATCGGCGTCTTCTGCGCATAGGCACGCAGGTGGACCACCTGACGCAGCGCGTCGAGCATCGCGAGATGCTCTTTCCAGTGATGGTCGAGATTCTGGAGCAGGATCGACTTTTCGATGTTGGTCCAGGTTTCCGGATCGAGATCGTCCGACTTTGCCCGCACCAGCGCATCGGCCTCGTTGCGGACGCGCTCCTCCAGAATTTCCGGATCGATCGCCTCTTCGTCCTTGATCCACTGGTCGACCGGCAGTTCGAGATTGAGCGTGTCGGACAGACGGGCCTTGAGCGCCTCGACATCCCATTGCTCTGGATAGCTGTTCGGCGGGCATGCCTCGCCGACGATCGCGTTGACGGTCTCGTGGCGCATATCCTCCACCACGCTGCCGACCGTCTCGGCGTCCATGATATCGGCGCGCTGTTCGTAGATCACCTTGCGCTGATCGTTCATCACGTCGTCATATTCGACGACCTGCTTGCGGATGTCGTAGTTGCGCGCCTCGACCTTGCGCTGCGCGGTCTCGATCGCCTTGGACAGCCACTTGCTGCCGATTGCCTCGCCATCCTCGATGTTCGAGCGCATCATCCGTGCGAACAGCGTGTTCGAGCCGAAGATGCGCAACAGATCGTCGTCGAGGCTGAGGTAGAAGCGGCTGAGACCCGGATCGCCCTGACGCCCCGAACGGCCGCGGAGCTGATTGTCGATGCGGCGGCTCTCGTGACGCTCGGTGCCCAGCACGAACAGGCCGCCCGCGGCCTTCACCTTTTCCTTTTCCTCGGCGACTTCGGCCTTGATCCGTTCGATCGCGGCGTCGCGTTCCGGCCCCTCGGGCATGTCGCGCAGTTCGTCGGCGACGCGGAACTCGACGTTACCGCCAAGCTGAATGTCGGTGCCGCGACCGGCCATGTTGGTGGAAACCGTCACCACGCCCAGCCGGCCCGCCTGGGCGACGATATGCGCTTCGCTTTCGTGGAAACGGGCGTTCAGCACCTCGTGCTTCACCCCTTCCTTGTGGAGAAAGGCGGAGAGCAGTTCCGACTTTTCGATCGAAACCGTACCGACCAGCACCGGCTGACCCTTCGCGGCATGATCCTTGATCTTCTTGGCGATCGCCGCGAATTTTTCCTCGGTCGTCTTGTAGAACTCGTCTTCCTCGTCGACGCGCTGCACCGGCAGGTTGGTCGGGATGGTGACGACGTTCATCTTGTAGATATCGTAGAATTCCGCCGCCTCGGTCGCAGCGGTGCCGGTCATGCCGCCCAGCTTGGGGTACATGCGGAAATAGTTCTGGAAGGTGATCGAGGCGAGCGTCTGGTTCTCCGGCTCGATGTTCACGCCTTCCTTGGCCTCGACCGCCTGGTGCAGACCTTCCGACCAGCGCCGGCCGTCCATCATGCGGCCGGTGAATTCGTCGATGATGACGACCTTGCCGTCCTTCACGATATAGTCGGTGTCGCGCTTGAACATCACGTTCGCGCGGAGCGCCTGGTTCAGGTGGTGGACCACCTGGGTATTCTCGAAATCATAGAGATTGGCGCCGACCAGCAGGCCGGCCGATTCCAGCATCCGCTCGACCTTTTCGGTGCCTTCCTCGGTCAGCACGATCGTGCGCTGCTTCTCGTCCTTCTCGTAATCGGCCGGATCGAGCTGCTTCACCACCGCATCGACACCGATATAGAGTTCGGACTTGTCGTCGGTCGGGCCGGAAATGATCAGCGGCGTGCGCGCCTCGTCGATCAGGATCGAATCGACTTCGTCGACGATCGCGAAATTGAACGGCCGCTGCACCATCGACCCGCGATCATATTTCATATTGTCGCGCAGATAGTCGAAGCCGAACTCGTTGTTGGTGCCATAGGTGATGTCGGCGGCATAAGCGTCGCGGCGTTCCTGGTCCGACAGGTTGGGCACGATCACCCCGGTGGTGAGGCCCAGAAAGCCGTAGATCTGGCTCATCCACTCGGCATCGCGGCGGGCCAGATAGTCGTTGACGGTAACGACATGCACGCCGTCGCCCGGCAGCGCGTTGAGATAGGTGGCGAGCGTCGCCACCAGCGTCTTGCCTTCGCCGGTGCGCATCTCGGCAATCTCGCCGCGGTGGAGGACGATGCCGCCGACCATCTGCACGTCATAATGACGCTGGCCGATCACCCGGCGCGCTGCCTCGCGCACCGTGGCGAAGGCCTCGGGGAGCAGATCGTCAAGCTTGGCGCCGTTGGCGAGCTGTTCGCGGAACTTCACCGTCTGCGCGGCAAGCTGCGTGTCGTCCATCGCCTGCAGCGCCGGTTCGAAGCCGGCGATCTTCTGGAGGATCGGGTTGAGCGACTTGACGTAGCGATCGTTGGACGAACCGAAAAGCGTCTTGGCAATGGCGCCGAGCATGGAAATTCCTGACCTGTTCTGAATGGGTTCGGGCGGACGCGACCGGAACGGCACGGCATCCGCCGGCGTGCGCCGCACTGGGGCGGCTGCAAAGGGATAGGCCCGCGCGCGCGGCGGGCCGGATCGCTATTCGCGCCGCTGCTCGAAGGCGAGGCGCAGCTGCGGCAGCGGGGCCGCGGCGAGATAGGCGAAGGTCTCGTTCGCGACACGAGGTAGCGCCGGCGCAACCGCCGCCGCTGCGATGATGTGCCGGGCCGGCTGGACTACGGCCTGCGCAACCTCGGCCACGCGCACCACCGCCACGCCCTGCACCGGCCGCACGCCGCGCTCGCCCGACACGCCGGTCAGGCTGGCGAAAAGTGCAGTGAGGAGCAGCAGCAGTTCCAAGGGAAACCCTGATTTACACAGCGACGGCATCGTACCCGATCCGGGCACAACGCACGTCACATAGGGAATGGTACACGGTTCGTCTAATCAAAAGCTAAGGCTTGGCTGGTGCGGCAGCCTGAAAGGAGACGATATACTCGGCAGCTTTGGCTTCCGGCTTACCAAACTTTGGCGACGGAGCGGCAGCAAAGCGAAGTTGCCGACAGGCAGCGCGGTCGACCGCCGCGCTTCCGCTAGACTCCTCCACCTGGCAATCAGCAACGCGTTGGTCCTTGCCGAAGTGGAGCAGCGCCTTTACCGGCTGTCGATAGCCAGCAGGCAGCGTTACCACCTTGAGATCGAAAAGGCTGGGGCCTGTCGGCTCCTGCGAACCTGCGCTACCGTCGATCCCTATGCGAGCAGGGGCCGAATGGCCAAGATGCCAGCTAAAGCGACCGACAAGCGTCGATTCAACGGCAGCGCCGCTGCTGTCATGTGCAGGACTGAAGCTTCCCCTACGCATCATCAGCAGGCACACAGCCCGGTCAAGCCCCGGATAACCCCTGGAAGCGGTCACACCGCATTTCGCTCCGCGCCCCGACGCATCGACAGATAACACAAACTCCACCTCACCCTCATGACGCTGGCGCTGCTCGGACGGCGGATAGTCGTCGTTCGTGATCCAGGGAAAATTGCCAAGCGGCAAGGCTTCCGTCGCCCCGCCCACATCCTGCGCCTGCGCCGCGAGCAGCGCCATCACCAAAAGCATTGATCTTTACCCCCCCATGCACGAAGCACGCGCCGCATCCTAACCTGAGGCGGTTCCATGTCCACCAGCACCTCTCCGCTTGCCCTGCCGTTCCCCGCTCTGCCCGCAATTGATGGTGTCACGTTGCGCGTCGCGCGGGCGCGGTACAAGAACTGGGATCGCTGCGACCTGACCTTCGTCACGCTCGATCCGGGCACCAGCGTTGCGGGCGTGCTGACCAGCAGCAAATGCCCCTCGCCCGAAGTCGAATGGTGCCGCCAGGCGCTGCCGCTCGGGCAGGCGCGCGCGCTGGTGGTGAATGCCGGCAATTCCAACGCCTTCACCGGCAATCGCGGCCGCGCGGCGGTGGAGGCGATTGCCGCCCGCACCGCCCGCCATCTCGGCTGCGAACCCTCCGACGTGTTCGTCGCCTCCACCGGCGTGATCGGCGTGCCGCTGCCGATCGACAAGGCCGAAGCCGGCTTGGATGCAGCCTATGGGGCGGAGCCGTGCAGCTGGGAAGCAGCCGCCGCGACGATCATGACGACGGACACCTTCGCCAAGGGCGCCGTCACGACTGCGGTGGTCGATGGCCGCACGGTGACGCTGGCCGGCATCATCAAGGGGTCGGGCATGATCGCGCCGGACATGGCGACGATGCTGGGCTTTATCTTCACCGACGCCGCGATCGAGCCCGCCTTCCTCCAGCGCGCACTGGCCGACGCCAACGGCACCAGCTTCTCGTGCATCACAGTCGATGGCGACACCTCGACCAGCGATACGGTGCTCGCCTTCGCAACCGGCAAGGCGGGCAACGCCCCGCTCGCAAGCGATGACGATGCCGGCGCCGATGCCTTCCGCGCCGCGCTGGCCGATCTCTGCCGCCAGCTCGCGCTGCTGGTCGTCCGCGACGGCGAAGGCGCGCAGAAGCTGATCGAGATCACCGTCGAAGGCGCTGTGTCCGACGCCAGCGCGCACCGCATCGCCATGTCGATCGCCAATTCGCCGCTGGTGAAGACCGCCATTGCCGGCGAGGACGCGAACTGGGGCCGCGTGGTGATGGCGGTCGGCAAAGCCGGCGAACCCGCCGAGCGCGACCGGCTCGCCATCCGCTTCGGCACCACCCAGGTGGCGCGCGAGGGGCTGGCGGTCGAGGGCTATGACGAGGCGCCGGTCGCCGCGCACCTGAAGGGCCAGGAAATCGAGATCGGCGTCGATCTCGGGCTCGGCGAAGGCCGCGCGACGGTTTGGACCTGCGACCTGACCCACGGCTATATCTCGATCAACGCCGATTACCGGAGCTAATTGCAATGCATCACCACCACGCGGCCGTTGCGCAACTGATGCACACGGTTGCCAACTCTGTAATCTTACCGCGCTTCCGCAACCTCGCCACGCACGAGGTCATAGAAAAGACGCCGGGCGAACTGGTTACGATTGCCGACCGCGAGGCGGAACTACGTCTGACGGAAGGCCTTGCCGCCATCGACGGCGACGCGGTGATCTTCGGGGAGGAAGCCTGTGCCGCCGATCCTTCACTGATGGCGCAGGCGACGGCGGCACGCGCCTGGATCATCGATCCAATCGACGGCACCGCCAATTTTGCGAACGGAGAGCCTCCGTTCGGGATCATGATCGCGCTGGTCGAAGCGGGGGTGACACAGGCGGGCTGGCTTTATGACCCGGTGGCAGGGCGGATGTGCCATGCGGTGCTGGGCGGCGGCGCGTTCATTGATGATGTCGTTGTGCGCGCTCGACCGAGCGGCAGCAGGCCACTGGGAGCCGTGTCGCACGTCGGTCAGTCGGCAGAAGACTATACCGCCCGCGCTGCGCGGTTCAGTGAACAGTTCGACCTGGTGCCGCTGCCGCGCTGCGCGGCGGAAAATTATCCCCGGCTGGTGCTGGGGCAGAATGACATCGCCGTTTTCCGTCGCACGCTGGTGTGGGACCATGCGCCCGGCGCCCTCTTCCTCACCGAAGCCGGCGGCTATGTCGCCCGCTGGGACGGCAGCCCCTATCGCATCGGCGATGACGGGATAGGCATCGTCGCTGCCTCCACCCCCGAACTGGGCCGGCGCGCGACGGCATTGTTGTTCGGCTGAAGCACACGCTCCCCTCCCGCAAGCGGGAGGGGAGCGAAGACTGGGCAAGGCTCAGTCCCTCAAAGTTCCTTTTCGATCCACTGCTTGATCGCGCTCTTGGGCAGCGCGCCGACCTGGGTGGCGGCCTGCTGGCCGTTCTTGAACAGGATCATCGTCGGAATGCCGCGCACGCCATATTTGGTCGGCGCGTCGGGATTCTCGTCGATGTCGATCTTCACGATCTGCACCTTGTCCGCCAGTTCCTCGGCCAGTTCTTCCAGCGCCGGCGCGATCATGCGGCACGGGCCGCACCATTCGGCCCAGAAATCGACGAGAACCGGCTTGTCCGCCTGCAGCACGTCGGTTTCGAAAGTGGCGTCGGTGGTCGCCAGGGTGGCGGTACCCATATCATAATCTCCTGAACTTCGTGTTGGCCGGTAATCTATGTACGCTGCCGCTTTCGCTCAAGCGCGTAGTACCAAGCTTTGCTCCTACCCCGCGTAGCCCGGCTTGTGCGCGTCGAGAAGGGCTTCCGGTAATGCGTACAGCACCGGCCCGGCGGCATAGAGTAGCGCAGCCTCCACGTCCCGGCCCGGAAAGATCACCCGGAGCGCCGCGACATAGGCCGCCATCTGGCGCAGGTGATAGGCGGGAATGTCCGCCAGCGTGGCCGGCGCCCGCCGCCCGGTCTTGAAATCGACCACCCGCACCCGGTCGGGCAGCACCACCAGCCGGTCGACCGTGCCGGAGACGACAACGCCGTCCGCCACCACCGCCGCAATCGGCGCCTCGCCCAGCGAATCTGGCCCGAACAGTTCGGCAAAGCGCGGGTCTTCCGTCACTGCCAGCGCCGCGTCGATCAGCGCGGCGCGATCCCCGGGCTCGGCCAGCCCGCCCGCCCCCACCAGCCAGCGATCTGCAGCGGCGCGGCGCGCGTCGGGAGCGACACTCGGCAGCCTCTCAAACAGGGCATGAAGTAGCCGCCCCCGCTCGGCAGCGGCGCGCATCGCGGGGCCGGGCGGCGGATCGGCGACCTGATCCTCGCCCAGCGACGAAGGCGCCAGCGGGCGCGGCGGGCGCGATTCCTCCGGCGCCGAGGCGTGGAGCCAGCCTGGCAGCACAGGCGCAGGCCGCGACGGCGCTGGTGCGGGCGCCGTGACCGCCCTGACTGGCGCCTGCGGATGCAACCCTTGGAAGCTGCGCACCCCTGCCTTGTCCGCCGCGACGCCCAGCGCGTCGAACGCAGCAGCGCTCGCGGCATACCAGCTCTTTTCCGGCGGCTGGCCCTTGGCTTGCGGCCCCAGCGCGCCGGCAATCACCAGCCGCTCCTCCGCCCGCGTCGCCGCGACGTAGAAGAGCCGCCAATGCTCCTGCAGCTCACGCGCGTCCGCCTCGGCCAGCGCCTCGGCCAGCGGCCCGTCGCGCTCAGCACTGCGCGGGCGGAAGATCGGGAATTTCTCGGCTTCCTCCGGCGCCCATTTCAGGAAGCTGCGCGGGCTGCGCGTCGGGTCCACCGTGGCATCGGCCAGGATCACCAGCGGCGCCTGCAATCCCTTCGATCCATGCGCGGTCATCACCCGCACCGCCGGCTGCGGCTGGGCGGCATCGCGCACGATCTCGACATCGCCGCGATCGAACCAGTCGAGGAAGCGCTGGAGCGACGGCGTCGCCCGCGTCTCGAAGGTCAGCGCGGCGTTGAGCAGTTCCTCGATCGGATCGCGTGCTTCCTCGCCCAGCCGGAGCAGCAGCTTGCGTCGCCCCTGCAACGGCCCCGACAGGATTTCCTCCAGGAACCGGTACGGCGTGGCGATGTCCGCGCGGCGTAGCAGCTCGTACAGCGGCGCCAGCCTTTCGGCCGATTGGGTAGCGCGCAAATGCCGCCAGAGCCCGCCATGCGGCCGCACCGCCGCCGCCATCAGTTCCTCCTGGCTCCAGCCGATAAGCGGTGAGACCAACACAGCGGCGAGCGACAAGTCATCTTCGGGCTGAAGCACGAAGCGGATCGCCGCCAGCAGGTCCTGCACCGCCAGCGGCGCGTTGAGCCGCAGCCGGTCGACGCCCGCCACCGGCACGCCCTCGGCATAGAGCCGCGCGACGATCAGCGAGGCGAGCTCACCGCGCCGCTTCACCAGCACCATCACATCGCCAGGGGCGAGCAGCCGCCCCTTGCTCTCCAGCGGCAGCGTGCCGACCCAGTCGCGGATCTGGCGCGCGATCTTCGTCGCCAGCGCGCGAGTGGCGTCGCCGATCCAATCCTCTTCGTCCGCCTCGCTGCCACCATCGGTGACGGGCGGCCACAGCGTTACCGTGCCCGGCCCCGGCACTTCGCTGGCATGCGGCTCGCGGTCGCTCATCGGCCCCATGCCGGGCGCCGGCAACGCGGCAAGCGCGGCATCGACGAATTCCAGCACCGGCCGGGTCGAGCGGAAGCTGTGGGTAAGCGACAGCGATTCGAGCGGCGGCGCCTCCACCTCATAGTCGCTATGGATATTGGCCAGCGCCTTGAACCGCTCAAACGCGGCGCGGAAAAAGACCGGGTCGGTGCCCTGAAAGCCGAAGATCGCCTGTTTATAGTCGCCGACGGTGAACAGCGTCCGAACCATGTCGCCGCGCGCGCCCTCGCCGGCAAAAAACTCGTCGGCCATAGCACCGACAATCGCCCATTGCCGCGGATTAGTGTCCTGCGCCTCGTCAATCAGCAAATGCTCGGTCGTCTGGTCGAGCTTGTAACGAACCCATTCGCCCATTCCCAGCTGGCCGAGCAGCGCGATGGTGCGGCCGATCAGGTCGTCGAAATCGACCGCACCCAGCCGCCGCTTCGCCGCGGCATAGGCGCGGGCATAGTCGCGCCCTGCCTCCAGCCCGCGCGCGAGCAGATCGACATAGCCGGCGCGCACCTGCATCGCGAGCAGTTCGCCGCACCGGCCGTACAGGCGCATCGCCGCTTCGGCATAACCGGGCTCCTGCGGCGCCTGCCCCTTGGCGAAGCTGCGCGGATCGCCCTTGGCGGTCGCCCAGACGAGGTGCAGCTGGTCGAGCATCACGGCGCGTTCGACGGGCGAGCGGGCAAGCCAAGCGGCGATCACATCGGCACGTTCAAGACCGCGTGCGGTTCCCCATTGCGAATTATTCGCAGCGATAATGCGTAGCGTTCGCACATCGAACAGCTCATCGGTACAGCAGCGCTCGACCTCTTCGCCGATGTCGCCCTGGGGCAAATCGAAGGCGCGCCGTAGCCAGGGCTGGATGCCGGCGGGCAGCGCCTCCAGCGCCTCGCCGGCCCGCGCGCATTCCTGCAGGAAACCTTCCGCCCCGCCCTCGCCCAGCCGCAGGCTGAGCGCGCCGATCGCTTCGATCACGCCTTCGCGCCCCTCGCGGCGGGCATCGACCAGCATCTCGGCCAGCGTCTCGCGCGCCAGCACCGCTTCCTCGCGTGCCTCCAACGGGCGAAAGCCCGGGACCAGCCCCGCCTCGACCGGGAAGGCCGACAGCAGCGACTGGCAGAAGCTGTGGATCGTCTGGATGCGAATACCGCCGCCCGGCGCGTCGAGCACCTTGGCGAACAGCGTGCGGGCACGGGCGAGGTGCGCAGGAGCGATGCTTTCCCCCAGCGCCTCAAGGTCCGCAACTAGCTCCTCCGGCTTGGCCCGCACCCAATGCGCCAGCTTGCCGGTGATCCGCTCGGACATTTCCGCGGCGCCAGCCTTGGTGAAGGTAAGGCACAGAATCGCCGACGGATCGGTGCCCGCGAGCAGCAAGCGCCACACTCGCGCGGCAAGCACCTGCGTCTTGCCAGTGCCGGCCGAGGCCGACAGCCAGACATGCCGGCGCGGGTCGCTGGCGAGCTTCTGGTTCCCCCTCAGCGGATGGAGCTTGGCGGGGCCGCGGGTCATTCGAGCCCCCCAACACCAGAACGGCGGCAGCATGCGCTCCCCTCCCGCTTGCGGGAGGGGTCGGGGGAGGGGCTAAACAGTCGCTGCGCTTCTACTACGTCGCCCCCTCCCTCGCCCCCTCCCGCAAGCGGAGGGGGAGCGAAATTCGGCACCGCTCTAGTCCCGCCCATACCACTCGTCCCGGCGCATCAGCTGGTCATATTCGGCGTACGGCGCATATTCCGGCACCAGCTTCGCGGTGAACGGTCGCTCGCCCGTCAGCCAATCCTTCGCCGCCTCGGCAAATTCCCGCGCGGCGATGCTGACGAAATCCTCCACCGGGATCGGGTCGCGCTTCTTCGGATCGACCGGCGAATCGACGAAGCCGAACCCGCCGCTCCTCGGATTGCGCGCCAGCGACCAATATTCGAAGCAGCGCGCCTCACCCGCTATCCCCTCGAACCCGCCGCGCTCGGCGATCAGCCCCAGCAGGCCGAGTTGCAGGCTGAAACCCGCCTTCACTGCGCGGCTGCTAGGCGGCTGGCCGGTCTTGTAGTCGACGATCGCCAGGCTACCGTCGCCCAACCGGTCGACGCGATCAAACTTGCCGCGCAGCGTCACCCCGGCGAAATCGATCGCGCCGTCCCGCTCCACCGCCAGCACGCGGCGGCCCTTGGCGACATTGGCGGCCAGTTCGTCGGCAATCCAGTCGATCGCCTCCATCAAGCGCGGCTGCCACAGCGCGCGGATCAGCGGATGGGTGCGCGTGTCTGTCAGCATCGCCTCGGCACGCGCGCGCAAACGGTCGGGGCGGCAATCATCCTCCTCGAACCAGCGTTGCAGCACGTCGTGCACAGCCGTACCGCGCCACGCGGCGCTGGGATCGGCATCCACGGCATCGAGCGGCATCAGCCGCAGCATCCGGCGGGCGTAAAAGGCATAGGGATCGGCCTTCAGCCGATCGACCTCGGTCACAGAAATGACCTTGGGTCGATCCTTGGCGGGCGGCGCGGGTTCCGGCCGGGCCACGGGCGCGAAGTCCGCCGGTGCATCGATCGCCGCCAGCCATTCGGCAAGATCGTCCGCCCGCTCCAGCCCGCCCGACAGCGCCTCCAGCCGCAGCCAGAAGCGCGAGGCGATGGTCGGCGCGCTGGCGTCGCGGCGCGCGCGGGTGAGCAGCACCTGCTTCGCACCCAGCCCGATCGCCAGATCATGCGCCGAAACCCCGATCCGCCGCTCCAGCCCCGGCAAACCCAGCTCGGCGCGGATGCGCGGCGCCAGCCACGGGTCGGGCGCGGGCAGCCCCGGCCAGACGCCTTCGTTCAGCCCGCCCAGAATCATCAGGTCGGCGCTGTGCAGCCGCGCCTCGATCAGGCCGAGAATGGCCAGTCGGGGGTGTCCGCCCTGCGGCGGTCGCACGGCGACCTCGTCCATCAGCGTGCGCAGCATCGGCGCAAGGCTGTCCGGCTCTACCAGCGCCGGACCATGCGCTGCCTCGCGCTCCAGATCGTCGAGCAACGCGGCGGCCGCACGGCCATCCTCGCGGCTCCACAGCATGTCGCCGCCCAGCGCCTGTGCCGATTCTCGCATAACGGCCACGAGGCCGGGTAGCGGCTGCATACCGGCGGCGAAGATCGCCTCCAGCGGCGCGAGCAACGGCCGTGCCATTTCCCACCAACCGGCCGCAACGCGGCGAAGCGCCCCTTCCCGCCCGCTCTGTTCGGCCAGATACCGGTCGACCCCCTCCAGCCCCGGCGCCGGCCGCGGCCCGCGCAACGCCAGGTCGAGCGCGCGCGCGCCTTCCAGCCAATTTGCGCGGGCGTCCGGCTGGACCAGCGGGTGCTTGAGCAGTGTAAGCAGCGGCATCGGCGCAAAGCCCTGCGCGGCGGCATCGGCCAGCGCGAGCAGCAGTGTGCCCGGCGGGGTGAGCGACAGCGGCTGACCGGCAGAATCGTCGACCATGATCCCCCAGCGCGCGCAATGTGCTGCTACCCGCCTGGCAAGCGCCCGATCCGGCGTTGCCAGCGCGGCCGTGCGGCCTGGAGTCTCCACCGCTTCGCGCAACGCCAGCGCGATTGCCTGAGCCTCCTCTGCAGGCGTAGCAAGCTCCAGCGCGCGTACGCCGTCCAGCCGGCGTTCACCGGCTGGCAGGTCGGTCCAGCGATGCGTCAGTTCGGGCGGTTGCATCGCCGAGGCGATCGCCTTGCTGCGCGCCGGCGGTGCGTCCAGTTCGCTGGCCACTCGCCAGACATCGAACTCGTTGCGATGCACACCCATCCGGTCGAGCAGCAGCTTCAGATGAAATTGCGGATGCGCCTCCAGGCTGCGGCGTCTCCGACCGGTGACCGGATCGGGCACGTGCGGGCCGAGTGAGTCCCATTCGGCATCGTCCATACCGGTGGCGAGGCCCGGCAGTACCACCATGCCGGTCGGTAGTCCGGCAACCACCCGCAACAGCCGCGCAATTGCCGGCGCGCTGGTGGTGATGCCGGCGGCGCAGACAAAACCGGCGGGCGGCGCGTTTTTCCACCGCGCGGTCACACGCGCCAGCAACTGCCGCCGCCGCTCGGCCAGATCGATTCGGCCGAGCTTCGCGAGCTCCTCCGGCCAGCGCGACAGGACGATTTCGAACAGCGCCAGCGAGCGCTCCCAATGCGCCGACAGCTCCGGCCCCAGATCGAGTTCGCGGAGGCGGTGCGGTGGCACTTCCTCTACAAGCAACTGGTCGAGCGTCGTCGCCAATTCCCCGGCCAGCCGCACCGCCTCGGCCGCGTCGAGCCGGGTATCGTGCGCCTGGATCAGCCGGGCGAGGATCATCCGCCGCTGCAGCGGATCGACGGCAGGCGGAACGGGTTCGCTATCCTCCACCGCCTCGAACACCGCTTCGTCGAGTTCGGGATCGCCCACGGCCACCAGTCGCGGCAGCAACAGCCCGCCGCCGCTTTCGCGTACGAATGCATCCTGCATCGCCCGCTTGGCGCGGTTGTTCGGAAGCAGCACCACACCGCGCGCCAGCCGGAGCGGGTCAGCGCCGAACCGCCGGATCAGCCCGATCGCCAGCGCATCGGCAAAGGCGCGGTGCGGCGGGATGGTGTAGAGGTGCAGGCGGTGCGGCATCCGGCTCGGCGGCAAGGGAACGGAGCGCGAACCTTAGCGGCTCGCCACCCGAGCGCAACCACCTGCCTGCCCTTTCCCCGACCGGAAAAGGACAGGAACGATCACATCTCCGCCAGCGCGGCCTGGGCTTCGCGGATCGCGTGCGGTGAACCGACATCGAACCACAGGCCCTGATGCACCGCACCCCATAACCGCCCGGCTTCCAGCGCGCGGTTCCAGAACAGGTTGGTGGAGAAAGGTCCCTCCGGCCAGTCATGAATCAGGCGCGGCGACAGGATCTGGACGCCGGTGAACACGAACGGCGCCAGCCGGCCCGGCTTCCGCCGCTCGAGGATGCGGCCGAACGGATTGAGCCGGAAATCGCCGCGCCCGCTATGGCAATAGGCGCGCGCCAGCGGCACCAGCAGCAGCAGCGCATCCATCTTCGCATCGTCCCACTGCGCCGCGAGCAGGCGGATCGCATCGCTGGGGCCGTCGATCCACAGATTGTCGCTGTTCACGCAGAGGAACGGCTTGTCGCCCAGCATGTCGCGGGCCTGCACCAGCCCGCCGCCGGTTTCCATCAACTGCTTCCGCTCGTCCGAGATCAGCAGCTCCATGCCCTTCACCCGCGCGCGCAAATGCGCCTCGAGCTGATCGGCAAGATAGTGGACATTGACCACCGCCCGGCCGACTCCCGCCGAACGGAGACGATCGAACACATGGTCGATCAGCGGCTTGCCCGCCACTTCGATGAGCGGCTTGGGCCGCGACGCCGTGAGCGGGCGCATCCGCTTGCCCAACCCCGCTGCCATCACCATCGCGGTTTCGGGCACCACCACCGCAGGCTGCGGGCGGAGCGAATAGGTTGCGGAGGTGCTCATGCCGCTGCCACCAGCGCCATCGGGTCGCCGCGCAGATCGGCGGGCACATTCGCCGCGAACCAGTCCGCCACGGGCTTGAGCGCGGGATGTTTCAGGTCGCGCTCCAGATAGGTCCAGACGCGCGGGCACAAGCCCGGATAGCGGGGCTTGCCGTCGCGCTTCCACAGCCGGGTGAAAACGCCGATGATCTTTGCGTTCCGCTGCGCGCCCAAGACATGATAGGCGACATCGAAGGCATCGCCCGCGCCGGTGATCCGCTTATAGCGATCGAGCATTGCCGTCTCCAGCGCGGGCGCCACGTCGCGGCGGGCGTCCTGCAGCAGCGAGACCAGATCATAGGCGGCATGCCCCGCCACCGCGTCCTGGAAATCGAGCAGGCCCAGCGTCTCGCTGCCGTCGATCAGCATCAGATTTTCGGCATGATAATCGCGCAGCACGGTCACTGCACGGGTGTCGGCGAGCAATGGGGTCAGCACCTTTTCCCAGGCCGCCTTATAGCCTTCCGCATCGACCGAGAGGCCGATCGCCGGGCAATACCATTCGGGGAACAGTCCGGCCTCGCGCTGATACTCTGCCATGTCATAGGCCCGCGCCACGCCCGCAGGCTGGTTGTGGAGCCGCACCAGAAGATCGACCGCCGCCTCGTACAGCCGCAGCTCGCTTTCGGGCGCCGCGTCGGCGGTTTCGCGCAGCCGCGCGTCGCCGAAATCCTGGAGCAGCACCAGCCCCTCGCCTAGATCCTGATGCAGAATTTCGGGCGCTGCGAAGCCATGATCGGTCAGCCAACGCGCCACATCGATGAACGGGCGCGGGTCTTCGTGCGGCGGCGGCGCGTCCATCAAAATCGCGCTGCGGTCATGATCGACCACGCGAAAATAGCGACGGAACGACGCATCGCCGGCAAGCGGCAGGATCTGCGCGCCTTCCCAGCCAGCCGAAATCAGGAAATCGGGCGCCGCAGAAGGCGGATTCATGTCAGGGGCCATCGGTCCTTCCATGCCGCCGGCACTCGCGCTGTCAAGGCGCGCGCGCCATCCGGCAACACTTCCAGGCTAAGCCACAGCGCATCGCGCCACCAGTTTTCGCCCAGCCGCTCGGGCCATTCGACCAGCAGCAGCGAGTCACTGCGGGCATCGTCAAGACCCAGTTCCTCCGCCTCTGCCGGATCGTCGATGCGGTAGAGGTCGACATGCAACACCGGTAGCCGCACCTCGGGCGGATCGTAGGGCTGAACGATCGCGAAGCTGGGCGAAGGCGCCTCGCCCTCCAACCCTAGCGCGGCGAGCAGCCCGCGCGCGATGCTCGTCTTGCCGGCGCCCAGCGGGCCGGAGAGAGCGATGGCATCACCCGACCGCACCACGGCGGCCAGTCCCTCGCCCAGCGCCAGCGCTTCCTCCAACGATCCTAGCCGGATGGTGGTCATCCGCGCGGCAGCTCGACCGTGACGAGCGTGCCCTCGCCCGGTTCGGAGATCATTTCGATCCGCCCGCCATGGGCATCGACAAACTGCTTGGCGAGCGGCAGGCCAAGCCCCAGCGCCCGCTCGCCACTGCGCGGCGCGCCCACCTGCGCGAAACGGTCGAACGCCCGCGCCACCGCCTCCCGTGACATGCCGGGGCCGTCGTCGGACACGATGATCCGGGCGACCCGGGCATTGCCATCGAGGTGAAGCAGCACGCGACCGCCGTCGCCAGTACCGGCGACGGCATGACGCAGCAGATGCTCCACTACCTGGCGAATGCGCCGGGCATCACCCTGCACCTGTCCGGCAGTGCCGGTGTCTTCCACTGCCAGATCAATTGTGCGGGTGCGGGCCAGCGGCCCGATCGCCTCGGCGGCAGCACCGGCCGCAACCGCGATGTCGACCTGGCTGCGCTCCAGCGGCTCGCCTTCACTCAGCGTCAGATCGAGCACGTCATCAACCAGTCCGCCCAGCCGGTCGACCGACATCAGGATGGCATCGACATATTCGGCACCGTCGGCGCTCAGCTTGCCGGCGAAGCCGCCCTGCAGCATCTCGGCAAAGCCCTTGATCGAGGTAAGCGGCGTGCGCAGCTCATAACTCATATTGGCGACGAAGGCGGTGCGGACCCGGTCGGCAGCCTCCAGCGCTTCGTTCCGGTCGCGCAGCGCCCGTTCCACCCGCTGGCGATCGGTTGTGTCGAGCATCGTCACCAGCGCATTGCCGTCCGGCAGCGGCACGGCGGCGACATCGAAATGGCGGCCATTGGCGAAAACCAATGCCGAGCCGCGTTGCTGCCTGTCCTTCGCGGCAAGTCGGATCAGATCGCCGAGCGTATCCGCCCGTGCGGGATTTGCTAACTTGCCGCCGGCGGCCTTGATCAGCGTCGGGATCTGCGGGTGGCCATCAAGGAAGCCATCCTCGAAGTCCCAGACCTGACGGAACTTGCGGTTCCACAGCTGCAACCGCCCCTTGCCAAACACCGCAACCGCCTCGGCAAGGCTGTCCAGCGTGGCCGTGCGCACCAGCTGCATCTCGCCATGTTCGCGCTGCAACTCAAACTGCTGGGTCTGATCTTCGAAGATCAGCAACAGCCCGCCTTCCGGCAGCGGCTGGGCGACGACGCGCAAATGGGTGGTGCCGATGCTCCAGCTTTCCTCGACTGCATCGGGCGCGGTGAACCACTCGCGCCGCTCCGCCTTCCACGCGGGAAAGTCGCGCACGTCGGGCAGCTTGCGCGCTTCGCGCATCCGTTCGAGCACGCGGTCGAATTCGGGGCGGTCGGCCAGCCACTCGTTGCGCATCGCGAACATGCGGCGGAACGGCTGGTTGCAGAAGACGAGCCCGCGATCCGACCCGAACTGCGCGACGCCCGAGGACATGCGATCGAGCATTGCCCGCTGCGCGTCGGCAAAGCGCTTCATGCCGCCGCGTGCCTGTTCCAGTTCCTCGATATCGACGGCGAAACCGGCAATGCCGCCGGTCGGCAGCGGCACGTCATGCAGGCGCAGCATCCGCCGCGCGCCCGCAATCGTCGCCGGCATGGCCGCCGACTGCGGTTCCTGCGTGTCGCGCGCGATGGCCGCATTGGCGAGCGGTCCGCCCAGGCCGGCGCCTTCCACCAGTTCCAGCCCGCGCGCCACGACATCCTCGGCATCGCGCCCCTCGACCGCACGGACATAGGCCGAATTGACCATCAGCAGCCGAAGATCCGGACCGCGATACCACATTGGCATCGGCGCCGCCTCGATCAGCGCAGTAAGCGCGTCGAAGGCCGTGCGCAGGCGATCCGCTTCGCGCTCCAGCCGGCGTACCTCTGCCTGATTTTCGGTCATGTCGAGAAACCACAGCACCACACTGCCCGGCGCCTCGACCAGTTCGGACGCACGCTCACCCAGGATCATCAGCGTCCGTTCGGAGCCGCGCGCCTGCACCGCCATCGTAAAGGGCTGCGCCGCGCGATGGGCAGCATTCACCCGGTCAGCAAGCAATGCAGCCTCCTCCTCGTCGAGCCCACCTTCCTCGCCTGCCAGTTCGCTTAGCAACCGGGGCATTTGCTCGAGCCCAAGCCAGCCCGCCAGCTTGCGCGACAGGTCCAGCCGCCCATCGGCACGCACCACCATGGCCTGGGCAGGTGCAGCGCGGGAAAAGGCGAGCAGCCGGCGATTCTCGTCATAGGTGGCGCGCGCCTCGGCCCTTGCGCGCAGCCCGGCATAGAGCGCCCAGGCAGCACCCAGCACGGCAAAGGCAATGCCCGCGCCTGCCAGCGCCGCGCCAGTCTGCGATACCAGGATCACGGGTGCCCCAACCGAACGTCCATCGCACTGTCCTTAGGGCAAAGCACCGGCATACGAAAAGGGGCCCGGCGCAGGCCGAGCCCCGAAAGATGCAACCGCAGCGGAATATTTCCGCCGGCGGGCGCCTTAGTAACGATAGTGGTCCGGCTTGAACGGCCCTTCGACCGGCACGCCGATATAGGCAGCCTGCTTGTCGCTCAGCTTCGAAAGCTGGACGCCCAGCTTCTCCAGGTGCAGCGCCGCGACCTTCTCGTCGAGGTGCTTCGGCAGGACGTACACTTCGTTCTTGTAGTGCTCGCCGCGGGTCCAAAGCTCGATCTGGGCAAGCGTCTGGTTGGTGAAGCTGGCCGACATCACGAAGCTCGGGTGGCCGGTGGCGCAGCCCAGGTTCACCAGGCGGCCCTTTGCCAGCACGATGATCTGCTTGCCGTCCGGGAATTCGACCAGGTCGGTACCCGGCTTCACTTCGGTCCACTTGTAGTTCGACAGGGCCGAGATCTGGATCTCGCTGTCGAAGTGGCCGATGTTGCAGACGATCGACATCGGCTTCATCGCCTTCATGTGATCGGCGGTGATGACGTCGGCATTGCCGGTGGCGGTCACGAAGATATCGGCGCGCTTCACGGCCTCATCCATGGTGACGACCTCGAAGCCTTCCATCGCCGCCTGCAGCGCGCAGATCGGGTCGATTTCGGTGACCATCACGCGGGCGCCGCCGTTGCGCAGCGACTGGGCCGAGCCCTTGCCCACGTCACCAAAGCCGGCGACGCATGCGACCTTGCCGGCCAACATAACGTCGGTAGCGCGACGGATCGCGTCGACCAGCGATTCCTTGCAGCCATAGAGGTTGTCGAACTTCGACTTGGTGACGCTGTCGTTGACGTTGATCGCCGGGAACGGCAGCTCGCCCTTCTTGGCGATCTCGTAAAGGCGGTGCACGCCGGTGGTGGTCTCTTCCGAAACGCCCTTCAGGTTCTGCACCGTCTTGGTGAGATAGCCCGGATACTTGGCGACGAACGCCTTCAGCGCGCGCTGGAATTCGACTTCCTCGTCATTTTCCGGCTCCGGCAGGGTCGCGCCGGCTTCGATCTTGGCGCCCCACAGCGCGAACATGGTCGCGTCGCCGCCGTCATCGAGGATGATGTTGGCGGTGGTGCCGTCGGTGTCCGCACCCCAGTTGAAGATGTCGCCGACATAGTCCCAATATTCGCCCAGGGTCTCGCCCTTCACCGCGAACACGGGCACGCCCGTCGCGGCAATGGCGGCGGCAGCATGGTCCTGCGTCGAGAAGATGTTGCAGGTCGCCCAGCGGACCTGCGCGCCCAGCGCGGTCAGCGTCTCGATCAGCACGGCGGTCTGAATCGTCATGTGCAGCGAACCGGTGATCCGTGCGCCCTTCAGCGGCTGCGACGGGCCGAATTCCTTGCGGAGCGCCATCAGACCCGGCATTTCGGTCTCGGCGATCTCGATCTCCTTGCGGCCGAAATCGGCGAGCGCGATGTCCTTGATGACATAGTCGTTGGTAGCCACGGGCTGCTTCTCCAGTTCAAGCAAAATGCAGGCGCACCGGGAGTCTATCCCGGCCGCATAGGTGCGCACCTAGCCGCTTCGCGCCTACCGCGCAACGACAATATAAAGATATCTTTATATGTACTATGCCGGAGGCGATGCCAGCCGAAGCCGCTTGCACGCGGGAGAATTCCGAAACATCCTCCCCCCATGCCTATGCCATTGCTGCTTTCGCTTCTCGGCCTTCTCGCTTCGACGCCGTCACCGGACGATCCTTTCGCCAGCATTCCGAATGTGAAATTCGTCTATTATGACGTGAGCGGAAAAGACGCGAACGCCATTCGCAAAGACATGAACAGCAAGCGCTTTGTCGATGAGGCAGATGGCAAGGCCGTCGACTCGCTGAGCCGCTGGTATTATGGCTGGCGGGTCGGCCGCAAGAATGACCAATGCGACCCCGCGACTGTTGAGATATGGTTCGGTGCGGAAGTAAAGCTACCCCGCCTCGCCGCGCCCGAAACTGTTCCGGAAAAAGTCCAGGCCCGCTGGAACCATTATTATTCGTCCCTGCTCACGCACGAATATGGCCATGTTGGCTATGCCTGGTCGCGTCACGACGCGATACTGGCCGCCATGAAGGCCAGCACGTGCGAAAAAATGGGTGTCACCTTCAAGGAGCAACTGGACGCAGTCAGCGCCCATGATCGTCGCTATGACGCAGAGACGCACCATGGCGCCACCCAGGGCGCAGTGTTTCCCTGATTCAGGCGGTGCCCGAACTCCCCGCAAGCAGCCGCGGATCGATCCCCGCCGACGCAAAGCCGGCTGACCACCGCCCTTCCGCGGGTTCGTCATAGATCAGCGCCGGATCGCCCGCCATGTTGAACCAGCCATGGCGGGTCAATTCGCCCTCCAGCTGCCCTTCGCCCCAGCCGGCATAGCCAAGCGCTACCAACCAGCGGCTGGGCCCGTTGCCTCCAGCAATAGCGCGCAGAACGTCGACCGTCCCCGACAGCGCCCAGCGGCCGGCCACATCGATCGTATCCTGCCCGCCCCAGTCGAGCGTGTGCAGAACGAAGCCCCGTTGCGGCTCCACCGGCCCGCCGAAATGCACCGGCGCATCGGGTGCGGCGCCCGGATCGATCTCAAACTGTTCGAGCAGCTCGTGCAGACTGACGCCTTCTATCGTCGCACCAATCCCTATTCCCAGCGCGCCTTCGACATCATGGGCGCACATCGCGATCACGGCGCGTTCGAACCGCGGGTCGCCGATGCCGGGCATGGCCAGCAGGAACTGGCCGGTAAGCGAGGGTGTCGACTCCATATCCCCCACATATCGCTACCGCTTCGGCGTGGCCAAGCTTGAAAATGCCGCGCCACATGCCGATGGAGGCGGCGGCCGGGCATCCGCGCACGGCCGCAGGATTCGCAGGAGTGAGCAGCATGACCATCCAGACCGGTGACCGCATTCCCGACGCCAAGCTCGTCAAGGTGACGGCAGAAGGCCCCGAACAGGTCGAAGCACCCGCCTATTTCGCCGGCCGCAAGGTCGCTCTCTTTTCGGTGCCGGGCGCCTTCACCCCCACCTGCTCGGCCAAGCACCTGCCGGGCTTCGTGGAGAAGGCGGAAGAGATCAAGGCGAAGGGCGTGGACGAAATCGCCTGCACCGCCGTCAATGACTTCTTCGTGATGAAGGCCTGGGGCGATGCCAATGGCGTGGCCGGCAAGGTGACGATGCTGGCCGACGGCAATGGCGGCTTCGTAGAAGCGCTCGGCCTGACGCTCGACGGCTCGGCCTTCGGTCTCGGCACGCGCGGCCAGCGTTTCTCGATGATCGTCAATGATGGCGTCATCGAACAGCTCAACGTCGAACAGGGCGGCCAGTTCGAAGTGAGCTCGGCCGAGTATCTTCTGGGCCAGCTCTGATCGATTTCCCGGAACCGCCCCCTGTCGACAGAGTTGACAGGGGGTTGATTCCGAAGGGAAAGGACAGACCCATGGCTACCGATCTGACGTCCAACGTCGCGAGCGAACCCGCTGCCGGGCAGCAGGACAAGCCCTTCATCGCCCAGGCACAGGAAAGCGTAAGCAACGCCTGGGATGCTACCGTCGCCGCCGTGCGGGAACGTCCCGTCACTGCTGCCGCCATCGCCGCCGGCGCGGTCGCAGCGATTGGCGGTGCGGCCTATGCAGCGACCCAGCTGCGCGGCAACGGCGCGCCGGAGAAGTAATCCGAACTGGAATGACGTGCCCCTCCCGCCTGCGGGAGGGCGCACAACTGCGCCGCGTACACCGGCGATGTCTTGCCAGCGTCATCATCTGCCATTAGCCATGGAAGATGACACAAGCCTCCGATATCGTCGCCGACCTTGATCGGCTCTATCGCGCCTCAGTCGAACGGCTTCAGCAGGCGCTCAATCGCTACATCACCGATGGCACCACGCCTGATCCGGAAAGCCGGACCGACGGTTCCTTCGCATACCCGGAACTGCGCATCACCTATCGCGGCGGTCCAGCCAAGCCGACGCCGCGCCGCTCGTTCGGGCGGCTGGTGGAGGCCGGCGACTATCGCATCACGGTCACGCGACCGGCAATGTTCGCCGACTATCTCACCGAGCAGCTGACCTTCCTGATCGAGGACTTCGACGTGGAAGTGCACGCGGTGACCGGCCGCCAGGAAATCCCGTTCCCCTATGTGCTCGACCCCAGCACGATCCTGAGCCTCGACGATATCTCTGCCACCGAGCTGGGCCGGCATTTCCCCGCAACCGAGCTGTCGCACATTGGCGACGAGATCGCCGACGGGCTATGGATCAGCCAGGACGGCACCCGCCCGCTCGCGCTGTTCGATGCGCTGCGCACCGATTTCTCGCTGGCTCGGCTGAAGCACTATACCGGCACGCCGGTCGAGCATTTCCAGCAGTACATCCTGTTCACCAACTATCATCGCTATGTGGATGAATTTGTGCGCTGGGCGTGCAGCCAGCTGGGCGAGGAAAGCCGCTTTACCGGCGTGTCGGGCGCGGGCGGCATCGTGATCGAGGATGCGGCGGACGCCGACCGGCTGGTCAGCGACGGCGCATGGCGGCGGCACCAGATGCCCGCCTATCACCTGATGGCGCCGGGCGGCACCGGCATCACGCTGGTCAATATCGGCGTCGGCCCGTCCAATGCCAAGACGATCACCGACCATCTCGCGGTGCTGCGGCCCGAGGCATGGCTGATGATCGGCCATTGCGGCGGCCTGCGCCCGAGCCAGCGGATCGGCGACTATGTCCTCGCCCACGCCTATCTGCGCGACGATCACATCATGGACGACGTGCTGCCGCCGGAAATCCCGATCCCTGCGATCGCCGAAGTGCAGCAGGCGCTAGCCCGCGCGGCAGAGACGGTGTCGGGCCAGTCGGGCGACGAGCTCAAGCAGCGGCTGCGCACCGGCACCATCGTCACCACCGACGATCGCAACTGGGAACTGCGCTATTCGCAGTCGGCGCTGCGCTTCTCACTCAGCCGCGCGGTGGGCGTGGACATGGAATCGGCGACGCTGGCGGCACAGGGCTATCGCTTCCGCGTGCCCTATGGGACGCTGCTCTGCGTCTCGGACAAGCCGCTCCACGGCGAACTCAAGCTGCCGGGCCAGGCCAACCGCTTCTACGAGCGCGCGATCGCCGAGCATCTGAAGATCGGCATTGAAGCCTGCGAGGAACTGCGCCGCGAAGGCGCCAAGCTCCACAGCCGGAAATTGCGGGCGTTCAACGAGCCGCCGTTCCGGTAAGAGCAGGTCGGTAGCCCTCCCCCTTCCCGCCGCCGCGGAAGGGTGAGGGCGACCGGACCAGCGGACATTCCCGCCAACCGATGCGTTCTCCCCTTGAGGAGATGCATCATGGCCAACCCCGAACGAACACCCGAAGAGCACACAGACGCCAAGGGCCACGCGCATCAGCCCGACGGCACTGACAGTTCCGAAGAGTGGAACGCCCGGATCGCCGACGAGAATATGATCCCCGACGATCCGGAAGAATAACGCCCGGCGCCGCCAACGCGCCGGGCATCAAGTCTTATTGGGCCAGTTCGAATTCGACGACGATCGACTTTTCGACGTGCACGGCGCCCTCAGGGTTCTTGAACAGGTTGGCCAGCGCCTGCGGGCCCTTGCTCATTGCCTCTTCCATCTTGGCCTGAAAGCCCGGCAGCAGCAGGTTGTTACCAACTTCGCTGATCCGGACCACGCGGTTCACGCGCAGCCCCATTTCCTTGGCATAGGCATCGGCATCGGCACGCGCAGTGCGCAGCGCCTTGGCCTTCGCCTGACGCTGAGCCGCAGCGAAGCCCGCGTCGTCCAGTTCCGAATTTGTTTCGCCGACGGTCACGTCGAGCTTTTCCAGCGCCGCCTTGACGGCTTCTGCCTGCGCTGCGGAGGCTACCGTCAGCTTCTTGGCTTCGGTCGCAGAGAATTTCGGATCCTTGGCGTCAGCGTCTTCGCTGTCGTCGTCGCCGCTGCCCTTGCCGCTGGCGAGCATGATCTTGGTCTGCTCGGACGCCGAGAGATCGCTAAGCGCCGCGCTGGTCAGGCCCTGCGCCTTCAGCGCCGCCTCTACCTTCGCCATCTTGGCGGTGCGGGCCTTGTCGGCAGCGTCCTGGGTCTTGGCTTCTTCGGTGAAACTGATCGTCATCGTCAGCTTGGTCGCCGTCGCATCGACACCGCCCGAAGCGACGATTTCCAGCGCAACCGGCTGTGCGGGCTTCCCCACCTGCGCCAGCGCAAGGCCCGGCGACAGCAACGCAAGCGCGGTAACGAAATTCGTGATTCGCATGGATTTCTCCCCCATTACGGGCTGCTCCTGCCTGAAACGGGGGAGAAAGTCTTGCAGATTCACCAGCACTCCGACCGCGTCACCATCCCTGGGGCTGCCCCTTATTCTGCTCGTCGAGCCATTTCTTCAGCGGCGCGAAATATTCCATCATCGCCTTGCCGGAGATTTCGCGCGTGCCGGTGAACGCCTCCAGCGCCTCGGGCCAGGGCTTTGACGCGCCCATTTCCAGCATCTTGTTCAGCCGCGCACCGACTTCCTTGTTGCCGAAGAACGAGCAGCGATGCAGCGGCCCCTTCCACCCGGCCTGGTCGCACGCCGCCTTGTAGAACTGGAACTGCAACAGCCGGGCAAGGAAATAGCGGGCATAGGGCACGCTGCCGGCGACATGGTATTTCGCGCCCGGATCGAACTTGCTGTCGTCGCGCGCGACCGGCGGCACGACGCCCTGATATTGCAGGCGCAGCTTGTTCCAGCCGGCCTCATACTGGCTTGCCGGGATCGTCCCGTCGAAGACCTGCCAGCGATATTTGTCGACCAGCAGGCCGAACGGCAGGAACGCCACCTTGTCCATCGCCTGACGCAGCAGCAGGCCGATGTCCTTGTCCGCGCTCGGCACCTGCGCGCGGTCGAGCAGGCCGATCTGCACCAGATATTCGGGTGTGATCGACAGCGCGATGAAGTCGCCGATCGCTTCGTGGAAGCCATCGTTCGCGCCGTTGCGATACAGCGCCGGCATCGCCTGATAGGCGCGCTGGTAGTAATTATGCCCCAGCTCGTGGTGGATGGTGACGAAATCGTCCGAATTCACCTTGATGCACATCTTGATGCGGACGTCGTTCTTCTCGTCGATGTCCCAGGCGGAAGCATGGCACAGCACTTCGCGATCCGCCGGCTTCAGGAACAGCGACCGCTCCCAGAAGGTCGCCGGAAGCGGCGCGAAGCCGAGCGAGGAATAAAAGCCCTCGCCGGTCTCGACCATCTTCTTCCAGTCGTACTGCTTGGCGGTCAGCAGGTCGCCGACTTTATAGCCCAGGTCGCCCGCTCCCTGGGGCGCGACCAGGTCATAGACATTGCCCCATTCCTGCGCCCACATATTGCCTAGCAGGTCGGCGCGGATCGGCCCCGTCTTGGCCTGCACCGCATCGCCATATTTCTCGTTGAGCTTGCGGCGGACATAGGTGTGGAGCGCGACGTAGAGCGGCTTCACCTCGTCCCACAATTTGTCGGTCAGCTGCGCGAACTGCGCCGGCGTCATGTCGTAGTTCGAACGCCACAGCGCGCCGGTGTCGGCAAAGCCCAGTTCCTGCGCGCCCTGGTTGGCGATGCCGACCATCCTGGCGAAGTCGCCGCGCATCGGCGCCCCGACATTGTCGTGCCAGCTGACCCACATTTCCTTGAGTTCGTCGGGATCGCGGCTCTTGCCCATCGCCGCTTCGATGTCGCTGCCGTTGATCGGCTTGCCGCCGCGCGTTCCCTTGCCCTTGGCATAGGCCGATCCGAGCTTGGTCGAAATGTCGCTGAGTTCCTGCGCCGCGCCCGCGCGGGTCGGTGCCGGCAGGACGAGGCCAGCGCGCAGCATGGTGAGCTGCCGCTTTTGCTCGGCGGTCAGACCCGGCGCCTTTTGCAGTCGCGCCGCCTCCAGCGCGAAGCGGACCGACATTTCGGTGCCCTTGGCGCCGACGTCCGATGCCAGCGCATCGGTATCGTCGGTGATATAGGTGGCGTTGACCCAGGCGATGCGCTGCGCCGTCAGGTTATACGTCGTAATTTCCTGCTGCACGCGGTCGAGAAACGCCGTGGCCTCGGCAGCCGTTGGCGCTTTGGCAGTTTGCGCATGCGCCGGTCCGGCCAGCGCGATACCCAGCGCCAGCAGCGAAAGTCCCTTGCGGATCATAATGGTAGTCCCCGAAATCAAGAAAGGCGCAACCTTGCCGCGCCTCCCCTGTACCCGTCAACCAACCAGAAAATCGGCGATGGCGTCGCCCAGTTCGGGCCGCGTCACGGCACTCATGTGGTTGCCGGGAATCTCGACAAAATGCCCCCAGGGCAACAGGTCCGCGACTTCCTGTGCGGAGCCATTGTCATAATCGTCCGCCCCGGAGATCACCACGGTCGGCTGGCCGATCGCGGCGATGTCATCGCGCGGCGTATCGACAAAGGTGTCGAGGATCCGCAGCAGCGCCACCGGATCGCCCTTGGTCGTCTTCAGGAACGCCTCGGTCAGCCATTCGGAGCTGCCGCGCTCGAAGCTGCCGAGATTGGTGAGCACCCGGTGGAAATAGGCGCCGCGCCCCTTGGTCGCGACCAGCCCGTCCAGGCCCATGCCCGAGAGCACCACCCGGTGCGGCGCGGCGCCGTTGGCCAGCATCCGCACCACCGTCCGCGCGCCCAGCGAATAGCCGCCCAGATCATAGTCGGTCAGGCCCAGATGCGCGATCAGCGCGAAGCCGTCGCGCATCAGCACGTCGGGCGGATAGGCGGCAGGATCGTGCGGCTTGTCGCTCTGCCCATGGGCACGCAGGTCCGGCATGATCACCCGGCAACCGCGCGCGGCCAGCTTGGCGGCATGGCCGTATTTGATCCAGTTGACCTCGGCATTGGAAAAATAGCCGTGGATCAGCACCACCGGCCGCCCCTCGCCCATCTCCGTCCAGGCGATCTCGACCCCATCGAAGCTGGGGAAGCGGTAGGTTTCAGTCGGGAAGTCTGCCAAGGCTATGCATCCAGCGTTGTACGACATTGGGATTGTCCTCGGTCCGGTATCTGGGCAGCGCCGTCGTGTCGAGCCACTGTTCGTGCATGCTTTCCACGCCGAAATGGTGCGTCGGCTGGAACCGGCCCGGTGCATCGAGGCTCCCGACCGTCAGATCCATGGTTTCGCTGTCGGGGAATTCGAACGTCAGCGGAGTCCCGCACTCGCGGCAAAAGCCGCGCTTCGCGATCGGCGAGGACGCATAGCGATCCGGCTCCTGTTCCCACCGGACATCGTCTTTCCGCACATTTTTAAAGGCGATGGAAACGCCGCCAGTTGCCCGCTGGCACATGCGACAATGACACAAATACGCGTCGGTATCGCGTACCCGCACATGATAGCGGATGCGGCCACACTGGCACCCGCCGCCCAGTTTCTCATCCATTCTCACCCTCCATTCACGGACAGAATCGACCGGTTCACCCGCTTGAAGTTAATAAGCACCCTTATTATCTGTGCCGTCATGACCGAAACTCTGGGCTTCCTCATCAGCGATGTCGCGCGCCTGATGCGGCGGCGTGCCGACGAACGTGCGCGCTCGCTCGGCGCGAGTCTAACACAATGGCGCGTGCTGAAGATCCTTGAGCGCGAGCCGGGGCTCAACCAGGGACAGATTGCCGAACTTCTCGAAGTCGAGCCTATCACCTGCTGCCGGATGATCGATCGGCTGGAGGAATCAGGACTGGTCGAGCGTCGCCGCGATCCCGCCGACCGGCGCATGTGGCGCATCCACCTGACGCCCCGCGCCACCCCGGTGCTGGAAGAATTGCACATCGTCGTCAGCGGCTGGCTCGAAGAAATTCTTGCCGGCTTGAACGATGAAGCGCGCGCGGCGTTGCGCCAGTCGCTTTTGACCATTCGCGACAACCTGTCGCAATCCGCAGAAATCAAAGAGGCGGCTCATGGCTGACGCAGACCCGAAATTGCGCTCCCCTTCGCAAGACGAAGCCGCCGCGGCCGTTGCCACGGAACAGCCTGCGCGCCGCCGCCGGCGCAACTGGCTCCGCCCGGTGCTCATGCTGGGCGTGCCGTTGGTGCTGGTGCTGGTCGCGGGCTATTTCTGGCTGACCTCCGGCCACAGCGTCTCGACCGACAATGCCTATGTCCAGCAGGACAAGGCGTCGGTATCGTCCGACGTGGCGGGCCGCATCGTCGAAGTCGCGGTCCAGGAAAACCAGCACGTCAACGCCGGCGACTTGCTGTTCCGGATCGATCCCGAGCCCTATCGCATCGCCGTCGAGCAGGCGAAGGCAGCCATCGCATCCGCACAAGTGCAATTGAACACCGATCGCGTCAGCTATGAAGGTACTGGTGCCAACATTCAGGCGGCGCGCGACCGCATCCAGCAGGCCAAGGAGGATTATGATCGCCAGGCTGCACTGATGAAGGCCGGTTTCACCACGCGTGCCAATTACCAGGCTGCCGAACATGCGCTGGAGCAGGCCCGCGCCACGCTGGAGAATGCACAGGCGAGCGCGGCCGAGGCACGCGCCAAGCTGGCAACCGGCAATGCCGTGCCGGGCGAAAACCCCGCCATCGCCGCTGCCCGGGTCCAGCTGGCCAAGGCCGAGCTCGACCTGCAGCGCACCGTCGTGCGCGCGCCGATCAGCGGCATCGTGAGCCAGACCAAGAGCCTGCAGGTCGGCCAGCAGATGATCACCGGCCTGCCCGCAGTCTCGATCGTGTCGGACAAGCCCGCCTGGATCGAGGCCAATTTCAAGGAAACCGATCTCGACAAGATGCGCGTCGGCCAATGCGCGACCGTCCGCTTCGACGCCTATCCGAAGCTGAAATTGCGTGGCCATGTCCAGTCGATCGGTGCGGGCACCGGCTCCACCTTTGCGGTGCTGCCGGCGCAGAACGCCAATGGCAACTGGGTCAAGGTGACGCAGCGCGTGCCGGTTCGCATCGCCATCGACGGCAAGAGCCCGCGCGAGATGATCGCGGGCCTGTCGGCCGATATCGACGTCTCCTTCACCGGAAAGTGCAACTGACGATGGCGACTGCGGCCCCGGGCGGCGCCAGCCGGGCGGGCGCAGCACGCGCCCGGCCTTCCGGGCCGCAGGCCGGTGTCGCTGCCCTGCCGGTAAAGTATCGCGGCCTGTTGACCCTGGGCGTGATGATGGCGACGATCATGCAGATCCTCGATACCACCATCGCCAATGTCGCCCTGCCCCATATGCAGACCGCGCTGGGTGCGACCTCCGACACGATCACCTGGGTACTGACCAGCTATATCGTCGCCTCGGCAATCGCGATCCCGATCACGGGCTGGCTGGCCGACCGGGTCGGGTCGCGCAACCTGTTCCTTGCCTCCACCATCGGCTTCATCGTCGCTTCGGCGCTGTGCGGCGCGGCGCAGAGCCTGGAGGAGATGGTCGCCTTCCGCCTGTTGCAGGGCATCTCGGCGGCGTTTCTCAATCCGCTCAGCCAGACCGTGCTGCTCGACATCAACCCGCCCGAGCGCCAGGCCAAGGCCATGTCGATCTGGGGCATGGGCATCATGGTCGGCCCGATCATGGGGCCGCTGATCGGCGGGTACCTTACCGATAATTTCGAATGGCGCTGGGTGTTCTACGTCAACCTGCCGGTCGGCGTGGTCTGTTTCGCGATCTTGTGGTGGCTGCTGCCCAGCCGGCCGATCCGGATGCGCCCGTTCGACCTGCTCGGCTTTTCGCTGCTATCGACAGGCATTATCGGTTTGCAGTTGATGCTCGACCGCGGGCAAAATCAGGACTGGTTCGCCTCCACGGAAATATGGATCGAACTGCTCCTTGCCGTCATCGGCTTCTGGACGTTCGCGGTCCATCTCTTCACCGGCCGACAGCCGATGTTCGACCGGGAGCTGTGGAAGAACCGCAACCTCGTCACCGCCATTTTCTTCATGCTGGTCATCGGGCTTGTGATGATGGCCACCATGGCGCTGCTGCCGCCCATGCTGCAAGCGCTCTATGGCTATTCGGTGTTCGATACCGGCCTGCTCCTGATGCCGCGCGGCATCGGCGTGCTGATCACCATGTATTTGGCCGCAACCCTTACCCAGCGCGGCTTCGATCCGCGCATCCTTGTCGGTGGCGGGCTCGCCGTGGCGGCGGTATCGCTGTGGCAGATGTCGCAATGGACGATCGAGATGGGCTCGACGCCCTTCATCATCACGGGCTTCGTGCAGGGCCTGGGACTGGGACTGGTGTTCATGCCGCTGCAGGGGCTGGCCTTTGCCGGCCTGCCCGCCCATTTCCGCACCGAGGGATCGAGCCTGATGAACCTGATGCGTAACATCGGCGCGTCGGTCGGCATCTCGATCGTGACGGCCATGCTCGCCCGCAGCACCCAGACGAGCCATGAGTATCTGGGCAGCCATGTCACCGCGCAAGCGCTGAACGGGCTCGACCCCGGCCTGCTCCGCGCACTGGGCGGCGCCGGTGCCAGCGCGCTGGCGATGCTCGACAGCGAAGTAACGCGGCAGGCAGCCATGATCGGCTATCTCAACGACTTCTGGCTGATGGCGATCGTGACGGCAATCAGCGTGCCGCTGGTACTGCTACTCCGCCGCCCCAAAGGGCCTGCCGAAAAGCCGGATCCCTCTGCAGCAGGGCACTGAGCGACCGGCGCCTGAACGCATTCACTGCACCCGGTCCGTTTCCTCTCCCGCGAACGGGAGGGGAAACGGACCGGGATCAAGAGGTCAGGCCTTCTGCAAATGCCGCCGGCCGAGCAGTTCGGCGATCTGCACGGCGTTCAGCGCGGCGCCCTTGCGGAGATTGTCCGACACGCACCACAGCGACAGGCCATTGTCGACCGTCGAGTCATCGCGGACGCGGCTGACATAGGTGGCATATTCGCCGACGCACTCGATCGGCGTGACATAGCCGCCATTCTCGCGCTTATCGACCAGCATCACGCCCGGCGCCTCGCGCAGGATCTTCTGCGCGTCCTCGGCGGACAGCTCGTTCTCGAACTCGAGGTTGATCGCCTCCGAATGGCCGACGAACACCGGCACGCGCACGCAGGTGGCAGTCACCTTGATCTTGGGATCGAGTATCTTCTTGGTCTCGGCGACCATCTTCCATTCTTCCTTGGTCGAGCCATCGTCCAGGAAGCTGTCGATATGCGGGATCACGTTGAACGCGATCTGCTTGGTGAACTTGGCCGGCTCCACCTGATCGCCGACGAAGATCGCCCGGCTCTGGTTGAACAGTTCGTCCATGCCCGCCTTGCCGGCGCCCGATACCGACTGATAGGTCGCCACCACCACGCGCTTGATCTTCGCGGCGTCGTGCAGCGGCTTTAGCGCCACCACCATCTGCGCGGTCGAACAGTTCGGATTGGCAATGATGTTGCGCGCCTTGTAGCCGTCGATCGCCTCCGGGTTCACTTCCGGCACGATCAGCGGCACGTCCGGGTCCATGCGGTAGAGCGAGGCATTGTCGATCACCGTGCAGCCGGCGGCGGCGAACTTCGGCGCATAGATGGCGCTGCCTTCCGAGCCGATCGCGAACAGCGCCATGTCCCAGCCGGTCGGATCGAAATGCTCGATGTTCTGGACCTTGTACTGTTTCCCGGTCTCGCCGAAATCGACCATATCCCCGGTCGAGCGCGACGACGCCAGCACGGCGAGATCGTCGATCGGGAATTCCCGCTCGGCCAGGATGTTCAGCATTTCGCGACCGACATTGCCGGTGGCGCCTGCGACGACGACACGGTAACCCATCTGTACCTCTTTCTTGCCAACGCCGGCAGTGCGGCGTGGGTGCTCTTTAGTGTGAGAGAAAGGTGGAATGCACGTGCATTCCGCTGCTTCGCTGCACAAGCGCAGCTATCGCGCCCGATTACGGGCGCGGGGTAATTCGCGTGAATGTGGCGCGTTTTCGAAGCATCGGAGGCCCGCTAGCAGAAACAAAGCTGCGTGGCGAGCCCCTTCCCTTGAAAAAATAGAACAGAAGTCAGGTCCGCACGCGTCGCAACGCTGTCAGCGGACACAGGCGCGCGAGCGCCACGCCCATTCCATAGGCCCCGTCAACAGGCCCGCTATTTGTAGAGAATATCGATGTGCGCAGCGTCACGAACCGGCACAGTTTCGTCGCCACACAAAAAAGCTCGCCCCCGCTTCGAACGGGGGCGAGCCGCCAGTCTGCGTTTCACCCGGTAGGCAGGCGATCAGAAGCTCGCCCATTCCTCCACATCGGCGCTCACCTGCCGGACGGTAGAAACCGTCGCGGCGTGCGGCTTCGAGGAAGCGACCGGCAGTGCATGCACGGTCGAGCGCACCGGCCGGCGTGCCGCCGCGCTGCGGCCCGTGTTGAACCGTGCGGCGCGTTCGGAAAGTGAAGCGACTTCGCTGCTCAGATTGCGTGCCGCAGCCGATGTCTCTTCAACCATTGCTGCGTTCTGCTGGGTCGACTGATCGATCGCGTTGACCGCAGTTGCAACCTGGGTGACGGCTGCCGCCTGCACCTGATTGTCATTGGCCATGGTCGACAGCAGCGAATGGACTTCGTTGACGTCGCCGACAATGTCGCCCAGCGCGCCATCCACGCGGCGGACCATGTCCACCGCTGCGGTGATGTCCGTCTGCGTCGCAGTCAGCTGGTCGCGGGCGCGCCCGGCTTCTTCCTCGGCACGCATGGCCAAGGCAGAAACAAGGTCGGCCACCACCGCAAAGCCGCGGCCTGCCTCGCCGGCGCGACCGGCTTCGACCGCTGCGTTCATCGCCAGAACCCGGGTCTGGAACGCAATCTTGTCCAGGCCCTCGATGACGTTGTCGATGCCTTTGGCGCTGTCCGACACGCGGCTCATTGCCTGCACCGCTTCGTCCGCCACCGAACGGCCGGAATCGACCACCCCGATCGCGCCGTTGGCACGGTCGACCGTGCGGCTCGCAGCAGAGGCCGTCGCCTTGATCCGCTGGTCCATTTCGCTCACCGCAGCCGAAGTTTCTTCCAGGCTGGCGGCGGCACTTTCGGTGCGGCGCGCCAGATCCTCCGACGCCTGGGCGATTTCCGCCGAACCGGTCGAAATCGCCTCGGCGCTGTCCATCACTGCCGAGATCAGATCGCGGAGCGCAGTGACGGCGGCGTTGAAATTGCCCTTCAGGCTCTCATACTGCGCGGCAAAGGCGGTATCGATCGTGGCGGTCAGATCACCATCGGCCAGTTTGCCCAGACGATCCTCGAGCGTGTCGACTACCACCTTCTGTTCGGCATCGGCGCGCTGCTTGGCTGTGGCCGCGACAGCCTGTTCGATCGCCGCTTCCTTGAAGACGAGCACCGACTTCGCCATTTCGCCCACTTCGTCGCGGCGGTCGATGCCCGGCACGTCGACGCCATTGTTGCCAGCAGCCAGCGCCCGCATCGATTCCTGCAATCGAACCAGCGGAGTGCTGATCTGACTGCGTGCCACCAGCACCGCAATCCCCATTACGCCCAGGATCGCAATCAGGGCCGTCACCAGCAGGCTGGTCCGCGTGCTTTCAGCGGCATCGCTCAAAGCGTTCGACTGCGTGCCTGCGTCCGCAACGCGACGGTCGTTGAAGGCACGAAGCTCCTGCGTCAGGCGCTGGATCACCGGGTCGGCCTTCACCAATAGCTGACGCGCCTGCTCGTCCTGATTGTTTTTGCCAAACTGGATCGCTTGGTTCAGCAAATCATGCAGCTGGTCGAGCTGGTTGCGAAACCCGCCCAATGCAGCGGCAATTTCCGGCTGCGACTTGGCGACCGCCTCGATTGCCGCAACGGCCTGATTATACGTTTTCGGTTCTTCGGCTGCGGCGGCGCGTGCTTCCGGTGAGCTGCCCTCATAAAACATGACGCGATACGTGTCATAGACCATGACCACCGCCATCCGGTTTACCCGCACCATTTTGATGGTGTCCGGAAGCCGGTGATCGACGAGAAGGCTGTAGTCGCCGTCCGCCTTCATGATGCGGCTGCCCGAATATACCGCCATACCAAGCGCCAGCACGCCCAGCAGGCTCAGCAGTAACATGATCTTGAACTGTATCTTCAGGTTCGCGAAAACGTGCACGTTGGCGTCCTTCCAGAAAAGCCTCGCGCCGCGTTCGCAGGCGCTATTGTCCCTTCTGGAAGTTATAGAGGGCAAAGGCACCTTAAGCGCCTCTCTCCCCTAAGGATTTTTACCGTGTCTATCGCACTCGCCGGGGATCGTTCAGCGCATTATCGAGAAATTTCAAGATCGTTCCCCAAAGATGTTCACTAATTCCGGGGCCACCGACACGATGGGTGTAACCGGGATATAGCATCATTTCGAAAGGGATATTCTTCTTCTGCAACGTCGCCACCATGGCAGTCGTGTTGTCCAACACGACATTGTCGTCGGCCATACCATGCAGAATCAGCAGCGGATCGGCGATATTGTCTGCATCGGCAATGGTACCCGCGCGCAAATAGGCTTCGGGCACCTTGTTGGGATCACCCATATAGCGCTCGGTATAATGGGTGTCGTATAGCTCCCAGTTCGTCACCGGCGCGCCCGACACGCCCGCCGCAAAGGCGCCCGGCGCCGCTTCGAGCATCTTCAGCGTCATATAGCCGCCATAGGACCAGCCATAGGTGGCAATGCGCTTCGGATCGACGAAGGGCAGCGATTGCAGATAGGCCGCGCCGGCAAGCTGGTCCTGCACTTCCACCGTGCCCATGGCATGCCAGATCGCGCTTTCGAACGCGACGCCGCGATTGGCGGAGCCGCGATTGTCGATCTGGAACCAGATATAGCCCTGGCCGATCAGATATTGCTGCAACGCGCCGCCCCAGGCGCGGCTTACAGTCTGCACATGCGGGCCGCCATAATGCTGGAAGAACACTGGATAGCGTTTGCCCGGCTCCAGCTTCGGCGTAATCATTTCCCAGTGCAGCTCGGTGCCGTCAGTGGCCTTGATCGTGCCGAAGGTCCGCTCGCGGTGCGCTGCCAGATAGGGGTGATAGGGATGTGCCGGATCGGTGACGGCATTTTCCATCACCCAGGCCAGCCGCTTGCCATCGGCATCGGCCAGATAGACCTGACGCGGCTGGTTCGGGCTCGACCGGCCGATGATCGCGCGGGTACCCCCGGCATCCATCGACGCACCATTCCACCAGCCACGTTCGGTAAGCCGGGTGATGGCCCCGGGCTTGCGATAATCGACCCAGTAGAGATGCCGCTCGAGCGGATCGTCCTTATTGCCCTGAAAGAATAGTCGGCCGGATTTCTGGTCGACGCTCACCGCCTCTGCGGTGACTTCCCAGGGGCCGCGGGTCAGTTGCGTCCACTCGCCCGCGTTCCAGCGATAGAGATGGCCATGGCCGTCGCGTTCCGACCACCAGATCAGGCTGCCGTCCGCCAGTGGCGTGAAGGCATTGGACAGGTTGATCCAGCTTTTCGGCGCCGCCTTCTCGCTGAACAGCAGCCGCGACGCGCCGGTCGCCGGATCGACCGCCAGCAGGTCGAGCTGGGTCTGGGCGCGGTTCTCACGCTGGACATAGAGCGTCTTGCCATCGGCCGACCAGTTCACCCGCGCCAGATAGATGTCGGGATCGCTCCCCAGATCCACCTTCACCCGGCCGCCATGACGCGGATCGATCACATAGAGTTCGACCAGCACATTGGGCGTGCCCGCCTTCGGATAGCGCTGCTGGAAAATGCTCGTGCCGTTGGCGCCGATCGCCGCGCGGGTGACGATGCCGACCGGCGCCTCATCGAACCGCTCAACGGCGACATAGGCATCGGTGGGCGCCCACCAATAGCCCTGATCGCGCGCCATTTCCTCCTGGGCGACGAACTCCGCTTCGCCCCAGTGCACCGTCCCGGCGCCATCCTGCGTCAGCCGGGTCGGCTTCCGGGTGGCGAGGTCCATGACGACCAGATTCTGGTTCTGCACATAGCTGGCATAGGTGCCGGCCGGACTGATCGTGGCGTTGAGCTTCGTTCCCGGAGCGGCCGGCAGCTTGTCGACCTTACCGTCCGTGCCTGCGCGAAACAGTTCGCCTTCCAGCGGGACGAGGACCGATTTGCCGTCGGGCGCCCAGTCGTAGCTGACAATGCCCCTGGTGCCGCTGATCCGCGCGCGTTCGCGCTGCATTTTTTCGGCTTCGGACAATTCGGCACCCGAACCGAGCTTTCTGGAATCGACCAGCATTCGCCACGCGCCCGTAGCGGTATCCATCGCCCAGAGGTCGTAGCGCTCTTTCTCGTCGTCACGGTTGCGCAACAGGGTCAGCAACTTGCCGTCGGGCGACAGTTTCAGCGCACGGGGTGCCGGTCCGTCGATGGCTGGACTGGCGAATACGCGCTCCAGCGTGAGCGGCTGCGGTTGGGTCTGTGCCATCACCTCACCCATGCCTGCCAACACACCACAGCTTCCGATCGCAAGTCCGGTCATCCATTTGCGCATTCCAACGCTCCAGAGGGCTAAACCCGCATGCGGGCGAACGGGACTTATCGCGGGGCCGCGCCGACCCGTAAAGAGGCTGGCCTTGCGGCCAAGAACTCAGAAAAAATGCCCATCATGGCGAGCCAAGCTGCAACAAAATCTTCGTAAGCACGTTGTTAAAATTTCTCATACTAAAATCATTCTAGGCCCTCCCTCCGGATTATACCTACCTTTTTATATTTCGCGGTATAAAATAGCCCTGATGCGACTGATGTAACCTTGCAGCAGCCGGATATTGGTGGCGCGAAAAGCGCGAATCCGCCGCGGTTGCGACATCTTAAGGATTTTTTAACGATTCTTATTTAGAGCTTAATCAACGGCCTAAAGGCATGAGATCGGGGCGCAGTAAGTCCATTGAAGGAGTATCGGCCGGATGTCTTCGGACGGCCAGATGGGCACGCGTAAACAGGCGCCAGCGGAAGCCGCCGCCCGATTGCTGCAGGAAAGTTGGCCAGCACTGACCGTGCTGACGCCAGCCAGCCTCGGCTTGGGCAACGACACCCGCTCGACGATCCAGTTTCTCGAGATCGTGCAATCGCTCAGCGACTGCGGATTCCTCACCTATGAGGCGCTGCTGGTCCAGCCGGGCGGGCCCGCTGTCATTGATGCAGCGCTAACCGCGCGCGGTCGCGCCGCACTTGCGGCACGCACCTGGCCTGTCGACTGACGGCCAAATTCTATCGTAGTGGGGTGATGCGTGTCCGGCGGCTCAGTTGAGCTGCTGAACCGCTTCGGGCGCGCGTTCAGAAATCCCGGCGGCCAGCCAGCGCAGTGCGGCGATGTCGTCGCGGCAGAAGGCCCGCGCTTCCTTGCGCAGAACGGTCAGCATGCCGACCTGGCGATGCCCAGCACGAAGCGGCACGCTGATCTGGGAAATATAGCCATTGCGAAATGCAAGAGCAGGCTGGGCGAGCACGGCGTTCGGGATGGTTGCGTCCAGTCCCCGCTCGGAACGCGCAATCGTACCAACCCGGTCCATCCGAGCAATGGCAATATCGCCACCTACAAGCCCGAGCGCAGCCTCTGCCAGCTTGTCGAGATGGGACTTCGTCCAGGCATCCCCGATCAGGAAAGCATCCTCACGAAGAGGAGGCATCGCGACATCGATAGTTTCCGGACGCCCCGTCATTTTACTTACTCCCGTACAGCCCCCAGCGCCGATCTATGCGATCGCACCCCATTGTATCGATTACGGATATCTACCCAACGCGACTCTACGCACCCCACCGGGTTCGAGCATTACTAACAATAGTTAGTAATGTATTAACGCACCGGAGCCTGAAATGACTATGATCTCGGAAATGTTTAAATCTCAAATCAAATCCGGTCAGAAGACCGGTTTTTGTATCATTATGAGTAGATGGTATAACCAATAGCGGTTATCGAAAAGTTACCTCCCAGTTCGCTGAACCCGTTGACAAAAGCACCAACGCGAAAAAAGGCCAACCGTTTGCACAACGCAAAGGGCGCGCAAACCTTTCGGTCGCGCGCCCTGCAATTTGATAATCGGGAACCGATTTATTCGGCCGCCTGGGTCTCCGTACGGGTATCCCGGCGCTCGGCGATACGCGCCGACTTGCCGGTGCGGCCGCGCAGATAATAGAGCTTCGCACGACGCACGACACCGCGGCGGACGACTTCGATCGAATCGAGGTTCGGCGAATAGAGCGGGAACACGCGCTCGACGCCTTCGCCGAACGAGATCTTGCGAACGGTGAAGTTCGAACCCATGCCCTTGTTGGCGCGGGCGATGCACACGCCTTCGAAATTCTGCACGCGGGTACGCTCGCCTTCGACGACCTTCACGCCGACGCGAAGGGTGTCACCCGGACGGAATTCCGGAATCTTCTTGGCTTCGTTGAACTTGGCAATCTGCTCGGCTTCGAGCGTCTGGATGAGGTTCATCTCAGTCAGTCCCATTTTATCGCCGCGCGCCAGAGGGAGACTGAACCCGAACGCCCTCGTGGCGCTCCCAAAGGTCCGGCCTCCTTAGCCGTGTATCGCTCTCTGCCATGGCGCGTCGCCAGGCTTCGATCTTCGCATGATCCCCCGATCGCAGCACTTCGGGGATCGTGCGCCCTTCCCATTCGACAGGTCGGGTATATTGCGGATATTCGAGCAGCCCCGTTTCGAAGCTCTCGTCCATACCGCTGGAAGCGGCGCCCATTACGCCGGGAACAAGCCGAATGCAAGCGTCGAGCAGCGTCAGCGCCGCCATTTCGCCACCGGAAAGGATATAGTCGCCAATCGAGACTTCCTCGATGTCGCGTGCCTCGAAGATTCGCTCGTCAAATCCCTCGAAGCGGCCGCACAGCACAATGGCCCCCGGCCCTGCCGCCAGCGCCCGCACCCGATCCTGCGTCAGCGGCCGCCCGCGCGGCGTCATCGCCAGCAGCGGCCTCCCCTCCCGCGCCACGCTGTCGATGGCGGCGGCAACCACATCGGCGCGCAGGACCATTCCCGCCCCGCCGCCCGCCGGCGTATCGTCGACCGAGCGATGCTTGTCGGTGGCGAAATCGCGGATCTGCACTGCCTCCAGCGACCACAGTCCTTCGCGCAGGCCACGCCCGGCGAGCGAAATGCCAAGCGGCCCGGGAAACATTTCCGGGTACAGCGTCAATATGGTGGCGGCGAAGGTCACAGCGTCCAGTTCTCGATTTTCAGGCCCGGGATGTCGGCGAAATCCCGTTCATTGTTGGTGATGAGCGTCAGCCCGGCCGCCAGCGCCTGCGCGGCGATCAGCCGGTCGAGCCTTGCCCGCCGGAACGGCAGCCGAGCATAGGCCTCCGCAGCGGCGGCGTCGAAGGGTAAGGCCTGCACGAGCCGGAAAAACCGTTCGACGACGAGCCGCCCCGCAGCGTCGCTTTCCGGCACCCCGCGCAACACTTCCGCCATCACGATGGTGGAACTGACAACGGAACCCTTTGCCTGTGCCTCTACCGCCCTCGCGGCCCGCCCTTGCGCGTCGTTGAGGATGTAAATGCAAATGTTGGTGTCGAGAAGAAAGCAGGGTTCAGCCATCGCGCCGCAGCTTGCGCCCTTCCCAATCGAGTTCCCGCTCCTCTAATTCGCGATCCTCAGGGGGTATCGGCTTCAGCCACGGCAGTGCGCCGGCGATGCCGGTAAGGTCGATCTTCTCCTCGCTATCCACCGGCTCGACCGAAAAGCCACGGCGCTCCTCGCGCAGCACGACTTCGGCGCCCTCTTTCAGGCCAAGCGCCTTGGGCAGGCGCAGCGCCAGCGAATTGCCCGACTTGAAGATCCTGGCGCGATATTCCTCGCCCATATGCCGCCTCCGTATATACGGCATGTATATACGCGGCCGCCAAAAGGCAATGCTCAGAACCAGTCCTCGATCCGTAGCCCCGGCACCTTGCGAAAATCGCCGGCATTGTGCGTCACCAATGTTGCGCCCAGCGCCAGCGCATGCGCGGCAATCAAGCGGTCGTACCGCCCCCGCGCCAAACGCGCCGCCGGAAAGCTACGCGCGGCCTCTGCATCGAAGGCGGCGACCGGCACCTTCTCCAGCAGCGCTTCCAGCGCCGCGAGCCCCGCCGCCCCACCTCGCGCAGCGCCGTCGATCAGTTCGGCATGGCTGATCGACGAGATCGCGATCGTCCCCCGCTCCGCCGCTGCAATCCGTCGCGCGACCGGCGCGCCGTCGCCCTGCAGCAGGCGAATGCAGACACAGGTATCGAGCAGATAGTCAGGTGCAGCCATATGCCGCCTCTAGCATCCCGGCCGGGAACCTGTCCCCTCCCCCGCGCGCTCGCACCGCATGGACGATTGCATCATCATCGGCGGCGGCCCGGCGGGGCTGACCGCTGCCATCTATCTCGCCCGCTTTCACCTGAAGATCCGCCTGTTCGATTGCGGATCGAGCCGCGCCGCGCTGATCCCCTGCACCCGCAACCATGCAGGTTATCCTGACGGCATTTCGGGCATCGACCTGCTGGGGCTGATGCGCACCCAGGCCGAGAAATATGGCGCCGTGCGCGAGGCAGCCAAGGTGACGAGGCTGGAGGTGCTGGACGAAGGCTTCCGCGTCGCAATCGGCGAACGAGAGGCAAGTGCGCGGGCGGTGCTGCTGGCAACCGGCGTGATCAATCACCGCCCGGATATGCCCGATGCCTTGCACGACGCAGCACTCGCCCGCGGCCTGATCCGTTATTGCCCGGTCTGCGATGGCTATGAAGTTACCGACAGGCGCGTGGCTGTCCTCGGCACCGGCATGCACGGCGCGCGCGAGGCACTGTTCGTGCGCAGCTTCACGCGGGACGTGACGCTGATCGCGCCGGACCGCCACGACCTGCCCCCGGACCAGATCGCGCAGCTCGACGCTGCCGGAATTGAACGGATCGACGGTCCCGTAACCGGCTGGGCGATCGAAGAGGACCAACTGGCGCTTTCCACGCCGCGGGGACGCATGCGCTTCGACAGCCTTTACCCGGCCCTCGGCTCACACATCCGCTCGGAACTGGCGGTAGCGGCGGGCGCGCGGGCCGATCCCAGCGGCTGCCTGGAGGTGGACGATCACCAGCGCACCTCCCTCCCCGGCCTGTTCGCGGCGGGCGACGTCGCCAGGGGACTCGACCAGATCAGCCATGCGATGGGCGAAGCAGGCGTCGCCGCGACGACGATCCGGAACATGCTGCACGCGCAGCAGCCGCTGCGGCGTTAGCTGCTGCAACCGCCACAACCACCGCCGCCACAGCCGCCCCCGCCACAGCCGCTGCTGCTTCCGGCGCCGGTATCACCGCCGGCGGTACGAAGCCGATGGAGCGCCTCCCAGCCGGAGCCGATCAGCACCGCCGTGCCGAACAGCGCGACGCCGAGCGCGGCCTCCCCGGCGGTGGGGGCACGCCGCAAGCGATCATGGCGCACACGCGCCTCCTCCAGGGTGGCGCTGCCGGCAAGCGTGCGCCGGTCCGTGCCGGCAAAGCGGATCACCGCGATCACTATGGTAAGGATAAGGGCGAGCGCCAGAAAGCCGACAGGGCGCCCGCGCGCTTCGCCGATCATCAATTTGATCAGGCCGAAACCGGCCAGCAGCAGGAACGGCATCGCCCGCGCCAGGCGGAGCTGCCATAGCGCGTGATCCTGCATCAGCAGCCCGCGCGCCACCAGCCGCGCCCGAATGGATCGCCCGCTATCGCGCAGCGCCCGCTCGACAGCCGGCCAGCGCAAGGGCGCGGGCAAGGCCCGAAGCGTGCGGACGGTCGCGCTTCCCGAGGCGTTGGCGGCAACGGCAAGTTCGTTCTTGCCGCGCACGATCAGTTGCCCCGTCGATAGCAGATCCGCGGCGACAACCTCGCTATGGCGGGGCAAGTCTCCTGCCAGCACCGCGATTTCCTCGGGCGTCAGGCTGCCCGAAAACTGCCCTTCCGGCCGCAGCCGCTGCGACAACCAATTGCTGGCAAACCAGGCCAGTACGAACAGGGCCGCATAGAGTGTGAGAAACGGCCCGCCGGAAAGATCGAAGGGTCCTGGTGACATAGGTCATCCACTCCCATGGAGGAATAGCCCGACGAGGAGGATCGCCAGCACTGCCGCAATGACTAAGGCAAGCGCCAGCGCCAACCGCCGGGGCACGATGATTGCGTCGCGCAAATGCACGCGGCGCGCCTTGTGGTCCTGGTTCAGCCGCCGCCCCGCGTCGGGCCACAGGTCCGCAGGCGGCGTGCCGAAAACGTGCTCATAGCTGCGTAGCGTTTCGGCATATTGCAGGAAGAAACGGTGCTGCTCATCCGCCCCGCCGGCGGTCGGGCCGTGGTGCAGCGGCCGGCCGAGCACGTGCGGGCAGAACCGCTCCCAATAATCGCGGGTGTACGTCAGGTGCAGGTGCCACACCTGATCGACTGCATCAGACGGCGTGACGGCATGGCCGCAAGTGACCGCCAGAAAGCAGAAACGGCGATATTCCTCAATCGCCCGCGCGGCAAAGGCCGGGGACCAGCCATTTTCGCGCGCTAGCCGTTCCGCAAAGGACAGTTCTGCGTGTTCAGGGCCGATTTGGTAATGGGAAAGCGCATTCCAGACCGGATGGTCGGTAGCGATTGTGAGCGGGCCCTTGGGCGCATGCATCTATTTCCCAGTATCACACTAGGAAATTGTCGTCCAGCCTATTCCACAAATGCGGTAGCGACGACGAGCCGTTCGTCATTCCAACTCGGCACCGCTTCGGGCCGCATCGGCACCATGAAGCGCTTGCCGTCGGGGCGCTCGATTTCGATCACGTCGCCCGCGCCATAATCATCGATCGCGACGACCCGGCCGAGCGCCGCGCCATCCTCGCCCAGCACGGGGAGGTCGAGCAGGTCGACATGATAATATTCGCCCTCGCCGAGCAGCGGCAGGGCGGAACGCGGCACCGTCAATGTGGTCCCGCGCAGCGCCTCGGCGGCATTGCGGTCGCTCACTTCGGCGAACCGGGCGATGGCACCGTTCGGGCCATCGCGCAGCGCCTTGAGCGTCAGCGTGCCGCCATTGAAGCGTTTGTGCGCCGCCAGATCTTCGGCAAACACCTTAAGCCGCACCTCACCCGCAATGCCGTGCGCGCCGATCACGGCGGCAAGCGTCACCGGGCGATCGCCGCGGCGCGAAGGGGATGAGGGTTCGGGCATGATGTAGCGAACGCGCGACGCATAAGGCGTCCCTCCCGCGCGCGGCGGGAGGGAATGTCAGCCTCAGGCCTCGGCAGCTTCTTCGGCCGGTGCGGCAGCGGCTTCGGCAGCGGCCTTGGCCTTCTCGGCGCGCTCTTCCGCGCGTTCCTTGGCCTTTTCGCCCGGGACCGCCTTGTTCGGGTTGTTGCGGGCCGCACGCTCCTTGATGCCCACGGCGTCGAGGAAGCGCAGGACGCGATCGGTCGGCTGGGCGCCGACGCTCAGCCAGTACTTGGCGCGCTCGCCGTCCAGCTTCACGCGCTCGGGCGAATCCTTGGCGAGCAGCGGGTTATAGGTGCCGATCTTCTCGATGAACTTGCCGTCACGGGGCGCACGGGCGTCAGCAACGACGATCCGGTAGTACGGGCGCTTCTTGGAGCCGCCGCGCGACAGACGCATGGAGAGAGCCATTCTACTTCACTTCCTTCTTGAGATACAGTTGAAACCAGTTGAACTAATTTACTTCTTCTTCAGCAAATTTTCGAAGCCAGGGGGCAGTTTCGCGCCACCGGGAAGACCCGGCAGGCCCGCGCCCACCTTGTCCATCATGTCGCCGATCTCGGCGCCGCCCAGCGCATTACCGATGCCGCCCATGCCGCCGCCGGGGCCGCCCTTGCCCAGCATGCCGAGCATGCCCTTCAGCCCGCCCATCTTCTTCAGCCGCTTCATCGCGGTCTGCATCTCCTGATGCATCTTGATGAGCTTGTTGACGTCCTGCACGGTCAGCCCGCTGCCCTTGGCGATGCGGATCTTGCGCTTGGCGTTGAGCAGTTCGGGCTTGGCGCGTTCCTTGGGCGTCATCGATCCGATGATCGCGTCCATGCGGATCAGCACCTTGTCGCCGCCGACCTGATCGACCGCCGCCTGCGCCTTCTTCATGCCGGGGATCATCCCTGCCAGCGCACCCAGCCCGCCCATCCTGCGCATCTGCGCCAGCTGCGCGCGCAGGTCGTTCATATCGAACTGGCCCTTGGCGAGCCGGTTCGCCATGCGTTCGGCATCTTCCTGCTCGATCGCGGCCGCGGCCTTTTCGACCAGGCTGACGACGTCACCCATGCCCAGGATGCGGCCGGCTACGCGCTTCGGGTGGAACGGCTCGATCTGGTCGAGCTTTTCGCCCATGCCGGCGAACTTGATCGGCTTGCCGGTAACGGCGCGCATCGACAGCGCCGCACCGCCGCGGGCATCGCCGTCCATCCGCGTCAGGATCACGCCGGTCAGCGGCACCTGTTCGGAGAAGTTGCTGGCGACGTTCACGGCGTCCTGGCCGGTCAGCGAATCGACGACCAGCAGGATTTCCTGCGGCTTGGAGATGTCGGCGACCGCCTTCATCTCGTCCATCAGCGCCTGGTCAACGTGCAGACGGCCCGCAGTGTCGAGCATCAGCACGTCGAAGCCCTGGAGCTTCGCCGACTGGAGCGCGCGGCGGGCGATGTCGACCGGCTGCTGGCCCGCGACGATCGGCAGCGTCGTCACTTCGGTCTGGGTGCCGAGCACGGCCAGCTGTTCCTGCGCGGCCGGACGGTTCACGTCCAGCGACGCCATCATCACCTTCTTGCCCTGCTTCTTCAGCAGCTTGGCCAGCTTGGCGGTGGTGGTGGTTTTGCCCGAGCCCTGCAGACCGACCAGCATGATGACGGCCGGCGGAGTAACGTCGATCGCCAGTTCGGCGGTGTCGGCGCCCAGCATGTCGACCAGCGCATCATGGACGATCTTGACGACCTGCTGCCCCGGCGTGACCGAACGCAGCACCTGCTGGCCAACGGCCTGCTCGGTTACCTTGTCGACGAAATCACGGGCGACGGGCAGCGCGACGTCGGCTTCCAGAAGCGCCACGCGTACTTCGCGCATCGCGGTCCGGACATCGGCCTCGGCGAGCGCGCCACGCCCGCGCAAGCGTTCAAAGACGCCGCCCAGCCGATCGCTCAAACTCTCGAACATGATGCCCAGATCACTCCAAATTCAGTCTCGTACCGCCAAACGCAAAACACGCCGGCGGACGAAACCTCGTCGGCCGGCGTCACCCCTTGGGGTGGCAAATGTCGCGCGTTCACCAGGAACGGTTGCGCTGGCCTTTAGACGCAGCCCCCGGCGATTGCAAGCGCTACGGGTTTAACCTGATCTACACTCTCGCCATGGGAGAAGGCCCCATTCAAATCCTTGGGGGATGTCCTCCGGCAATGGCGCTGGCTTTAGACGAAGATCTTGATCGGCAGGAAACACGGCGCTCCGGTATTATAGCCGGTGCGACGAGCGTAGCGGCGATTCTTCTGTTCGTCGGCACGGGAAGCGCCGTGCTGTCGAAGACGCTGCAGCATTATGCGGAGGGTACGCCCCCCGCAGACCGCACGCTGGTGATCGCGCTGCTTCTCAATGTCGCGCTGATCCTGTTCGGCTGGCGCCGTCACCATGCGCTGAGCATGGAAGTGGAAATGCGCGCCGCAGCGGAGGAGCGCGCGCAGCATCTTGCCAGCCGCGATCCGCTGACCGGTTTCCTCAACCGCCGCAGCCTGGCCGAAGAAGGCGCTGCCATGTTCCTCCGCGCGGAACGGCGGCGCAAGGCGATGGCGATGATCGTGCTCGATCTCGACCATTTCAAATCGGTCAACGACATGCACGGCCACCCGGTCGGCGATTCGCTGCTGCGCGCGGTTGCCGGCGAAATCGCCGGCGCCCTACCGCCGGTGGCGCTCACCGCGCGGCTGGGCGGTGACGAATTCGCCTGCGCCTTCCTGTTCGACCCCGGCGAACCCGCAACCGTCGAGCGAGTCGCCGAACGCCTGGTCTGCCGCATGGCACAGCCTTTCGAGGCGGAAGGGCTGCGCCTGCACATCAGCTGCTCGGTCGGCGTCGCCCGCAGCGATTTCGACTGCGCCAGCATCGACGCGCTGATCCGCTCGGCCGACATCGCCATGTACCAGGCGAAAAAGACCGGCCGGAACCGCTATGCCTGGTTCGATCAGTCGATGGAGCGCGAGCTGCAGACGCGCAACGAGCTGGAAAGCGGGCTGCGCCTGGCCATTCCACGCCAGCAGATCGTGCCCTATTTCGAACAGCAGATCGATCTCCCCTCCGGCCGGCTGCACGGCTTCGAAGTGCTCGCGCGCTGGGAACACCCGACCCGCGGCACGATCAGCCCCGAACTGTTCATTCCCATCGCCGAGGAAACGGGCATGATCGGCGACATGTCGCTGTCGATCATGCAACAGGCATTCCTCGCCGCGCGCGACTGGGATCCGGCATTGTCGCTGTCGGTGAACATTTCGCCTTGGCAGCTACGCGACGCCTGGCTGGCGCAGAAGATCATCAAGGTGCTGACCGAGACCGGCTTTCCTGCCAACCGGCTGGAAGTCGAGATCACCGAAAGCTCGCTGTTCGACAATCTCCCGCTGGCCCAGTCGATCGTCGGCAGCCTGAAGAACCAGGGCGTTCGCCTGGCGCTCGACGATTTCGGCACCGGCTATTCGTCGCTTGCCCATTTGCGCGCCCTGCCCTTCGACCGGATCAAGATCGACAAGAGCTTCGTCACCTCGCTCAACCAGAGCGCGGATTCGGCGGCAATCGTCAACGCGATCGTCCGGCTTGGGGAAAGCCTGAACCTGCCGGTCACCGCCGAAGGCGTGGAAGACGGGGCGATCGAGGAACGGCTGCGTGCGCTCGGCTGCGCCAAGGCACAGGGCTGGCATTATGGCCGCCCGCTCTCCATCGCGAGCGTGCGCCGTTTGCTCGCCGAACGCCGCCTGATCCTGCAGGCAGCCGCGCCCGAAAGGCCACGCCCGGTCGTTACCGACGCCGCTACCAGCCGACGCCAGGCTGGCTGAGCCAGGCTTTCTCCTCGGGCGTCGAGTCGCGCCCGAGCGCGGCATTGCGCGTGGGGAAACGCCCGAACCGCGCAATCACCTCGGCATGTTCACGGGCATAGGCCAGCGGCTGTGCCAGCCCCAGCCCGGTAAAGCATTCCAGGCTGCGCGCCTGCAGCACCGGGTCCTCGGCATGCTCGAACGGCAGATACAGAAACTGGCGCCGCTCTGCGGGCATGTCGCGGTCCCAGCCCATCTCCACCGCCTCGCTGGCCAGCCGCTGCGCCAGCGGGTCGGCAGCGAAGGCCGCGGCCTTGCCGCGATGGATGTTGCGGGAAAACTGGTCGAGCAGGATCACCGCCGCCAGCAGCGTGTCGGGCGCCGTGTCCCACCCCGCCGCGCGGCGCGCCAGCACCGTGTCGCGCAGCTTGCCGAAGCGCCGGGCGATCTCCGCATCCAGCGTGTCGCATTTGGCAAACCATTGTTCGGGCATGAGCGCGTCGAACCAAAAGGCCAGCACCAACGCTGCCTTCGCGTGGACTTCTGCGGTCGGCGTCTCTAGATCGCTCGCCAATGTCGCTCTCCTCGCCCCTCATCCTTAACATGGGTTGCCGGCTGAACCTAGCCGAAGGCGAGTCGATCCGCGCACTGCTGGCGGACCGTGACGCCATCGTGGTGAACAGTTGTGCCGTAACGTCCGAGGCCGTCAAACAGACCCGGCAGGCGATCCGTCGTGCCCGGCGCGAACGGCCCGATGCCGAACTGGTCGTCACCGGTTGCGCGGCGCAGATCGACCCGGCCGGTTTCGCCGCCATGCCCGAGGTGGACCGGGTGATCGGCAATGCCGAAAAACTGCTGCCCGCCGCCTGGGCGAACGAAGCGCGGGTGCAGGTGCAGGACATTATGGCCGTGCGCGACACCGCGCCGCATCTGGCCGCCAGCTTCTCCACCCATGCCCGCGCGTTCGTGGAGGTGCAGAATGGCTGCGACCATCGCTGCACCTTCTGCGTGATCCCGCAGGGGCGCGGCAACAGCCGCTCCGTGCCCGCGGGCGCCGTGATCGACCGGATCGCCGCGCTGGCCGAGGCGCATGGCGAAGTGGTGCTGACCGGGGTGGACCTCACCAGCTACGGCCATGATCTGCCGGGCAGCCCGACGCTGGGAACCTTGGTCGAGCGCATCCTGCGCCATGTACCCCGGCTAAGGCGGCTGCGGCTCTCCTCGCTCGACGGCATCGAAGTCGACGACCGGCTGTTTGCGCTGCTGACGCAGGAACCGCGGGTGATGCCGCATGTCCATCTCTCGCTGCAGGCCGGCGACGACATGATCCTCAAGCGGATGAAGCGCCGCCACAGCCGCGTCCAGTCGGTGGCGCTCGCCGAGCGACTGCGCGCCGCCCGGCCCGACATCGCGATCGGCGCCGACCTGATCGCCGGCTTCCCGACCGAGGATGAGGCGATGTTCGCCAACACGCTCGCGCTGATCGGCGATTGCGGCGTGGTACATGCGCACATCTTCCCCTATAGCCCGCGCCCGGGCACACCCGCTGCGCGGATGCCCCAAGTGGCGCCGGCCGTGGTGCGGGAACGTGCGGCGCGGCTGCGCGCGGCGGCTGCGGCGGAACGCGCGCGCTGGCTCGCGGGTCTGGTGGGCAGCCGCCAGCAGATTCTGGTGGAGCGACCGGGCGACCGGGGCCATGCCGGCAATTTCGCTGAAGTGCGCCTCACTGCCCCCGCCCCGATTGGAGATATTGTGGACGTGACGATTGCAGGCGTGTTGGACGGAAGGCTGGCGGCATGAGCGGGACGAGCTGGCACGAAAGACTGCTCGGCGGCTTTCGCAAGACGTCGGACCGGCTGCTGGGCAACCTTGCCGGCCTTTCTGGCGCGCGGCTCGACGACGCGACGCTCGATGAGATCGAAGAAGCGCTGATCGCCTCCGATCTTGGCCCCGCCACGGCGGCACGGGTCCGCGCGCGGCTGGCCGAAGGGCAGTTTGAGCGCAACATGGAAGAGCTGGGCATCCGCCTGGTCGTTGCCGAGGAAATCGCCAAGGTGCTCGAACCGGTGGCAAAGCCGCTGGAGATCGAAGCATTTCCGCGCCCGCAGGTAATCCTGGTCATCGGCGTCAACGGATCGGGCAAGACGACGACCATCGCCAAGCTCGCCAATCGCCTGCTCGACCAGGATTACAGCGTGATGCTGGCCGCCGGCGACACGTTCCGCGCCGCCGCGATCGGCCAGCTCAAGACCTGGGCGGAGCGGATCGGCGTGCCGATCGTCTCCGGCGCCGAAGGTGGCGACGCCGCGGGCATCGTGTTCGAGGCCGTGAAGCGCGCGACCGAGATCGGTACCGACGTGCTGATCGTCGATACCGCCGGGCGCCTGCAGAACAAGCGCGAGCTGATGGACGAACTGGCCAAGGTTCGCCGCGTGCTCGGCCGCCTCAACCCGGCGGCGCCGCACGACGTGGTGCTGGTGCTCGACGCCACCACCGGCCAGAACGCGCTCAACCAGATCGAGGTGTTCAAGGAAGTTGCGGGCGTCACTGGCCTGGTGATGACCAAGCTCGACGGCACCGCGCGCGGCGGCGTGCTGGTCGCGGCGGCGGAGAAATACGGCCTGCCGATTCACGCGATCGGGGTCGGCGAAAAGGTCGACGACCTGCGCCCGTTCGATGCCAACGAAGTCGCCCGCATCATCGCCGGCGTGGAGGAACTGACCCGTGGCTGAGCCGCAGAGCCCCCGCCCCGCCCCCCAGCCCGGCCTGCGCATGGCGCTCGATTTCGGGCCGCTGCTCCTCTTCTTCGCGGTGAACGCCCTGGCCCATGGGCCGGCACTTGCGCGCGCACTGACCGCGACGCTCGCCTTCATGGTCGCGATGGCGATCGCACTGGCGGTTTCGTGGTGGAAGACACGGCATATCTCGCCAATGTTGTGGATCACCGCCGCGCTGGTGCTCGTATTCGGCGGGCTGACGCTCTATTTTCACGATCAGGCCTTCATCCAGATGAAGCCGACCTTCGTCTACGCGATGTTCGCGCTGATCCTGGGCTATGGCCTGATCGCCGACAAGCCGCTGCTCCAGATGCTGCTGGAAGCCGCCTATCCCGGCCTGAGCGCAAAGGGGTGGCGGCTGCTGACCATCAACTGGACGGCATTTTTCGTGGCGATGGCGATCCTGAACGAGGTCATGCGGCAGTGGCTGACCTGGGATCACTGGGTGGCGTTAAAGACCTGGGGCGTGATTCCGCTCACGCTGGTATTCGCGGCCGCCAATATCCCGATGCTGCTCCGCCACGGACTGCAGCTCGAAAAGCCAGAAGACGTTCCGCTGCCGCCGGAAGGCTGAAGCGAGAATGGGCGTTCCGCACCACCCCGCATCCTATCGCGCGGTGCGGGCGGCAAATGGTCTGCGCCGGCAGATCCGGTCGAGCAGCCTGTGGTTTCTGGTGCTGGCAGTTGCCGTCGGTGCCGCCGCCAGCTTCGCGGCAATTGCGATCGGTCAGTCGGCCCGCGGGCTGCAGCGGCTGCTATTCGGCCTGAACATCGGCGAACATCTGAGCGCAGCAAGCCATCTCGCCCCGTTGCGCCTGCTTGCCCTTCCCGTGGGCGGCGCGCTGCTCGGCGCGACCTTGTGGCTGCTCCGCCGCCGCAAGACGATCGACGTGGTCGAGGCGAATGCGCTGCACGGCGGCCGCATCCCCGCACGCGACACGGCCACGGTGGTGGGGCAGACGCTGATTTCGAACGGCTTCGGTGCTTCGGTGGGCCTGGAGGCCGCCTATGCCCAGGCCGGCGGTGGCATCGCATCCCTGCTCGGCCAGCGGCTGAAGCTGCGCCGCGCCGATCTGCGCACGCTGATGGCGGCAGGTGCCGGTGCAGGGCTGGGCGCCGCCTTTGGTGCCCCGCTTACCGGCGCCTTCTATGCCTTTGAGGTTGTGCTGGGCGCCTATACACCCGCGACCGTCGCGCCGGTGGTGCTGGCCTCGCTGACCGGCGCATTGATCGCGCGGGCGCTCGGCATCGCCCCCTATGTCATTAGCGCAGGCGGCACGCATCCGATGAACTCTGCCGACTATGCCCTGTACGGACTGCTCGGCCTGTGCTGCGCCGGCTTCGGCATTGCGCTGATGCGACTGGTCTCACTGGTGGAAGGCAGCGTGCGGCGCACTGCCCTGCCGCCGGCGCTGGCACCGCTGATCGGCGGCCTGTTGTTGATGCCGCTCGCACTTGCCTCGCCGCAAGTGCTGTCGAGCGGGCATGGCGCGCTCAACCTGAATCTGGCAGCGCAAGCGACGATCCTGTCACTGGGCATCGCCATCCTGCTGAAACTGCTCGCCTCGGCGGTTTCGCTCGGCTTCGGTTTTCGCGGCGGCCTGTTCTTCGCTTCGCTGTTCCTCGGCAGCCTGGTCGGCCGCTTCTATCAGCTCGTTCTGGCGCAGGTTCCGCATCTCCATCCGCTGGTGGCGGACGACGCCGCCGTCGTCGGCATGGCGGCGCTGGCGGTCGCGGTGGTGGGCGGCCCCATCACCATGGCCCTGCTGGTGCTGGAAGTGACGCATGATTTCTCGATCACGGGCGTCGCCATCGCCGCTTCGCTGATCGCGAGCACGATCGTCCGCGAACTGTTCGGATACAGCTTCTCGACCTGGCGGCTGCATTTGCGCGGCGAGACGCTGCGCAGCGGCCGCGATGTCGGTTGGGTGCGCGCCCTCACCGCAGCCCGCATGATGCGCAGCGATATTGCGCAGATTGCGGCGGATACCGGCGTTGCCGCCTTCCGAAAGCGATTTCCGCTAGGCTCCACCAAGCGCGTGGTGCTGCTCGACAACGCCGGCCGCTATGCAGGCATCGCCGAGACCGCCGATTTGTGGAGCCCGGCGGCCGATGCCGTCGCGCAAGTGGGTGCGCTGGCCAAGCTGAGCGACACCGCGCTCGCCCCGGGGATGAACATTGCCGAGGTGCTGGAAGCCTTTGACGCCAGCGTTGCCGACGATCTGGCCGTGCTGTCGCCGGACGGCATGGTGCTGGGCCTGATCACCGAGCGTCACGCCCGGCGTCGCTATGCCGAAGAGCTGGAGAAGGCCCAGCGGGAATTGTACGGGGAAAGTTGAGGCAGAACCATCACCCTCACCCTTCCCATCGCTATCGCGATGGGCCCCTTCCCTCTCCCATTGGGAGAGGGAGGGAGGCGCGAAGCGCCGGAAGGGTGAGGGTGAATGGCGAAATCAGCCCTGGTCGGCGCGTGCTGCACCTTCGCCGTCGAGGTTCTGAGCAACGAAGTCCCAGTTCGCCAGCTTGGTCAGCACCGTGTCGACGAACGACGGGCGGGCGTTGCGGTAGTCGATATAATAGGCGTGTTCCCACACGTCGATCGTGAACAGCGGCTTCACACCGTGCGCGACCGGGGAGTCGCCGTCGTGGAACGACGTCACCTTCAGCGTGTCGCCATCGAGCACCAGCCAGCCCCAGCCGCTGGCGAAATGGCCGACGGATTCAGCCTTCAGCTTTTCGATCAGCGCTTCATGGCTGCCGAAATCACGGGTGATCATCTCGGCCAGCTTGCCGGTGGGCGCCGCATAGTTGGGCGTCAGGCACTGCCAGAAGAAGCTGTGATTCCAGATCTGCGAGCTGTTGTTGAACAGGCCCTTGTTGCCCTTTTCCTTGGCATACTGGATCACCTGGGTCAGCTTGGCACCGGCGAGTTCGGGAATGTCGGCAACCAGCTTGTTGCAGTTGTCGACATAGGCCTTGTGGTGCTTGCCGTGGTGGAAGTCGAACGTCTCGGCCGACATGTGCGGCGCGAGTGCATCCTTGGCATAGGGCAGTTCTGGCAGTTCGAAGGCCATGTCATCCTCCTGGTTGGGATTGGAAACCGTTCCGGTCGCTCGCCTAACGCACGGGACGCGCCGACGCCGCAACATTTTTTGTTTCGGACGTGATCGAATATGCCGATCTATGCGCCCGCGCTGAGCAGATCATGCCGCCGAAGCGCGTGGCGCAACTGGTCATAGGTGAGGCCAAGCGCCTCCGCGGTCGCCCGCTGATTGTAGCGATGCTCGGCAAGCGCGCCGGCGAGCAATTGCCGCTCGAACCGCGCCACGCGCGTCTTGAAGTCGCCGCCGTTGTCGATCGGTTCGGCGGGCGCGGGTAGCGGCGAAGGCTCGAGCGCGGGCGCGGGCTTCTCCACCGGCCCGCTTGCCGAACTGGCCATGGGTTTCGGCCGGAAGGGCGAGGCGAAGGGATCGATCTCGATCGCGTCGATCGGCCCTTCGCGCTCCCAGCGATAGACCGCCCGCTCGACGACGTTGCGCAGTTCGCGGACATTGCCCGGCCAGTCATAGGTCAGCAGCGCGTCCAGCGCGTGCGGGCCCCAGCCGGGCCAGTCGCCGCGGCCCAGCTCCGCCGCCATGCGCCGACCGTAAAAGTCTGCCAGCACCTCGACATCGCCCTTGCGTACGCGGAGCGGCGGCAGCGTCACCACCTCGAAGCTCAGCCGGTCGAGCAGGTCGGCGCGGAAGGTGCCCTTTTCCACGCGGTCGGGCAGATGTTCGTTGGTGGCGGCGACGATCCGCACATCCACCCGCATCGGCCGCGACGAACCGATCCGGGTCACTTCGCCATATTCCACCGCGCGCAGCAGCCGCTCCTGCGCACCCATCGACAGCGTGCCCAGCTCGTCGAGGAACAGCGTGCCGCCATCGGCCTCCTCGAACCGCCCCACCCGCGCCTTGGTGGCACCGGTAAAGGCACCCGCCTCATGGCCGAACAGCTCCGCTTCGATCAGCGTTTCGGGCAGTGCCGCGCAGTTCATCGTGACGAGCGGCTGGTCCCATCGTCCGCTCAGCCGGTGGAGGCGCTCTGCCACCAGTTCCTTGCCGGTACCACGCTCGCCGATCACCAGCACCGGGCGGTCGAGTGCGGCGGCGCGACTGGCGCGTTCCAGCGCGTCGAGAAAGACGGATGACTGGCCAATGACCTGGGTAACGCGCTCCATTCCCCAAGCTTGGCGAATTTTCCCAACAATTGGCAAGGGAAATTTCCCAACTCTGCGCCATCACCGGCAAAAAGGCACGGAAATCCACCGTTTTCGCGACTTGGCACGCTCCCTGCAAAGCTGTGGGCAAGCCCGGCGACGGGCACCGAAACAACGCTTCAAGGAATGCCACCATGCACTATCAGGTCATCAAGCTTCGCAACGTCTTCGTCGCGGTAAGCTTCGCCTTTCTCGCCAGCGCGGTCTTCATGGCCGGCGCAGTCGGCCCCGCGGTCGCCTGAGGCACACGAGGTCTCCCCAGCCCGCTGCTTCCCTCGGCGGGCCGGGTATCGCCGGAGGGGGATCTTCCCTTCCCCCTCCGGCGGACACCAGATTACGAAGGAGAGTTCAAATGGGCATCTTTTCGCGAACCCGCGATATCATCGCCGCCAACGTCACCGACCTGCTCGACAAGGCGGAAGACCCCGCCAAGATGATCCGCATGATCATCCTCGAGATGGAGGAAACGCTGGTCGAAGTTCGCGCCAGCGCCGCGCGCACCATCGCCGACCAGAAGGAAATGCGCCGTCACATCGCCAAGCTGGAAAAGCTGCAGGAAAGCTGGACCGAAAAGGCCGAGCTGGCGCTTTCCAAGGACCGCGAAGACCTGGCCAAGGCCGCACTGGTCGAAAAGCAGAAGGCCGCCGACATGTGCGACCAGCTGCATCAGGAAATCGCCGTGCTCGACGATGCGCTGAAGGCCTCGGAAGAGGACATCAACAAGCTGCAGAACAAGCTGCGCGAGGCCCGTGTCCGCCAGAACTCGATCGTCGCCCGCCTGGAAAGCGCGAACAACCGCGCCCGCTTGCGGGAAATGACCAACGGCGCGAAGATGCAGGATGCCTTCTCGCGCTTCGACATCCTCGAACGCCGCGTCGATCTGGCCGAAGGCCGCGCCGATGCGATGGGCCTGGGTGGCGCGCCGAAGACGCTGGAAGAAGAAATCGCCGAGCTCCGTTCGTCGGAGAAGGTCGATGCCGAACTCGAAGCGCTGAAGGCCCGGCTGAACAAGGGAGCGTGAGGCGATGGAGGACGTACTGATCCCGGTGCTCGTCTGCGGGATGCTCTTCATCGGGTTGCCGTGGCTGGTCTTCCACTATGTCACCAAGTGGAAACAGGCCGGCACGATCACCCGGGAAGACGAAAATCTGCTCGACGACCTCTATCGCACGGCGCGGATGCTGGAAGACCGGCTGAACACGGTCGAGCGGATCATCGCCGCCGACAACCCCGATTATCGCCCGCTCTCGGCCCAGCGCCCCGAGCCCGGCCCTTATGATCCTTCACGGAGGAACTGAGATGTCCGCTCGCACCAAATTCTACCTGGACAAGCAGAACGGCAAGTTTCTGGGCGTCTGCGCCGGGATCGCGGATTATACCGGGATCGACGTGACCTGGGTTCGGGTGGCCACCGTGCTGCTCACCTTCGCCACCGGCTGGGCCGCGCTCGGCTATTTCGTGATCGCCTGGATCGCCAATCCGAAGCCGGCCGGCCTGTACGACACGCCCGAAGACGAACGCTTCTGGCAGGGCGTACGCTCCAGCCCCAAACGGTCCACGGCGGAAGTCCGCTCCAAGTTCCGCGACATCGATCGTCGGCTGGCCGATATCGAGATGTACTATACGAGCCGCAACACCCGGCTCGCCGACGAAATCGACAGCCTGCGCTGAGGCGAAGGGCTGCAACAGGGAGGCAAGACGATGGACCTGGGGATTTTGGTACCCATTACCGCAATCGCCGTCGGCCCCACGGCCTGGGCAGTTTCGGTCTGGGCACGCACGAAGCACGGTTACCCCATCCGCGAACGCAACGGTGAAATCACCACGCGCGGGGATATGGAGAGCGACCGCAAGATCGAACTGCTCGCTGCCGAAAATGCGCGCCTGACCGGCCAGGTCAGCCGCCTCGAAGACCGGATTGCGGTGCTCGAACGGATCGCCACCGATCCCGCCGAGCGCACCGCCCGCGCCATCGACGCGCTGCGCTGAACCGGGAGAGACAAGATGATCGAAATTACCCTCGCCCCTTTCCTCCCCTGGATCATCCTCAGCGGCATTGCGCTGGGGTTCATGGGGGTCGGTGGGTGGCTGTTCACCACCTGGCTCCGCGTCAAGAACGGCTATCCGCTGGAAAACAGCTGGGGCAAGGCCGTCTACCCGCAGCGCAACGATGAGGCGATCGAGCGGATCAAGCTGCTCAGCCAGGAAAATGCGCAACTGCGCGCCGAACTCGGCTCGATGAAGGACCGGCTGGCCAATGTCGAACGGATCGTAACCGACAGCGCCCACCAGCTCGACCGCGACATCGAAGCGTTGCGCAGCAAGACGAACTGAAAGGAACGACCATGATTTCGCCGCTCCTCATCCCGATCCTTGGCATCAGCTGCGGCCTCGTGGCCATCATCGGCGGCGTGTTCGTGAAACCCTTTCTGAAGCTGCGCGAACGCCGGATGGAAATGGAAGCAGGCATGGCCGCGGAAAAGGCCGCCCAATATGCGGCGCAGATCCAGCGGCTGGAACAACGGGTACAGGTTCTCGAACGGATCATCACCGATCGTGGTGCGGGTCTGGCAGAAGAAATCGAACGACTGCGCGATGCACCGCTGAACTAGGGCGGATCGCGCCTAACCAGAAGGAATATTTCGATGATTATCGTTCTCGCAGTGCTGACGGCACTGTGCGGGGGAGCTATTTACCTCGCCGAAAGCCGTGATCGTCCCCGTCGCCGCGCTATCCGCGCCGCCGAGGCATCGCAGAATAACTGAGCGCCAAGAGCGCAGAAGAGGGGAGTTGAACAATGGCTTGGTCGGAAATGATCGTAGCGATCATCCTGATTGTAACGGTCGGCAGGGTCATTCAGGCGCGCTACGGCGTGCAACGGGTACGCGGCCGCCATGCCCCGGCGGAGCCGGACGCGGTCCAGGTGGCGGAAAACGCCCGCCTCCGCGACGAGATCCGCCAGCTCAAGGACCGCGTGCAGGTGCTCGAGCGCGTCATCACCGACAATGAAACCAGCCTGCGGCTCGACCATGAGATCGAGAAGCTGCGCGACAAGAACCGCATCTGATTATGACGGGAGCAGGAATCATGACCAGCGATCCCCAACTCTATCTGACCATGGCGGTATCGGGCCTCGCCGGCCTCGCGATGCTCACCGCCGCGGGTCTCTCCGGCTGGCGCGGCTGGCTGGCACTCAAGCACCGCGAACTGGTGGAGCGCAGCCGCGGTTCGGAACCGCAGCCCGCCCTGCCTACCGCCGCCTCGCGCATCGAAATTGCGGACCTCAAGGAACGCATTCGCAAGCTGGAGGCGATCGCGGCGGGTGTCGATCTGTGAATTCCGCCGATCGCCCCGCGAGCGGCCAGCAGAACCAGCCGGCCGCGGCCCCTGCCGCCGAACGCAGCCCCCGCCCCCGGCTGGGCCTGCGCTTCGGCGGCACGCAGGCGAAGTGACGCGGCGACTGGAAATGCCGCCGCTTTGGCTCTAGCGCGAACGGCATGACGAGCATTGCCGATCTTCAGGAAGAATATGGGTTTCTCGATGCAGACGACCGCTATCGGCTGCTGATCGATCTGGGCCGCGGGCTGGAAGACATGCCCGATGCCCTGAAGACCGACGCCACGCTGGTGCGCGGCTGCTCGGCCTCCGTCTGGGTCTATCCCACCCGTACCGACGATGGCCGGCTGCATTTCCTGGCCGACTCCAACGCCGCGATCACCAAGGGCATCATCGCGCTGGTATTGCTGACCGTGCAGGACCGGACACCCGCCGAAATCGCCGCGACCGACATCGAGGCAGCGCTCGCGCCGTTCGACCTGAAGAACCAGCTCAGCTCGAACCGCACCCAGGGCATTCCCAACATGATCGCACTGATCCGCGACACGGCAGCACGCCTGCACGACTGATACCTAGTTGCGTTGATAAGAACCCATCGCTGTTTCACCAAGCGTCACCCCGGCGAAAGCCGGGGTCCATCGGGGTCTCGCTATCGGCTCTTGCTGAGAAGGAGAGGCAAATGGATCCCGGCTTCCGCCGGGCTGACGGAGAAAAGCGGGATGAGTCGCCACCCATGCACCTTGGTATGAAATCCCGTCCCAGGCCGGCAGCAGGGCGACCGCCTATAGGGGGCAGGAAAGCAGCGCCCCTACTACAGGCTGCGTTGACGTGGACTCACCCGTGTATCGCAATCCTTTCCACCAGCCGTCACCCCAGCGCAGGCTGGGGTCTTCGGGGGGCTGGGCGATACCGGAAAAGCGCACCTGCGGAAGATGCCAGCTTGCGCTGGCATGACGATGGGGATGGGGCACCATCCACGCAGTTTTGTAAATACCCTCGTCACCCCCAGCGCCTTGTTCCAGCGGGAGATGCCCCATCAGCCCCGCTGCAACGCGAAACTGCCTTTCAGCCCCGTTCCTTCCGCCGAAGGTGCAACCCACACGTCGAATGTGCCGGGCTCCACGGTCGGCTTTTCTTCCAGCCCGATGAATTCGAGCTGCGCCCGCTTCAACCGGAACGTCACGCGCTCTGAAGCCCCCGGCGCCAGCGTCAGCTTGCGGAACGCCTTCAACTCCCGCACCGGCCGGGTCACGCTGGCGGTACGGTCGTGGATGTAAAGCTGCACCACTTCGTCCGCCGCGCGGGTGCCGCGGTTGGTCACAGTCGCGCTGACCACCACTTCGCCGTCCCACGCCATCGCCGGCGTTACCTGCAGATCGGCATAGTCGATCTTGCCATAGGTCAGGCCGTGCCCGAACGGGAACAGCGCCGAGTTCGGCACGCCGCGATAATGCGTCTTGTACGGCTCCAGCTTGTCGTCGGAGGGGTTCGGCCGTCCCGAATTCTTGTGCGCATAATAATAGGGTTGCTGCCCCGGCGCGCGCGGGAAGCTGCACGGCAGGCGGCCGGAAGGACCATGGTCGCCGAACAGCACGTCCGCGATGGCATTGCCGGTCTCGCTGCCCAGGAACCAGGTGACGAGGATCGCCGGCGCATCCAGCACCGCGCCTTTCAGCGCCAGCGCGCGACCGTTCTTCAGCAATACGACAACGGGCTTGCCGGTAGCGGCCACCGCCTCGGCCAGCGCCTGTTGCGGCGCCGGCAGCACGATGTCCGCACGCGACTGCGCCTCGCCGGACATGCCCTGCGATTCACCCACCGCCAGCAGCACAACATCGGCAGCCTTGGCCGCCGCCACCGCGGCGTCGATCCCACCCGGAATCGGCGTCTCAAAGTCCGATCCCGGCGTTACCGTGACCAGCGCCGGATCCTTCACCGCTGCCTTCACGCCAGCGGCAAGATCGACCGACTGTTGATCGTCACCATAAATGACCCACGGGCCGACCAGATCATGCGCGCCTGCCGCGAACGGACCGATGATCGCAATCCGCTTGCCCGCCTTGGGCAAGGGCAACAGATCGCCTTCGTTCTTCAGGAGCACGATGGACTTGCGCCCGGATTCCCGCGCCAGATCGATCGCCGCCCTGGTGCGGGTCCGCGCCTTTTCGCGCTTCGGGTCGATGCGCCGGAACGGATCGTCGAACAGGCCCAGAGCGGCCTTCGCAGCCAGCACGCGCCGCACCGATGCATCGAGCAGCGCCATCGGCACTTCGCCCTTTTCGACCAGATCGGGCAGGTGATCGCGATAGAAGCCGCTGGTCATGCTCATGTCGACGCCGGCGAGGAAGGCGATCTTGGCCGCATCGCGCGCATCAGCGGCAAAGCCATGCGCGATCATCTCCATATCGCCGGTATAGTCGGACACGACAAAGCCGTCGAAATGCCACTCGTCGCGCAACACGGTGCGCATCAGCCAGGGATTGCCGGTCGAAGGAACGCCCGAAATTTCGTTGAACGAGGCCATGAACGACCCCACCCCGGCATCGACCGCCGCCTTGAACGGCGGCAGATATACTTCGCGCAGCGTCCGCTCCGACACGTCGACGGTGTTGTAATCCAGACCGCCCTCGCCCGCACCATAGGCCGCGAAGTGCTTGGCGCAGGCCAGTACCGCGTCCGAAGCCTTCAGATCCTTGCCCTGGAATCCGCGCACGCGCGCGGCGGCGAAAATCTCGCCGACCAGAATGTCCTCGCCCGCGCCTTCGACGCCGCGCCCCCAGCGCTGGTCGCGCGCGATGTCGACCATGGGCGCGAAGGTCCAATCGATCCCGGCCGCAGCGGCTTCAAATGCGGCCATCCGCGCAGTGCGCTCGGCCAGGTCGGGTTCGAAGCTGGCGGCCTCACCCAGCGGCACCGGGAAGATGGTGCGGTGGCCGTGGATCACGTCCCCGGCAAAGATCAGCGGCACCTTGAGGCGCGACTGCATCGCCGCGCTCTGCATCCGCCGGGCCATCTCCGCGCCATTGCCGTTGAACACGCCGGTGATGCGGCCCTGCCGGACTTCCTCGAGCTGCGCATCGAAGCTCGGCCCGGCGGTGGGCGGGTTCAGCGCGGTCGCCGCGCCGCCGCCCCAGGCACTCGGCATCAGCGTCAACTGCCCCGCCTTTTCGGCGAGCGTCATGCGGGAAACCAGCGAATCGACAAAGGCAGGCACCGGCAGTGCACCCGCGCGCCACAGCATCGCGCGCGCCGGACTGTGCATCCAGGCAGCGATCGCCCCCGCGCCGAGCAGCGCGGCACGCCGCGAAATCCTGGTATCGACCATCCTGTTCAACCCTCTCCGTCCCGCCAGTGCCTTACCCCGGCGCTGGTTTGCTCTCTCCCGGCCGTGGCTTTCGCCAGGCCTGCGTAACCGGTTACATAGCCGCGGGGGTACAGGGATTGCAATCGCCGATGCGGCCTGAAACAGTCGATCGCGCGCGTATCGGGGGGAGTAAGTACATCATGGGCGAAGCCACGATTCGGGATGTCGCCAGCCTCGCCCAGGTTTCGGTTGCCACGGTCTCCCGGGCTTTGAATGGCCTGGACAATGTGCACCCGGATACCCGCGATCGCATCCTCGCGGCAGCGGCGACGCTCGGCTATGTGCCGCATGCTGCGGCGCGCAGCCTCAGCATGGCGCGCGCCAACGCGATCGGCGTGGTGCTGCCCGATCTGCATGGCGAATTCTTCTCGGAATGCGTGCGCGGCATGGATCGCGAAGCCAGTCGACACGGCTATCTGCTGTTGCTTTCCAACATGCATGACGACCGCGATCAGGCGATGAGTGCCATACGCGCCATGCGCGGCCGCGTCGACGGGCTGCTGGTCATGGCGCCGCGCCTGTCGCTCGAGGTGCTGGCCCAGGCGTTGCCCCCAACCCAGCCTGTCGTGTTGATGAACTGCACGGCGGCGCCGCCGGGGCGGACCAGCTTCCGGCTGGATAACAGCGGCGGGGCCGAGGCCGTGGTCGCGCACCTGGCTGCGCGAGGCTATCGTCACATCCTCCATATTGCGGGGCCGATCGGCAATGTGGACGCGCGCGAGCGCTCCGAGGGCTATTGCCGGGCGATGGAACAGTATCTGCCGGGCATCGAACCGCGCATTCTCCAGGGCGACTTCAACGAGGACAGCGGCGAGGAAGCGGCCCGGGACATCCTCTCCCGCAACCTCCCCTGCGATGCGATTTTCGCTGCCAACGACATGATGGCGCTGGGCTGCATGCATGGGTTGCGTGGCGCCGGGCTGGCCGTGCCGGGCGACATTGCGATCGCCGGTTTCGATGACGTGCCGCTGGCCCGCTATCTCGACCTCACCACCGTGCAGGTACGGATCGCCGAGATGGGCGCCCGCGCGGTGGGCCGCCTGATCGATCAGCTGGAGGGGGAACGAGCCGCCCCCGAAACGATCCGGATCGCGCCCGATCTGGTCGTCCGCAGCACAACGCCCCTGCGAACCGATGCGGCGGCCCTGCATGCCCGACCGACGGAATAAGGTTGCCCCGCATTTCCCCTTATTTGTTTAAGGTCCGAAATGGCCCCATCTCTCAGACATGGTGCGGCCGGTAACCAGGCCGGGCACTTCGGGATGGGGGCAAAACCGGCGGGTGCGACAAAAACCTCTCCAAACACGAGTAACTTTCCTTTCAATCAAAAGGACTAGCTGATGGTGGGCAGGCTTTTTCCCGGATTGGATCGCAATGGTTAGCCCCCATCGATCACCGCGGGCGGACGGCAGCATTGTTGCGATTCACGGATCAATATCTTGCAAAGGATCGCCGCCCTCCTGTACGGCCGCCTCTCGACCGTCCCCGGCCGGGCGGTGCGGAATTGCCGATGAGGTTCACGCCGGGTTCATTTGAAAAGGCATGATTTTGCCGGAAAAAAGATCGATGGCAGATCCGCGATTTCTTATTTCGGGCACGTGACAACCTTTTAGCAAATCGAACGTTGCCAAGGGTCTACAAGGGGAAAAGGCCGCATATGAAATTGCTCGCTGAGGCTGAGCCGCTGGAAAGTGAAGCGGTGGTGCTGCGTGGACGCGAGGTGGTGCGTATCGAGCGGGAGGCGCTTGGACGGCTCGAGGAATGCCTCGACGAGAGCTTTGTCGCCGCATGCTCCCTTATCCTGAACGCGACGCGTCAGATCGTCATCACCGGCATGGGAAAATCGGGTCATGTTGCCCGTAAGATAGCGGCCACCTTTGCAGCTACCGGCACCCCGGCGATCTATGTCCATCCCAGCGAGGCCGGTCACGGCGATCTGGGGATGCTCGCGCGCGGCGACGTGCTGCTGGTGCTTTCCAACTCCGGCGCCACGCCTGAACTGCGGCCGATCATCCAATATGCCAAGCGAACTGGAATTCCCGTCATCGGTGTCGCATCTCGCAAGAAGTCGATCGTGATGGATCAGGCCGAAGTCGGCATTCTTCTTCCCGACGTGCGTGAGGCCTGCTCCGCCAATGTCGCCCCCACCGCGTCGACCGCGATGCAGCTTGCGTTGGGCGATGCGCTGGCGATGACGGTGATGGACATGCGCGGCGTGTCGAAAAATCACCTCCGCAAGCTGCATCCGGCCGGCAATATCGGCCTGGCGCTAACCCCGGTTTCGGACATCATGCACGGGCCGGACGAAATGCCCCTGGTCGACATGCGTGCGCGCATGCCGGAGGTAATTTCTGTGATGACGTCGGGCCGCTTCGGCCTGGCCGGCGTCATCGATGGCACCGGAGCATTGCTGGGCATCATCACCGACGGCGACTTGCGGCGCCATTTCGACGTACTCGCAACGGCCTGCGCGCACGAGGTGATGACGCGGGGGCCCAAGGTAATCGTCGGCGAGATTGCAGCGGCGGACGCGCTCTTGTTCCTCAACGAAAACGTCATCACCGCCGCCTTCGTCGTCGATGACCCGACCGTAAGCCAGCCCCGTCCCGTCGGCATCGTCCATATCCACGACCTGCTTCGTCACGGCCTGAGCTGATCGGGTCATGACCGATTTCGCTGTTATCATCCCGGCGCGGTTCGCGTCGCAACGCTATCCGGGCAAACCGCTGGCGCTGCTTCGTGGCGCCGACGGCGAGCCGCGCAGCCTGATCCAGCGCACCTGGGAAGCTGCCCGGACCATCACCACGACGGACCATGTCTGGGTCGCCACTGACGATGCACGGATTGCCGAGGCCGTTCAGGTCTTTGACGGCCAGGTGGTGATGACACCTGCCGAATGCCGCAACGGCACCGAACGTTGCGCTGCGGCGCTGGATATTCTGGGCGACGTCGCCCCCGTGATTGTCAACCTCCAGGGCGATGCGCCGCTGACGCCAGCCTTTGTCGTTAATGATCTGGTCGCCGCGCTGGCCAGCGATGCCGATGCGGCAATGGCGACACCGGCGGTACGCTGTTCCCCAACGCTGTACCGCCATCTCGTCACCGATCAGGCTGAAGGCCGCGTTGGCGGCACCACGGTCGTGTTCAACCACGAGCGCCGCGCCCTGTATTTCTCGAAGCGCGTGCTCCCCTATGTCGATGCCGAAGTGGCCGATGCGCATCGGCATGTGCACTTGCATCTTGGAGTCTACGCGTATCGCCCGGCCGCCCTGCGGGCCTATGCGGCCACCCCGCCGTCGCCGCTCGAGGCGCTGGAAGGGCTCGAACAACTGCGTTTCCTCGATACGGACGCGCCGATCCGCATGGTGCCGTTCGAACCGCTCGACTGGGATTGCATAGAACTCAACAATCCTGAAGACGTCCCCGCTATCGAAGCGGTTTTACGCGAAAGGGGAATGCGCTAGGCGCGCCCGATGCACAGCTCCGTTACCCTGGAAGCAGGTATTCGCTTCGCCAATGACGCGCCTTTGGCACTGGTCGGCGGCATGAATGTCATCGAGGATCGTGAAACCTTGCATGAGGTTGCGGCGCATATGGTGCGGGTGACAAACGCGCTTGGCATTCCCTATGTTTTCAAGGCCAGTTTCGACAAGGCCAACCGTTCCTCCGTTCATTCCTTTCGTGGGCCAGGCTTGGGGGAAGGATTGAAGGCCCTTGCCGAGATCAAGGAGCGGTTCGGCGTCCCCATTCTGACCGATGTGCACGAACCCGATCAGGCAGCACCTGCTGCAGAAGTCGCCGACATTCTGCAATTGCCTGCCTTTCTGGCGCGCCAGACGGATCTGGTGCTGGCGCTGGCGCGCACCGGCCGGGTCATCAACGTCAAGAAGCCGCAGTTCCTTGCACCGCAGGAAATGCGCCATATCCTCACCAAATTCCATGAGGCAGGCAACGACCGCATCCTGTTGTGCGAGCGCGGCACCAGCTTCGGCTACAACAATCTGGTCGTCGACATGCTGGGCATCGACCTGATGAAGCCGATGGCGCCGGTGCTGTTCGACGTTACGCATGCGTTGCAAAAACCCGGTGCCCGCCCCGACAGCGCCGACGGGCGCGGCGAGCAGGCGGCGGCGCTAGCCCGCGCCGGCGTGGCGGTCGGCATTGCCGGCTTGTTTCTGGAAGCCCATCCCGATCCCGCCAAGGCCAAGTGCGACGGCCCCAGCGCGCTGCCGCTGGCCGAGCTGGAGCCGTTCTTGCGCCAGCTTTTGGCCATCGACACAGCCGTCAAGGCCTGACCCGTGGCGGCACCGCCTGCCCTCCCTTTCCTGCGCATCCCGCCCTTCCCAGGGCATCGCGCTGCTCCCCTCGCTCGCCCCGGAACGACGACGGTGGACGCGGAGCAGATTGCGGACGCGCTGGTGCAAGAGCGAGTCGGCGGCAGCTTCTGGGGTGCCCAACCGGACTTGCCCGCAGGCTGTACCCTGTTGCTAGCCCCAGACAGCAATGCTCAGCTTCACGAAATGCTGGCTGCTGCCAAAACGGAACAGCCTATTCTCCTCGCAGCAAAGGGCATTCGCGCGCCATCGGGCATCCCTAGCATCGGCGGCGATGTCGATCCGTGGCACCTCGCGAACGCAGCGCCCGCGATCTGGGCTGGCGCGGGCCAGGAACTCGCGCTGATAGTGGCGCTCGCCGGCAAGGCGGTGCGCGTGTTCGGGGAAGGCGCCTTTTCCGGTTGCGATACCGACCCCGCCGCAACACTCGCTCGCGTCGTAGGAGCCTGCCGCTACGCCGACCCGTTTCACGACAACGAATGGTCCGTCGCAGCGGCAATCGCCCAACTTGGGGCGTGGCGCCGCCTGATCGACAGCAATCGCAGCGTCGACACAGTATATGGCGTCGCCGGCTGGAAGCGCATTACGCTGGATCCTCTGCTCTGGAACGGGCAAGGACCAGTCCCGCATCGCCGCACCCAAATCGGAAGTAAGGCGCCGCCACGCAACGCTTTGGCGTGGAAATCGCGCACTTCACCGGACCTGCTGAACGCGCTTGAAATTCGACAGGTACCGCTCGGCGAGATCGAGGACGGTTTCATCCGCTCGGTGGGCCTTGGTGCAAATTGCGTTCCGCCGCTTTCGGCCATTGTTGACCATGCCGGCGTCTATTTCGACCCGGCGAAGCCGAGCGATCTAGAAAATATATTGCAATATAGCGAAATTGACGACGACCTTTGCCGGCGGGCGCGCGGGCTTCGCGAGCAAATCGTTTCGGGCGCAATAAGCAAGTACGCCCAGGGCACTGTGACATTTGAACGACAGGTTAACAAAAAAAGACAGATTCTTGTCACCGGCCAGGTCGAAGATGACCGCTCGATTCTTAGCGGCGGCGGAAATGTAAGCAATATACGCCTTCTTTCGCAGGTGCGACATCTAGAAGGCGACGCTTGGATCATCTATAAGCCGCATCCGGATGTGGAAGCAGGTCACCGCAAGGGCCATGTGCCAGAAGTCGAAGCGCTTCGTTTTGCCGATGAGGTTCAGCGTGATGTTCCCATCACCGCGCTCATCGACGCCGTTGACGCGGTCCATGTCATCACCTCGCTCGCCGGATTCGAGTCTCTCTTGCGGGGAAAGCCTGTGACCACGCATGGCGTACCCTTCTATGCGGGCTGGGGCCTGACGCGCGACTTGGGCCAGGTGCCGGCACGCCGCACCCGACGACGCTCGCTCGAAGAGTTAGTGGCAGCCACCTTGCTGCTCTATCCCCGCTATATTGATCCGGTGACGCACCTTCCCTGCCCCGCCGAAATCCTGGTTGAACGCATGGCTGCGGGTGCAGCTGCAATTTCCTCGCCACTGGTGCGCCTGCGCACCTGGCAAGGCCGGCTCAACGCGCTCCTGCACCGTTCGGTGAACCGATAATGCTGCATACGCCGCAAACTTTCCGTCGCGAGTTTCTGTTCCTCCAGGGGCCACCGGGACCGTTCTTCCGGGCACTGGCGACGGCGCTTCGCGAACGCGGCGTAGGCGTGCACCGCATCCACCTGTGTGGCGGCGACCGGTATGACTGGCCCGGCGAAGGGATCGACTACCGCGGCCCCATGGGCAAATGGCCGATCTTTTTCGACCGGTTCGTGCGCAACCATGGGATCACCGATCTTGTCCTGTTCGGCGATTGCCGGCCGATGCACAAGACTGCCGTTCGGCTCGCACAGCTGCGCGGCATCCACATCCATGTGTTCGAAGAGGGCTATATCCGGCCCGATTGGATGACGCTGGAACGCGACGGCGTGAACGGCCATTCGCCGATGGAACGCGATCCGGAAGTGATCCGGGCCATGGCGCGATGGCTGCCGGACGTGCCGAAGCTCCCTCCCATCACGGCAGACTTCAAACGCCGCGCCCGCGATAGCTATTGGCATTATCACTATGTGGTGACGGGCAAGCTACGCTTCCCCTACTATTCCAGCCACCGCCAGGGATCGCTGATGCTCGACGGCATCGGCTGGGCTTTCAAATTCCTGCGTCGCGGGCTCCGGGAGCGGCAGGCCAAGGCGACATTGGCAGCCATCGCGAACCGCAACTACTTCCTGTTCCCGCTGCAGCTTACGGGCGATTACCAGATCCGGGCGCATTCCCCCTTCGGATCGATGGCTGTCGCGGTTGAATATGTGCTTGAGAGCTTCGCCCATTTCGCGCCCGAGGACGCAATTCTGGTCGTGAAGGAGCACCCCCTCGACAGCTCCTATCGGAGCTGGCGCGCGCGCATTGTACGGATGGCGCGGCGGCTCGGCATCGCCGATCGCGTACTGCACATCGATGGCGGCGACCTTGTCAGCCTCGCCAAAGACGCCCTGGGTATGGTGTGCGTCAACTCCACGTCCGGAACCCTCGCACTCGAAGTGGGCACGCCGGTAGTGGTGCTGGGAGAGGCCGTATATGACGTGCGCGGCGTTACCCATCAGGCCGGGCTGGACAGCTTCTGGCAGTGGCCCGAAAAGCCCGACCTTGAACTATATGCGGCGTTCAAGCGCATGCTGCACGCGAAATGCTTGGTCCGCGGTGGCCTTGCCAGTCAGTCGGGCGTCGAGATTCTTGTTCGCAACAGCGTTGACCGGCTGCTGTCCGAAGATGAGGGCGCGCTGAGCCGGCGGGCCGCGATGCTCGCCCAGATTGGGGCGGTCAGGGCGAGGGAATAAGACCTGCGTCAATGAGCTTCCCGCGCGCGCGAAGGTAGCGAAAGAGGCGATTTACCAAAGGGTTGGACCAGCCACAATTGGTAGCGAAATCGCGTTGCAATGTGTCGTGGTGGATTTGATGAGCGGCCGGCGTCATCAATAGCCCGATACGGCGCATGCCGCGGATATACCAAGGGTTGTTGCGGCGATGGAGCTCGCCGTGGAAATACTGTGCAAAGCCACCCCCGATCAGGAACGCGGCCAGCCCCGCCATCATCCAGCCGGGCACCAGATCGAACCCGCCGGCGATGTTGCCGACGATCGACAGCGGCAAGGCCGCGATGATGACCGTCGATCCGATCAGCCGCCACAGGGGCCGGCGCCCCAGCGCGTCGGGCCGGGGATGGTGGTTCTTGAAGTCATAGGAGATGCGCTCGAACGGCCCGATACTCGCCATGCGCGCGCGGAACATCGCCAGATATTCGTCCGACTCGCGCGAGCCTTCGTAGAAGAACAGGTCGCTCAACCGCTTGCCGGGCGTGCACGGGCGGTAATCCATGTACATATGGATCAGCCCCGACATCAGATCGGCGAGATACCAGGCGAGCAGCATCGCCGGGATCGCCAGCCAATGCGGGTGTCGCAGGGCAAACCAGGCATTTGCCGCAACCGACAGCAGAAATACCGTCAGGATCGCGCGCTGGCGAAGCATCGTGCCACTCCTCGTCCGAAGCCGGCGGCAGCCCGGCCGACACTATAGCCCGCTGCCTCACTCGCTCAAGCGATGCTTGTCAAGCCGCCGGCAATGCCGCATGGCCGCGCCTCAATGTCCACCCGCCCCTTCCTGTTCGACGTCAGCCGGCTGATCTGGCGGATCTGGAGCGGCCGATTACCCACCGGAATCGACCGCGTCTGCCTGGCCTATATGGAGCATTACGGCCCGCGTGCGCTGGCGTTTGTGCAACGCGGTGAGCACCGGATCGTCCTGAATGCGCGTTCGAGCGACCGCCTGTTCGCGCTGCTGGCAGCCGGCCCGAACGGATTTCGCCCCCGGTTCCTGCGGCTTATGGCCGGCGCGCTGCTGCAACGGCAGCCGAAGCTGAAGCCGGGCATGCTCTATCTCAACATCGGCCATACAGGCCTCAACGCAGCCGGACTTCCCGCCTGGCTGCATCGGCACGCACTGCGCCCGATCTACCTGATCCACGATCTGATTCCGATCACCCACCCGCAATATTGCCGCCCGGGCGAAGCGGAACGCCATGCCGACCGGATGCGTAATGTGCTGGCCAGCGCCGCAGGCATTATCGGCAATTCCGCAGCGACACTGGACGCACTGGCAGCGTTTGCACGGGCAAACGGATATCCGGCGCCGCCACCTGCCGTCACTGCCTGGCTGGCAGCGAGCCACCCCGCCGAACCCGCGCCGGTCGACCGGCCGCAGAACCCCTATTTCGTCGTGATCGGTACGATCGAAGCGCGCAAGAACCACCTGCTGCTGTTGCGTCTTTGGGAAAAGCTGGTCGACGAGCGCGGGGCCGAGGCGCCGGTGCTGCTGCTGATCGGCCAGCGCGGCTGGGAAGCGAACGACGTGTTCGCGATACTCGACCATGCCAGCCCGGCGATGAAGCGGCATGTCATCGAACTCGGGCGGTGCAGCGACGGTGAAATGGTCGGCTATCTGGATGGCGCCCGCGCGCTGCTTATGCCCAGCTTCGTCGAAGGCTTCGGCCTGCCGGTGATCGAGGCATTGCAACGCCGGATACCGGTGATCGCCAGCGACCTGCCCGTCTATCGCGAGATCGCCGGGGAGATACCGCTCTATCTGGGTGCAGACGATCTGCCTGCCTGGGAACATGCGGTGCTGGACTATTGCACCGATTCCCCCGGACGGGCCCGGCAGATTGCGGCCGCGGCGGACTTTCACGAACACGAATGGCCGGAGCATTTCGCCATCGTCGACACCTGGCTCGCCGAACACTTCCCGGGCGCTTAAGGACGGTACCGGAACCTGTATTCCTGCTAGCAATCTCCGGGCCAAATGCTTATGTACCGCTCGTTATGAAAACCGCAGCCTGTACCGTGTCGAAGGGCCGCCCCCGTGAGTTTGACGTCGACGAGGCGTTAACCGCTGCGCTCCGCGTATTCTGGAGCAAGGGCTATGAAGGCGCCTCGCTGACCGACCTTACCGAGGCAATGGGCATCACCCGGCCCAGCCTCTATGCCGCCTTCGGCAACAAGGAAGCCTTGTTTTGCAAGGCGCTGGACCTCTATGAGCGCGAGAAGCTCTGTTATATTGGCCGCGCGCTCCAAGCGCCCACAGCACGCGGCGTTGCCGAAAATCTGCTCCGCGGCGCGCTGGAGCGGCAACGCGACAGCAGTGACCCCAAGGGCTGCATGGGCGTTATCAACTCGGTCGCCTGTGGCGTCGAAGCCGAGTCGATCCGCGAGGAAGTGCTCAAGCGTGGCGAATCCGCCAAACGCGCGCTCGTAGCCCGCTTCGAGCGGGCCAAAGCCGAAGGCGATCTGCCAGACCATATCGATGCGGAGGGCCTGACGGCTTATCTGGTCGCGCTGATGCAGGGAATCGCGCTGCAGGGCGGTGCCGGTACCTGCTGCGGCGAGTTGGAGCGGCTTGTGCAAACCAGCCTTTCCCTCTGGCCGACCCGGTAAACTGCGCAAACACGCAATTAAAACGGGCTCTTGCGCACAAAAATACCGCCCGGTATAAAAAAGACCGTTGACGCGCCGCAGCACGACTTATATACCAATCGGTACGAAACATGCGCCGAAGGAGACAGTCGCATGGCAAGGTCAGCTTTCAGTCCGGAGTTTGTCTGTCGCTAGGCTGCGGGTGAGCCCCACCCCTAGCCCGCGGTAAACGCCCGCAACCATTTCCACGCAGTCGCACGACGCTGCATTCGCAGCGGTGGCGTCGTGCGCCCTGAAGACACCGAACCGGCAACCGCAGGCGACAGGCGCCGCGCGGAAGGGCGGAGCTTTGCTCCCCGCCGGCACCAACAGAGGGAGAACGATCATGGCCTATCTTGATCTCACCGAAATGCAGCACAACGCCGTGGTGCTGCCGATCGTCGCCCGCGTCGAGACCGCTGACGAGGGCAAACTCTCCGCGCTCGAATGGCAGGTGGTGGCGATTGCCCAGCATGATCGCCTGTCGTCGCTCGAAGCGCCGAGCCGCCTGTCGATTGCGCTTGGCGTGATTTTCGGGGGTGAGCGGCCCAATCCGCGGCTCGCGGACCCGAGGCTCGAAGCGCTTCGCCGCGTGGCGGTGATTGCCTGGCATCGCGGCTATCGCGTGCCGCAATCCGAAATCCGCGCCTTTCATGAGGCGGGCTACTCACCCGCCCAGCTCGAGACGCTGCTTGCCAGCATCAGCCGCGGTCGCGCGGCACTGAATCAGGGGAAGTTTCATGAACATGCACGCGCCCATTGAGGGCGATACCGCGGCACGCCGCCGCACCACCCGGCTGCAAGGCTGGCAAAAGGCCGCGCTGGTCGCCGTGCCGCTGGGCGCCGTCGCGATCGGCTTCGGCATCAGCGGTCGCAACACGCCTGCCCATGCCGCGCCGCCGCCGCCCGTCGTCACCGTAGCCACGCCACTGGCCCGTGAAGTGAATGAATGGGATGATTATGTCGGCCGCTTCGAGGCGAGCCGCACGGTGGAAGTGCGCCCGCGCGTCTCGGGCGCTGTGACGGCCATCCACTTCAAGGACGGCGCCGTGGTGAAGCAGGGCCAGCTTCTCTTCACCATCGATCCCCGCCCCTTCACCGCAGCTCTGGCCGAGGCCAAGGCCGGACTGGCCAGCGCCCAGAGCGATCTGGCGCTGGCTCGTTCCGACCTCGACCGCGCGCAGCGGCTGGTAAGTGTCGAGGCCGTTTCGAAGAGCGATGTCGAGCGGCTGCAGGCCCGCGTCCGCGCCGCGACTGCGGCGGTGGCGGCAGCACAGGCACGGGTTCGCGCCCGGGCGCTCGATGTCGAATTCACCCAGGTGCGCGCGCCGATTTCGGGCCGCATCTCCGACCGTCGCGTCGACCCGGGCAATCTGGTTGCCGCCGGTGAAGGCCAGGGCGGCACGTTGCTGACCACGATCAACGCGCTCGACCCGATCTATTTCACTTTCGACGGATCGGAGGCGCTGTTCCTCAAGGCCAAGCGCGCTGCGGGATCGGCGGCCAGCCCCGTAGAAATCCGGCTGCAGGACGAAACCGATTATCGCTGGCAGGGGCATATCGACTTCACCGATAACGGGCTGGACCCCAAGTCGGGTACGATCCGCGGCCGTGCGGTGCTGTCGAACCCCGACATGTTCCTGACGCCGGGGATGTTCGGCAACATGCGGCTGGCAGCCGGCGGCAAGGCCCGCGCGCTGCTGGTGCCCGACGCTGCCGTGCAGACGGACCAGGCACGCAAGCTGGTGATGACGGTCAATGCGGACGGAACGGTGGTGCCCAAGCCGGTGGTGCTCGGTCCGGTCGTTGACGGGCTGCGCATCGTCCGCTCCGGCATCGGCCCGAACGACCGCGTGGTCATCGCCGGGACGCAAATGGCACAGCCCGGCGCCAAGGTGCAGCCGAAGCCCGGCAGCATCACGCCGACCGCTTCGTCCGGCACCCCCGTGGTTTCCGCTCCGGTTACGGGCCAGGCAACCTTCGCCCGCTGACCGAACTGCCGCCGGGCTCCCCCATCCCCCCAAAGCCCGGCGGCAGGCAGTTTTCGCTCGGCCCGCCCGCGTGGTCCCACGCGGGCGCGACTGGCCGCGTCCGCTCGTAAGAAGGAGAAGGCCATGCGCCTCTCGCGCTTTTTCATCACCCGCCCGATTTTCGCGGCAGTGATCGCGATCATCATCACGATCCTGGGCGGCATCGCCTATTTCGCGCTGCCCATATCGCAATATCCCGACATTGTGCCGCCCACTGTCACGGTGACGGCCAGCTATCCCGGTGCGTCGGCGGAGACCGTCGCGGAAACCGTCGCGGCGCCGATCGAACAGGAAATCAACGGCGTCGACGACATGCTCTACCAGTCGTCGCAATCAACCGGCGACGGCAATGTCACCATCACCGTCACCTTCAAGTCCGGCACCAACCTCGATGCCGCGCAGGTGCTGGTGCAGAACCGCGTCGCGGTTGCGATCCCGCGCCTGCCCGAGGAGGTGCAGCGCCTCGGCGTCGTCACGCGCAAGACCAGCCCCGACTTCCTGATGGTCGTCAACCTGATCTCGCCGGACAACTCGATCGACCGCAGCTACATTTCCAACTACGCCCTGACGCAGGTGAAGGATCGCCTCGCCCGTCTGGAAGGCGTCGGCGACGTGCGCATGTTCGGTGCGCGCGACTATGCGATGCGGGTGTGGATCGATCCCGGCCGTGCCGCCGCGCTGAACCTCACCGCCGGCGATATCGTCCAGGCGCTGCGCGGGCAGAATATCCAGGTCGCGGCGGGCTCGCTCGGCCAGCCGGGCTCGCAGCACAGCGGCAATGCCTTCCAGCTCAATGTCGAGACGCAAGGGCGCCTGAAGACCCCGGCGGAATTCGGCCGCGTCGTGATCCGCACCGATGCGCAAGGCCGTCAGGTGCGCGTGAGCGACGTGGCGCGCGTCGAACTGGGCGCCGCCGATTATTCCTCCAACACCTATCTTTCGAACCAGCCCACCGTCATCCTGGCCGCGTTCCAGCGCCCGGGCTCCAATGCCCTCGCCGCCGCCGAACGGATCAAGGCGGAGATGGACACGATCTCCAAGACCTTCCCCAAGGGCCTGGAATATCGCGTGATCTACAACCCCACCGCCTTCATCGCCCAATCGATCGACGCGGTGTACCATACGCTGGGCGAAGCCGTGCTCCTCGTCGTCCTCGTCGTGATCGTATTCCTTCAGAAATGGCGAGCGGCGATCATCCCGGTCGTGGCGATCCCCGTTTCGCTGATCGGCACCATGGCGGTGCTGCTGCCGCTGGGCTATTCGCTCAACAACCTGTCGCTGTTCGGGCTGGTGCTCGCCATCGGCATCGTCGTCGACGACGCGATCGTCGTGGTCGAGAATGTCGAACGCAACCTGGCGCATGGCATGACGCCGCTTCAGGCCGCGCGCACCTCGATGGACGAAGTGTCGGGCGCGCTGGTCGCGATCGTGCTGGTACTGTTCGCGGTGTTCCTGCCGACCCTGTTCCTCAACGGGCTGTCGGGCGCCTTCTACAAGCAGTTCGCGGTAACGATCTCGGTCGCGACCGCGATTTCGCTGCTCGTCTCGCTGACGCTGTCGCCGGCACTGGCCGCGCTGCTGCTCAAACACCATGCTGGCGAGGCAAAGGGCGGTATTGGGCGCTGGCTCGGGCGGGCTGCCAATGGCTTCAACCGCGGCTTTGAGCGGATGAGCAACGGCTATGCCCGCCTCACCCGCAAGCTGGTGACGCGGCCGAAGCGGATGATGCTCACCTATGCCGGGCTGATCGCGGCGACCGTCGCGACCTTCTGGGTGACGCCGGTGGGCTTCATCCCGGCACAGGACCAGGGCTATTTCCTCACCGTGATCCAGTTGCCGCCGGGCTCCTCGCTCGAACGTACCGACGCGGTGATGCGCGAGGTGGTGGCGCGAATCCTGCCGATCCCGGGTGTCAAAGGCTCGGTGATGCTGGCCGGCTTTGACGGTCCTTCGCAGACGCTCGCCCCCAACAGCGCCGCCGCCTATGTGCCGCTGCAAAGCTTTGAGGAGCGGCAGAAGCTGGGCGTCAGTCTGGCCAGCATCATGGCCGAGGCCCGCAAGCGCACCGCCGACATCAACGAGGCCATGCTATTGGTGGTGCCGCCGCCGCTCATCCAGGGCATCGGTTCGGCCGGCGGTTATCGCCTGATGGTCGAGGATCGCGGCGAGCATGGCTATGACGCGCTCGGCAAGACGGCCTTCGGGCTGATCGGCCAGGCGAACCAGACGCCCGGGCTCGCCCAGGTCTATACCTTCTTCAACACCGCCACGCCGCGCGTTTTCGCCGATATCGACCGGCGCAAGGCGGAGATGCTAGGCGTGCCGTCGGAGCGGGTGTTCGAGGCGCTGAACGTCTATCTCGGTTCCACCTTCGTCAACGACTTCAACATGCTGGGCCGTACCTATCGGGTGACAGCGCAGGCCGATGCGCCGTTCCGGGCAACCGAGGCGGACATCGCCAATCTGAAGACGCGGTCCGACAGCGGCGCCATGGTGCCGATCGGCTCGGTCGCGACGTTCGAGAACAAGACCGGGCCGTATCGCGTCACGCGCTACAACCTGTTCCCGGCGGTGGAAGTCGATGGCGATACAGCCCCGGGCTACAGCTCCGGTGCGTCGCTGGCGGCGATGGAGAAGCTCGCCGCGCAGTTGCCGGCCGGATATGACGCCGAATGGACCGGCATCGCCTTCCAGCAGAAGATGGCGGGCAGCACGGCGGGGCTGGTGTTCGCGCTGGCGGTGCTGTTCGTCTTCCTGGTGCTGGCGGCGCAGTATGAAAGCCTGACGCTGCCGCTGGCGATCATCCTGATCGTGCCGATGTGCCTGCTGGCGGCGATGGCGGGCGTGAACCTGCGCGGCATGGACAACAATGTCCTGACGCAGATCGGGCTGGTCGTGCTGATTGCGCTCGCCGCGAAGAACGCGATCCTGGTGGTCGAGTTCGCCCATCAGGCGGAAGTCCGCGATGGCCTGTCGCCCGTCGACGCCGCCGTGCGGGCGGCGCAGGACCGGTTGCGGCCGATCCTGATGACCAGCTTCGCCTTCATCCTCGGCGCAGTCCCGCTGCTGATCGCCAGCGGCGCCGGTGCGGAGCTGCGCCAGGCGCTGGGCACGGCGGTGTTCTTCGGGATGATGGGCGTCACTGGCTTCGGCCTGCTGTTCACGCCGACCTTCTACGTGGTGTGCCGCGCACTGGGCGCGCGGCTTGCCGCACGGCGGAGCGAGGGCGGTCTTTCGCCGCAGCTTCAGCCCGCCGAATAACGAGCAGGAGATTACGCATGCAACGCATTGCATCCATGATGGCCGCAGTCTCGGCGCTGGCGCTTTCCGCCTGCGCCGCCGGCCCGAACTATACCGCCCCCGCCCGCCCGCAAAGCGCGGCAGGTGCGTTCCTCTCCACCAGCCCGGCCGTCACCACCGCGCCGGTGGAGGGAGACTGGTGGCGGCTCTACAACGATCCCGTGCTCGACCGGCTGGTCGCAAAGGCACTGGCCGCCAATACCGACATCCGCGTCGCCGTCGCCCGCATCGAGCGCGCCCGGGCAGCACTGCGCGGCGCCACGGCCGATCGTCTGCCCCAGGTCGATGCGAGCGCCGGCGCCAATTATGGCCGCGTGCCGGCAAGCCAGCGCCCGGTCGGTGCCCCGATGGACGACTGGCAGGTCGATACCGGACTGAGCGTCAACTATGAGGTCGATCTGTTCGGCCGCGTCCGCCGCAATGTCGAGGCGGCGCGCGGCGATGTCGCCGCCGCCCAGGCCGATGCCGATGCCGTGCGGGTGATCGTCGCCGCCGATACCGCGCGCGCCTATGCCGATGCCGTCTCCGCTGCCGAGCGGCTGGCCGTGGCGGAGCACATCGTCGCGCTGCTCGACCAGTCGATCGACCTGACCCAGCGCCGCCGCAATGTCGGGCTGGCGACCCGGCTCGATGTCGCGCGCATCGCGGCACTGCGCAACCAGCGCCAGGCCGACGTGCCCGCCTTCGCCGCCGCACGCGACGCGGCGCTGTTCCGCCTCGCCACGCTGATCGGCAAGACCCCCGCCGAGCTGCCGCCGGAAGCCCGCGAGCGCCGCACGACACTGCGGCTCGACCAGCCGATTCCCGTGGGGGACGGCGCGACCTTGCTTGCCCGCCGTCCCGACATCCGTGCCGCCGAACGCCGGCTTGCCGCCGCCACGGCCAGGATCGGCGTCGCCACGGCCGATCTCTATCCGCGGATCACGTTGGGAGGCTCGGGCGGATCGACCGGCAACGATTTCGGCAACATCTTCGGCGCAGGTCCGCTACGCTGGCTGCTGGGCGGACTGATCAGTTGGTCGGTCAATCCCGCCCCTGCCCGTGCCCGCATCGCCGCCGCGCAGGCGGACACGCAGGTCGCGCTCGCGACCTTCGACGGCACGATGCTGACAGCGCTGCAGGAAACCGAGACGGCGCTGTCTGCCTATGCGCGCGCGCTCGAACGACGCACTGCGCTGCAAGCGGCGCTGAATGAGGCGGAAGCGGCCGTGCGCATCGCCCGCGCGCGGCAGGCAGAGGGCGACATCAACTCGCTCGACCTGCTCGATGCCGAACGCACCTTCGCTGATGCCCAGGCTTCGCTGGCAGCCGCAGATGCGGCGATTGCCGAAACCCAGGTCGACCTGTTCCGCGCACTCGGCGGCGGCTGGCAGGCGCGAGCGTGAAATAGGGAAGATGCCCCACTCTCTTCAGTAGCAGGACATGCTTTCGCATCTTTCGCTCCCCTCCCTGCAAGGGAGGGGAAGCGATTTTCAGTCCGCGCGGGACAAGCCCCCTCTACAGCGACCGGATGATCGCCGAAAAGTCCAGGCCCCCCTGCCCGGCCGCTGCGAAGGCTTCGTAGAGTTCGCGGGCGCGGGTGCCCATCGGCACCTGCGCACCGACATCGGCGGCGGCTTCGGTCGCCAGCGTCAGATCCTTGAGCATCAGCGCCGCCGCGAACCCGCCCTGATAGCCATTGTCGGCCGGCGATTGCGGGCCGACACCGGGTACCGGGCAATAGCTGGTCATCGACCAGGACTGGCCCGACGCCTTGCTGGAAATGTCGAAAAAGGTCTGCAGGTCCAGCCCCAGCTTTTCGGCCAGCGCAAACGCCTCGCACGTCGCGATCATCGTAGCGCCGAGGATCATGTTGTTGCAGATCTTGGCCGCCTGCCCTGCCCCGCTGGCACCGGCATGGATCACCGCCTTGCCCATCGCCGACAGGATGGGTTCGGCCCGGTCAAAGGCCTGGGCGGAGCCGCCGACCATGAAGGTGAGCGTACCCCCGTTGGCCGCGGCAATCCCGCCGGAAACGGGCGCATCGACCATCGCATGCCCCGCCACCTGCGCCGCCTCCGCCACGCGCCGTGCGGTGGCGACATCGATGGTCGAGCAGTCCAGCAGCAGCGCATGGGCCGGCGCATGGCCGATCACCTCTTCGGTATAGACCCGCTCGACGATCGCACCATTGGGCAGCATCGAGACCACTGCCTCCGCATCCACAACCGCTTCGCGCACCGATGCGTGCGTCGCGCAACCATTGGCGCCGGCGCGGTCCAGCGCTTCTGCGGACAGGTCGAAGGCATGAACGTCATGCCCGGCCTTGGCCAGGTTCGCGGCCATGCCGCCGCCCATATTGCCCAGCCCGACGAACGCGATCCTCATACGGCCATCCTTCCAGTAACCCGACCGCTTACAGCGGCTTCCATTTTTCCTGCGCGGGCAGCGGCGCGAAAATCGCGTCGATCTGCTCGGCCGTAACCGCCTCCGGCGTCGCCGGATCCCAGCGAGGGGCATTGTCCTTGTCGAGGATCACCGCACGGACCCCCTCGGCGAAATCGGGCAGACGGCAGACGCGGGTGGCGACGGCATATTCCTGCGCCATCTCGGCCGCGAAATCAGGCATGGCACGCCCTTCGCGTACGATACGCAGCGACACCTTGCAGGCCTGGGGTGATTTCGTGCGCAGCGTGGCAAGGGTGGCGGTGGCCCATTCGCCGCCATCCGATTCCAGCGCGGCGAAGATCGCCTCTACCGTCTCGTCGGCGAACAGCCGGTCAATCGCCGGCTGTTGATCGAGGATTTTTGCCGCAGGCGCCTGCGCGGACAGCCCGGTCAGGATCGACTCCACCTGTTCGGGATCGGCGAGGATGGCGGCTTTGGCCGTCTCCAGCGCCTCTGCCGGCAGAAAATGCGTCGCCAGCCCCAGCGCAAGACATTCGGCACCGTCAAGCCGGTGGCCGGTCAGTGCCAGATACTCACCCATATGGCCTGGCAGGCGCGACAGATACCAGCCGCCGCCCACATCCGGGAACAGGCCGATGCCGGTTTCCGGCATGGCGAACTTCGTGTTCTCGGTGGCGATGCGACAGCGGGCGGGCTGCGAAATCCCCACGCCGCCGCCCATCACGATACCGTCGGCAAAGGCGACGATCGGCTTGGGATAGGTGAACAGCCGGTGGTTGAGGCGATATTCGGTGTGGAAGAAGTGCGCGGCCGCCGCGCCGTCGCCCGCACCGCTCTCCGCGATCAGCCGGATGTCACCGCCGGCGCAGAAACCGCGGCCTTCGGCATGGTCGAGCAGGACGATGCGGATCGCCGGGTCATGCTCCCACGCATCGAGCGCATCGAGCATCGCCTGGCACATCGCGGTGTTGAGCGCGTGCAGCGCCTTCGGGCGGTTGAGGCGGATACGCCCGGCCGCGCCGTCGGTTTGGGTGAGGAGGTCAGTCATTTCAGTATCTCACGCGAAGGCGCGAAGGCACAAAGAAGAAGGAAGTGGTTCGCTCCGAAGCGAAGCCCCTCCGCCGCGCCAGCGGCGTAAGATCTAGGTCTGATAGGCGGCCGCCGCCGCCCCGAGTTCCAACATCTCTGCGTCCTCTGCGCCTCTGCGCGAACGAAATCTTCGTGCCTTCGCGCCTTCGCGTGAAAACCAAAGCTCCCCCCGCTCATTCGCGCACCAGATCGCGGCCGACGATCATCCGCATCACCTGATTGGTGCCCTCCAGAATCGAATGCACGCGCAGGTCGCGCCAGAAGCGCTCGATCGGATAATCCATCAAATAGCCGTATCCGCCATGCAACTGCAGCGCGCGGTCGACCACCGACGAACCGGTGTCGGTCGCCAGCCGCTTGGCCATCGCGGCGAAGCGAGTCTTGTCCGGCGTGCCCGCCGTTACCTTGGCAGCAGCGAAATAGAGCAGCGCCCGGGCGGCCTCCAGCTCGGTCGCCATGTCGGCGAGCGTGAACTGGGTGTTCTGGAAATCGGCGATCGCCTTGCCGAACTGCTTGCGCTCCTGCGTGTAGCGGATCGCCTCGTCGAGGCAGCGCTGCGCGCCGCCCAGCGAGCAGGCGCCGATGTTCAGCCGCCCGCCGTCGAGACCCATCATCGCGATGCGGAAACCTTCCCCCTCGGCGCCGACCAGATTCTCCACCGGCACCCGAACGTTATCGAGGATGACCTGCGCGGTCGGCTGCGAGTGCCAACCGAGCTTGCGCTCCTGCGCACCGAAGCTGACGCCGGGCATGTCCTTTTCGATCGCCAGACAGGAAATGCCCTTCGACCCGTCCTCCCCGGTGCGAACCATGGTGAGGTACAGGTCGTTCTCGCCGCCGCCCGAGATGAACTGCTTCGAGCCGGTCACCACATAGTGATCGCCGTCGCGGACCGCGCGCGTCTTGAGCGCTGCCGCGTCCGAGCCCGAGCCCGGTTCGGTAAGGCAGTAGCTGGCAAGCCGGTCCATGGTGACGAGGCTGGGGAGATATTTGTCCTTCACCGCCTGCGCGCCGAACCGGTCGATCATCCAGGCGGCCATGTTGTGGATCGAGATGAACGCGCTGGTCGACGGGCAGCCATAGGCCATCGCCTCGAAGATCAGCGCCGATTCCAGTCGGCCCAGCCCGATGCCGCCCGATTCCTCCGAGACATAGATCGCCGCGAAGCCGAGCTCGGCCGCCGCCTTGATCGTCTCGCGCGGGAAGATGTGCTTCTCGTCCCACTCGGCCGCGTGCGGGGTGATCGCATCAGCGGTGAACTTCTGCGCCATCTCCTGGATCTGGCGCTGGTCGTCGGTGAGGTCGAACTGGTGGGTCATCGTGCCTGTTGTCTCAAGCTGTCATCCCGACGAAAGTCGGGATCCATTGGGGGTGCCGACGCGGCTCTTGCTGCGACCGAGTGGCGAATGGATCCCGGCTTTCGCCGGCATGACGGTGGAGGGAGGAATGGAAAAGTTGCCCTGCGTCTACATCCTCGCGAGCAGACGCCATGGCACGCTCTATACGGGAATCACGTCGGACCTGATGGGCCGCATCCACCAGCATCGCACGGGTGCCATCCCCGGCTTTACCAAGCGCAACGACGTCAAACGGCTGGTGTGGTACGAAGTCGGCGGCGATATGACGGCAGCAATCCGACGCGAGAAACAAATCAAAGAATGGAAGCGCGACTGGAAGGTGGCGTTGATCGAGAAGGCAAACCCGTTCTGGGAAGACCTCGCCATCAGCCTTGGCTTTCCGCCGCTGAATGCCATTGAACCTTGAGGCGTCATCCGAGCGAAAGCCGGGATCCATTCGCCACTCCGCCGGGGCTGGCGCCGCTACGGCGACCCCAATGGATCCCGGCTTTCGCCGGGATGACAGACATGGAGAGAGGGACGCCGCCACCCCCCGTCACCCCATCGTCGGGATTACGAAGGCGTTGCTGCCGTCGCCGGCACCATCGGGCCAGCGGGCGGTGACGGTCTTCACCTTGGTCCAGAACTTCACGCCTTCCATCCCGTGCTGGTTGGTATCGCCGAATGCCGAGCGCTTCCAGCCGCCGAAGGTGTGATAGGCGACCGGCACCGGGATCGGCACGTTGATGCCCACCATGCCGACATTCACGCGCGCCGCAAATTCGCGCGCGGCATGGCCGTTGCGGGTGAAGATCGCGACGCCATTGCCATATTGGTGCTTGCTCGGCAGCGTCAGCGCTTCCTCGAAATCCTTGGCCCGCACCATCTGCAGCACCGGCCCGAAAATCTCGTTGCGATAACTGTCCATGTCCGGCGTCACATGGTCGAACAGCGTCGGGCCGACAAAGAAGCCGTTCTCATGCCCTTGCAGTGTGAAGCCGCGCCCGTCGACGACCAGCTCGCCACCCTCGTCGACGCAGGTCTGGATCCAGCGTTCGATATTCGCCTTTTGCTGTGCCGTCACCACCGGGCCGTAATGGGCCTGCGGATCGGTCGAGGTGCCGACCTTCAGCGCCTCGATCGCGGGGATCAGCTTGGCCTTCAGCCGCTCTGCTGTCTCGTCGCCCACCGGCACCACCACAGGCAGCGCCATGCAGCGCTCGCCCGCCGAACCGAACGCCGCGCCCGACAGGTCGTTGACCACCTGGTCGAGGTCCGCGTCGGGCATGACGATGCCGTGGTTCTTGGCCCCGCCCATCGCCTGAACGCGCTTCCCCGCCGCAACACCACGCTGGTAGACATAATGGGCGATGTCGGACGAGCCGACGAAACTCACCGCGCCGATCGCGGGATGGTCGAGGATCGCGTCGACCATTTCCTTGTCGCCGTGGACGACCTGGAAAATCCCCTCGGGCAGCCCCGCCTCCAGCCACAGTTCGGCCAGTCGGTTGGGCAGCGACGGGTCACGCTCGCTGGGCTTCAGGATGAAGGCATTACCCGTCGCCATCGCCACCGCGCCCATCCACAGCGGGATCATCGCCGGGAAGTTGAACGGCGTGATGCCGGCGCCGATGCCGATCGGCTGGCGCATCGAATAGACGTCGATGCCCGGCCCTGCCCCTTGCGTATATTCGCCCTTCAGCGCGTGCGGGATGCCGCAGCAGAATTCGACCACTTCCAGACCGCGCTGGATGTCGCCCCGGGCATCGGCGAACACCTTGCCATGCTCGATCGAGAGCATGTGCGCCAGCGCATCCATGTTCGCTTCAACCAGCGCCTTGAAGGCGAACATCACCCGCGCGCGGCGCTGCGGGTTGGTCGCCGCCCAGCCCGGCTGCGCAGCCTGGGCCGCCGCGACGGCACGGTCGAGCGCGTCCTGTCCACCCAGCACCACCTCGGCCTGCACAGCGCCGGTATTGGGATCGAACACCGGCGCCTTGCGGCTTGCGGCCAGTCCGGCAGTGCCGCCGACGATGACGTGATCGACGATATGCATGGCAATCCTCTCCAAAAACCCGCCTTGCTTTGCCCGATTGTAGGAATATGCATTTTCGCTCGCAATGACGAAGAATGCAGGGAGCATCTGCAAAAATGCAGGCAATGGACTGGCGCGATCTGCAAACCTTCCTGGCGCTGGCGCGCACCGGCCAGATGGGCCGCGCCGGCAAGGTGATGGGCGTCAACGCCACCACGATCGCGCGACGCCTTCGCCGGCTGGAGGCAACGCTGGGCGCGACGCTGTTCGAGCAAACGCGCGAAGGCCAGATACTCACCGAGGCGGGCGAGGCCCTGCTGGCACGCGCCGAGACGATCGCCCTCGCGGCAAACGAGATCGAGGCCCATCGCGGCGATCGCTTTCCCGGCATATCGGGCACGTTGCGGATCAGCGCGCCAGAAGGATTCGGCAGTCGCCTGCTCGCCGGGCAGGCCGCCGCCTTCAGCGCGCTCCATCCCCGCCTGACGCTCGACCTTGTCGCGAACAGCGGCTTTCTTTCTCCCTCGAGGCGCGAGGCGGACATTGCCGTCATGCTATCCCGCCCGCGTGCGGGGCCAGTGATCGCGCAGAAACTGTCGGACTATGCGCTGCAGCTGTTCGCAACGACCGCCTATCTGGAGACATTCGGCACCCCCCGCATGCCGGCGGACCTGCGCGAGGGGCATCGCTTTGTCGGTTATATTCCCGACCTGATCTATGCGCCCGAGCTCCATTATCTCGACGAATTCTGCGAGGGGCTGACGCCGCACCTGCGCTCCTCGAGCATCAATGCACAGTATCGGATGGTCAGCACCGGGGTCGCGATCGGCGTGCTCCCGGCCTTTATCGGCAGGGCGGATCCGGCGCTGGTGCCGGTGCTGCCCGAGCGCCGCATCCTGCGCTCCTTCTGGCAGGTGACGCACAAGGATTCGCACCAGCTCGCCCGCGTCCGCGCCGGACGCGAGTGGCTGGCGGAGGCCGTGCAGACCTATCGCACGCTGCTCCTGCCGCCCGAATGAAGGGCTGCGCGGGTTCGCATCCGTCCTGATCGCAGTTCGCGCTGGTCCAAGACGATCGGCCGATACGCCGCTAGCCTCCCCGTCAAGCGCCAAAAGGTGCAGTTCACAAGGGGAGAGGATATGCGCATTCGTTTCGCAACGGTCTTGCTTGCGTCCACGGCATGGGCCGCGCCCGCATTCGCCCAGTCGACCGAGCAGCCTGCCGCGCCGGCACCGGCAGCCCAGTCGGACAGCGGCATCGCCGAAATCGTCGTCACCGCGCAGAAGCGCGCGGAAAATGTTCAGGACGTGCCGATCGCCATTTCGGCCTTCAGCGCCAACACGCTGCAGGAACGCGCGGTGGGCAGCGTCGCCCAGCTTTCGGCCATCGCACCCAACGTCAATCTCGATGCCGGCACGCCCTTTTCGGGCTCCCCCGCGGTACTTTCGGCCTATATCCGCGGCATCGGATCGGATGACTTCGCGTTCAACATCGACCCGGGCGTCGGCCTCTATCTCGACGGCGTCTATCTGGCCCGCACCGTCGGCGCCAACCAGGATCTGATGGACGTTTCGCGTGTCGAAGTGCTCAAGGGCCCGCAGGGCACGCTGTTCGGCCGCAATACCATCGGCGGCGCGATCTCGATCGTCACGCGCGATCCCGGCAAGGAGTTCCGGGTGCAGGGCGATGTGACGACGGGCAGCTACAACCTGCTCCAGGCCCGCGGCGCGGTCGACATTCCCATTGCCGAGGGGCTGGGTTCGATCCTCAGCTTCGGCGTCAAGACGCGCGACGGCTTCCTGCAGCGCATCCCCTATCCCGATCCCCGGGCGAATAATTCGCCGTCCTACACGGGGTTTGCCGCAGCCGGCTATGGCAACAGCAGTCGCGAAGGCGGCAACGACAACTGGAACCTGCGCGGCAAGCTGAAGTGGAACCATGGGGGACCGCTCACCCTGACGCTGTCAGGCGACTATAGCCGCGACAAGGGCACCAGCGCCAACAAGCTGCTTGGCACGGCAGAGACGGTGCCCGGCAATTTCGCCGGCACAGCGGACCTGCCCGGCACGGCATTCGATCCCACCGGCACCACCGGATTCCTGTTCGCCGGACTGTACAATTTCTGCATCGGTGCGACGCAGCAACAGATCGCCGCGCGCAATGCCCAGGCGCTGTGCGGCGTGTCGGGCACGCAGTTCAACCCGCGCTGGCGCCTTCCCAGCTATGCCGGGGTGAATGTCGACAACAATCCTAACAATGATCGCCTGCCCTGGGACAGCCGCTACCTGATCGCCGATCCGGACAAGAGCTATGCCACCGGCAACAGCTTTTCGGACCTGAAGAACTGGGGCTTTTCCGGCGTCCTCGACTATGATCTGGGCAAGTCGATTTCGCTGAAGTCGATCACGGCCTATCGCGAACTGAAATGGGCGGCCGGGCTCGATGCCGATGGTTCCCCTTTGAACTTCCTGCAGCTCAGCTTCACCATGCGCCAGTGGCAGTTCAGCCAGGAAGTGCAGCTGCTGGGCAAGGCGCTGGACAACAAGCTGAACTACGTCCTTGGCGGCTATTATTTCAAGGAAGCCGGCAATCTGCACGACTATGTCACCTTCGCCGAAGGACTGGTGCAGGTGGACGGCCCGAACCGGCTGGAGACCGAGAATTTCGCGGCGTTCGGGCAGATCGATTATCGCCCGATCGACCTGGTCGGCATCACTGTCGGCGGCCGCTACACCAATGAGAAGAAGCAGTTCGAAGGCGGCCAGCAGGAACTGAACGGCTTCAACTACAAGCTGTTCGGCTGCACCGACGCCAATGGTAACATCACCCCGAACGGCCCCTTCCCGCTCGCGCCCGTGACGTGCCAGACCGGGCTCGGCTATCCCGATCCCAACAATCCGGTGCGGGTCTATGTGCCCGGCGTGAACCACAAGAGCTTCAGCAATTTCTCGCCGAAGCTGGGCCTGCAATTGCATCCGCAGGACAATGTGATGCTCTATGCAAGCTGGTCGAAGGGCTACAAGACCGGCGGCTGGACGACCCGCCTGACCAACCCGCAAGGCGCCGTAGCGCCGGACTTCAACGAGGAAAAGGCAACCACCTGGGAAGCCGGCATCAAGTCGACCCTGCTCGACCGCAAGCTGCAGCTCAACGCCGCCGCCTTCACCACCGATTACAAGGACATCCAGCTCAACATCCAGATCGGCACCTCGCCGACCATCGCCAATGCCGGTGACGCCCGCATCCGCGGGTTCGAAGTGGAGGCCGTGGCAGCCCCGGTGCGCGGGCTGACGATCAATGCCTCGCTCGGCTATATCGACGCCTATTACACCCGGGTATCGGCCACGGCGGCGGCGGTGAGCGGCCCCAGCCCCTTCCAGGCCGGCGCGGCGGTCGGTGCGCCGCTCCCCAAGACGCCCAACTGGAAGACCAGCGTCAGCCCCCGCTACGAAACACGGCTGGCCAATGGCGGATCGGTGATCCTGCTGGCCGACTGGAGCCATGCCAGCGGCGTCTGGAACGACACCGCGCGAACCTATCTGCTGTACCGTCCCGCCTCCGATCAGGTGAATGCCAGCGTCGGCTATGAGGAGCCGAATGGCCGCTGGACGCTGACGGTGGGCGGCACCAACCTTACCGACAATCGCTACCTGACCTCCGGCAATTCCAATGTCTCGGTCGGCGCGTTCTTCGGCACCTATAACCGCCCGCGCGAATGGTATGCGCGGTTCGGCTTCAAATTCTGAGGAGCCTTTTTATGGAAATCGCAGCAGCCGTCACCGAACAAGCGGGCGGCCCCTTCCGGATCGAACGGTTGCGGATCGATCCACCGGGAGGCGACCAGGTGCTGGTGCGGATCGTGGCATGCGGCGTGTGCCACACCGATATGGTGATGCGCGACGGCGCGCTCCCGGTGCCCTTCCCTGCTGTATTCGGGCATGAAGGCGCCGGCGTGGTCGAAGCGGTGGGGCCGGCAGTTGCCGGCCTCGCCCCCGGCGACCGGGTGCTGCTCAGCTTCGACAGCTGCGGCACCTGCCCCGCCTGCCACGATCACCAGCCCGGCTATTGCCCGGAATTTTTCCCGCGCAATTTCCTCGGTGCGTTAGGCCCCAATCAAGGCGGCCTGTGGCGCGGCCAGGCGCGGGTCGGCAGCAATATCTTCGGCCAGTCGGCCTTCGCCACGCATGCCCTGGCGCATCAGCGCAACGTGGTGAAGGTGGATGCAGACCTGCCGCTGCACCTGCTGGCACCGCTCGGCTGCGGCATCCAGACGGGCGCGGGCACAGTGCTGGAAACGCTGAAGGTCCAGCCGGGGCAGGCGATCGCGATCTTCGGGGCGGGCGCCGTCGGTCTCGCCGCGGTAATGGCGGCCGTTATTGCGGGCGCGGGCCGCATCGTGCTGCTCGATCGGCATCAGCATCGGCTGGCACTGGGCGAAGCGCTGGGGGCCACGGAATCTGCAACCAGCCTCGATGCGCTGGCAGGGCCGTTAGATTATATCGTCGACACAACCGGCGTTCCCGCCTTGCTTGCGCCCGCCATCGACCTGCTCGCCGGGCGCGGCACGCTGGCACTGGTCGGCGCCTATCCCTCCGATCCGAAGCTCGCCATTGATGCCTCGGCCATCATGAGCATGGGTCGCCGCATCGTCGGCGTGGTGGAGGGAGGCATCGATCCGCAGCGCTTCGTGCCCGAACTCATCGCACACTATCGGGCCGGGCGACTGCCGATGGAACTGCTGGTCAAGACCTACCCGTTCGCAGACATCGAGCAGGCGGTGCACGACTCCGAGACCGGCGCCGTCATCAAGCCGGTATTGCTGATGGAAAACGAAGGCTGAGCAGCGCAGGGCTGCCCGGCCGTTACCGCGACCGGGCAGGCCGCAACAGAATGGCCCCATCCTGGCGCTGCGCCTCCAGCCCGAACAGCGCGCCGATCAGCGCGGCGCTTTGTTCGGGCGTATCCAGCCGGAAACGGCCGCTGAAGCGGCTAGCGCCCCGCGCGGGATCGGCGAGGCGGATCGGAACGGCACTGTACCGGCCGATCCGCTCCAGCGCGGCGTCGAGCCGCATCTGGTCTGCGTTCAGCCAATAGTCGCTCCAGCTGTCGTCGCTCTTCGCGTCGAAGTGCGCAATCCGCGCCGGGGTGGACCCGATGCGAAGCCATTCGCCGCCCGTTACGACCAGCGGCGCGCGCCCCGCCTGATCGACCCGCACCCGCCCGCGATAGACGTGCAGTTCCACAGCATCGGCAAGCGTATCGACGCTGAAATTGGTGCCGAGCGCAGTGAAGCTTGCGCGCGAAGTCGCCACCGAAAAGGGGCGGCTGGCATCGTGCGCAACTTCGAACCGCGCCGCACCTTTCTCCAGCGTAACCGGGCGGGCACCGGCCGCGAAAGCGACCTGCACGGCCGAAACCGCGTCAAGCGTCATGGTCGACCCATCCGAAAGGCGGATCACTTCACGCTTGCCCACTGCACTGGCAAAGCGCGAGACTGCAGCGACCGGAGCCGATGGCGGCGTCGCTTCCCGCAGCAGCACCGGCACGGCAATTGCCGCAGCCAGCCCCGCCGCCACCGCCGCGACACGCACCCCGCGGACACGGCGCAGCACCGGCCGGAGCCGACGGTCGCGCGCCGATCGCGGCGCCACCGGTTCCGGCAAGGGCGCGGGCGCCATCGACACGCGCCTTTCAGCCTCCAGCACCTCCAGCACCTCCAGCAAGGCCGGGTCCTGCAACACGGTGCACATGCGCGAAAACGCCTGAAGGTGCGCCTCGGACTGGTTGAGCCAGCCGATCAGCGCGCGGCGTTCGGCCGCATCCAGCTCAGGGAGACGATCCGCCCAGTCGGCGGCCGTTTCCAGCACCTCTTCTTCAACCATGTCCGACATCCTCTCCGGCCACGTCTTCGTTCAGGGCGACGTAATCCGAAAGGTCGACCATCGCGCGTACCAGATGTTTTTTAACTGCTTCCAGGCTCAACCCCAGGTCATCGGCAATTTCGGCGCGCGATTTGCCGTCGAGATGGCGCTGGACGAATACCGCGCGGCGCAGGGGCGGCAGCGACGCCAGCCTTGCCTCGAACCGCGACAGGCGGCGGCGATAGTCCAGCACTTCCTCCGGCAGCGGCAGCGTACAGGCGATTTCGGGATCGAGCGGCTCGGTCGGCCGCGCTCCCTTGCGGGCGCCGGCATAGACGATCGAATCCGCCACTCGAAAGGCATAGGCGAGCGGCTGGTCGATCTGCTGCCGCCGCTCCTGTTCCACCACGCGCACAAACGTCTCCTGCACGATGTCGTCCGCCTGCTCCGGATCACGAAGCCGCCTGCGGACATAGGCCGTCAGGCGCAACCGATGTTCGGCGAGCGTTTCTGCCGCCCCCATCAATCGCATCTTTCCGGCAACACCGTCACCTGAGGGAAGAGTGCGCGCAGACGGGAACGGGGACAATCAGCGGCGCCCCTTCCCGTTTGGCAGTCAAAAGGCATAGCGAATCCCCGCACTCACCACCCGTCCGCTATGGGTATAGGCGAGCAGCCGGCGCGCGTCGCGATCGGCATATTGGATCACCGGCGCGTTGGTCAGATTCTGCCCCTCCAGCACCAGCTTTGCGCGACGCCCGAGCGCGATATGCGCGGCGGCGTCCAGTGTGGCGCTGGGGGCGATCCACTCGCCGATATTGCCGCTATTGCCGATCGCGGTGCGATAGCGGTCGCGATAGGCGAGCGAGGCGCGGACGTCCCAGCCGTGCCCGGTGTAATAGAGCGTGGCGTTGCCTTGCCAGCGCGACAGATCAATCAGCGTCAGCCGCACCGGCACGGCGCCATAGACCACGTCGGACCGGCCATCGGCATAGGTGCCGTTCAGTTGCACACCCAGCCGGTCGAGCGGCGCCGGCAGAAACCGCAGTTCGCGCTGCACCGTCAGTTCGGTCCCCACTATCGATGCGCCGCCACCATTGAACGGCCGGATGACGTTGAACAGCGTACCGGCGCTTTGCCCCGGGAACAGAAAGGCGAGCGGATAGCCGGTATCGGCATAGCGCTGCACCGTCGTCACCGAGGTAATGAACGAATCCATATGCTTGTAGAACAGTCCGAGCGCGATCAGCCCGCCGCCGCCATACTGTTCCAGCGCGAAGTCGAGCGACTGGGCGCGGAACGGCTTCAGGTCCGGATTGCCGGTCGTGATGGTACCGCCAAAGGGCGATACCGAGACCACTGCTGCGGCCGCCAGATCGCCGACATCGGGCCGATTGACATTCTGGCTGGCCGCCAGCCGCAACAACAGGTCGCGGCGAAGCCCCAGCCGCACCTCCAGCGAAGGCAGCCAGGCGCGGCTGATGCTCCGGCGCGAAATGGGCGCTGCCAGCGCATCGCTGCTGGCGGTGCCGGTCGACCGCGTCAGCACGGCCTCATACCGCAGTCCGGCGCGCACCCGCAGCGGCATCGCGCCCGCCTCCCCGTCCCAGTCGAGCAGCGCAAAGGCCCCGCCATTCTCCTCGCGCAGGCGGTAATCGGTGCCCGGAACATTGTCGCTGGCATTCAGATCGCGACGCTGGCCGGTCGCGGCATAGGTCGCATCGACATCGGCGACGATATAGGGCGCCAGCGTCGGCCCGCTGAACAGGGTCGTTACCGCTGCCCCTCCATCGGGATAATCGACGCGCGTTCGCCGCTGATAACCGCCGTTTTCGAACCGGCGCCAGCTGCCGCCGGCCCGCAAGCTGAGCCCGGGTGCAAGCGTCCGCTCGAGTGTCAGCCGTGCCTGGGCATTGCTGTTGTCGATCGCGTCCTCGCGCGCATCGGCCCGCATCAGCCCCCATACCCCCGGATCGGCGGGATCGAAGCCGTACCAGTTGCGCGGCGTCGCGCCGGTCGAAACGGTCGCAAAGTCCCGATTTTTCGACTGGAGAAACACCTTGTCGAACACCGGGCCGCGGAACGCCGAGTGATTATAGCCGGCCAGCAATTCCACCACCGTCGCCGCGCCCAGCGGCTTGCGCAGCGACAAGGTCGCCTGGTCGAACTGCGTCCGGTCCTCGCTCCGCTTCGCTTCGGTGCGCAGGTCGACGCCCGAATAGCGGGCGGCGGCCAGTGTGTTACCGACAATCGTTGCCGATAGCAGCCGCTGGGTACCGACGACATCGCCGCTCAGGCCGTTCGCGCCTGCCGCCGCCAGCGAATATTCGTGCCGATGGTCCGCCAGCGCCGCATGGACCCAGTCCAGCGCCACGGCAAAGCCATCGTCGCCCCGATACTGGACGGCACCGACCAGGTTGAGGCGTTCCAGCCGGTTGATCCAGCTCGAATAGGTCGCAGCACGGGGACCGTATACCGGAGCGCCGGCGGTGCCGGTCAGCCGCGCGCGCTGGTCGGCTGGAATGTCCGGCCCGATATTGGCCGCACCGAAGGTGATCGGCGCCCAGTCCCAATTGCGATAGCCATATTCGGCAACAGCGTTGCTGCTGTAGGATAGTGCCGCCAGCACGCCCCAATGATCGCCGCGCCGCGACACTTCCGCCGTGGCTTGCGGCGTGATCGCCATGCCATTGCCGCCGGCGCGCGCGCGCAACGACACTAGGGTTTCGCCGCCGGGCCGGTCGAACGGCCGCACCGTCTGCAGGGCGACCGTGCCGCCGATGCCGCCCGCGTCCGCATCGGCCGCCCAGCTTTTCTCCACCACGGTCTGCGACAACAGGCTGGCCTCGAACACCGAATAGTCGAAGCGGCGCTCGCGGCTGACCGATCCGCGATTGTCGAGGCCGGACGCCGTGGTAGCGAGCGCATCGATGCCGTTCAGCGTGGTGCGCGTGAAAAGCGGCCCCAGCCCGCGCAGCGAGACCTGGCGCCCCTCGCCATTGTCACGGCTGATCGCGACGCCGGGCAGGCGCTGCAGCGCATCGGCAACGTTGCGGTCGGGAAAATCGGCAATATCCTCGGCGCGGGTCGCCTCGCGCACCCCGACGCCGCGGCGCTTGAGCGCAATCGACTGGTGCACCGCATCGCGATAGCCGGTGACGACGATCAGCTGCGGCTCGGCCGGTTCAGATGGGACAGCGGGTATTGGCGGCGGCGCTATGGGGGCCGCCAGCACGATATAGCCGTTGCCTGCGGCCCGCATGGCAAGCGGCAAACCGGCAATGGCGCGGGAGATCGCCGCCGCCGCCGACATCCGGCCCCGGATCGGCCGGACGACACGAAGCGTTGTCCCCTGGGTAGTGACGATCTGGATGCCCGCTTGCCGCGAAATGGCGCGCAGCACGTCCGGCAAGGGGCCGGGTGCGATGTCGAAGCGGATGGAAACGCGCCCAGCGGCGATCCGCGTCTGGCACGGCGCCGCAACGGGTGAAAGCGATCCGACGATCAGCGCCACCCCCGAAATCCACCGGTACGGTTGCCGACACCCGCGCAGACCTTTTGCCTCCGCAGGCGCGGCTATCAGCGCAACATGACAGAATGTTGAAACGAACCCGGGTGGGGAGGAACGGCCGCACCGTTCCTCCCCCGGTGAAGTTTAGAAGGAGATGCGGACGCCACCCATCACCGTCGTGCCCGAACGGGTGACGACATAAAGGCGCTGGGTGCTGTCCGAATATTGCTTCTCGCGCTGGTTGGTCAGGTTGATCGCGTCGAAGGTCAGCTGGATCTTGTCGGTCAGGTTGTAATGCGCCGACGCATCGACATAGGTGGTCGGCGCATAACCGGTCAGGTCCTGATCCTTGCCGAGGCTCGTCGAAACCGGCGAGGCGCTATAGACATAGCCGCTGCGATAATTGACCGAGACGCGCGCGTCGAACTTGCGGTCCTGGTAATAGAGCGTCGCATTGGCGTTGACATGGCTGAGGCCTTCCAGCGTCGTGCGGGTCGCGTCCGGGCCATAGATCTTGGTGTAATCATATTTGGCGTCGAGATAGGTGAAGTTGCCGCTCGCGCCGAAATGGTCGAACGGGGCCGGCAGGAAGGTGAAGTCCGCCTGACCGGCCAGCTCCATTCCCACCAGATCGGTGCCGTCGAGGTTCACCGGGATCGAATAGCTGGTGATGATGGTGTTCGGCGTCAGGTTCGGCGCCAGCGTGGTCGGCTGACCGGTGACGCTGTACGGCACGTTCGACAGCGTCTTGGTGGCGATGAAGCCGTCGAGATGCTTGTAGAAGCCGCCCAGCGCGACATAGCCGACCCGGCCGAAATAGCGTTCGAGCGACAGGTTGAGGTCGGTCGACTTGTACGGCTTCAGCGCCGGGTTGCCCACCGAGACGCTATAGGTGCCATCGTCATTGAGCGAGACCGAAGCATTGGCCGCCAGCGCGCTCAGCGTCGGACGGTTGATGTTCTTGCCCGCCGAAAAGCGCAGCTGCAGGCCCTTCTGCAGCTCCAGCGTCAGGTTCATCGCCGGCAGCACGCCGTCATAATGCTTCTTGATGCTGGCGGTGCCGCTGCCGAGCGGACCGCTCGACACGCCGCTCGAGGTCAGATCGGTGCGATAATAACGCAGGCCGATATTGCCGCGGAACGGCAGGCTGCCGAGCATATGGTCCCAGTCATATTGGGCAAAGCCGGCGCCGGTACGCTCTTCGACCGCGAATACGCTCAGCTTCGGCCCCAGATAGGCATTGCGATCGATGCCGAGCTGGCTCAGCGCCTTGTTGTAATCGACCACGACCCAGTTCTGGCCGGTATAGCCGGTATAGACCTGGGCATAGTTGGCGATGTTGGCGCTGACCTTCCCGGTCTGGAATTCGGTCTGGTAGACGTTGACCTGCCCGCCGCGGCTGTAGCCGCTATTCTCGAACCGGCGCCATTCGCCGCCGAATGACAGCTTGTCGTCGGGGCTCAGCGTATATTCGAAGCGGCCCTTGGCCGTGTCGAATGCCGAGTCCTGATAGTTGGACGAGATGATCAGATTGTGGGCATGCCACAGCGCAGGGTTGCCGGTGTCCCACTTATAGGTGTTGACCAGCGAATAGGTGCCGCCGCGATAATCCGAAATCACGTCGCCATAGGATTCGAGATAGAATTTGTCGCTGATCGGCATGTTGTAGCTGGAACGCTCAAGACCGGCGGTGAAGAAGAATTTCAGCTTGTCGTTCAGCTCGGCATCGCCGCTCAGCACCAGCTGCTTGAAGATGTTCTTGGTCTTCTGCGTGCGGGTTTCGGTGGCAGTGTTGGCCTGCGATACGTCGAGATAGTCGACTTCGTTCTGGTCGTTCCAGTGGATCGCGTTGATCTTCGAGTTCTTGTACACCACGCCCGCAAAGGTCTGCGCGCCGCCCAGCCAGGTCGAACCGCCGCCGCCGCGCGAGGCGAGGTGCGTCTCGAAGCGATCGCCCTTGAACTCACCGTACAGGCCGTCGAGCGCGAGGTTGATCTTGTCGCTGGGCTTCCACTGGATCGCGGCGGTCAGGCCCAGGCGATCCTGGGTGCTGTCCCACACCGACAGGCGGTTGCCGCGCGCAAACCGCAGATCGCCCGAATTGACCTTCGCCTGCTGGTCCGGCGTCAGCGCGGAAATGTCGCTGCCGTTCGACTTGTTGCGGCGCCAGCGATAGGTGTCGAAGCCCTCTTCGCGCGTGTTGCGGTGGCTATAGGCGCCCGAAATCAGGATGCCGAAATTGCCCCAGTTCTTGGAAAGCAGGCCGGTGAAGCGCGGCTGCGCGTCCTTGGTCAGCGTGTTGGTGCCGAGCTGGGCGGAAACCACCGCCTTGGTACCCGTGTAGTCAAACGGCCGGCCGGTGTGCAGGCCGACAGTGCCCGCCAGACCGCCTTCGGTCTGGATCGCCTGGTACGACTTCTCGACATCGACGCGGTTAAACAGTTCGGCGGCGAACAGGTTGAAGTCGAAGGCGCGGTCGCGCGAATTCTGGCCGCGGCTGTCCTGCGGCGAGTCCACGTTGCCCAGCACTTCCATGCCGTTCAGCTGCACGCGGGTGAAATCGGGGCCGAGGCCGCGCAGGCTGATGCGACGGCCTTCGCCGGCTTCGCGGTTGATCGCGACGCCCGGCAGGCGCTGGATCGCTTCGGCGAGGTTGAGGTCCGGGAAGGCAGCAATGTCGTCGGCCGCGATCGAATCCTGGATGATCGCCGACTTGCGCTTGATGTCGCGGGCCTGTTCCAGGCTGGCGCGATAGCCGGTGACGACAACTTCCTGCGGTGCATCGGCGGCGGGCTGCTGGTCCTGGGCAAGGGCCGGCTGCGCGGCGCAGCCGAGCGCCGTCGTCACCAGCCAAAGGGTGCGGTTGTTCAACATGATCTGGATAACCCCCTAGAATTTGGTCGCGCATGTCCCGCGCAGGAAGCGCGGTTCGACGGGGAAGAGGGGTTTTCTTCCCCAACGGGGACAGAAGAATTTTGTTAAACTTTCGTGACTTTTATTACTATATTGTTACGAATCACAAACCCATCGAAGGATTGGATTTTTAGAGAAATATAACCCAGCGCCACTCGCCGCGTGCACCGGTCTATATTTCTGGATGACACGCAGATTACGAAACAGCCCCATCCAAATAGAAAATTTTACTTGTTGTCGCCGCGCCGGGTCGTCGCAAAATGCAGCGTTACCGCGAACCCCTCTTCTGTCGCTATCGCCAATCGGCCGCCGTGCAATTCCGCCACGGCTTGCACCAGGCTTAGCCCCAGCCCGTTGCCGGGGGTGGTGCGGCTTGCACTCCCCCGGAAGAAGCGCCGGGTGAGTTGCGCCCTTTCCTCCGGAGTGACGCCGGGGCCATTGTCGGAAACCGTGACGGCGATGCCGCTGTCATCGGCGCGCAGGCGGAGCGCAACATGCGTGCCGACGGGTGTATGGAGGATCGCGTTGTCGAGCAGATTGGCCAGCGCCTGTGCCACCAGCTCGCGATGGCCAAACAGCGTGGCGCCGGGCGTCACATCCACAGCGAAGCTGCGCCCGCTGTCGACGATTGCTGCCTCGAACGTCTCCGCAACCTCGCACGCCAGCGCGGAGAGATCGAAGGGAACAAAGTCGCTGGCCAGGCCGCCGCCTTCCACTTCGCTGATCCGCAGGATCGCCGCGAAGAGCCGCAGCAATTCGTCGCCCAGCGCGATCGCGCGCTCGGCGGCGCCTTCGACCCGGCCGACCTGATCGAGCTGGTTGCGCAGGCGAAGCAGCGGCGTCCGCAGGTCATGCGCGACATCGCTCGAAACCTGGCGCAGGTTGGTCATCAGCCCGCCGATCCGGTCGAGCATCGCGTTGAGCGCCAACGCCACATCGTCAAACTCGTCGCCGCGCCCGGCCACCGGCACGCGCGGGCCGAGGTCGCCGGCCATGATCGCGCGGGCGGTATCATGGATCGGCGCGAGCCGGTTGCGCAGGTAGCGGCCGAGCAGCAGCGCCCCACCCAGCCCCAGCGCGACAATGCCCGCAAAAGCGAAGCCGAACAGCGTCAATATCGTCGCGTCGATCGTTTCGATGGTTTCCGAATCCACTGCCACCACCAGCCGGCTGCCGTCACCGAACGCCACTGTCTGCGCGCGGGCAGTGTCCGGTCCCTCCACCGGATCGCGGAACGTTATGAGGCCAAAGCCCGGCGGCGGTGGCGCAGTGTCGAGCGAACCGGCGATACGGCGGCCGCCCGCATCGAACAGCGCATAGGCAAAGGCGCGCGGCCCCCGTGCGGCTTCACGCGCGGCGATCTCGTCGCGCAAATGGCCGCCGCGCCCTTCATTGACCAGGGTAGCAACTTCCTCGACGATTGCCTGATCGCGCGTACGACGGAACTCCGCATCGGCAGCGAAATAGACCGCGATGCCCAGCACCAGCATCGCCGCAGCAAAGGCAGCCGAATAGATGAAGGCGATACGATAGGCCGCGCTCGGCCGGCGCTCAGCCATCCGCCCGCATCCGGTAGCCAAGGCCGCGCACCGTTTCGATCGGGTCGCTGGCGAAACCGTGGTTCAGTTTGGCGCGCAGCCGGCTGAGATTGCTTTCAACGATGTTCGTGGTGGGGTCAAAAGTGAACCCCCATACCTGTTCGAGCAGCATCGTGCGCGTCACGATCCGCCCCGCATTGCGCATCAACTGCTCAAGCAGCGCGAACTCGCGAGGCTGGAGCGCAATCGCCCGCCCGCCCCGCAAGACCTCACGCCGCAGCAGGTCGAGCGTGACTTCGCCTACCTCCAGCCGCATGCTCGCCTCTGCCGGCGTCGCGCGGCGGGCAAGCGCGTGCAGCCGTGCGACCAACTCGGCGATGGCGAAGGGCTTGACCAGGTAATCGTCGGCCCCAGCTTCCAACCCCTCGACCCGGTCGGCAATGCCCCCCAGCGCCGTCAGCAGCAGCACCGGCGTGCGCACATGCACCGCGCGCAGCCGCTGCAGCACCGCCACGCCGTCCAGCCCCGGCAGCATGCGATCGAGCAAGATCAGGTCGAAGGCGCTTTCGAGGCCCGTAGCCAGCGCGGCATCGCCGGTTGCCGCACGAACCACATCATGCCCCAGCCCGCACAACTCGGTGGCGAGAAAGGCCGCAGTCTCGGCGTCGTCTTCGGCGATCAACAGGCGCATGCGGCGCTCTTGTTGCGCCGCGCCCGCGCGCTCCGCCAGCCCCCGACGCACGCCACGAACATTATATTTTCCCAATGTCGCCCCGGGCGCTGGTTAGGGCGCCCCAATCATTGCAGATACGACGCATCCCTTGCCCGGAGATGCCATCATGTTGCGGTTCGCTTCAGCGCTTGCCCTGCTCGCCTTTGCCGCGCCTTCGACACCCGCCTATCACCTCACTGCGCCGATCGCGGGGCCGGATGGCGGCTGGGACTATGCCCGTGTCGATCCGGCCAGCGCGACGCTGTATGTCGCCCGCACCGACGCCGTCACCGCAGTCGATCTGCGCACCGGCACTGTCCGCTCGATCGGCGCCGTCGCGCGCGGCCATGCCGTGCTGCCGCTGCCCGGCGGCCGGCTGCTGGTGACGAGCGGCAAGGACGACAGCGTCCGTATCCTCGATACGGCCAGCGGCACGGAGCGCGCCCGGATCGCCGTCGGCAAGAAGCCGGACGCCGCCATTCTCAACGCCGATGCCAGCCGCGCCTATGTGATGAACGCCGTCGGCGGCAGCATTTCGGTGATCGACATTACGACAGCCAAAGTCGTGCAGACGATCGCAGTGCGGCCGGGGTTGGAATATGCGGCGCTCGCCGACGGGAAACTCTACGTCAACAACGAGGATGCCAGCGCCATCGAGGTCATCGACCTTGCCAGCGGCAAGGCGCTGGCGCCGATCGCCCTGCCCGGTTGCGAGGGGCCGACCGGCCTTGGCTATGATGCGCAGCACGACCGGCTGATCAGCGCCTGCGCCAATGGCAAGGCTGCGATCGTCGCGGTCGCCGCCCGGCGACTGACCGCGCTGGTGCCGATCGGCCATGGGCCGGATGCCGTTATCGTCGACGATGCGCGCGGCATCGCCTTCATCCCTTGCGGCGAAGACGGGGTGCTCGATCTGCTGTCGCTGGGCTCCGCCGAAGCCGTGACGGTTGCCGGCCGGGTCAAGACCGAAGTCGGCGCCCGCACCGGTGCGGTCGATCCGGCAAGCGGAATCGTATATCTGCCCAGCGCGCGCTTTGCCGGTCCGGCGCCGGCCACGGGCCGGCCGGTGCCGCTGCCCGGCTCGTTCCACATCCTGGTTGTCCAGCCTTCGTGACGGCGATCCGCCCCGCCCTGATCCTGCCTGCGCTCGCGCTGCTGGCCGGTTGCGCACGCTATACGCCCGCCCCGATCGCGCTGGAACAGCGGGTGCAGGCACGCGCCGAGGCGCAGTTCGACTCCGCTGCCATCGCCGCAATTGCGCAGCGCATCGCCCCGGACGCGGCGGCTCCGGCCGGCCTTGACCGGCTCGCACTGTTCGCGGCGCTGCTGACGCGCGATCCCAAGGTGGCGCAGGCCCGCGCTGCCATTGCCTCTGCGCAGGCCGAAGCACGTGCGAGCCGCCACGCTGCAAGCCCCGGCTTCACGCTCAGTACCGAATATGCCAACGATCGCAGCGCCAGCTCGCCCTGGCTGCTGGGCGGCGCGTTGACGTTGCCCATCGACCGCGGGCAACGTCGACAGGCACGCCTCGACCGCGCCGATCTCGCGGTGCTCATCGCGCGCGACGACTATGCCGAGACGCTGTGGAGCGAACGCATGGCGATGCGCCGCGCGCTGATCGACAGTGCGATTGCCGCCCGACAGGTCGCGCTGGGCGATGCGATCGGCACGCTGCGCGCGCGCCAGATTGCCGCGATCGAGCGCCAGATCGCAGCCGGCGCAGTGCCGGGGGCAACGCTATCGCCCTACAAGGCACTGCAGGCGCAGGAGCGCCGCGCGACCGAAGATGCTCGCGCGCGCATACTCGCCGCGCGCACGACGATTGCCGGCCTCCTCGCCATCCCGGTCGCTGCGCTGGGCGATACCGCGTTTGTCTGGCCCGACTTCGATGCGCCCGCCGCCGAGCCCGCCGCAGCCGTTACGCCGGCGATGCGACAACAGGCCGTAACCAGCCGGGCCGACGTGCTGCGTGCGCTCGCCGCCTATGACCAGACCGAAGCGGATGTGCGGCTGCAGATCGCCCGCCAATATCCAGACATCAGCATTGGCCCCGGCTATACCTGGGAGCGCGGGCTGGTGAAGCTGCCGCTCGCGTTGAACCTCACCCTCCCCAGCTTTGACGGGAATCGCGCCGCGATCCGCACCGCGCTCGCCAAGCGCGACGAGGCGGGGGCGGCGATCGAGACGGTGCTGGCGAATGCGGCTGCGGAAATCGACGCGGCGCTGGTCGAACGACGCGCGGCAATGGCGGCGCTCAATCGCCTGCAGACGAGCGAATTGCCGGCCTTGGACAGCGCTGCGGCCCAGGCCGAGGCACGGCTTGCCCGGGGGCAGATCGGCCGCGCGGAATGGGCCGATGCCCGGATTGCGGCACTGACAACGCGGCTCGCGGCGCTCGACCTGCTGGCTCGCGTGCAGGCAGCCGATGCCGCGCTCGAAAACGCGATGCGGCGCCCGCTGGAGGGGCCGGAGACGAAGATCAGGCCCGAGCGGCTGGAGGAAGTGCGATGAAAGGCTGGACGGCCGCAATCTGGGCTGCGGGAGGCGCCGCGATCGGCGCGATGCTGATGGCCATGGCAACACCGCTATTGCACGACGCCGACGATGACGCGCGGAAGCCGGCAGCTGAAGCCTCCGCGCCCGCAAGCGGCAGCAAGCCGCTCGACGCGGCCGCCCAACACGCGGCAGGGATCGTCGTCGGGCCGGTAAGCGCCGCCACGCAACACGGCGCCGGCGGCACGGGCTATGCCCGCGCGCTCGACCTGAGCCCCCTCGCCGCGCTGGCAGCCGATGCCGAGACTGCGCGGGCAGCGGTGGCGGCCTCCGCGCGGCAAGTCACGCGGCTCGCGGCGCTGGCCGGGCAGGACCAAAGCGCAGCGCCCCGCGATGTCGAGGCTGCCCGCGCCCAATTGGCTGCCGACCGCGCGCGGCTGACGCTGGCCTGCCGGCGTATCGGGCTCGATTTCGGCGCCGGACTCACGCGGATCGGCTGCGAGGGGATTTCGGCGCTGGTACATGCCGCCGCTGCCGGACAGGCGGCGCTGGTACGCATCGACGCGCCCGCGGGCGCGCTGCCCGCCAGCGGTAGCGTGATGCTGGGCAACGGCGGCGACGCTGTGGCGGCGCAGATTCTCGGCCCGGCGGCCACGGCCGATGCGCAGTTGCAGTCGGCGGGGATGCTCGCGCTGGTGCGCGGCCCGGCCGCGGCACGACTGGGCGTAGGCCGGGTGGTGCCGGTCATGCTTGCCGGTACAGGCGGGGCGAGCGGCATACTGGTCCCCCGCACGGCGTTGATGCGTGCGGACGGCGGCCAGTTCGTCTATCGCGCCGAGGCTGACGGGCGCTTCACCCGGGTCGCGCTCACCGGCGGCACGCCCAGCGCCGGCGGCTGGTTCTTCCCGGCCGGCGCACTGCACCCCGGCGACCGCATCGTTCTGTCCGGCGCAACCACGCTCCTCGGGCTGGAGCGCGCGCCGGTACCGGCGGACGAGGACTAAGCGATGCTCCACTGGATCGTCCGCCAGTCGCTGCGGTTTCCGTGGCTGGTCCTGTTCCTGTCCGGCTTGCTGCTCGTGTTGGGCGTGCAGACGGTCCGCCATGCCGCCTATGACGTGTTCCCCGAATTCGTGCCGCCCCAGGCGGTGGTGCAGACCGAGGCCCCAGGCTATGTCGCCGAGCAGGTCGAGGCGCTGGTAACGCGCCCGATCGAGGCGATCGTCGGCGGCACCAACGGCGTCGAGACGGTGCGGTCGGAAACGATCCAGGGCCTCTCGGTGCTCACCCTGACCTTCAAGGCGGGCGTCGATCCGTTCCGCGCCCGCCAGCAGGTGGCCGAAGCGCTGGCCAATGCCGCCGGCCAGTTGCCCGCCGGCGTGGGCGCGCCGGTGATCACCCCGCTCACTTCCTCGACAATGGATCTGGTCAAGATCGGCTTCGTCAGCGACCGACTGAGCCCGATGGACCTGCGCGACCGCGTCCAGTGGACGGTGCGGCCGCGCCTGCTCGCCGCGCAGGGCGTGGCACGCGCCAACATCTTCGGCGGCGAGCAGCGCCGGATCGAAATCCGCGTGCGCCCCGCCGATCTAGTCGCCCGCCACGTCACCGTCGGCGACGTCGCCAACGCCGCCCGCCACGCGCTGACGATCAATGGCGGCGGCTTCGCGGATACGCCCAACCAGCGCATCCTGATCGAACCCGACAGCCGCAACCTGTCCGCCACCGCCATCGCGCATACGGTGCTGACGGCCGCCAGCGCCGGCGGTGCGCTGCGTATCGGCGATGTGGCCGATGTCGTGGAGGCCCCCGCCCCTGCATTTGGCGACTCGCTCATCATGGGGCGCCCGGGCGTGCTGATGACGCTCTCCAGCCAATATGGCGCCAACACGCTCGACACGACCCGCAATGTGGAGGCGGCGCTGGCAGAGCTGCTGCCCGCGCTGAAAGCGGAAGGCATTGCCGTCTATCCGGCGATGCATCGCCCTGCCAATTTCATCGAAACGGCGCTGGCCGGCATCGCCCGCGACCTGTGGATCGGCGCGGCGATGATCGCCGTGGTACTGCTGCTTTTCCTGCGCGACTGGCGGGTGGCGGCGATCACCTTTCTGTCGATCCCGCTGTCGCTGCTCGCCGCGCTGACCATCCTCGATGCGACTGGCCAGACGATCAACACCATGACGCTGGGCGGCCTCGCCGTCGCGCTGGGCGTGGTGATCGACGACGCCATTGTGGACATCGAGAATATCGTCCGCCGCCTGCGCGAGGCGCCTGCCGATACCGATCGCCGCGCGCTGATCGCCGATGCCTCGGTCGAGGTGCGCGGGCCAGTGGTCTACGCCACTTTCGTGCTGGCACTGACGATCCTGCCGATCCTGTTTCTCACCGGCCTGCAAGGCGCATTCTTTTCCCCCCTCGCCCTCGCCTTCCTGCTCGCGACGCTCGCCTCGCTGGTGGTGGCGATGACGGTCACGCCCGCGCTGGCGCTGCTGCTGCTCGGCCGCGGCGCGCCCCATGCCGAACCGCGCCTGCTCGCACGCTTCAAGGACTGGCATGGCCGCCTCACTGCCCGGCTGCTACGCTTTCCTGCCCGCATCGCCCTGGTGACGACGGTGCTCGGCCTGGCGGCGCTGCTCGGCGCACTGCGATTCGGCGGCGAGCTGCTGCCCTCATTCCGCGAACGCCATTATGTCGTGCAGGTCACTGGCCCGGTCGGCGCCTCAATCGACTGGATGCGCCGCAGAGGCACCACCCTGTCGCGGCAATTGCTGGCGCTGCCCGAAGTGCTGAGCGTCGAGGAACAGATCGGTCGCGCCGAAGCGGGAGAGGATACCTGGAGCCCCAATCGCGGTGAATTTCATGTCCGGCTGAAACCCGTCAGCGGTGCCGGCGAAGACACGGCGCTGGCAAAGATCCGCGCCATCCTGGAGCACACGCCGGCAGTGCAGAGCGAAGTCACGACCTTCCTCGGCGACCGGATCGGTGAATCGCTGTCGGGCGAAACGGCAGCCGTGTCGGTAAGCGTGATGGGCGGCGATCTCGATACGCTGGACAAGGTGGCCGATCAGGTCGCCGCCCAGCTCCGCGCAACGCCGGGCGCCGCCGATGTGCAGGTAAAGGCCCAGCCCGGCACGCCGATCCTGCACGTCGCGCTCGATGCCGAGGCGATGGCGCTGCACGGCGTCGACCCCGCCGATGCGGGTGAGGCGATCGACACGCTGTTCGAAGGCGTGCCTGCCGGCCAGCTCACCCTCGCCGATCGCACCGTGCCTGCAGCGGTGGTGGTCCCGCCGGCGCTGCGTGCCGATCCCGAAGCGGTCGGCGCCATGCTGGTGCGCGGCGCTGCCGGCCAGGCCGTTCCCCTCGCCAGCATCGCGACAATCGGGCTGGAGGAAGGCCGCGCCCTGATCGCGCATGAAGGCGGCCAGCGTCGCCAGGTGGTGACAGCGAATGTCCGGACGGCGGACGTGTCCGGCTTCGTCGCGGCGGCGCGCGCGCGGATCGCCGCCAATCTGCCGCTGCCGCCGGGCGTCTACCTCTCCTGGGGCGGCGCGGCCGAGGCGCAGAAGGCAGCCGAGGCGCAGCTTGCAGGCCATGTCGCGCTGGCGGCGCTGGCAATCCTTGCGCTGCTGATCCTCGCATTTCGGGGCGTGCGGCCGGCGCTGCTGATCGTCGCAGGCATGCCGATGGCGCTGGCGGGCGGCGTTGCGGCGGTGGCGCTGGGCGGCGGTGTGCTGTCACTCGGCGCGCTGGTCGGCTTCGTCACGCTGTTCGGCATTTCGGCGCGCAACGCCATCCTGCTGGTGGCGCATGCCGACCACCTGGTCGAGCAGGAAGGTGCACCCTGGAATGCCGAAACCTTGCTCCGCGCCGTGCGCGAGCGGGTGACGCCGATCCTGATGACCGCGCTGATCACCGCCTTCGGCCTCGCCCCGCTCGCGCTGGAAAGCGGCCAGGCCGGCCGCGAGGTGCAAGGCCCGATGGCAGTGGTGATCCTTGGCGGCCTCGCTAGTTCACTGGTGCTGACGCTGCTGCTGCTGCCCGCGCTGGTCTGGCGCTGGCGGCGGTAGCAGCCGCGCACGATCCCGAACGAGGACCGCACTGATCGGAAAGTGATCCGACGGGTAGCGATCACCCTGATGCGTAGTGAGAACCTCTGCAACAGCAGGCCGGAAACCCTTGACCATGATATAGTCGATCATCGCCTGAGGCTTACCCGTGAAATCGTGGAACGTGCCGACTGGTCCCGCGCGCGATGCCGCATTTTGCCAGACATCAGTCAGGACGCCAGCAAGCCGCTTATGGGCTTCGCTATCGGGCGTCGCGTTCATGTCCGCCGTCAATATGATCGGCAGGTTGCCTGCGAGCTTTGGCAGGCGCTTGGCGATCAGTTCGGCAGAATGGCGCCGTGCCTGTTCGTCTTCGTCGTCGCGGTTGGCGAAATGCGTATCAACCATCAGGAAGCGTAGCCGAGCCTTGCCGCGGGTTTCGAAAACGCCCCAGTTGACCATCCGGGGCAGTGTCGCGCCCCAGCCCATGCTGCCGATGGTGGCCGGCGTCTCGGACAACCAAAAGTCGCCTTTGCGGATCAGGCGCAGACGATCGGTCCGGTAGAAAATCCCCATATGTTCGTTGGCATGGCCACCGAAGCGATCCCGGCCGAACCAGCGATAGCGGGGCAGTGCCCGGACGATATCGTCGCCTTGCGACTGGAAAAGCTCCTGTGTTCCGATCAGGTCGGGATTCGCCTTCCGGACGGTTTGCACGAAGACGTCTCGCCGGTTGGCCCAAATATTCGCGCCATCGTCGGGGTTGGGATAGCGGACGTTGAACGTCATCACCCGTAGCGTCTGGGCCTGAGCAGACTGCGGTGCCAGGAGCGAGATCAAGCCGAACGTAAGTGCCGTCAAACACGCGATGCGCATATCAAAACCTTTGATACTGGTGAGATGCCTGTGTCGCCGGATCGTAACCGAGGCTGGATACGGGTCGGCCGTGACACGTTTCGTCTCCATTCCCGACCGCACGGACCGCCTGTTCTTCCGGCTGGCGGGGATGGAATTGTGGGAGCGCTTTTCCCTGCACGGGATGAAGGCGCTGTTGACCCTCTATTTGATCCAGGACGTCCTGGCACCGAACAAGGCGATGCCCTGGGGAGTGGCGGCGCTGCGACACGGGGTGGAGAGCGTGTGGGGGCCGATGACGCCGCTGGCCTTTGCGTCGCAGATCTTTGGCCTTTACGCGGCATTGGCCTATCTCGCCCTGCCAATCGGCGGGCTGATCGGCGATCGCGTGATCGGTCGACGCGACGCCGCGCTTGCCGGCGCGATCGCGATCGCTTCGGGACACGCATGCCTGACCGTCCCGGCGCTGCTGCTGCCAGCCTTGGTGCTGCTGGTCGCCGGGACGGGCTTGCTCAAGGCGAACCTCGCCGCCCTTGTCTCTGACTTGTTTCCGCCAACAGATCCTCGCCGGGGCACCGTCTTCGCGCGCTATCTGGCCTGCCTCAATGCTGGGTCCGTTGGTCTGCGGCTGGCTGGCGCAGCAGTTCGGCTGGGCCTATGGTTTTGCCGGGGCGGGCGTGGCGATGCTGGCCGGCCTCGCAATGTTCGTGGGAATGCCGGCGATCACGCCAGTCGCACGCCTTCAAGCCATACGCGACACCGACCGCTTTCCGGCAGGGTCGATCGGCCCGGCGGTCGGCGCGATCCTTGTCACGGTGCTTAGCTTCAGCGCCTATGAACAGGTGTGGAACTTGTTTCTGGTTTGGGTCGAACGCGCGATCCGACTCGATATCGGTGGATTCGCCATCCCGCCCGCCTGGTTTTTGACGGCGGACGGACTTCTCACCATTATCATGGTGATCGCCACGATCCGGATCGATTGGCTGGCGCGATTGCAGCATGGTGATCGTCTGTTGCTGGGGAGTGCCGTGATCGTCCTCGGCTATGCCTTGTTGTCGTTTTTCAGCATGATCGGGCTGCATTCCGTCATCGCGCCGCTCATCGTCCTTGCGTTTCTCGATTTCGGCATCGCCCTGCTTTGGCCCGCCGCCCTGGCGATCGTCACCAGCGTGACACCCCGCCGCATGGCAGGGGTGACCGTAGGAATCTTTTACCTGCACGGCTTTTTCGCCAACCTGGTGGTTGGCGTTCTGGGAGCTCTGTATGAACGCATGCCGACGCCGCTCTTCTGGTTGTGTCATGCCGGCATGGCGAGCCTAGCGGCCGTCATCGCGATGCCGACGCGCCGGTGCTTGAGCCGTTTCTGCGACCGGCGGACATAAGCCGCCCCCGCGCCATCCCGCGACCAGCGCCGATGCCAACGAACGTCGAACGGATTCCACGCATTTAGGATTGCCCCACAATCAGAGCGTGGCGCATCCGATCGCGTTGCGGCCGACCCGTGCACAGCCCGCGCCCGGGCGCCGATGGCGCGCAAGCGGCGCTCGGCCACGCTCCGTCGATCGAGGCGAGTCTGCATGTGTTCGCAGTAGCGTTCCGATAGGCTGTGGGCAACCGATATTGCCGGATTCCCCGACAAAAATGATGGTATTTAGACCGAAATGAAAATTTTCGGTCAAAATCCCCTCATTAAAATTCGATTTATCACATAAAATTCACAACAGGATCCTATCGGCCCGGCAGCAAGGTTCAGGCAACAACACTAAATTTAAGGGGTCTTATGAACGCCATCGAATGGGCGTGCGCTGCCGCGCGCGCGTATGCTCCCAAGCCGCGTCTTTTGAACGGCACAGCGTGTTCGGCCATCGTAGTCGGCGCACTGCTTCTGCCGCCAGTCGCCTATGCGAACGACGATACTGCGCCGCAGGCCCAAACCGCTGCGCAAGCAGTGACGGTCGAACAATCCGATGTCGCCAAGACCCGCCAAGGCGAAGACATCATCATCACGGGCCGGGCCTCGAAGAAGGCTGAGATTGAATCGACCGGCACGACTAGCGTTATGTCGAGCGCCGACCTGCAGCGTCAGCCGACAGTCAGCGTCGTCGACGCACTTGCGCGCCTGCCCGGGATTTCCGTCGCGCCGACCGATTTCTTTGGATCTCCGTCTTCGGGCAATCACGGTGGACTGGATGGCGCGGCACGGGGTGGCGAGAGCTTTGTTTATCTCCGCGGTCTCAGCGGCTCCTATAACGTCAACCTCGTCAACGGTGCGAACGCGGCGCAGGGCATGCCCTATTCGCGCCAGATCCAGCTCGACTTGCTGCCGCCGGTAGGGCTTTCAGCCGTCGTCGTCAGCAAGACCTCGACCGCGGACATGGATGGCGATGCAATCGGCGGAACCATCGATTTTCGCCCCCCCTCCGCCTATGACTTCGACAAGAAAACGCACGTCGGCCTCTATCTGCGCGGCGGGCTTAGCCAGTATGCGATGGATTACGGCACGCCAGCGGGCAATGTAATGGCACAGGCCGAAATCTCGCATAAGTTCGGCGACAATGATCAGTTCGGTGTCTATGCCACCGGCTATTACGGCAAGCGCAACTTTGCCTCGACGATGGTCGATTTCCAGGCGGGTCAGTGGGAGTTCGCGGTCTCTCAGGGCGAGCAAGGGAGCAATCCTCCTGGCTTTGCCAAGAAGGACAACCTCCTGCTGACTAGTACCAATGCGCAGTTCACCGAAGGCAATCAGGTGAGTTATGGTGGTGCTCTGGGACTGGATGCACACATGGGGGCGACCAAGCTGTACGCGCGGGGTACCTTCGCCGTCTCGAACATCCAGCAGAACGTCTACCAGAAGAGCATCCAGGCGGACGGTTATTCCGCAGCGGTTGTCCGCCCGGACGGTCTGTACCAGAACGCGGAAAGCGACGGCGAATATCACGCCTGGTTTGAGACGGCCCCCGCCGAATCGGCCCTGGACTCGGCCGTTTTCGGCGGCACCACGGATGCGGGACGGCTCACGCTTGGCTACAGTGCGTTCTGGAGCTGGGGCAAGAGCGCGGCGCCGGATCACGCCGAAATCACGTACCAGACCTTTGCGGGTAACCAGCTGAACGGCCCGTTCGCCGTTAGCTATCGCAATGGTTATCCGCTGCCACTGATGAGCGCGGCACAGCTCAGCCGCTTCAATAATAACGCGCTTTATGGCGTCCAGCAGGATAGCGGCGAATTCACCAACTCGCGCAGCACGGCATCCAAGGTTGGCGGACGTTTCGACGCCACGTACAAGATCGGCTCGTGGATCGACTCGATAACCGCTGGTGTTAAATTCGTTCGCAGCGCGCGCAACAGCTACTCGCGCGACTATAGCAACCTCAACTTCTTGCCGGCTGGCCAGTCCTGGTCGAGCAGCCCCTTCTCGCGGAACGAAGTCGCTTCGATCGACCAGCAATATTACCCCTATACGTTCCTGCGTGGCGACGGCGCAAAGCTGACCGATGCAGCGCGCACCGCCGCCAACGCGGTCACGCTCTCTCCGAACGATTACAACAAGAACACGCTATCGGGGCATGAGAACGTGTTCTCCAGCTATGTGCTGGCGAAGCTCGAATTCAGCGGTCTTGAATTGCAGCCCGGGCTGCGCTTCGAACATACCGCCATCGACGATGTGTTCTGGAACTCGGTCAGCGGAAGCGGCACCACCAGCCCCGCTTTGTCCCAGGGGTTCCAGTCGAGCAAAAGCGAATACGACATCCTGCTCCCCAGCCTCCATGCGAACTATCGCCCCGATCGCGAAAGCGTGGTGCGTGCCGCGATCTGGCGCAGCTACACCCGCCCAGCCTTCTTCCAGCTGGCCGGCGGCAGCCAGACGTCCATCAACTCGGACGGCTCGATCAGCGTGACGGAAGGCAACCCCGACCTGAAGGCGGTCAAGTCGTGGAACTTTGACGCCAGCATCGAACATCAGCATCGCGGGTTCAGCGCCTCCGTCGCCGGGTTCTATAAGGCGCTGAGCGACTATCTGTACGATCGCGGCACAAGCTTCCGCGCGCAGCAGATCGCACAGAACGGCGTCGCTTCCATCTCCAAGCCGGTGAACGGTGGCACGGCCGGGATGTACGGCGTCGAACTGGCCGCGCGGTATCAGCTCGTCGATTTGCCCGGCTGGGAATCTGGCTTCGGCATTTCGGGGAACCTCACGCTTCAGCACAGTTGGGCGCATCTCAACGACAGCTCGACCGACGTGACCCAACAGATGCAGGGTACACCGAACCGGCTCGCCAACGCCGCGCTGTTTTATGAGAAGGGGCGCCTGTATGCAAACCTATCGTATCGCTACAATGGGCCTTTAATCGCCGCCTACCGCTTTGGCGCATATGGCGGCAAGCAATTGAACGATACCCAGCGCGCAACTAGCAGTGTCGATGCGACCCTCGGCTACACGCTGCCGCACGACATTCGGGTGGTGCTCGCCGCGACCAACCTGCTCGACAATGTGAGCTATTACCGGACCGTCGGTCCCGACAGTTATCAGGTACCCCAGATCGTGCGTTGGGGCCGGACCTACAGCATCACCTTGACGACGAACTTCTGATTTCCCTCAAGGGCGAATCCCAGGCGCCCATTTTCCGGCCCGTCGATCTTTTGGATCGGCGGGCCGGTTTGTCTGGGTTGTGGACTAGAATTCTCTTTGGCCCCTGGCCCAGATCCACGCCATCGCGACCTCGGGACGCTTGACCATCGGCTCTTTCCGGCTAGCCCATTTCCCGCATCAGGATGCTATCGAACAAACAAGAGAGGCTGGATGCTGAAGAGATCCAAACGACAGCGCGAGATCGTATCCCGACTGCGCTCGGGCCTGAGCGTCTCGGTTACCGAATTGGCGGGCGAACTCGATGTTTCGGACGAGACGATCCGTCGAGAGTTACGTGCGTTGGAAGAGAGCGGTATCCTCGTTCGCGAACATGGTGGAGCCAGATTGGCCAATCCGACGCTCGAGGGCCCGTTGAACCAACGGATGAGCATGAATACCGAGGCCAAGATGCGGATCGCCCGGGCCGCAGCCGAACTGGTCGACGACGGCGCCATCCTTTTCATCGATTCCGGCACGACCTCCTGCTTCATCGCCAAGCAATTGGTCGAGCGCCGCGCGTTGACGGTTATCACCAATTCGTTCCAGGTCGCGACCGACCTTGGCGGGATCAATGATAACACGCTGTTTCTGGCCGGTGGGCAAATGGACTATGCGTACCACGCCTTTTCGGATCATGTCGCGCAGGCCTATGTACGGCAGTTTACCCCACATTTGGCGATCCTGTCGGTTGGCGGAATCTGCCTCGAACATGGTTTGACCGATTTTCATCCGGGCGAAGCGGCAATGAGCCGAATCGCGTATGAGACGTCGAGACGTGTTGTGCTCGGCGCGGACGCATCGAAGTTCGGCCAACATGGCATACACCGAACCGCGCCGTTTAGCGGCGTCGATGTGCTTGTCACCGACCTACCCTTATCGGAAGACTACGCAAAGGCATTTGCACATGCCGAAGTGATCGTCGCCTGACCACCGCGCGTTGCTCTGAAACGTGGCAAACTGAACTGCGGTTCAGATCGCAAGCCCCCCACACCCAGACCGCATCCTCCGTATCAAGGCTGTCCTTGCCCTGACCGGCCTCACTCGCTCCACCCTCTACCGGAAGATGGAAGCCGGCCCCCTCCCAAGAACATCCGGATCAGCACTCGAGGCTCCCAACGATCTTTCACACCGCCCCCCAGCGTCGACTTATTCGGATAGCACAAACCCGTCTGCTGTTCGGCTACAGGTGGGACGAAGCTGCCATTCGGGCACTCGGCCGCGGATGACAGCTTCCAGCGGAAGTGGGCGTTCATCCGATCCCCGATGTACACCCACCCCGCAAACGATGGTGCCTTGCGAAAGCCGACCCGCCGCGCGAACCGATTTCGTGCCGTGCCTTAGAAGCGAAACATCGCGCCGATATAATAGGCGCGGCCGTTTTCCAGTTCCTCGCTCAACAAGCCAAAGCCGGGCCCCGTGACCCGCATCGGGCGATTGTCGGAGAGGTTCTTGCCCTGGGCCACAACGGTGATGGCTCGCGACAGTCGGACGCGAACCTGCGCATCGAAGACATCGCTGGCCTTGTACCTAACGTCCTGGGTCGGGTCGGTGGTCGACACGGTCAGCAGGAGTGGTGCCAGGTGGTTCCACGCGCCCTGCACCGTGACCGGCCCGATTGTGTAGAAGGCGCGAACGTTTCCGACGACGTTCGCGCTTTCGACCAGGCTCGACAATTGACGGCGTGTGCCATTCGTCATCATCACCGACGGCGGAGTCGGGTTCAGCAGGGTGACGTTGGCGGCAATGCCCAGTCCGTCCAACGGACGCGGCAGGAACGAGAAGCGGGTGACCACCGCGTTCAGTTCGACGCCTCGGATCTCCGTGCCGCTGGCGTTGATCGGCTGGGTGGTGGTGACCTGCGTCATGACTCCGTTATACGGTTGGAGCGCGGTGTTGCTGACCGTCAGGATTTCGTTCCGAACGTTCTTGATGAAGCCTGCCACCGAGAACAGCACGTCCCGATTGGCATAATATTCAAGGCTTACGTCATAATTTTCGCTACGCCGTGGCTGCAACTGCGCATTGCCGCTCGTGATCGTGACAAAATTGGTCCCGGAATTGATGGCGATGGCCTGCCGTCCCGCCAGATCGCTGTAATTCGGTCGCGCGAGGGTCCGGCTGAACGCAGCGCGGGCGCGGAGCTTGCTCGTCACATTCCAATCGAGTTCCGCCGACGGCAGCCAATCGTGATAGTGCTGCCTCTGCTGCCCATAGGCTGGCGTCGTCGTTTTGCCGATCGTGGTGAAATTGTAGGACCCAGTCGTCAGATCGGTGCCCTCGTACCGGATGCCGGCGATAAGTTGGAGGCTGTCGAGCGCATAGCGGCCCATCGCATAAGCCGCCTTGATGTCTTCGGTCAGCGTATAATCGGATTGCAGGCTGGCCTGTGCGTTGGTGGCATTCGCAACGAACTTGGCGGGGTTGGCATTGAAGAACGCCGTGACCGCGGCGGGATCGAAGAACATCACGGTCTGGCCGCCGCTGTTATAGGGCGTATAGCTCTGCGGCGTGGCGAAGGTCGACAACCGCGCAGCCCCGGCGATCGGGGCATAATCGCTGACGGTGCGATCGTACCGACGATCTACGAAGCGGGCGTACAGTCCCGTTGCAACGCCAAAACCGCGACCTTCTCCGTCCATGTTTATCCGCAGGTTCGCCCGGCCGGTCAGCGCCTTTTCCTTCTGGTCATCGGGCGTGATCTGATAATCATAGAAATTGTAGTTTGCGGGATTGAACACATCCCCTGGATTGACGAAGTTGAACTGGGGAAAATGCCCGGGCGTGACCGTATAGGCATAAGCGAGGTTGGCACCGGCCGGAATGCGGAATACCGCAGTCGTCGCGTCCTGATGATAAGTAGCGATCGCGTAGTTCACGCCCAGATCGGCCCGGATATGTTCGCCCGGGCTCAGTTCGCCGTGAAAGTCGGCATATTTGATGCCGCGCTTCTGGAAGTAACGGGAATCGTCATCCTGTGCATAGTTTCCGCTGGTGACCGTGCCGCCGGCGGGGGTGAAGCCGGTGATATTGGTGTATTTGTTGGTCGCGGCGGTTACCGCGGTGTTGGGGGTCACACTATTGGCCTGCCGATCCTCGTCATTGGTGTGATAGAAATCGGCAAAGGTCAGCGCGCCTTTGAACATCACATGATCGTCAAACTCCAACTTGGCGAGGCCGCCGTAGCGCTGACGCAAATTGTCATAGTGCAGCCAGCGACGGACTGAAGGCACGACAGCGGCGTTGCTGACATCGGTCGTCGCCGAGCTCAATTTCTGGCCGGTGGTCGGATCAACGTAGAGCGGCGTCGTGCTGGCAGAATCGAGTGAGGCACTGACGCGCCGGAAATAGCTGCCCGCGACGACCACGCCGAACTTGTGGTCGGGACCGAAGGTGGTCGCGCCGACCAGCTCGGCCTGGCCCGATGGGGTGTTGCCGCCGCGCACACGCTGGAAATCCCAGCGACCAAGATCCGCACGACCGCCCAGATAGGGCTTGCCGCCATTGTCGAACGCGCTGCGCGTGCGGAGATTGGCGATACCACCGATCGCATTTCCGTTCATCGTCGCATCCATCGATTTGTAGACGTCAACCCGTGCGGCCAGCGACGACGGGATGACATCCAACGAAACGTTGCGGCGGGAGATTTCGTTGGCCGGCAGCGGCACGCCGTCGATCTCGACGAGGTTATAATCGGCATTGAGGCCGCGGATCGAAAGGAATTGCGCCTCGCCGCGACCGTTATTTTGAACGGTGGAGATGCCCGGAACGCGGGTCAAAGCCTCGCCCAGACCGAAGTCCGGCAGCGTGCCGACCTCGTCCGAGCTGATGCTGTCGGAGATGACCGAGATCTCGCGCTTGGCGGCAATGTCCTTTTTCGCCTGCAGCCGCGCGCCGGTCACGACGATGTCGCCATCCTTTTCGGAACCGGCGAGCAGCGACGCTTCGGGGTTGGCCGTCTGGGTGGGCGCGGCGACACTCTGCGCAAAGGCGCTGCACGGCAGCGACGCCGACAGAAGCAACAGCAAACGAAAACTGGATCGAAACGACATGGAGAATCCCCCTTTTGGATGACATGATCACGTCATTTAATCACTATAGGTGACATAAACGTGACGATGCATCGCAGGGATGCGTCGACGGCTTTACGGGAAGAAAGCGTCCATGTTCTTTATAGGGTTGGCGGCCATCGCCGCATCGGCAACGACACCGGATCACCTATATGCCTGCGGCGACGATCAAGTCCGCGAACTGCGGATCGAGAGCGATCGAGCGACCGAATCGTGGCATTGGACGGCGCGTGAGGCGACCGATCTGCCCGGCGAGTACAGGGCGACGCTGCTGGCGCATATCGATGACTGCAAGCCGGTGGACGATGGTCGCAAGCTCCTCGTCACCGCCTCGACCGGCGCAACGGTGCTGATCGATCGAGCGACCGGCAGGGTGCTATTCCGCGCGAAGACGCCGATGGCGCATTCGGCGGCGCTGCTGCCGGGCGGGCTGGTCGCGGTCGCGCTGTCGATTGATCCGGTGGGGAACCGGCTCGAACTCTATAACGTCCACCGCAACGAGATGCCGCTGCAGAGCGTGCCGCTGCCGTCCGGGCATGGCGCGGTCTGGGATGCCAAGCGTGCGCGACTGTTTACGTTGTCGCACGATCTGGTCCAGGCGTTCCGGCTTACCCCGACCGCCCAAGGTTCCCGTCTCGTCGAGACCGCGCGCTGGCCGCTGCCGGGTCGGCGCGACGGGCATGACCTGTCGCTGGCGCCGAGTGGCGACTATACCGTCACCACTGATGACGGCGCTTGGTCCTTCAACCCCGATGACAGCAGCTTCAAGGCCATCGCCCCGCTCAATCCCAAACTGCGCGTCAAGGCCGTGAGCGCGATGGGCGACCGCATCGCCTGGGTGCAGGCCGAGGAGAGCTGGTGGGCGCACGGCTTCACCGTTATGACCGCGCAAGGCGCCGACCCGCGCCGCATCCCGATTGAAGGGCTCCACCTCTACAAGGTCCGATGGATCCGATGACGCTGTCCCCGCGCGCCGTGCATAGCGCCTATTACGCGGCCCATACCGGCAAGAGCCTGTTATGGACGGCGAGCGACCTCGTCGCGATCTATGCGCTGGTCAGCCTGCTCGGGGTCGATCCAGCGCTCGCGGGTTGGCTGTTCCTGGGTGGGCTTGCGGCGAACGCGCTGGCGGACCTGTGCGTCGGCGCGTGGTTGGACCGCCATCCGCGGCAAACGCGACGGGTCGCCGGCATCGGCCTCACCGGGGCAGCGCTGATATTCCCGATGACGATTCTCGCCGCGACATCTGGCAGTGCCGTGCTGATCGCAGCGACGCTCGCCTTCCGCCTTTGCTATGCAGCCTATGACGTGCCGCACAACGCGATGCTGACCCGGCTGGCGGCAACTGCGGCCGGCACGGCAACACGCCTGTCGCGCGGGCGCACGATTGGCACCGGCATCGCTGCAGGTGCGGTCGGGCTCGCTTTGTCGCGGTGGCGCGACGCCGCGTCGCTGCCGGTGATGCTTTGGCTGCTTGCCGGGACTGCGCTGATCCTCGGAGCCGCCTTGCTGCCGCTGATGCCTCGCGCCACGGCTTTGCGGGCAGTGGCAGCGGTACCGATCGGTCCAGGGCTACCGCGCGGGTTTCTGGTCGGTAGCCTGATCGGCATCGTCGCGCTCGGTGCGCTGACCAAGGCGATGCTGCAATTACCGACCACGATCGCCCATCCCGACGCCGGGACGACCGTCCTGCTGCTGACAGGCGGCCGAATGCTCGCCGCGCTGGTCCCGTTGGGCGTCCGGGATGCCCGTCGCGGCCTGATCTTGCTGGCGTCGCTGTACCTGATCGCTATCCCCGTCGTGGCCGTACTGCTACGGCTGGAGGGATGGCCGTTGATCATGGTCACCGGCATGCTGCTTGGCTGCACCAATTTGGTCGACTGGGCGCTGCTGCCACTGCTCGCCCGCGGCGCGCGCAGCTATGGCTTCTACACCATGGCTGCCAAGCTAGCGCTTGGCGGGGCCGGGCTGGCAATGACTGCTGCGCTCGACGACCATGCGACATTTGCGCCCGATGCCTTTACGAGCTTCGTTGCTACGCTGCTGATCGCCTGCGCGGTTGCCGCTTGGTGCGTTTGGCCGCCACGGCGTATCGCGCCTATCAATCCGAGGGACGTCCACGCATGAGTCATGGCTTCGCGGGCCAGTTCGCGCCCGCATTTCTACGTGAAGACGGGCGCCGCACCGCGACCGAAAACGAACGCGTCGTGATGGCGCTCCTCCATCGCACCGGCACAGCCTCGCGCGCCGACCTCGCCCGCGCGACTGGCCTGACCGCGCAATCGATCACCCGTCTCGTCGACCCGCTGATCGACCGCGGCCTGCTGGTCGAGGGCGCCCCCCAGATCGCCGGCCGCGGCAAACCGAGCGCCAAACTCAGCCTCCTCGCCGATGCCGCCTTCTCGGTGGGTGTGTCGGTGATGACCGACGCGGTGTCGCTGGTGCTGATGGACCTGACCGGCGCGATCCGGGCGCGCGCCGACGCACCCCTTCTTAGCACTGACTTCGCGCGGGCGGCGGCGCAAATCGCTTCGCTGATCGACGCGACCGTGACCAAGGCTGCGCTCGATCCGGCCCGACGGATCGGCATCGGCGTCGGCGTGACCGGCTATTTCATCGGCGATGGCGCGCGGCTGAACCCGCCCGCCCAGCTCGACCCATGGGCGCTCATACCGATCGACACGATGCTGGCCGAACGGATCGGTGGCCCGGTCTGGGTCGACAATGACGGTAACGTCGCGGCGGTCGGTGAAGCGATGCTGGGCGCGGGTCGCACCACACGAGACTTCGCCTATCTGTATTTCGCCGCCGGGTTCGGCGGCGGAGTCATCGCGGGCGGCGCGCAGCTGCGTGGCAGCCACGGCAATGCAGGCGAGTTCGCCTCGGTCCTGCCCGAGGGCTGGCCACAGCCCAATCTCGAGAATCTACGCCTCTATCTCGCGGCCAACGGGCAGCCCTATGACGACCTCCATGCGATGCTGGCCGCATTCGATCCTGCCGATCCGCTGATCGACGGCTGGCTGGATGTCTGCACGCCGTCGTTCAACCTGGTCGCCTCGGTCATCTCGGCTGCCCTCGACCCCGACCTGATCGTGCTCGGTGGTCGTTTGCCGCCCATACTCGCCGAGCGGATCATAGCACGCGTCCGGTTCACCAACCCCGAGCGGCGCGGCCATCATCGCCCCGCGCCTCGTATCGCGCCATCGGCGATTGGTCCTGATGCCGCGGCAATCGGTGCCGCCATGCTGCCGTTGCGTACGGCATTCTTTGCCTGACGGTATCCAGTGAAAGCAAACGGTAGCAAAGCGATAGATCTGGCTGACATGCTGCTTAATCCGCCGGCTGACGTCGAGCGCGCCGCGCGCTTCCACGGTCCGCACCATGGCCAGCACGTCCGCACTGGTGATAGACCGAAGCGGCCGATCGCCAAGCACCGGAAAGGCATCGCGTTCGAGCCGCGTCATCAGCCGCTGGGCATGGCCTCCGTCGAGATTGCCCTCGCGGTTCTCATGCCACGCACGCGCCGCCTGTTCGAAGGTCTTGCCGGCTGGCGACTTGTTGTTGGCGCCGGGGTCCCTGCCCTGCCCCAGCGCCACCCTCGCCTCGGCGCGGCGCAGCCGCGCCTCTGCAAGGCTTAGGTCGGGATAGCGCCCGAAGGAGAGCCGCTTCTCCTTGCCGTCGAACCGATACTTCATACGCCAGAGCTTCGAGCCATTGGGCCGGACGAGGAGGTACAGGCCCTCACCGTCGGCGAGCTTGTAGTCCTTCTGCCGCTTGGTCGCGTAGCGGACTTCGAGTTCCTTGAGCGCCATCTGGGGGTACTCCGCTGGGGTTGCGGCGATTACCCCGGAAAATACCCCCAAAAGCAAATCGACGTCCTGGCGTTCGGTGGCGTCCAAAGAGGCGCGTTGAGACGATGCGACTCGGGAATAACCCACGGAAAACAGGGACAAAAAACCGCCTAAGGATATCCTGAAGCGGTTTGGTGTGTGTGTTGGATTGGTTGCGGGGGCAGGATTTGAACCTGCGGCCTTCAGGTTATGAGCCTGACGAGC